>CAYPRO010000004.1:0-93623 GCA_964413225.1 uncultured Methanoculleus sp. | reverse complement strand
TCCACCGGCGGGAGGTCGGCACCGAGGCCGAAGAACCGGCCGGCGAGGGGTTACCGGGCCGGCAACTCCGCTTCTCGTGATCCCCATTCCCCGCATTCGGCAACGATCCGCCACGTCTCCCGGATCCCCTCCTCCAGCCGTGCTATCCGGGCCGTTCCGCCGAGGCTCTCCTCGACCTCGAAGAACTCCCGTGCCTTCTGCTCGTTGAACGGACCGTAGCGCCTGATGTCGTCGTGGTCGCCGAGGACCTCGACCCTGTACTTCAGCCGGGAGATATTCACCATCACTCACCGCTCCAGAGAATCGCCTGCAGATCCATAAACTTTGGGGATGCCGGGCGAAGAAAGCGTTAAACCGCCCTCTCGCCCCATACCCCTTCAGGGAGGCCAGGACATGCCGCAAAGGCCGGAGGATATCCCGGCGCACCGGGCCGTGCGATCGATCGGCTCAGGAAAGCGAAATCCTGCCTTCGCGAGCGGTATCGCGTCCGCAAGATCGGGGTTTTCGGCTCTTATACCCGAAACGAGCAGGGTTCGGAGAGCAACGCCGATATCCCGGTCGAGCTCGACGAACCGATCGAATGGGATGTCGTGGATCTCAAGGAGGAACCGGAGAGGATGCTTGGTCTCCCCGTGGATCTCGCCTTGAAGGGAGGGATCGTCCGGCGGCCGCGGCTCATGCGCGCTGTCGATGAGGAGGCGATATATGTCTGATCCTGCGGCAGCAAGAGCCCAACTCTCTACCGCAGTGTGCGGGGAGCATGGTTTCCTGCCGGAGATCATCCGCGTGGGTGCCGGGGCCGGTGACGTACCTTATATACTATCCACCCATACCTCTACAGGCAGTGTTCCTATCTGCATGAGCAATCCAATGGATTATAACAGAGGCAACAGAAATTTCGGCGGCCCGAGGAACTTCGGCGGCCCCCGTGAGATGACGAAGACCGTTTGTTCAGACTGTGGGAAAGAGTGCGAAGTCCCCTTCAAGCCGACCGAGGGCAGGCCCGTCTATTGCCGGGACTGTCTCCCGAAGCACAGAAAACCCCGGTTCTAAAACAATACATCCTCTTTTTTCACAACGATACCCTGACGGGTACCCGCCGGAAAAAATAGCGGGCTTAATGAAGCCCGAGCTCGGCAAAGAGAGTATCCTTGAGTTCTAAAAGAGCCTCGGCCGCAGGGGACTTGCCCCGGGTCGCGGGCCGGCCGGCGCGCACAGACTCGATGACCGCCGGATCGAAGGGGATCTTTCCCGCCACCCGGATACCTTCCTTCGCACAGTAGTCCTCGATCTCCCTGCATATATCTTCCGCAAGGTCGAACCGGTTGATGGCAACGAATATCGTGACGCCGAACCGCCGGCAGACCGTCACAAGCCGCGCAAGATCGTGGAGCGCCGAGACCCCCGGTTCTGTCACAGCGAGGACCGCGTCCATCCCGCTCACCGTCGCGATCAGCGGGCAGCCTATCCCGGGCGGACCATCGGCAAGCATCAGGTCGGCGCCCTTTGAGAGGGCCACGGCCCGCTTCTTCACCTCGACGACGAGCAGCCCTGAGTTGCCCGAGCCCGGGAAGAGCCGGGCGTGGGCGAGGGGGCCACGATCCGTCTCTGATGTGTATATCTCGCCGCAGACGTGCGGCTCCATCGTTATCGTCCCCATGGGGCAGACATAAGCGCAGACGCCGCAGCCCTCGCAGTGGAGGGTATCCACCACCCAGGCATCATTCCGGCGCACGATGGCGCCAAACCGGCAGCGATCCGCGCATATACCGCAGTCGCGGCAGAGATCCGGATCGATCCGGGCCACCTCAAGCCCCCGAAACTCCTCGGTGGTGAGCCGCCGGGGCGAGAGGAGGAGGGAGAGGTTTGCGGCATCCACATCGCAATCGGCAAGAACCTGAGGCACTCCGCTTATATCCGCAAGCGCCGCCGCCACCATCGTCTTCCCCGTGCCGCCCTTGCCGCTCACGATAGCAAACCGGATCATACCTTCACCCCCGCAAATAGATCGACGAACCGCTCCTCCCACCCGGGAAGGTCGCGGGCGATGAGCCCGCCCCGGTTCTGGATGGCAGCGATCTCCCGCGAGAACGGGATCGTCATGAGGATAGGGAGGTCGTGCTCCCGGCAGAAGGCAACCGTCTCATCATCCTCTCCATCGCTCCGGTTGATGACGACGCCGGCGGGGATATCGAGCGTCTCCGCCACCTCTGCCGCGAGGCGGAGATCATGCAGCCCAAACGGTGTCGACTCCGTGACCAGGAGGCAGTAGTCGCTCCCCTCCAGGGTCTCGATGACCGGGCAGGCGATCCCGGGGGAGGCGTCGTAGAGGATGAGCGGGTGGCCCTTCGCAAACATCTTTGCCGCCCGGATGATCGATGGGGCCTGAACCTCTCCCTCGTTTAAGATGCCGCTGATCAGGGTCAGCCCGGGGAGCGGCCGGGAACACGCAACCCGGCCGATGATCCGCGGGACCTCTCGTATCGCCCCCTGCGGGCAGACGAGGGTGCAGCCCCCACAGGAGTGGCAGAGGTGCGGGAACGTGAGGACGCAGTCCTTCACCACGGCAAGCGCTCCGAACCGGCAGAATTTACCGCACTCCCCGCAGAGGGTGCAGCGGTCAGGATCGATCTCCGGAACCGGTGTCGTCACCGGCACGTCGACGGCCGGAGTCGGAAAGAAGAGGTGGAGGTTTGGCTCCTCGACATCACAGTCGACGAGAACGACGTCGCGGGAGCGAGCGAGCGCCCATGCGAGGTTTGCCGCCACCGTGCTCTTTCCGGTCCCGCCCTTGCCGCTTGCAATCGCTATCTTCATGCCCGACCCTATCTCACGCAAGGGAGATCGGTTGCAGGCTCCCTGCGGCGTGTGCTGCAACGGCATCGGCTACGCTGCCGCTTCCTTTATAGGCATACGCCCTGACCCTGCCGGCCGCAAGAGCACGTGCGGCATTCCCGCCGACCTGGCCGGTGATGAGGACCGTTGCGCCGTGTTCGGCGAGCACCTGGACTGCCCGGGGCCCGACACCGCCGGCGGCATCGATGAGGGGGTTTGCAACCGATTCGGACTTCCCCGTCTCCGTATCGATGAAGACAAAGTATGGTGCCCGGCCAAACCGCTGTTCGACCTGAGCGTCCGTGCCCGCGGCGCGGGCGGTGATACAGACAATCATGTGATACACCTGAAATTATTACCCATATGGGCATAATTCTATGGGTCGATGCACCTTTTCAGTGCCCGCCGCACTCTCCGCCTTCCCTGTGGTGGCAGGAACTCTCGCCCGGCGAGAGGCGGCCGGCGATATAATCCTGTGCCACATAATCAACGTTCCCGCTGATGCCGATGAGCACCTCGATCCCGTTTGCGTGGAAGAGGTCGACGGCCTTCGGGCCCATACCACCGGCGATGATCAGGTCGATCTCGTGCTCCGCAAGGAAGGCAGGAAGCCGTCCGGGTTCGTGGCCGGGGCTTTCGAGGTCGTCCCTCCGATATATGATCGAGCCCTCGACATCGAAGATCGCGTACCCTTCGCAGTGCCCGAAGTGCCCGGACACCTGGTTTCCATCCTGTGCAATCGCAATTCTCATAGGAACACCTTTTTTTCGCGGTTTCGTGCAGAAAAGACCGCACACAAACATACTACACATATGCGCGAATCAGGTTAAAACCATCCATCATGACATCCGGGGTATCTTTTTTAAGGTGGGTGACACCCTGCGATGCAGGAACGTGGTGAGACAGATGGTTCAACCTCTGGATATTGGAGAGTACCGAAACACATATGAACCGGAAAAGGTGAAGTGCGCCAGCACCGAAGATATGCAACCCCTCGAGGAGATCATCGGCCAGGAACGCGCGCTGCGAGCGCTACGGTTCGGCCTTGAGATCCATGAACCGGGGTTCAACGTCTACACCGCAGGCGCCCAGGGCACCGGGCGGATGACCGCCGTCCGGAGCTTCCTCGATGAGCTCGCGAAAGCAAGACCCCGGGCAAGCGATTGGATCTACGTCCACAACTTCGGGAACCAGTATGAACCCAACGCCATCGCCCTTCCGGCGGGGAGGGGGGCCGGGTTCAGAGACGACATGAAGCGGTTCATCGAGGATGCAAAACGAGCGCTCCCGCGTGCATTCGAGAGCGAAGAGTATGCCAGACGCCGGGACGAGACCCTCCAGACGCTTCAGGGGAGCCGAACCGACCTTATCGCCCGGATCAACCAGCGCGCCCAGGAGGCGGGGTTCGTCATCCAGATGAGCCCCATAGGCCTCCTGACCATCCCGATCATCAACGGGAAGCCGGTTCCCGAGGAGGAGTTCATCAACCTCCCAGATGACGTGCGGGCGGAGGTCCAGCGCCGGCGCGACGCCCTCAACACCGAACTCCGGAGCACGCTCCGGCAGGTGCAGGAGATCGAGCGGCAGGGAGCCGAGGCGGTCACGGGCCTGAACCATGATATCGCCCTCTACGCAATCGGGAACCTCGTCGCCGAACTCAAGGAGAAGTACGCCGACATCGCGGAGATCCCCGAATACATCGATGCCGTCCAGAACGATATACTCGATAACCTCCAGGCCTTCCTTGGGGTTCCCGAACAGCCGGGTGCCCCGCCCCAGTTCCAGGCCTTCATCCAGGAGCTCCCGTTCAGGAAGTACGATGTGAACGTCATCGTCGACAACACCAAAACCACCGGCGCCCCGGTCATCGTCGAACAGAACCCCACCTTCCAGAACCTCCTCGGCAAGGTCGAGAAGGAAGCCCAGTTCGGTATATTCACGACCGATTTCACGATGATCCGGTCGGGATCGCTCCATGCGGCGAACGGTGGCTACTTAGTCCTCACCGTCGAAGACCTCCTGCGGGCGCCTTTCTCCTGGGATGGACTCAAGACTGCCTTGAAGACCGGGAACGCCGTCATCGAGGAGCCGGGGGAGCGGATGGGGTTCATAACGGCAAAGACGATCAAGCCCGAGCCCATCCCCCTCGACATCAAGGTGGCCCTGATCGGGACACCGATGCTCTACCAGCTCCTCTACCAGATGGATCCCGACTTCAAGGAGCTCTTCAAGGTCAAGGCCGACTTCGATGTCGTGATGGATCGAAATGATGAGAACGCCGGGAAGTACGCCGACTTCATGTGCAACCTCATCCGGGAGGAGAAACTCCGGCACCTGGATCGGGAGGCGATCGCGCGGGTTATAGAGTACGGCTCGCGCCTCGCCGAGGATAAGCAGAAGCTCGCGACCCGGTTTACCGCAATCGCCGATCTCATCAGAGAGGCAAACTTCTATGCAGCGGGGGACGGTGTCGAACGGATCGGGAGGCAGCATATAACAAAAGCAATCGAGGAGAAGATCTACCGCTCAAACCTGATCCAGAAAAAGATCGAGGAACTCATCCGGCGGGGGGTCTTCCTCATCGAGACCGAGGGAGAGAAGGTCGGGCAGGTGAACGGCCTCTCTGTGATGGGGCTTGGAGATTTCGCGTTCGGCCGACCATCTAGGGTGACTGCGAGCATCGGTGTTGGGCGCGAGGGAGTGATGGATATAGAGCGGGAGGCGGCGCTCGGCGGACCTATCCACACAAAGGGCGTCCTTATCGTCAGCGGTTACCTCAACAACAACTATGCAGGGGATAAACCGCTCGCCCTCTCGGCCCGGCTCGTCTTCGAGCAGAGCTATAGCGGGATCGAGGGCGACTCCGCATCGAGCACCGAGCTCTACGCCCTCCTCTCGGCGCTCTCGGGCCTTCCTCTGAAGCAGTATATCGCCGTGACGGGATCGGTGAACCAGAAGGGAGAGGTCCAGGCGATCGGGGGCGTGAACGAGAAGCTGGAGGGGTTCTTTGAGGTCTGCAAGGCAAAAGGCCTCGACGGTACCCAGGGTGCCCTGATACCGGCAAGCAACATCCAGAACCTCATGTTGAAAGAGGAGATCATCGAGGCCGCAAAGGCCGGGAGGTTCCGGATATACCCGGTGAAGACGATCGATGAGGGGATCGAGGTCCTCACGGGCGTTCCGGCAGGCAGGCGCCGGGAGGACGGGACGTATGAGGAAGGGACGGTTAACTATCTTGTGAACCGGCGCCTCGGTGAGATGGCGGAGACGATGCGCGGATTCCAGTCGACGGCGAAGTGACCGGGATGGCGCAGAGGAGGTCGGTCTACATGGATCATGCGGCAACGACGCCGGTGCGGCCAGAGGTCGTCGAGGCGATGCTCCCTTACTTCTCGGAGCGGTTCGGGAACCCCTCGTCGCTCTACGCCCTCGCCCGCGAGGCGAAGGAGGCAGTGGAGGAGGCGCGGGGACGGGTGGCGACAGCGATCGGGGCTGAGCCGGAAGAGGTCTACTTCACATCGGGGGGGACGGAGGCCGACAACTGGGCGATCAGGGGGATGGCCCGGGAGAGGGGCCGGCGCGCCGGAACCGAGAACGTCCCCGGGATCGTGGGGATGGGCCGGGCGATCGATCTTGCGACCGCCGATATCGGGGGACATAGCCGCCGGCTTGCCGCGATGCGGGATCGACTGATCCGGGGGATTCTCGATACAATCCCTGATACCCGGTTAAACGGCCATCCGACGGAACGGCTTGCAAACAACGTCAATGTATCGTTTTCCTACGTCGAAGGAGAGTCAATCCTTCTCCTGCTCGATGCACACGGAGTTGCGGCATCGACGGGGAGCGCCTGCACGTCGGCATCGCTTGAGCCCTCGCACGTCCTTGTGGCCTGCGGCCTCCCCCACGAGGAGGCGCACGGCTCGCTCCGACTCACCCTGGGGCCGAAGAATACGGATGAGGATATCGATTACGTCCTCTCAGTCCTGCCCGGGATTATCGGGCGGCTCCGGGCTATATCGCCGCTCCGGGGGGAGGCATGATGGCCGGGATCTTCCGGGCCTACGACATACGTGGGCGCTACCCCGACGAGCTCGACGAGGCGACGGCGCGACGGGTGGGTAACGCCTTCGTCCGGCTCATCTCAGCGAAGCAGGTCGTCGTCGGGCGGGATATGCGTCTTTCGGCAGAGTCGCTTGCCGGTGCGTTTGCCGATGGCGTGATAGAGGCCGGAGCGGACGTCGCCGATGCCGGTGAGGTGAGCACCCCGCTTCTCAACTACGCCATATTTGCCGGCGGGTTTGACGGCGGCGCTATGGTGACGGCCTCCCACCTCCCGGGGGATATGAACGGGCTCAAACTTGCGCGAAAAGATGCGGTACCGCTCTCCGGTGACCGGGGGCTGCCGCTCATCGAGAAGATGGTCGGGGAGGAACCGGTCGCCCGCACACCCGGATCCCGCCACCGGATCGATATGCTCGACTCCTACATAGGGAAGGTGGCCGGGTTTGTCAGGAATCCCCGGTCGCTCAAGATTGTCGTGGATGCGGGAAACGGCATGGCCGGGCCGGAGGTGCCCCGGCTCTTTGAGCGGGTCCCGGCGTGGAACCTCGTCCCGATGTACCTCGTGCCCGATGGCCGGTTCCCTCACCACCACGCAAACCCGCTCGACCCCGAGACCACCCGGGAACTCCAGAGCCGGGTGGTCGCCGAAGGCGCGGACTTCGGGGCGGCGTTCGACGGCGACGCCGACCGGTGCGGGTTCATAGACGAGCGGGGGGAACGGGTCAGAGAGGATCTGGTGACCGGGCTCATAGCGGACTACCTGCTCGGCGAGGTGCCGGGGGCGACGATCCTCTACGATCTGCGGTCGAGCCGGGCCGTCGTGGAAGCGATCGAACGGGCCGGGGGGCGGGCCGTCCGTTCACGGGTAGGCCATGCCTTCATCAAGGCCCGGATGCGGGAAGAGGAGGCGATATTCGCCGGAGAACTCTCCGGGCACTACTACTACCGGGATATGGGGTTTACGGACAACGGGATCGTGACGATGGTAATGGTCGCAAACATACTCGCCGCGAGCGGCCGCACCCTCTCCGAGCTCATCCGACCGCTGGATCGCTACCCCACGACCGGGGAGATCAACCTCCGGGTGAGCGATCCGGAGAAGGTGTTTGCGGCGCTTGCGGCACGCTACCGGGATGCGGATATCGACCATCTCGATGGGTTGACGGTGGGGTACCCGGCGTGGTGGTTCAACATACGCTCCTCCCACACCGAGCCGGTGATGCGCCTGAACCTGGAAGCAGATGCAAAAGAAGTGATGCACGAGAAGGCGCGCGAGGTTCTCGGCGTCATCCGGGAGGCCGACCCCGGGGCAGGGGAGGTGTAGGCTGGAAACATATTTATCGGTCGAGAGGGGATATCTATACGCACCGTGATCCGCATGGATCCCGGGGAGACTGCGACACAGACCCCGGGCCTCGTGGATCGAGACGCCTGCTTCTGGGCCCGTAGCTTAGTCCGGTCAGAGCGCCCGGCTCATAACCGGGCGGTCGTGGGTTCGAATCCCTCCGGGCCCATTGATTTACGACCGTATCTTATGAAACGAGAATACGGATCGGGTTTATTCTCCTAAATGAGGCAGTTAACGCCGTTATCCTCAAGGTATAGAAGAGACATGATCCAAAAAGATTCCCGGGGGCGGATAGGGCCTCTGGTCCTTCTGTCACCGACTGAAAAAGGAGATGGTTTGTAGAATGAAGGATCGTAATTATTCAGAGCATCTCAAAGCGCTATCGTCTTACTGCGGAGGAGGCTGCAGGGTCACGATCCTGTCTGCCTCTTTGCCCCCGACCAGCGGGTAGCCTGCTGCCTCCCACCCGCTGGTGCCGCCAAGCAGGTTTGCAACCCACAAAAACCCATGCCGCTCGAGGATGCTTGCCGCAAGGCTCCCCTTGAACCCGACATCGCAGTGGACGATTATCCGTTTATCCGCCGGAATCTCCGCGAGGTGCTCTTCGAGGTTGCCGACGTATATGTGATGAGAGCCCCGGATATGACCCGCTTCCTCCCGGTTATCGATATCGCGGACATCGAGGATGTAGATCGATGGATCGTCAAGGTGCCCCGCAAGGTCGGGGGGCGACCAGATCTCAGTCCGCCCGATCCGCTCGCCCGCCTTAAACCAGGCCGAAAACCCGCCGGCAAGGTATCCTGCTATGTTGTCGTAGCCGAGGCGCACGAAGTGGCGTATCACGTGGTCCAGCGAGAGGTTGAAGTCATCGACGAGGACGATCGGATCTTCGTAGTTCAGGAAGTAGCCCATGAAGAGGGGAAGGCCGTTACGCCATATGTTGATGGCTCCGGGGATATGCCCGCCGGCAAAACTCGTCGGTGACCGGATATCGACGATCTGCGCCTTCCGAACGATTGAAGAGAGGATCTCGCGAACTGTAAGAGCTCGCATATATGGCAGGTTGTATATCAGGGGCGGGCCGGCCTTGTTGAGTTTACGCATCATCGTGAAGTACGGCGGTTCGTAGAGGTGCTCGTTCACCTTGTACTCGACAAACTCCTCTTTTCCCATGGAGAGGAGCCGGTTTGTCGCCCGTTCAAATCCGATGGACGTGTACTCCCGGTCGCTTATGTTCCCGCCGCAGACCGAGCCGGCCCCGTGGGCGGGGCAGACGATCACGCCGTCGGGGAGGGTAAGGATCTTCTCGTGCAGGCTTGTATACAGCATCTCCGACATAAGGCGCCGCCGGTTCGGGCCGGCAAGGTCTGTCCTCCCGACATCGCCTGAAAAAAGCGCATCACCGGTAAAGACCATGAGAGGATCGCCGGAGACCGACCGATCACGCAAAAGAAACGATATGCTCTCGACGGTATGGCCGGGTGTCTCCAGGACCTCAACCTCAAGCGGCCCGACTTCAAACCTCTCTCCTTCCCGCACGGGGGTGCCAAACCCGAAATCTTCCCCTGCCCCGTGCAGGATATCCGCCCCGGTCGGGCGGGCGAGTTCCCGCGAACCACTGACGTAATCCTCGTTCTTGTGCGTCTCAAAGATCTTTGTGATCTTCATGTCGTGATGCCTGGCGACGGTCGTGTAGACCCGGCAGTCGCGCCTCGGATCGATGACCGCCGCCTCACCGTCCGCCCCGATCATGTAGGAGTTATGGGCAAGAATATCGGACTTTATCTTCTCAAATAGCATCCGCATGCATCTCCCGGGTGGCAGAATCCGCTCCGATGCGACGGGATGCGGGGAGAGTGTATAAAAGGTTTACGGGGGTGCTACTGTCCATCGTCCGAGCGGCACCGAACCGGCATGGGGAGGCGGTACGACTCGCCCGGACGCGCGGTCCTGACAGAGAGGATGCTTCCCACAGCCTTGAACGCATCCTCAAGCTCCGAGAAGTTCGGGATCCGGCAGCTCCGGAGGATGCGAAGCCCGCTCCTTATGCTATCACCTCCGAGCATGCAGCCCACCACCATCTTCTCGGTGTTTCGGGAGAACCGGATGATCTCGTTTGCGATGTGTGCCGGATCGGCAAGCGTCGTCGGGACGGCTATGACGAAGGCTATATCCCAGAAGTCCTGGTGCCGGATAAGAACATCGAAGAGAGCGGCGAACCGGGTGGCATCGGCATCCCCGATGATATCCATGGGGTTTGAATGGTTCCAGAACGCCGGGAGGAACGCGTTGAGCTCGCGGAGCACGTCATCAGGGAGGTCGACCATATCGACCCCGTGCGCCTCGGCGTAATCGGAGGCAAGGACGGCAAACCCTCCCGCGCTGGTGACAGCAACCGCGCGTTTCCCCTGCGGGTAGCCCTCGCTTGCCAGGAGCTCGGCAAGGTTGAAGGAGTCACGGAGGGTCCGGGCCACAATCACCCCCGCCTGCCTGAGCGCCGCGACGTAGACATCGTAACTCCCGGCAAGCGAGCCGGTGTGGGACGAGGCCGCGGCCCTGCCCTTCCGTGACGACCCGGACTTCACCGCCACCACCGGTTTTTTCCCGGCGACATCGCGCACGATCTCGGTAAACCCGCGCCCATCCTGGATCTCCTCGATGTAGAGGGTGATCGATCGGGTCATAGGATCCTGTTCGGCAAACCGGAGATAGTGTTCGAACCCGAGATCCGCCTGGTTGCCGACGCTTATGACGCTTGAGAACCCGAACTCTTCCGGGAGGCTCCAGTCGACGACGGTTGTTATGATCGCGCCGCTCTGGGATATGAAAGCCACGTCCCCGGGCCGCGGCGAGACCGGATCGAACGTGGCGTTGATCCCCTGGTGGGGCATCATGACTCCGAGGCAGTTCGGGCCGATGATCCGGACGGAGTGCCGGCGCGCTATACCGACGACCTCCGCCTCGAGGGCCGTCCCGGCACCGCCGATCTCGCGGAACCCGGCGGTGACGATGATGGCGAGTCGGACGCCTTTCTCTCCGCACTCCTCCATAACCTGCGGGACGAGCGGGGCCGGCACGGCTATGACCGCCCAATCGACCGGGCCGGGTATATCGAGGACCGAAGGATAGGTCGTCCGGCCGAAGAGATCTTTACGGGCCGGGTTGACCGGGTAGAGAGCCCCGGGAAAGGAGAGGAGGTTTCTGAGGACGGAGTAGCCGACCTTCTTCGGGCTTGCGGATGCGCCGATGACGGCTATGGAGCGCGGGTAGAATATATCCTGGGGCGCCCTGACGCTGAGCCGGCCGGCCTCTCCTCCCGCGGCATCCCCGACGATGATCCGCGCATCGACGACGCTCGCCCCCTCCTCGTAGAGGATGATCGGGTTGAGGTCGAACTCCAGGATATGCGAGTTCTCGGAAAAGAGGCGGGTCATCGCAGCGATGATCCGGACAAGCGCCTCCTCGTCCTTCGGGGGCCCGCCCCGGTATCCTCTTATGAGCCGGTAACCATCGATCTCGCGGATCATCGCCCGTATATCGTCATCGGTGACGGGCAGGACGCGGATGGCGATATCCTCGAGGAGCTCCACGAGCTTTCCGCCGAGCCCGAACGTTATCACCTTCCCAAACGAAGGATCGGTCTTCCCGCCGATCAGAACCTCAAGCCCCCCGGGCATCTGCTTCTCCACGACGATACCGGTGATCGTCGCTTCCGGGGCATGTGCGGTGCTGTTTTGCATGATCGCCCGATACGCCTCCTCGGCAGCATCCGGTCCCCCGATAGCGGTTATGACGCCGCCGACGTCGCTCTTGTGGATGATCTCCGGCGAGACGACCTTCATGACGACCGGGTAGCCTATATCTTCGGCGGCCGCCCGGGCATCGCCTGCGCCGGTGACCACCCGGTGGGGCGGCACGGGTATACCGCACGCCGAAAGCATGGCATACCCTTCCGGTTCGGTTAACATTCGCTCTGGCATATATCTTCCTCGCTGCAGGAACGGTCATGCAGGGGTTGCACGACCGGCACTCCCTCTGAGGTATTCAGATCGCCCGGCATAATAGTTATCCGGTCAAAAGAGGAACGACCTGACCATCGGCGGAGCATTATGAAGAAGGTTTATCAACGTCTGCACAGATAACACAAAACGATGTTTCTTCGTACGTGGTGAGTCATCTTTCGTCAGGTATATTAATTGGTGCTACACTTATAGGTAGTAGTATGTTCTCCTTCAGGTATATCCGACTACTCACAGTCGCGGCGCTCGCGGCTCTTGTACTGCTCATAGTCGCTGCAGGATGCACCAGCACAACTGCCGGCGGAAATGCTGCCGCCGGGACGACCACGGTCACCGATGGATTCGGCCGAACCGTCGCCGTCCCGTCCCCCGCAGAGAGCGTCGTCTGTTCGGGCTCGGGGTGCCTGCGCTACCTCGTCTACATGCAGGCCCAGGATCTTGTCGTCGGCGTCGACGACATCGAGAAGAAAGAGCAGGCGGTAGAAGGCCGCCCCTACGCCCTTGCCTACGGATCAAAGTTCAAAAGGCTCCCCCTGATCGGCGAGTTCAGGGGCAAGGACGATCCTGAAAAGATCATAGCGATCGGCCCTGATGTCATCTTCAAGACCGGGTCTACCGGGACATCATACGGGACGGATGCTGCCGAGGCCGATAAGCTTCAGGAGAAGACAGGCATACCGGTCGTGGCCTTCCCCTACGGATCGCTTCGGAGCGACGCCGAGAAGGCCGACATGTACGCCGGCCTCCGCGTGATGGGGAAGGTCCTCGGGAAAGAGAACCGGGCCGAAGAGGTGATCGCCTACATAGATGCGACGATGGCCGACCTTGAGCGCCGAACCGCCGATATCCCTGAAGCCGACCAGAAGAGAGTTTATGTCGGCGGCGTCTCATCGGCAGGCGCCCACGGTATCATATCCACCGAACCGGCCTACCCGCCGTTCCTCTGGGTGCATGCAAAGAACGTCGCAGGCGGCCTCGGGACGGCTCACGCCGATGTCGCAAAGGAAGCGCTCGTCGCCTGGGACCCCGGGTATGTATTCGTCGACGTCGGGACCACCCAGATGGAGAGCGGCGGGGCGATCGGCGAACTGAAGAACGATGCGGCGCTTAAAGGTCTCTCTGTGGCGAAGGAAGGTCGGGTATACGGCGTTCTCCCGTACAACTTCTATAACACAAACTACGAGACCGTGCTTGCCAACGCGTACTTCATCGGAAAGACCCTCTACCCCGACCGGTTCACCGATGTCGAACCGGTAAAGAAGGCAGACGAGATCTATACGTTCCTCGTCGGCAAACCGGTCTTTGGTGACCTGAACCGCCAGTACGGGAATCTCGGGTTTGCCTCAATTCCGTTGTAAGGCATGAACCGGAGGGCAGAAAGCGATGCACTTTGCAGATGGGACCATTCCCCATGAATACCTCGGCTACGTGCGGCGAAAGCACCTCTGGATACTCGGAGGGATCGCCCTCCTCTTCCTCCTCCTCATCGTATCCATATCGGTCGGTGCGGCCGGCGTCCCCCCGTACGACGTCTTCCTCTCGATCGTGAACGGCACGATCGACCGGATTTACGCTCTCTTTAACCCCGGCGCCGCCTTCAACGTCTCAAACATCGACCGGATCGTCTGGAACATCCGCCTCCCGCAGGCGCTTGCCGCGATCGTCGCCGGGATCGGGCTCTCGGTGGCGGGTGTCGCCATGCAGTCGATCCTCCGTAACCCTCTCGGGTCGCCGTTCACGCTCGGCATATCGAACGCCGGTGCATTCGGAGCGGCCGTCTCGGTCATCCTCCTTGGCACAGGGCAGATGCACTCATCGGTTGCCGATGCCGTCACCTTAAACAACCCTTACCTGACGACGATCGTGGCGTTCATCTTCTGTCTCCTTGCGACAGCGGTGATCCTCATCATCGCCCGGATACGCGGCGCATCGCCTGAGGTGATGGTGCTTGCCGGCGTAGCCCTCTCCTCCCTCTTCACGGCAGGGACGATGTTCCTCCAGTTCTTCGCAAGCGACACCCAGCTTGCCGCGGTCGTCTTCTGGACGTTCGGCGACGTCAGCCGGGCCGGCTGGAATGAGCTCGGCATCATGGCCTTCGTCACCGCGGCCGCCACCCTGTACTTCATAGCAAACCGCTGGAACTACAACGCCATAGACGCCGGCGACGAGACGGCAAAAGGGCTTGGCGTCAGCGTCGAAGCGGTGCGAAACATCGGTATGGTCGTTGCGGCACTCGTCTCCGCCGTCATCGTCTCGTTCCTCGGTGTCATCGGGTTCGTGGGGCTCGTCTGCCCGCATATGGTGAGAAGGCTCATCGGCGACGACCAGCGCTACCTGGTTCCGGGCTCCTGCGTGGCGGGCGGTATCCTCCTCCTCGCCTCGGACACCGTCGCCCGGGTCATCGTCGCGCCCTACGTCCTCCCGGTCGCCGTCCTCACGGCGTTCCTCGGCGCACCGGTCTTCATATACCTGCTCCTCAGGGGGTACCGGCGATGATCCTCGAAGTCGACGGCGTGGCCTTCAACTACAGGAGTGCCCCGGTCATCAGGGAGGTCACATTCGGTCTTGAACCCCACCAGATTCTTGCGATCCTCGGTCCGAACGGTGTCGGGAAGACGACGCTCTTGAAGTGCATGAACGCCATCCTGCGGCCGAAAGCCGGATCCATCCTCGTCGATGAGACCGATCTCATCCGGGCGGATCGTATGGAGATTGCGCGGAAGATGGGCTACGTGCCGCAACGGTGCGAGGCAGGCAGGTTGACCGCATTCGACGCCATCCTCCTCGGCCGGCGGCCGCACATCGGGTGGAACGTCACGGAGGCGGATCTTCGTATCGTCGAGGCGGCGATACGGCGGCTCAACCTCGAAGACCTGACGCTCCGGTATATCGATGAGATGAGCGGGGGCGAACTTCAGAAGGTGAGTATTGCAAGGGCACTCGTCCAGGAGCCCCGGGTGCTCCTCCTCGACGAACCGACGAGCAGCCTCGATCTCAAGAACCAGCTTGAGATCCTCGGTATCGTAAGACGCGTGGTGACCGATCACGATGTCGCGGCGGTTATGACGATGCACGACCTGAACATGGCGCTCCGCTACGCCGACCGGTTCATATTCTTAAAGGACGGCATCATCCACGCCGCGGGGGGGTCAGGGGTGGTGACGCCGGAGACCATCGAGGCAGTCTACGGGGTGCCCGTGACGGTCGAGCGGTATAACGGGTTTCACGTCATCGTCCCCCTTGAGCCGGAGAACGCCTGCTGATATGCGCCGGCATGGAGGGGGAGTAGCTCCCCCCATGCGACTCTTCTTCAACCGCCTGCAGATGCTACATCTATAAGTTCACCTGTTGCCTATACGCCCGCCGGCATGGTGCTTGAGACGTTCATCGGGGCCGCCGAGCTGGTCATCGGGATCTTTGGGGGGCTCTTCATCATATACGGGGCAGCGATCGCGATCGTTGAGCTCCTCGCACGTGAGACACACATATGGGAGAGGAGTTACAGTGATATCCGACGGTCGTTCACCACGCGCATACTGATCGGCCTTGAGTTTTTTGTCGCCGCCGATGTCCTGAAGACGATCCTTAAACCGACGTTTGAGGATCTGACCATCCTCGGGGTGCTCGTCGCTATCAGGACAGTCGTGAGTTATTTCCTCGGAAAGGAGGTAAGCGAGCTCACGGAAGAGAGAGAAGACTAAGAAGGGACCTTCTCGGTCACCCGCTCTCCCGGGTTTGCAGCGCCATAAGGTGCTCGTGCGCCTCACAGACGATCCTCTTAGAGTTCTCAAAGGTGACCGCATGGATTGTCTCACCATAGGGGAGCCACCGGTAGGCGATATGCTCATCCGAGAGCGTCACCGCCACATCTGGAGTCTCGATCAGGTAGTAGACGACCTCTTTGTAGACCGTGTGCCCCCGGCGCTGGAAGAAGTAGAAGATCTCATCGCGGAACCCGGGGATGAACGTGGCCCGGGTGATCCCGGTCTCCTCCTCAAGCTCGCGGAGCACGGTCTCCTTCTCGCTCTCGCCGCGCCGGCCATGCCCCTTCACGAGATCCCAGTGGCCGGCCCCGTACTGCAGGATAAGGTACTGGAGCTCACTGTCCCGCCGGACGACGACCGCCCCGTACGACTTCTCTCTTGCCATGACCGTTCAATCCTGTTCTGCAAGCTCGCGCCCGATGACCCGGAAATCCTCCTCCAGAGCCTCCCGGTATGCCGGGTTGTAGAGCGCGGCGGCGGGGTGGAGGGTGGGGATGAGCCGAACCGGATGATCGAAGAGAACCGCGGGGTAGACGGTTCCCCGGATCTCCGTGATCCGATCAAACGAGACGGGGAGGAACGATAGGATGTACCGGCTCGAGTGCCGGCCGAGCATAACGATCACCGCCGGCCTGACTATCCGGATCTGTTCCTCAAGGTACGGGGTGCAGGCCCGGATCTCCTCTTCTCTTGGGTCGCGGTTCTCAGGCGGCCGGTGCTTCACGATATTTGCAATGAAGATGTCGTCCCGGGTAAGGCCGATACCGGAGAGGAGGCCATCGAGGAGTTTTCCTGCCCTCCCGACAAACGGCCTCCCGGTGAGATCCTCCTGCTTCCCCGGCGCCTCACCGATCAGCATGAGATCGGCCCGGGCATTACCGTCGCCGGGAACCGCGCAGTGGGTGTTCTCCCAGAGCGGGCACTTCCGGCATTCGCTTATGGCAGCGGCAAGCCTCTCTAACGCTACCACTCTCTCCGCCTCGCGCACCATGCCCACACTATTGACGGTAACTCTTATAACCTTCTTATGTATTGCGTTTTGCCGCCGGGTCTGCCGGCGGGGTTCACCAACCGGGTAGAATGGAGCGGCCGGGCCCCTCACGTGAGAGAGATACATCAGATGACGGTCTGCGACGGAGCCCGGGCGCGGGCACCTTCCCGGCCTACCCTCCCTCAAAGATTAATAGCACCCGAACGGAAGTATATGTAGGATTTATGGCAAGATTCCCGTCCCCCCGGAGAAGCGGCGAATCCGGGCCGGGCGCGGGGACGAATGGAGCTGTTTATACAATGAGCGATATGGATCACCTCTGTTTTGACCAGACAAAGATCGATAAGCTGCAGGATCTGCGTGAGCGCAACGTGACGGCATACCCCTACACCTTTGAGCGCAGGGATACCGTCAGGGAGATCAAGGAGCGGTTCTCCGCTATCGGGCACGAGAAGAGCGCTGAGGAGGTCAGCACCGCGGGAAGGGTCTACGTCGTCCGCGAGCACGGTAAGACGATATTTGCCGACATCGGGGATGCGGAGGGGAGGATGCAGGTCTATATCCGGAAAAACGACCTCGGCGAGGAGCAGTTTGACCTCTTCCGCCAGTACATCGATGCAGGCGACATCATAGGCGTCGTCGGCCACGTCTTCCGGACGAAGATGGGCGAGATCACCATATGGGTCGATCGGTTCAAGCTCCTCGCAAAGTCGGTCTGCCCCCTCCCTGAGAAGTTCCATGGCCTCAAGAACATCGAGACTCGCTACCGGCAGCGATACCTCGACCTGATCATGAACGAGGAGAGCCGCGAGACATTCCGGACCCGGAGCAAGATCATATCACTCCTGCGGCAGTTCCTCTTTGAGCGGGGCTACCTTGAGTTCGAGACGCCGACCCTGCAACCGGTCTACGGCGGCGCAAACGCCCGGCCGTTCACAACCCACCACAACGCCCTCGACCAGAAGCTCTACCTCAGGATTGCGCCGGAGCTCTACCTCAAGCGCCTTGTCGTCGGCGGCTTTGAGAAGGTCTTTGAGATCGCGAAGAACTTCCGCAACGAAGACATCGACACCAACCACAACCCCGAGTTCTCGATGGTCGAGATATACGAGGCTTACCGCGACTACAACGACATGATGAACCTCACCGAGGGGATCATGTCGTTCCTCGCGGAGAGGGTGTGCGGGAAGACAACACTCCCGTTTGCGGGGCACGATATCGACTTTTCCCGCCCCTGGCGCCGATTATCTATGGAGGAGGCTGTGCGGGAGTATGCCGGCATCGATATCCGGACAATGAGCCTTGATGAGCTCCGCGCGTTCGGTCTTGAGCACTGCGTCGAAGGTTGTGAGAGCGCCACGACCCCCGGCGAATACCTCGCCCTCTTCTTTGAGCACTTCGGCGAGAAGCAGCTCATCCAGCCGACATTCATATACGACTTCCCCGTCGAGAACTCGCCGCTTGCAAAGAAACACCGCACGGAGGAGGGGATGACGGAGCGGTTTGAACTCTTCATCGCCGGCATGGAGATGGCAAACGGCTTCTCGGAGTTAAACGATCCCCTCGACCAGAAGGCCCGGCTCGAGCTCCAGGACGCCAGGCGCCGGAGGGGCGACCTTGAGGCGCAGATGATCGACTACGATTTCATCAACGCGCTTGGCTACGGCATGCCCCCAACGGGCGGCGTCGGTATAGGTATCGATCGCCTGGTGATGCTCCTCACGGGGAAAGACTCGATAAAGGAGGTGCTCCTCTTTCCGCAAATGAGGTCCGCCGTGCCGGGGTCAAACGGGGAGGAAGCAGGTCAGAATGGCGGAGATGAGTGAACCCCCATCTCCGGCCATGAACGGACAGAACCGCGCTGCCATCCATCCCGGCATGACGGTGGATGTCGTGCTCAAGCGCGATCAGAAGACCGGGAAACGAACCCGGGGCGTTGTTGCTGAGATCCTGACAAACTCATCCTTCCACCCTCACGGGATCAAGGTCCGACTCAGAGATGGGCAGGTTGGCCGGGTGCAGGAGATCATCGGGTAAGAACCTCATCCGGCCTTCAGGAGAGTGAACCTGATGGCCATGCCAACCTCCGGCCGGTCTTCCGCCCAGATCCTCCCCCCATAACGCTCGATAAGCGCCCGGCAGATGTAGAGTCCAAGCCCGGTCCCCGCAGATTCACCGGTTCCCCGGGCCAACCGGTTGAAGAGGCGGGACTTTACGGCATCGGGTATACCAGGTCCGGTATCCTCGACGGTGACCACGACCTCATCGTCGCACTCCTCGACCCGGATTGTGATCTCGACGGCCGGCCCGCCGAACTTCTCCGCATTGCCAAGCAGGTTTGCAAAGACTTCGGAAAGGAGATCGTCGGCGACGACGACGGCTGCCGTGCCTGCGTAGGTTATCCGGGAATCGGAAAAATGCTCTATCTCGTTTCTGATGATCCTATCAAGGTCGATTGCCTTGAATGCTGCGGAGCTACCCTGGATATGCTGGATGGTGCTGACGTTATGTGTGATCTCGATACTTCTGGCAAGCCCCGTTCTTGCCTTTCGAAGCAGATCAGCCCCGGGCTGCCCTTCGAGATCGGCAAGGAGAAGGTCTGCGTAGAGGTTTGCGGCGTTGTTTGCGTTGTTGATATCATGGCCCATGATATCCAGATAGAGGGTTGCCATCCGGTTGGACTCCTCGAGATCGGCCGTCCGTACCCGAACCTCGTCCTCGAGGCTGCGGCTGTGCTGGATGATCTCCTTCTCTGATCTCTGGAGATCCTGCAGGGTCTCCTTTAAGGAGACGACCATCGCCGATACGCTCTCTTCGAGGCGCACAAACTCCTCGCCCCCACCCACCCGTATGGGGCGGTCCAGGTCGCCGCGGGCGACGGCATCGACATCTTTGATGAGGGTGCGCACCGGCCGCGTCAGGGAGTGTATGGCGACAATAGAGAGACAGGCGATGAGAATGAATCCAATGAGCAGGATCCCGGCATATCGAGCAAACATACCCGCGATCATCTCCTCGGTGGCCTTCGCGTTGTAGGTCACCTCGACGACCATGCTCATATCCGATGCGTAAACGCTCTGTATCCTGTCGATGAAGAGACACCGAACCACCTCGCCTGCGGTGGCGTTTGCCTCTTCAAGCGTGGTTCTCTCCCGGTGTGCCTGCCGGACCATGGCCAGCCGGCGATCGTCGTCGGGATGCGCCGCACCCGCCAACCGTTCGCCCCGGAAGTCGAAGATCCGGATGTTGCTGATGCAGGGGTTGTTGTCCGCCACCCCCTGAATCGCATCCGTGTAGTTCAGCACTGCACGCTGCTGCCAGAGCTCCGGCTCTGCAAACCCAAGCTCGAAGAGGTAGCGGCGGTCAGGGGAGGGCAGGTAGGCATACTTCCGGAGCACGCCGGTGGTGAGCTCGGGGACGACCCGATCGGCAGAAAAGGAGCCATTGAGCCGGATATCTGTGATGCGATCGTAGAAGGCAGGAATCTCCCCAAAGTCATACCCGAGCTCGGGTGGATAGGTGGTGTACTCGATGATGCCGTCCTCGTTGATGACATAAAGATCCATCCCGCCCCCGAGCTGTTCTTTGACCCGGACAAGATCCATGGCGCCGGGATCCCTTCCCGCCCGCTCGTACTCCGCGACGAATGGGACGAACCCTTCCCGCATATCGCGATCCAGGGTGTCGTCGAAGAGCTCCAGTCCGGCATCGACTAAGTTCACAGCGAGGGCGACACCATACTCGGTCTGATCCCGAAGCTTCCCGGCGTCCGCCTCCAGCTCCTGTCGGAGACCGGTATACCCGGAAAGCGATATCAGATAGACGACGGGGGCCATTGCGAGCAGGATGGCGAGCAGGAGGTAGAGCGTGAATGAAAGCGACGACCGCACCGATCTCTTCACCGTCATCCAGGTACACACTCCACGCTCCGTGCTCAGAGCAGCCTCTCAAACGGATATGTAGCCGTGGGTATTTAGTGTGAGCGATCTTGCTGCGAGAGAAAGGATTTTTATCGATTATTCGGTCGAAATGGCCCAGAGGGGGCGGCGGCGCTCGCCGGAAGCAACAAGAAAAAGAGAATGTCGGGGCCGGCTTGGCCCCTGATCGTATCGTGGAACGGTACGGTGATCTTACATCGGGGGCATGCCCATGCCGCCCATGCCACCCATGCCGCCCATCTCATCCATGCCCGGGCCACCCGGGGGTGCGGCGGACTTGGATGATGCGATGACGTCGTCGATCCGGAGGATCATGACAGCGGCCTCGGCGGCGCTGGAGACCGCCTGGGTCTTCACCCGGAGAGGCTCGATAACGCCGGCCTTGAGCATATCCCCGGAAGCGGCGTTGAAGACATCGAGGCCCATGTACTTCCCGTTCACGCCGCCCTTCTCGTGGGCTGCGCGCAGAGCAACGAGCATGTCGATCGGGTCGAGGCCCGCGTTCTCGGCAAGCGTCCTCGGTATGATCTCAAGGGCGTTTGCAAACGCTTCGATGGCAAGCTGGGCGCGACCGCCGACGGTTGCAGCGTACTCGCGGAGGCGGAGCGAGAGCTCGATCTCGGGCGCACCGCCGCCGGCGACGAACTTCCCGTCCTCGATGGCCACGCTGACGACCCGCAGAGCATCCTCGATGGCACGGTCGAGCTCGGCGACGACATGCTCGGTACCGCCGCGGATGATGATAGAGACGGCTTTGGGGTTCTCGCACTCGGTCACGAAGGTCATCTCCTCGCCGGAGACCTTCTTCTCCTCGACGGTACCTGCCTTGCCGAGTTCCTCGGGGGCGATGGCATCGATGGAACTGACAATTGCACCGCCGGTGGCGCGGGCGAGTTTCTCCATATCGCTCTTCTTGACGCGCCGGACGGAGAAGATACCGGCCTTGGCAAGATAGTGCTGGGCGATATCGTCGATGCCTTTCTGGCAGAAGAGGACGTTTGCGCCGCTCGCAATTATCTTGTCGACGATGCCCTTGATCATCCGCTCCTCCTCATCAAGGAACATCTGGAGCTGATCAGGGCTCGTTATGCTGATCTCGGCGTCGACCTCGGTCTTCTTGAACTCGACGGCGGCGTTCAGGAGCAGGATCTTTGCGTTCTTGACGACGCGGGGCATCGCGGGGTGGACGCGCTCCTTATCGATGATCATGCCCTCGACGATCTCGGAATCCTCGATGGACCCACCGACCTTCTTCTCGACCTTCACGAACTCTGTATCGACGGTGCCATCAGCATCGGCGACCATCGTTATCGCCCTGACGACGAGCCCTGTGAGCTTATCCTTTGCAGCCTCGGCGCCCTTGCCGGTCATCGCGGTATCGGCAAGCTTCTTGAGCATCACCATATCGTCGGGCTTGACGCTGACAGCGATATCATCAAGGATAACCTGCGCCTTATCGGCGGCCATCCGGTAACCGTGGGCGATGACAGTCGGGTGCACGTCCTGGTCGAGGAGGTCCTCGGCACGCTTCAGGAGCTCGCCGGCGATCACCACGGCGGTCGTGGTGCCGTCGCCGACCTCATCGTCCTGGGTCTTTGCGATCTCGACCATCATCTTTGCAGCCGGGTGCTCGATATCCATCTCCTTTAAGATGGTCACGCCATCGTTTGTTATGACGACATCGCCGATGGTGTCGACAAGCATCTTGTCCATGCCCTTGGGGCCGAGCGTTGTCCGTACAGCGCTTGCGACGGCCTTTGCGGCGGCGATGTTGCCTGACTGTGCGTCACGACCGCGGGTACGCTGGCTACCCTCTTTCAGAATAAGGATTGGTTGTCCTCCAAGACTTGACATAGGTATCACCGTTGTTAAGCGATAGAAAGGTAGGTTTGTGGTTCTATATAAATCTATTCACTCATTTATCATATCGATGAGTTCCGAGCCATCTTCGAGGGTATGGAGATGCTCTTCGCCGATAAGGAGGGTTTTACCGATCTTCTTCTGCTTATTGTAATCCGTGACGACACACATGGCAAACGTCTTCGTGATCTGCGATATGTTGCCGATGAGGGATGCGCGCTTCACGATCTTCTGGGTGGTGCCGTAGGCCGCAAGGATGGTGTGCCGGTCAAAGAGCGCTAGCGCCTGAAACGGGGCCTGCCGCATGGCGTGGATCTCCATCCCCATCCGTTCGAGGTCGACAAAGGCATCGCCGACTGCGGATTGGGGTGGTATCCCGGGTTCCGGGGAGCGGTAGCCGACGAGCTCGATCGTCTCGACAAGCGGGGCGCCGAAGAACTCCTCAAGCCGTATAGCAACATCAAGCGTGGTGCCCATGCCGCTCTCGTATTTGCTGATGGTCCGGCGGGAGACGCCGAGATGCGACGCGAGGTCCCCAAGCGACATCCGGGAGCGCTCACGGACTTCGCGGAGGAGGTCGCCCTTTATCTTCACATAGAGGCCGCCCGGGGATGCGTAAACCATCGGTGAGACCCCCTCTGCAAAGTAGTCATAGAGCGTCTCGGGGCTGAGGGCAAAGAGGCCGTAGCGAATGTAGACGACGCCGCGTTCAAGCTCTGCGTCGCGGGCGCGCTCCCCGACGATGAGCGGTGTGGCCTGGAAGTAGCGGGCAATCAGATTGAGGTCCCAGGCGATATCGGCGGTCACGCCGTCTATGTGAGAGGCGACCTTGATGATGACGAGGGTATCGCCTTTCTTTGCAATGAGGTCGAAACTCCGCGGACGGATGTTGCATCGCTCCGAGACATCAAAGCCGCTCATGAGCATCATGCTCATGACCATCTGGGGAAGGCGATCCTGTGGCATAGCCCTTAAGAATCGATATAGTCGGAGAAGATATAAATTATAGTATATGTGGATCGGGATCGACGATACGGATTCACCGGCCGGGATGTGCACCACCTACATCGGGGCGGTGCTGGTGAGGCTACTGGAGGAGAGAGGGATCCCGATCACCGGGGTCCGGCTGGTCAGGCTGAACCCGAACGTCATCCATAAGACCCGGGGGAACGCGGCGATCTGTATCGAGGCTGATGGTGACGCCGCTGAGGTGTTTGCGCTCGCCTGCGCATCTGTGGAAGAACTCGCAGAGTTCGATGCCCCGGAGACGAACCCGGGCGTGGTTGTCGCCGCCGTCCGGCCGCCGGCGGATTTTTACTACGCGGCGCTCCGGGATTTCTGCACCGTCGAGGAGGCGGTCAGGGTGCTCGAATCAATCGGGGCCTTCTATCGGGGCTACAAGAACCGGCGCGGCCTTATCGGGGCGACCGCGGCGATCGCAAGCGACTTCCCCGACCGGACGTGCGAACTGCTCGCCTACCGGAAGCAGGAGGTGTGGGGCAACCCCCGGCAGGTGGACCGAGAGAGTTTCTTTTTAGCCGATACTATGACGTACCCCCGCACATGGGATACGGTGGATCGGGAAAACGACATCGTGGTCTGTGTACCCCATACGCCCGACCCGGTCCTCTTCGGCATACGGGGAGAGAGCCCGGCCGCCATCTGCGAGGCGCGGTACCATATCCGTTCGGAGGAGCCCGCATGCGAGCAGGTTTACACCACCAATCAGGGGACGGACGCCCATCTGCAACCGGGAACGATCGGAGAACTCCGGGAGGGGCGATCCTACCTTGTGCGGGGCACCATCGCCGGAGCGCCGGCCACCGGGCCCGGCGGCCACGTCTCGTTCTTCCTTAGGGATGGTGATGCCGAGGTCCGCTGTATGGCCTACGAGCCGACCAAGGGGTTCCGCGACATCGTGCGGGCCCTCGTGCCCGGGGATACGGTGGCCGCAGCCGGGAGCTACAAGGGAGGAAGCCTCAACCTCGAGAAGATCGGGATCTCCCACCTTGCCGCCGCGATCCGCATCCGCCCCCCGATCTGCCCGGTCTGCGAGAAGAGGATGACGAGCGCCGGGACCGCAAAGGGTTACAAGTGCAGGATCTGCGGCGCCCGCGCTCGAGAGCCGGAAATCGAGCAAGTCAAGCGCCGGATCCGCCCGGGATGGTACGAAGTTCCTCCCACCGCCCGCCGTCACCTCTCCCGGCCGCTTGTGCGCGGCGCCCCAGATTGGGAGGAAACTTTCCTGCAGTCTGGCCGACCGTGACCCGGAGAACCGGCAGAGAGAGAAATCCTCCCGTCAATCAAACGGACTTTACAAAAGAAAGTTTATAATGTTTGTGAATTAACTTGATCGTGGTGATCCCGTGCCGACTGTCAACGGCGATGATGCACGCGCCCTGACCCGTCTGCCGACCAGGGTGCCACCCACGGCCGGCGGGGTTTGGGGGCATGCTGCACAGAACCGCGGTCGAGTATGCACGGAGCGGAGATGAGGACATCCCTCCGGAAGCCCTCCGGTCTCCCGACCCAGAAGTCCGCTCTCTAACGAGACTGTTCGGCTCACATCCGGACCCCCGACACGGCGGGACGAGCGGGATCATCCCGTGTCGGCTGACCAGTCATCCCCTGTCTGGTAGCGGGGACCTGAACCTATCGATCCCCACAACGATACCTTTTTGACCGACATCAGAGGGAGACGAGGTGTTATTGTGCATGAATGCCAATACTTTCCCGGGAACTGGTGTAACGGTATCATGACCTTCAAGTACGGGGATGCGGTACAACAGGCGCGGGTGCGCCCCGGCATGACGGTCGGCGAACTCGTCGACGAACTCGGAAGAGCGGGAGCCTACAACGGGGGATCCCTCTGGCAGGCGGTAAATATATACGAACGGATGCTTTGCGATGAGGATGCACTGAAGTTCTTCGGCCTCTCGGGCGCCATGGTGCCCGGCGGTATGGGGGGGATCGTCGCCGACCTCATCCGGCGCCGGCATATAGATATTCTGGTCTCGACAGGGGCAAACCTCACCCATGATACAATCGAGGCCATAGGCTGCCACCACTACCACGGGACATGCGACCTCTCCGACGCCGAGCTCTGCGAGGAAGGGATCAACCGGATATACGACATCTTCCTCCCAAACGAGGCTTTCATCCGGTTTGAGGAGTTCATGCAGGACGTCTACTCGACCCTCCCGGAGGGTTCGACGGTCTCGATATCCGATCTCCTTTCCCGAATCGGGAGCCGGCTTGACTCAGGCATCCTTGCCGAGGCGGCAAAGGCCGGGGTGCCGGTCTACTGCCCGGCGATCCAGGACTCGATGATCGGGCTGCAGTACTGGCTTTTTGCCCAGATGCATAAGGTCACGGTCAGCGCGTTTGGGGATATGCCCGACCTCCTCGATCGGTGTTTTGCGGCCAAGCGGGCCGGGGCGATCCTCGTCGGGGGCGGCGTTCCGAAGAACTACATCCTCCAGAGCAAGCTGATGACCGAGAGCGGGTTTGACTACGCGGTGCAGCTCACCGGCGACCGGCCCGACCTCGGCGGCCTCTCGGGGGCGACGCTGGATGAGGCGCGGTCGTGGGGCAAGCTCACCGGGGAGGCGACCGCCACGACGGTCTACGGCGATGCAACGATCACCCTGCCACTCCTTGTGGCGGCTACGCTTGAGAGGCTGGAGAGATGACCGAGCTCATCCTCGCTCTCGACGTTCTTGACCGGAAGCAGGCGGTTGAGATCGCAGAGGCTTCATCCCCCTTCATCGATGCAATCAAGGTCGGCTACCCGCTCGTCCTCGCAGCCGGCCTTGCGATCGCAGAGGATCTCTCCGGTATCGGCCTCCCGCTCATCGCCGATTTCAAGGTCGCGGATATACCCAACACCAACCGACTCATATGTGAAGCGGTCTTTGCAGCCGGGTTTGATGCCGTTATCGCCCACGGCTTTACAGGGGCCGATGCGGCACGGGCCTGCGTCGAGGTGGCGCACGATCAGGGTGGGGCCGCCTACATAGTTGCGGAGATGAGCCACCCCGGGGCGACAGAGTTCTTCCACGGCGGCGTGGCCGAACGCCTCGCGGCGCTCGCGGTCGCCTGCCGGGCCGACGGTATCATAGCCCCCGCCACCCGCCCGGATCGGATCGGCCGGCTCCGCGAGATCGTCGGCAAAAAGGCGATATACTCCCCGGGTGTGGGAGCGCAGGGCGGCGATCTCGACATAGTGGCCCGTCTGGTCGACGGCGTCATCGTCGGGAGGAGCATATACGAGGCAGAGGACCCGGGCGCCGAGGCCGAACGGTTCTCCCGCATCCGCCGGTGATGAGTTCTCCGTTCCGATCCCACCGGGATATGACGAACCCTATGAGTGGCCTGAGGCGGATGCGGCCCATTCCGCATCTTAATATATTCTCCTGCAGATACTGGTACCATGAACTGGAGCCCAGAACAGCAGGAACTGGTGAAGAGGTACCGGAGCCTCAACGCGATACCTGCAGATGAGCGGCGGTACAAGTGCCACACCTGCCACTATGTCGTGGACGAGACCCCCTGCCCCCACTGCGGCGAGACGGCGCTTGAGATCATGTGCCCGCTCGACCACTGCGACTGCCATCACTCCATCGTCGAGAGTATCGAGTACTGCCCGCTCTGTGGCCATGCCGTCTGCCCGGAGTGCGGAAGCCACGATGTCGTCCAGATCAGCAGGGTCACCGGGTACCTCCAGGATGTTGCCGGCTGGAACGCAGGCAAACAGCAGGAACTCAAAGACCGGGTCCGCTACTCCGTTACATGAGGTATTTTGTCCGGGGCGATGCTCTCTTTCTCCGCGGCCGGTTCCGTGCGGCGAGCACCGGCATCGACGGCGGTATCGCTGACATCACGACGGTTCTGAACCATACGGTGCCGCACAATTTTTGCGATGAACCGCGGCGCCATATCGAGCTTCTTGCCGCCCGACACGGCATCTTCCGCGAGTACTTCGGGCTTCTGACGGCTGTTCCCATGCACCACCTCTGCGTGCTCCAGTACGACTTCATCACGGTCTTCATAACCGCCGGGGTGACAAACCCGACTCCCCCTCCCGTCGATTATGGCGCTCCGCACACCATCAACATAATCGTTCATAGCCGCGAGGGGATCTGCGACGCCGCACTCCTTGAGACGATCATCACCGTGACCGGGGCGAAATCACAGGCGCTCCACGGTCTCGGCTACGATTTCTCCGGCACCACAACAGATGCGGTCGTTGCCGCCTGCGATCGCGATGCCCCCGATACGCACACCTACGCCGGGACGCTGACCGGGGTCGGCCGGCGGGTTTACGCGGCCGTCCTCCATGGCGTGCCGGAGGCCCTTGCGCGACACCAGGGGAAGGTCCGGAGGGACGGGCCGTCGTTCTTCATATACAGTCGGTACGGCGGAAACCACTGGGTGGAGTGGGTGAAGGAGGGGTGTCCCTACTACCCCTGCCACTTCCCGGGCCAGCGGTGCGACTACTGCTACTGCCCCTGCTACCCCTGCGCCGACGAGGAACTCGGGGAATGGGTCGAGAGCTCAAACGGCGGCAGGGTCTGGGGATGCGCCGGCTGTACGCTCCTGCATATCCCTGCGATCGCAGATTACGTAAAAAGGAATCCCGAGACTACCCTCGCCGAGCTCAAGCGCCTTCGGGAAAAATTGTGATTCACGCTTCGGCGACGCCAAGGGCGGAGAGCATCTCTTTGAGGGGGATGCCGTGGACCTGGGCGGCTTCCCGGATCGTCTCGTTATTTGCGATGGCGCAGCCAAGGCAACCCATGCCGAACCGGAAGAGCACCTGTGCCGATTCGGGCTTCTCCCTAAGGAGATCTGCTATTGTACTATCCGCAGTCAATGCCATACATCTGATGTTATCCTCGCCGGTATATATACGTTTAAGAGCCAGGACGGATTCTCCTCAATCAGAGGTCTGGGGGCGGATTGGTGTGCTTGAGAGGCTCTTATCGGGACAACCTGCCCACACTCTGGCTAAAAAGCCACTTACGACCTGACACTGCCGCGTTTCCCTCCTGAGTGCCGCGCCGGGAGGAACACGATGGGTCGTGACTTTCACTTTCACACCGCACTCCGAGGCTTAATACTCCTGTAAGGCGAAGTATAGACTGGAGATGTATGTATGAACCTATCAGAGGTAACTGAAAGAATCTCCCGGAAACTTGAAGCCAAGGGCGCACAGCCCGACCGGCAGAAGATCGAATCACGCCTCCGCCGCCTCATCGAGGAGTTCGGCGTCAATGCCGCCGAGGCCGAACGGACGGTGACGGGCGATCTCGCCCGCGAGTACAAGGTCACCGGCATCGGAGGCACCTCCTCAGACCTCCGCCCGATCAGCGATATCGTTCCCGGGGAATGGGTGACCATCGAGGGAAAGATCGTTGCCCTGACCACAACGCCCTCTCCATCGATCGCGCAGAGCGGGATCATCGCCGACTCAAGCGGCGCCATGCGTTTCGTCGCCTGGGCCCGGGGAAATCCTCTTGCGATGGAGTACGGTCACTGGTACCGGATCGAGTCCGCGGTCGTCGATGAGTACAAAGGGGCACCGAACCTGAAGATCCACTCGGGCACCACCATAACCCGTATGGAGAAGGATGTACCGCTCCTCCCCTCGATCACGCCGATAGCGGAGCTGAAACCGGGTGTCGGGAGCGTGCGGGCCAAGGTCATCCAGGACTGGGAGGTCACCCACGAACGGATGCTCCAGACCGGGCTCCTCGGCGACGAGACGGGCACCATCAAGTTCGTCATATGGAACGAGGAAGGGAAGGATAAACTCGACCTGGATGCCGTCTACAATGTATACTACGCCACCGCCGACGAGTACAACGGCCGGGTCTCCCTCACCCTGAACACCGCTATGTACATAGCGGATGAGGGTGACATCGAGGTCGGGCGGAGCGAGACCGATATCCAGGGTGCCCTTGTCCATATCGCCCCGGGTTCAGGCCTGATCAAGCGCTGCCCCGTCGAGGGGTGCAACCGAAGCCTCTCGCGGCAGAACTACTGCCCGGTACATGAGATCCAGCCCAACTTCCGCTACGATCTCCGCTTAAAGGCGGTTTTGGATGATGGGATGCGTGCCAGAAACGTCCTGATGCAGCGCGAACTCGTCGAGAAGCTCGCCGGGATCACCCTTGATGAGGCTGTCAGGATAGCCGAGTCAAACCCGCTCGGCATGGACGAGATCTTCTATCGCATCCGAAATGCGGTGCTCGGGCGCTACTACACCTGCAGCGGGAGCGAATTTGGCGGCAGGTTGCTTGCCAGCTCCTGCACGCCCATTGTGTTCAAGCCCGAAGAACTGGCTCATCTGCTGAACCGTGCCGGAGGTGAGCCGGCATGACGCCTCAGACGCAGTTCGAACGTGAACCGGCGCGCAGGGTCTTTGCATCCGAGCTCCGGGAGACCCGCTACCAGTTCAAGGATGGCGACGATGAGAAGAGCCCGACATACGTCATCCTCCCGACCGGTATGCGGAGCAACCGCATATTCATCGTCGGGACCCTCACGGAGAAGCAGCGGCAGGGTGACCAGAACCTCTTCTACCGCGGGCGTGTGGTCGATCCCACGGGGACCTTCTTTGTCATGGCGGGGTCCTACCAGCCCGAGGCGATGCAGCAGCTCGCCCGGATCGAGGCACCGGCATTCGTCGCCATCGTCGGGAAACCGAACCTCTTTGTGACCCAGGATGGGAACTGCCTGGTCTCGGTTCGCGCGGAGTCGATATCGATCGTCGACCGCGAGACCCGCGACCTCTGGGTGCTGGATACAGCCCGCGAGACCCTGGACCGACTGGATGCATTCGGGACAACTGAGGATTCACGGAAGGCACAGGAGGAGTACGGGACGCAGCCGGCGATATACCGGAAGATCGTCTACGATGCCCTCTCGCAGGTGCAGCTGTAGGCCTCCAAAGATCTTTTTTTCAAGAATTGCTCCGGGGCAACCCGGATCTGAGAATCCGATTACGAAAAGAGATCGTCCCCGCCTTCGGGGCACCCTTCTTCCCGCTCTCGGCCGCATCCTGCGATCCGGATTGTTTTGCCGTGTACAAGGGCATCCGCGACCTTTCTCCGCGCCTCATGGAGGTCGCGCCAGAGGGTCTTTCGGGAGATGCCGAGCACGAGCGCGGCTTCCCCCTGCTCAAGCCCCGCAAGGTCGACGAGCCTTAAAGCCTCGACCTCTTCGGGGAGGAGAAGGACGACCGCATCGGGCCGCCCGCAGAGGGGACCGAAACATCGAAACGTCTCCTCATCGCCGATCATACGGCGGACCCGGGGCCGGCCCCGCCCACGGCGGCCACGGCCCTCACCGGGCCCTCTCTCGTTCATGCTCTATACTCCTGAAGAAGAGATCTGTGCCGGGTGAAGATAGTATCTTCGCTCCGGTGGAGTTACCACCGGCGCCGCGCCCGGCCGCCGCAGCGACCGCGGCCACATCCCCATGGGAGGCCACCGCGACCGATGCCGCGGGGGACCGGGGTGGCAGATTCGCCTTCGGCCGGCTCTACCGGAGGCAGAGCGCACCGGCCCCGGCGGCCGCCCGTCATAGGGCCGCGGCCGGCGGGTCCGGTTCCGTCAAATCCTGGCATGGTGTATCACCTCAATTAATACACATATGTGTAAAAATACTTTAAGATATCGTATACGGCAATAAGTGTGGTGCACTACCCATCCTCTCAGACCCTCCGGCATAAGGTGTTTGGGGCGGGATGTCAACCCTTCCGCACGAGGAGGAACACCCCGGCAAGAGCCACAAATCCGGCAAACCACGGGAGCGATGACCCCGCATGCTGCACGGTGGTCGCCGGGGCCACGGGCCCGAACGTCAGGGTGGGGTCGGTGAGGGGAGGGGTCACCGTAGTGGGGATCTCATCGGCCGGCACGGCAAAGACCGCCACAAGGGTGAAATGCGTTATGGTCGCGGTGACGGTGCGGGTCTCCGAATAGATCGTCGTCGCGAGTGGTTCCCAGGTGTCGGTCCCGCTGTTGTACCACCGGACGACGAACTGCCCTTCCCCATAACGCTCCCACTCCTCCGACGTGAGGGTAAACGAGATCCGGATCGCCGGGTCGAAGGTCGCGCCGTCAGGACCGCACCGGACGGCCCGGCCGACCGACTCAGCTGCACCGGGGAGGTCGGCGGGAGGGATGCTCTCGATGCTCACCGAACCGAGGGGAGTCCCGGAGTGATCCAGCGCCCGGATACCCTGGCCGATGGTGAGGGAGGCATCCCCTCCCGCAGTGGCGATGACGGTCGTGGATTGGACCGCACCGCCAACATCGGTCTGGAGGGAGCTGCTCCCGGTGAACTCCGTCACCGACGCCGGGGCCGTGGCGGGGCCGGATGAGGTGCTGCCGGATGAAGTGCTGCCGGATGAGGTGCCGCCCGTGTCACTGCCCGTCCCATCCTTCGTCACCGCGAGGGCAAGGTCTGCGGAGGTGCCGCTGGTGTAGATCGCGGTTCCGGCGGGTATCCCGTCGACGAAGAATGTTATCGTCTTTTGGGCATCGGTGTCCTCCCCGCTGACGAGCAGACGCTTGTCGAATGTGCCGGTCCCGCCGAAGGTGCCGGCCGCGGTGAGTGTGAGCGATCCGCAGTCGCGATCATCGATCCGGGCGGTGATGACGGTTCCTATCGGCGCCGGGCTTCCGTCGATCGTGACCGTGCCCGAAAACTCCGCGGGGAGGAGGGGGATGGCGGACGCTGCCCCGATGAGGGCGAAGAGAAGTATAAGGATCCAGAATGTGTGTCTCATCAGTATCATGCTCCTATGGCGTAGAGGGTGCCCGGCCCGGACATGGAGAGCCAGTAACCCCTGCCGGGGTAGACCAATCTTGTATCGGCGTTTGCACCGCTCCCGCCGTTGACTATCCCGGTCTCGAAGGACCGGGCTCCGGCATTGTACCCGATCAGGTTCGACCACTCTCTCCTGACCGAGTAGAGGGTATCCCTTGCCGTTGCCGGGGCCGTACCGGTGGTCCCGATGGCGTTCCAGCCCACCGCGAGGGTGCGCTCCGCCGGCGAGAGGAGGGGATCGGTCGAGAAGTTCAGGGGGATCGTTGCGGGGTCGACCGAGTAGATCCAGAACCCCTCGAGGGGGACGAGGCGATCCTGCGCATCAAGCACCATCCAGTCCTTTATGGTGGTGTTGTAGCGGAAGATCGAGCAACCGGTGGTGTTGATGCCGGCAAAGATCATACCGGCGTTGCTTTCGGCCGCAAGCGGCCGGGGGACTGATATGAAGTTCCAGCCGGGGGAGAGGGTGAGGTTGTCGGGGGAGGGCGGCGGGATCGGGTCGGTTGGGGTGAAGAAGATGCGGTGTTCGCTGCCCGGGATGATCCGGCCATCGGCGCCGCGCTGGTGGATCCGGAGGAGAGCGGGATCGCCTGTTCCCGCCTCCGGCACGGTGCCGGAGAGGGTGAAGATGATGCGAACGTCCCCCCGGTAGCCAAGATCCCAGTCTGATAACGCAAACGATCGGGAAGTGACGGTGACCGGTTCAGTGTAGATCAGATGGTCGTCCACCTTGAGGTTATAAGACCATACAGGGGTTTTGATGTCGGTGATAAACTCAAGGCGCTCTGGACCGGATGGAGAGTCAGGATGACCAATGGCACTGTCAAGCCTGACGATCCCATCAAGTACAACCTCTCTACCCGGGGAGAGGCTATCAAGGGAGGGGGTTATGCCGATCCTCTCCACCCGGTAGGAACCGCCTCCCGGCGGGATGGGGTGGGTGATATCGTCGTAGATATCAAAGAGCTTAGTTGCCGATTCCTGTCCGCCGGGCGATGTTACATGAAGGGTATATGCACCCGGCCCGATCATGGTCGTATCCACCTCAAAACTCCATTCTCCATCGTCGGATACAACCGTCTCACCGGAGAGAGAAACCGCCCCACTATCCTGTGCGGCTATCCAGTATCCCAGCACCATGCCAGGAGAGTAACTCGTCGTGCCGGTGACCGTGAAGGTTTCCCCGTAGGTCTGGTCACTGAGCCCGTCGATCCGGATCCAGGATCCGTCTACCGTAAGGGAGAGCTTGATGTAGATGTCGTCGATATTCGGAGAGTCGAGGGCGTTGATCAGCGCGGATGCGGCGGCGGGGGCCTGCAGGCTGGTGAGGGTCACGGCGACGATACCATATCCGGTGATACGACCGGGCCATGATGGATCCTCATAGACCCCAAAGCCACCGGCTGCCGGATGCTGGATGATCACGTAATACCGGCCCTCTGCAAGGCCACTGGTTTCAGCGTCGGTAAGAATGTACTCAAAGGTGCCATCGGACTCAACAGCAGCAGTTTTGACATCTAACCTGCCAGGGGCACCGTAGTAGTTCTTACCAAAGATCCAGATCTGGACGGCCTCCGGCGCCCCCGTTGCAACCCCACCGATCCGGTAGTCATCGCCCGGGGTGAGGATGAAGCCGGAAGTCCATACACTGAGAGTAGGGGCTTTCAGCACGACGGATATCACGGTAAACGGGGCGCTGGAAAAATAACCCTTGCTCCTGGGCTCTGAGACCGCATAGATCGTGTAATTGCCGGCATCAAGAGGCCTGAAGCTGAAGATATCGGCGGTGTTCCACTTGTAGAACCAGGTATCGTCGGCCTCGACACCCGCGATGGTGAAGGTCGCCGGACTACCATTCTCCACCCGGGCCAGGCGGGTCAGGTTGACACCGTTTGATGGGAGGTTCGGGCCGGTCAGGAAGAGGTAGGTGGTGGCGCTTGCGGTGTTCGTCCCGGAGAAAGTGATCTCCTCGCCGATATAGTAGACGCCGGTGCCGGAGGCAGTGATGGTGACGGCACCCTCCGCAGATTCCGCTTTCGGCTCACCGTAAGAGGGGGGCAAAGTATCGTCTGCTGCAGTCAGGTCGCAGTCTTCATCATCTGCCGGGATGCCATTCACCGTGATCCCTTCTGCCGCAGCCGGCCCGACAACCATCGCAGCCAGGAGGGCCACGACGATAACCACCGAGATTTTCGCCCAATCGGGAACCATGATACAATCTCCATAGCGCGTTACCAAAAGGGCTGGAATTTCGCGGGGTGCTGGTTACGGGGGATTGAACGCAAAGATAGAGTCACTGGACCGGCAGAAGCCCTCTTTTCCGCGCGCAAGATTCTGTCTCGTGCAAGGTAGAATAAATCTGTCGTTATCGTCCGGGCCGTAAAATCAGGGGCTGGTGTAATACATCATTCCAAGGGAGCCCTGATCACCCTTGAGGGGAGCCCCGGGCGCTGCCGGGCCGACCCGGCGCCTCAGGCATATCAGAGAACGCCGACAGAACCGATCTCAATGACGTTCACGTTAGGAATGCAGATCCCACTTTCATCAAATATGGCCGTTATAGACTCGATCTCTCCCTTAAGCCTGCCAATAATCTTCTGGCTGTTATCATTGGAATCTACCACCAACACCTCTATATCTGGTTTCTTATAGGTCAATGATCTGATCCTCATATGGCCGTCCCAGAACGAGTATGCGATCGGGTCTCCATCCAGTGTGGGCCTGATCAATGAGAATACCTCTTTTGGGCACTTTGTACAACTTATCTCGCAGGCATCCAGTAGCCTGAATATCGAGCAGATCAACCTCAGGCGGACCCTGCTTCTCATCTTTGGAACCGTATCGATAGGGTATATGGATGAGTGCGAGTTGATGACATACTTCAGATCGTGGAGGACGTTACCGTTGACTGCATTTATCGAATTGCAGATGCTCTCATTTCGGGCTAAAATCTGGAAGGATACCTCGTTGTGATTCTCTCTGTCACAAATGCACCCGATATCATGGAGCCATGCAGCAAGATAGAGCAGGTATCTTTCATCTTCACTTAATGAGATGCTCCAACCGTCAACAAACGCATTTGTCAGGTTTATGATGTTTATCGAGTGATCCATTCCGTGGGATGGGAAGTTCTTGATGTTCCGCGGTATAAACCTCAAAAATTGTTCCGCGTATATCCCGACCATCTTTAGCGTGTCGGATTGTATATCTGAGATCCCGACGTAAATTGGATCGTATGGAAACATATTGGGCCTGGGTAAGCATTCTTACTGATAAACGACAGGTTTCCAGTACTTCTCGTACAGTTCCTTGATCAGGGGCTTAGCCTCATTACTTATCATCAGGAGGCGCCCGGCCCTTCCGGTCTCTGTCTCGCCAAATTCTGCCTTTATGATCCCCCAATCGAACAGGGTTTCAATGGCATTCGATATTGTGTTTTTACTCACCACCCCTGCCAGCCGCTCAACCAGTTTCCCGTACCACACCACCTCATGATTAATCTGACAGTGATAGATCTCTGCTGCCACTTTAAATTCATTGGATAAGGGATTTTTTGCCTCTGTGCGCATGAATATCCTCCTCCTTTCTGGCAGAACTATGTTATCAGGAGGAAAATATAATGCTTTTTGTTTGATCCTTACACCCAAAATATGGGCATAAGGAGCATCAGGCATCTATAATGCTTAATCCCTGGATATAGAGACCATAAATGGATAGCTTTTTACAGAACTGCACGATTTAGCCGACTTTCCGTAGTAGGGCACCTGTCCCGATGGTTTAGTGGTATGACTCCGCCTTACCACGGCGACGCTATAACCAGCTAGACCATTACGCCCGCGCGTCAAAACAGCCACATACAAGGTCCGATACACGTTCCAGGCCAATCTGGCCGGGCTCCTGGTCCAGCAGCCCACATCGCACAACGTCGCCTTACCAGGGCGGCGTCACAACCACCTAGACCACGGGCCAGACCACAGCGCCCGGGGATGCTCAACCGCCCTTCTTGCCCGGCACCGCATCGAAAGAGTACCCGGGCAGGGGGACAACCTATATCCCCCACCCCGCACCCCCCCCGTGCATGCCCGCCGGCGGACTGCAGGCAAAGAACCTCCCCGCCGATATCGCCGCCGGGGTGACCACCGCCCTCGTCGGCGATATCAGCGCCATCCCGGCCGGCCTCCCGGCATACCAGCCCTCCCCAACATCGTTATAGTGCCCGGCCCCATCATCTCGGCGCTTGCCGGCACCCTGATCCTCATAGGGGCCGAATTCATGTACCGGCCGGCTCATCCTCGCCGAGGTCGACCCCCGACTGCTTTCGGGCCTCAGGGAGGCCGGGGCAATGGCGACGATCGGCCCGGAGAACATATTCGTCGCAATCCCGATCATCGGAGAGTCACTCGTGGAGGCGATCCGGGCGGCGGAAGCCGGAGCGTGAGACATTGCCCGGAAAACTCTTTCTTTCCCCGACACCCATACCTTCCCCGTGGACATGATCACCGAGAGCCTCTCTCCCCCTGCCCGTATAGCGATCGTCGGGGCGGCGATCGTCATCGTCCTTGCAGGCGTCCGGGAGGCCACCCCGGTCATCGGCCCGTTCCTGGTTGCCGTCTTCTTCGCCATGATCACCGCGCCCGTCATGGCATGGCTGACCCGCCGGGGGGTGCCGCGGGTCCTCGCCGCCGGGATGGTGGTCGCCGGAATCGCTCTGATCCTCATAGGAACGATCGCCTTCCTCGGTGCAGCCTTCACCGAGTTCATCCTCTCCCTGCCGCAATACGAGAAGGCACTCGAGGTGCAGATGGCAGCCATCCTCACCCATTACAACATAGATCCTGCCGGCATCCACATATGGGACTACATCGACCGGGGGCTCGTGATCCAGCAGATGGCGGGGCTTGCCCGACAGATCGGGGATATCGCCTTTGATGCTTTCATCGTCGCTATAGCGACCGGGTTCCTCCTCGCCGAGACGCCCCGGTTTGCGGCAGCCCTTGCCCGGCGCCTGGGGCCGGAGAGCCCGCCCTACCGCCACCTCATGCAGTCGGGCCGGCTCCTCATCGAGTACGTCGTCGTCAGGACCAAGGTGAACATGGTCACCGGGATAGGGACCGGGCTCTCCCTCGCCATCATCGGGGTCGAGTTCGCACCGCTCTGGGGATTTGTCGCCTTCATCCTGAGCTACGTCCCTTACGTCGGCCTCGTCGTGGCCGCAATCCCGCCGACACTCCTCGCCCTGGTCAGGTACGGGCCGGCGGGGGCGATAGCCGTCATTGTCGCCATCACCCTCGTCGATGCCATAGCAGAGAACCTGGTCTTCCCCCAGATCGCGAGCCGGGGCCTTGACCTCTCGCCGTTCATCGTCATCTTCTCGGTCATCTTCTGGGCCTTCATCCTCGGGGCGGTCGGAGTCTTCCTCGCCATCCCGCTGACGATTGCGGTGAAACTCTTCCTTGAGAGCTGGGAGGAGACGGGGTGGATCGGGGAAATGATGAGCGTCGGGAGCCGAAAATAGCGGCCGGGTTCTCCGCCAGTTGCGACATCAACAGCAGATCCGAAAGAGTGGTCGCGGAGAGCATCGAACCGGATGCCAGCCAAAACCTTTTTCCCCGGGTACCCCGGAAGGGGGGCGCCATGCTCGAGCAGATGGAGACGGGTGCAAGAAGCGTCGTCGGGTTCCGGTTCGACGGTGAGATGACAGATGAAGATTACGCCACGACGCTGATCCCGGCGCTTGATTCAGCGGCAGGGACCCAGCAGGGCGTCCGGATCCTCTTTTTAATCGTGGATTTTCGGGGCTGGTTTCCCCGCGGGCACTGGGAAGCCTTCAAGCGGTGGCACGGGATCGGGAAGGTCGACAGGATAGCGATCGTCGGCGGGGAGAAGTGGGAGGAGTGGATGCAACGCCTGCCCGGACTCTTCGTCGGGTTTAGCGGGATCGATGTGCGCTACTTCTTCGACAACCACCTGGAGGCAGCCCTTGACTGGCTGCGGGAACCTCTACTGGCAGAGGAGGCCGTGCCGGGGGCGGTATAAACACCGGCACCCCACCTCAAAAAACGGGCAACCCTTTTTCACTCCCGGCGACCTACCGATGATCAGACTGCATCCCATGCGCTACTATAAGGATATCATATTCGAAAAACCCCGGGCAGAAGGGATCCGGCGGCTCGGTCTCCTCCCCGCGGATCTGCACTTCCATACCCGCCACTCCGACTCCGCCACCCGTGTGCGGGATGCGCTCAAACTCGCCACACGGCGTGGAATCGGGCTTTCCATCACCGACCACAACCAGGTCGGCGGCGTGGTTGAGGCACAGAGGCAGGGAATCCAGGTCACCCTCATCCCCGGTATCGAGGTCAGTGCCAACGATGGCCCGCACATCCTCCTCTACTTCTACTCGACCGCAGATCTCGTCGACTTCTACCGGCGCCACATCGAGAAGAACCGGAGAACCAGCCCGTTCACCGCGATACGCCTCGATACCTCCGATATCCTCGACCGCCGGGAAGACTACGCCTGCGTCGCCGCCGAAGCCCACCCCTGCGGCTACGCCTTCCTGAACCTGGGGGTCGAGCGTTGTGTCGCCGGCCGGCTCATCGACGAAGAGGTCTTCTCCCGCCTCGATGCCCTCGAGGTGATCTGCGGCGGGATGGCCCGGTCCCATAACCTGAAGGCGGCCAGGCTTTCCGCCATCCACAACCTTGGCCGAACCGGCGGGACCGACGGCCATCTCCTTCATGAGCTCGGCGGAGTCGTCACCTGTGCAGAGGCCGGGACCGCGGATGAGTTTCTGGATGCCATCCGCAGGAGAGAAACGGTCATCATCGGGCGCGAGCGGCCGCTTGTCGAGAAAGCCATGATGGGAACCGCCGTCCTCCCGCACCACATCCCCTACACCATCCCCATCCTCCAGGCGCACTGGGAGCAGAACCTCCCCCGGATCAGGAGGTTTGTCCGGGGCCACCTGAACCGGTGAAGAATATCACCCTGGCAGTGAAAAGAGCCGGGAGGCCGACTCCTTCATCCTGATCCAGCGGGACCGCGCCCGGCAGCGTTCCGGTGCGATCTCTGTCAAGACCGTGAGATTCTCCTCAAAAGTCCGCACCCCGGATATCTCTTCGCTGAGGCATATCCATCAGGCAAGCAGATGCACAAACCCGAGCGCGACGAAGAGGAGGAAGACCGTGACGGCGACCCACCCGATGGTGATGAAGATGAGAGACTGCAGCCTATCCCATCCAAAGATCCAGCTTATCACGGCGCTTGAGTATAAGCCGATGACCGGCATCACCGGGAGAACGATGAGGGTTACCGCACCGTACCTCGCAAGGAGCGGCACCTTCTGCATCTTCTCCTCCGTGCGCTCAAGGATACCCCTGACCCGAACCGACTGGGAGGCAAACGCATCGCAGATCAGGTATATGGCAAGCACGGCGCCTATCTCAACAAGCGCCATGATCACGAGAACTGCGGCGGGGTGAATTCCCATACCCACGCCGACGAAGGCGGCGTTTGCCTGGAGGATGAAGGTGGATGATATCAGCCCAAACACCTGGGCCGTCGGGATGCCGAAGATCAGCCCGAGAACAAGGGGGAGGAGCATGGCAAGGAGAACCAATGTCGCCAGTGCCTTCGCGGCCTGACGAAGCCAGATCAACAACCCCGAGAGGAACATCCACCCGCCCCCGGCAGAAAGAGGCAGGCGCACGTATATAATTTCCCGTGCCGGGGCGGCATATACCTATATATAAGAAGCCGTACCCCTTTCCCCGGTGACGGTATGGCACTATTCGGCATCGCCTCATCTGAACAGCCCCGGTGGCTCGTTCTGCTCCAGGGCATCATTGTCCTTGCCCTCGGTATCCTGCTCCTGACGTACCCCGTCGGGATCTTAGTCATTCTTACCCTGTTCCTCGGTATATACTGGTTGATTAACGGTATAGTGGTTCTCGCAAGCCTGTATTCAGATAGAACGGACTATAACTGGAAAGTACTCGTCGGCGTCCTCGGCATCATCGCCGGCATCCTTGTCCTGGCCTATCCGCTCTACAGCACCATCCTCCTCCCGACATTCCTTGCCACCATCATCGGTGTGATCGGGGTGATCATCGGGGTGGTCCATCTGGTGCGGGGGTTCTCGGGCGCCGGGTTCAAGGCCTGGATCCTCGGCATCGTGAGCATCATCTTCGGGCTCATCCTGATCGCAAACCCATTCATCGCCACGCTTGCCCTGATAATGATCCTCGCGATCATCGCCATCATAGGAGGGATCCTCATAATCGTCCTTGAACTCAGGAGGAAACGGTGATGGGGCCGCCTGCCTGAGCGCTGGCGCCCTCTCTGCCCGTCCCCGTATCGAGGGGGGCCACGGCCCTTTCCGGTATACCATATCTGCTCCAGAGGAAGGGCCGCAGCCTTTTTCTCTTTCGAGTGCGAAAGGGCACCCATGCTTGACCGGATGAAGGAGAGTTCGGGATCTGTGGTCGGGTTCCGATTCGACGGAAAGCTGAGCGAGAGTGACTATACCACCCTCCTGATCCCGGAGATCGAACGAGCGGTGAAAGACCACCAGAATGTCCGCGTCCTCTTAAAGATCGAAGGGTTCCGGAGCTGGAGACCGGGAGAGGCCTGGGAGGCGTTCGGGCAGTGGCCCGGGATAGAGAGAGTCGACCGGATCGCCGTCGTCGGCGGCGAGCGGTGGCGGGAATGGATGAACCGCATGCCGGGACTCTTTGTCGGATTCTCCGGTATCGATGTCCGCTACTTCCCGGAGAACCGCCTCCGTGATGCCTGGGGCTGGCTCCGGGAAGGGTCGGTCCAGGCCATCCTGACCGCACAATGAGGGGGGATGGGCCTTCCGGCCAGCGACCAGCTGGTTTTTATCCTCCCGCAGAGTTAGACAACCGGCTCTATCCGGCCGGGTGATGATGACCACGAGCACCGGCAGCGGGAAACGGCCGGAGCGAGCCCAGAGGTGATGAACCGTTGATGCGAAGAAGAACGGAAGAACAAAAGGAGGGTGCACACCGTTACAGGATGCGTGAGAAGCTCGTCTCCATAGGAGACGACTACTGGATCGAGAATTATGCCGGAGAACGGGTCTTCAAGGTGGACGGCAAGGCACTGCGTCTGCGTAACACCCTGATCCTTCAGAACAGGGAGGGGCAGGACCTCTACCGGATCCAGGAGAGAATGCTCCGCATCAGAGATACGATGGAGATCGAACGGGCGGACGGCGGCGTAGCAGCAACGATAACAAAAGCCCTGATCGCCCCTCTCCGTGACCGGTGGACGGTCAGGGTGGCCGGCGGCCCGGATATGGACATACAGGGGAGCATTCTGGGCCTCGAGTACCAGATCACTGCCGGGCAGGAACGGGTCGCCGAAGTCTCGCGGAAGTTGCTCCGCATCAGGAATACCTACGACGTGGAGATCGCGCCCGGACAGGACGATGCGCTGATCCTTATGATCACAGCGGCAATCGACCAGATGGCGCACGGTTAGGAGGCAATCCCGCCCGCCTATGCTCGCCCGCATCCTCATCATCGGCGCCATCCGGATCGCCGGAATGCACCTTGCCGCCCCGCTGGTCAACCCGGTCCTCGTAGCCGTCGTCATATCCGTCATAGCCTCTCCGGTTGTCCACCGACTGGAGCGGCGGGGATTTGGGCAATGGATGGCAGTGCTCGCCGTGGCCGGGATCGTCGCCGGGATAAGCCTGCTCCTGATCGCCGTCCTGGCCATTTCACTCCTCCAGATCGATAGAGCGCTCCCTGCAGACCAGGAACTCCTGGCGGGTCAACTCGCGATCTTCGGCGGCGCAGGATCGGATCTTGCCGGGCAGCTCCCGGGATCATCCGGCAGCCCATCTCTCCTCCCCCCATAGAGGCCATCGTCGTGGGGATCGCCGAACTGACGATCGACTTTCTGGTGACCATCATCGTTACGGTCTTTTTGCTGTTTGAGATCACCGGGATCCGGCAGAAACTTCGCAGCCTTCCCGGAATCGGCGGCGCCGGCCTTGAAGAGCAGGGTGTTCTCTTCTGCCGGAACCTGTTCAGGTACGCCGACATCCGGACACGGGGGAGCGTCTCCACCGGCATAACGGTCGCAATCCTGCTCTGGCTCATGGGCATCGATGCACCGGTGCTCTGGGCGGCCCTGATCGTCCTCTTCAGCTACATTCCCTACTTTGGCCTCCCCGTCGCATCCGTCCCGCCCATAGGCCTTGCCTGGCTCCAGCACGGGCTTGCCGGCGCTGTGACCATCGTCGCCGGGATCACGGTCATCGATTTCCTCTCCCGGGCCCTGCTTGCCCCGCACCGAGCAAGCAGAGAACTTGACCTCTCCCCGATCGTCATCATCCTCTCGGTCTTCTTCTGGTTCCTGGTTCTCGGCATACCAGGACTCTTCCTTGCCGTGCCGCTGACGCTCCTCGCAAAGTCAGTGTTCAACACCGGTAACGAGACTCGCTGGCTTGCGGCTCTGATGGAGCCTTGATGAAATACCTATATACCCCGGCACCCAACCCATCGGTATGCACTGTCCCGTCTGCGGGCACGACTGCGTCACGGATGCCCGCGAACTCCTTCTGGCTCTTCCCAAACGGTTCGCCCCCTGCCCTGACTGCACCGGGCTCATCTACGACAAACAAAGCCCGCCGCCCGATATCGATGCCGCAGAACCCTGCCCTTCATGCGGGAAACGGTTCATCGACGAGATCTTCGCCGACATATACCGGGTGATGGTCGCCGGGGGCGATCTCGCCGGGACCGAGCCTCTTGCGGCTGCCGGGACACCGCTCATCCACCCCGGGTTTGCGATGAGAAGGCCACCCTACCTCCCGCCCCGGTCGCTCGTCCTCATCTCCCGATCGGTCGGAGAAAGGGCGGCAAAGCGCCTGGTCGCCACCGTCCCGGAGATCCGGGGGGTCGTCCGGGCGGGTGCCGGGACGCCGGGGATCACGGACACCGATGCCGAACCGCAGGCATACACCCTGCTTGCCGGGTGCGATGTCCGGGCCGACGTCTTCCCCACCCGGGCAGGGCCGATCGTCGTCTACAAACAGCAATCGGTCCTGCACATCGAGTTCCCCCGGGACCGCGACGAGAAGATTCTCTCCCTTGAACGGGAGATCGGCCGGCACCGCCCCCGGACCTTCGTCGACGCCTGCTCCGGCGCCGGCACCCTCAGCCTTGCCGCCGCGCGGGCGGGCGTCCCCCGCGTTATAGCAAACGACGCCTGGTATGCGGCCGCCTACTGGACCGCCCGAAACCTCCAGGTGAACCGCGATTACCTCGATATCGAGAATGTGACGATGCACCGGTCCTACGACGACCTCCGTTGCACCCCCATTGCGCGAGAACCGATCCGGGTCGCCACCGCCGCCGGACAGAAAGAGATCGGGGTCTACCAGGGCGACTTCCGCCTGCTCCCGGCTGTCCTCCCGGCCGGGATCGATCTTGCCGCCCTCGATCTCTTCGAGAAGGCGGATGTCGGGAAGGTCGAAGAGATCGCCGGGGTCTGGCGGGCCAGAGTGGGCGGAGCTATTTTTATCCCATAGACCACAGTATATACGGGGACTAGCCTGGGTGGCTCGGCGTCACCTATCACCCGAAACCGTCGTCAGCGGGGGGCGAAGTCTGAGGAAGGCCGCAGCGGCCTGCAGGATCCGCTGCGTCCCGACGGAGAAACCTCGTCCCATGAGGTCGGCGGAGAGGTATCAAAGTCCCGGAGGGGGCGGCGACCTTTTGCCGCGGGTACCGGTTCAGGCCCGGAAGGGAGCAGACTTACCGTGGACGTTCGGCGCCCATGGGGTTGCGGGGTGGAGGAGGGATGCAGCGGTGAATGCCTGTGCGCACGGTCGACCGAGGACACGTCCCCAACGGCGATCTCCATGGCGAAGGTAACAATTCTTGGGGCTACAGGGAACGTCGGCATGTTTGCGGCCCATACCGTATCCGAGAACCCGCACATCAGTGATATGCTGCTTGTCGGGAGGCCCGGGCGTGAAGATTTTCTTGCAGGCTGCTGCCGCGATCTCTCCGACTCATTTGCTGCGCGGGGCACCCACGTCAGGCTCTCATGCAGCACCCGTCTTGCCGATGCGGAAGGCTCAGACATCGTCATATGCACTGCAGGCGTACCTCGCCAGCCTGGCCAGGACCGAAACGATCTCGCCTTTGAGAACGCAAAAGTCGTTGCCGAGACCGCCGAGATCATCGGCAGATCTTCGCCGGACGCCATTCTCTTCATGATCACAAATCCCGTCGATGTCATGACCGCCGTCGCCCTGAAGTACTCTGGGCTCCAGCCGCGGCAGGTCTTCGGCCTCGGGACCCACCTTGACTCGATGCGCTTAAAATCTCTGATCGCCCGCTACTTCCGTGTCCACGTCAGCGAGGTGCATACCCGCATCATAGGCGAACATGGGGAGAGCATGGTCCCGCTCTGGTCGGCAACGACGATCGGCGGCATCCGGATAAGCAACCTGCCCACCTTCTCAGGGCTGCCCGCACAGGATATGATCGATGCGGTCAGGACAAGCGGCGAGACGATCATACGCGAGAAGGGTTCCACCGTTTACGGGCCCGGAGAAGCGATTGCAACCCTGGTACGGACGATCCTCGGAGACGAGAACCGGATCCTCACCGTATCAAGTTATATAACAAGCGAGATCCACGGGATCGGGGATGTCTGCATCGGCGTACCCGCCCGTCTCAACCGTGACGGCGTATTTCCAGTGCCTGTCAGGCTCGAGGAGAGCGAGGTCGCTGGATTTGAGGAGTCGGTCAGGAAGATTCGCAGAGTCACTGCCGACGTGATGGAGCGGCTGGAAGCAGCCCGTCAGGGCTGAAAAGTGGGTATGGGTATCCACTCACACAAGTGTTGATTCTATAATCTCGGCGCTGCCGACACCTTCAAGGTTCTGGAGCGCAGTCTCGACTTCATCGGGAGCCCCGGCTTTATCGGGGACGACGACGGCGACTTTCAGCGCCACAAGGCCGAAACCGATAGGCTCTTCTCTTATATCGTTGACCGGAACGGCCGCCCTGACCGCGGCTTTGAGCGCTTCGCGGTCGACATCGGGGGATTCGGGCATGATCTTCAGTATGATGGCGACATTTCCCATGGTTACGGTCCCCGGAACCCGCATTTCTGACACGTGTAGGCTATGCTCTGTTCCCTGCACCGGTAGCACCTGTTGATCTCATGCGCGCATACCGGGCACGGGAACCCGGTTGAACCTACTTCAGCCAGCGTGGCGTTGCAGGAGGTACATCGATCTCTCGCTGTCATTGCAGTTTCCTCAAAAGTTAGCTTATCATATCGCCCCCGCGGCAATTAAAATCTCGGGTCGATGAGGGTCCCGACGGCAGCCTCATCCCGGAGAGCGAGGCGGACCCGATCATCGTACCGGCCGTTGATCACCCGGGCCACGATATTATGCTCAAAGGCAAACCGGATGAACGCAGAATCGACCTCATCGGCGATGAACGAGGGATCTTCGACCCGGAAAAGGAGGCGCCGGCGGTGGTGGATGCCGTCGACCGACTTGAGGAGGAGGAGGTCGGTCGAGAGCTCGCCTGCAACCCAGGCGGCGATGGTATCGGATGTGACGCTCCAGGAGTGGGGGAGGGGGTCGGCCTCCCGCAGGGCGCAGTAGGGGAGGAGGACCGTCACCTCCGATGGGATGACGGGTTTTGTGACCATCGAAACGCCATGCGAGGCGATATACCACCCAAACTGTTCCATGCCGGCGATCGCCATCCAATGGGCGGCGGTATCGGAGACGGCGAGGCGCCGGACGAGGTCGGCGAACTTTCCGCCGCCCGGGACTATCAGCATCGGGCGGCCAGCCTCCCGGAATATGCCGAGCAGCGGGACAACCCGATCAAAGAGGCTGCCGCCCACCTTGACGACGAGCGGGGGTAAGGGCGCTGTCATATCGCTTCTTCTTTATCCGGGAACCACATAACCCTGCGTATGCGCCGGATCGCTTCTTTTGTCCTGCTCCTCTGCCTCCTTGCCGGCACGGCCGGCGGTATCATGATCGTCGAGTTCTGCCCTGACCCCTACAGGTCCGGCGATCCCGATGAGTACCTGGTGCTCGAAGGAGGGGGGTCGCTCGATGGGTTCACCGTCTCGGACGGCAAAAGCGGTTTTCGGTTCCCGCCGGGCACGTGGATCAGCGGACGGATGGTGATCGCGAGGAACAGCCTCGCATTTAAAGAGACACACGGTTACCTGCCCGACTTCGAGATAGAGAAGCGGACGCCGGATGTGCCGGATGTCATCGCAAGCGGGAACCTTGTTATGGCAAACCAGGCCGACGTGCTCTACCTCTACCGGGGGACGACCCTCATCCAGCAGGTCGCCTGGCCCGCCGATGTCCGTCCCCGGGAAGGGCAGATCCACTACCTCGATGAGGGCATCTGGGACCCCCGCCCGCTCTTCATAGGCCAGTCCCGTTTCTCCCCCGCGACATTCGATGGCATCACGGTGACCGCGTTCGTCGCCCCCGACTGCTCGTATGATCTCTTTTCGGAGGCCATAGCATCAGCAGAGCGCGAGATCCTCGTGAACATCTACGAGTTCACCGATCCGGCGATGGCAAATGACCTCATCCGCGCCCATGAACGGGGCGCGGCCGTGACCGTCCTCCTCGAGGGTGGGCCGGTCGGCGGCATACCGTCAGAGGAACAGGCGATCGCAGGCCTCCTCAACCGGAGCGGCATCGTTGTCCTCTCGATGGCGACGACCGATGCGGCCCACGCGAAGTACCGCTACGACCACGCGAAGTATGTCGTCATCGATGCCAGAGCGGTCCTCATCGGGAGCGAGAACTTCAAATCCGGAGGCTACCCGGCACCGGGACTGCAGGGGAACCGCGGGTGGGGGGCATATCTCGAGGATCCGGAGCTTGCGGCCTATTTCCGGGATGTCTTCCTCTTTGATGCCAGAGGAGGGGATATCGTCCCGTTCAAGGGTAAGGCAGCCGATGTCCACATGCCATACGCGCCCGCCTATACGGTGGAGTTTGCCCCCTGCCGCGCGGAGGGGGCGCGGGTGACCCCGGTGCTCTCCCCCGACACGAGCACCCTCATCCTCCAATTGATCGGGGAGGCAAAAGAGAGCATAGCGATCGAGCAGGCTTACATAACAAACGAGTCCACCTATGAACTCAACCCCTACCTTGCGGCAGCGATCGACGCCTCCCGGCGGGGGGTCGCGGTGCGGGTTCTCCTTGATGCCGCCTGGTTCAACGTCGAGGACGACGCGGACAATGACGAGATGGTCGATCTGATCAACCGGATCGCCGCTACCGAGGGGCTGCCGCTCGAGGCGCGGATCGCCGATCTTGCAGCAAACAACCTTGCAAAAGTGCACAACAAGGGTGTCATTGTCGACGGCAGGGCGGCCCTTGTCAGCAGCATCAACTGGAACGCCAACTCGCCGGCGTTTAACCGGGAAGCGGGCGTGATCATCGAACACCCGGATATAGCCGCCTACTTCACCCGGGTCTTTGCGGATGACTGGGACGGCGCAGCTGCCGATGGGATCGTGGCAGGTGGGCCGGATCGGCTCAAGGTGGTGGCAGCGGCATGCGTCCTGGCCGGGCTTATGGGCCTATACATCTACCGGCGGGGCCGCACCTGAGGCCTCATCGCCTGCTGGCAAGGCCGGCCGAGCGGCATATGTCGCAGATGGTGATCGTCCCCTCGCCCGAGATGATGGCGGAGACCCACCTCTCGATGACGACCTCAAGGTCGCCGGGGAGATTCTGCCGGGTAAATCCGCGCTTTCGGCTCATATACTGAGATATCGCCGCCCGGCTGATGCCGAGGCGCTTGGAAGCCTCACTCTGGCTGATGCCGCGCTCGTTCACCAGGCGGTAGACCATCTCGGCGCGCATCTGGGGGAGCAGCCGCCGGGCAAGTGTATCGCAGCGCATGATGTCGCAGGAAGAGGGTTCGGTCATTGCGCCGACACCATCGGAGAGTCTTTGTACTCATAGAGGATCTGGCGGGCGTCGCGGAAGTTGAACTTCTCCACGATCATACCATTATCTTTGAGCCGTTTTAAGGCATAACGGACGGTGCGGGGTGCCAGACTGCTGAGGCGGACCAGCTCCTTGTGGGTCAGGGCGCCCCCATCCTCAAGCAGCAGGAGGATCTTTCTTGAGGATGGAGGAAGGTTCACATCATCCATGGGGATATGTTAACAGTGTTAACATATCAAAGTGACGGATGTTATATCCCCAAAAATCCATTGGGTACCTATGCTTGAACGGCAGGAGATAACGGCCCTCGCCGTGCTCGTATGCGTCGTCGGGATCGTTCTTGCGATACACCTCCTCTTTGATGTCGTCGGACGGCCGCTCGTAGCCTCTCCATACTCCGCAGAGGTCCCGGATGGAGCTCTCGTCAGCCTCGAGGGGAGGGTCGAGATTATCAAAAAGACATCGGCTGGCGGGCACAGGATCCTGACCGTCAACGGGACCACCGTCTTTCTGCCGCAGGATGTTGCTGCCGGGCTTGACCTTGACAAAAACGCAAGCGTGGCGCTGTATGGGATCGTCCAGACCTACCGCGGAGAGCGGGAGGTGGTGGTGGCCTCCGCCGCCGATATACGGGTGGTGCGGGAGTAACCTACTTCCTCGCAAAGAATATGTCGGCGCTGCCCGCGCCCCCAAACCGGGGGCGCCCCCTCTTCTTTGCGCCCGCCCCCACCCCCGTGCTCGCCGGTTCATTTCCCGCGGGCTCCTCCGGAGGAGGCGTCAGGCTTTCGTCGTGCTTCTCCTTCCGGCGCCCCTCCACGCCGGCCCCGGTGGCTATTTCTCCCTCGTTGATCCTCACTCGCGGCATACAGGAGAATCGCCGGCCCGGTATATGACTCCTCTGGATCGCTATGCAGGTTAAAACAGATCGATCCTCCGGGTCAGGGGAGGGCCGGCTGAAGGATGAGATACAGTCCGGTGCCGTCCCGCGATATCGCAAGCGACGCCCCGGAAAGCCCGAACTTCCGCTGGTAGAACCGGAGCCTTCTTGCCGGGAAGATGTCGGAGCCCTGGATCAGGAGCCCGACGGCATCCCTCTCCCTCTGGAGAGAGAGTCGGACCTCCACGGCGCCGGCAGCCACCAGATCCGAGAGCACACCGACGACCTCGTCGGAGAACCGTTCCCGGTCGACCAGAACCAGCGGGAGGGAGGGTTCTATGTCAAGAGAGAGGGTGACGTCCTCAAAGAGCGGGAGGTAAGCGAGCCGGGCGACGAGCTCCGCGCGGTATGCCGCCGGGTTATCCGCCGCCTCGATGAACACTTCATCCGAGAACGGCAGGGTTGATATCCCGGTGACCGTGCCGCGGAGAACCACCGGGAGATCCGTAGCGGAGATGTGAACCGTATTCCGGTAGCCCATGACCGTATTCATGAAGTCGGCAAGCAGGCGATCGGTCCTTCGGAGGAGCGACGCATCGATGATGTGGTTGAGCCGATCGCCCGCAAAGTACGATTCGATCCGCTGGATGACCTGGATGGCCTTGAGGACCATCTGGATCTCGAGTTTCTTCCCGATCTCGAACTCGCTTGCAAACCGCGAAAAATCAGCAAGAAATGCATCTATCTGGTCGGCCTTGAACAGTTCCAGATAACGCCGGGCCTCTTCCTCCTCGCCGAGGTCCTCGAGGCGATATGCGAGGGCATCGAGGCGCCCCGCGATCACCGTAAAGACCCGGCTGGCCTCCCTGAGCAGATCGATGGTATGTTCAAGGGAATCATCGAGCCGTTCACAATCAAAAGTTCCGATCTCCGCCATCTCCTCCGCATCCTTCTGCAGCCTATCGAGGAGCCCCGGCATCGCTGTGGCCGGGATGCTCCTGCCGTGGCCCGGACAGCAGAGGCTCACCGGTTCGTGGCCAAGGATCCACCGGACCCGCTCGACCGACGCGAGCAGCGCCGGTTGATCCCAGCCGGTAAGTCCGGCGATCCCGGGGCATGCGGAGGCAAGGAGGTCACCGATGAAGAGGAAACCGCCGAGGCGTATGCAGATGCTGTCGGGCGAGTGGCCGGGGGTGTGGTAGACGGTCAGGGTATCTCCGGAGTGAAGAGGGATCTCCTGCCGGCGAAGGGTGTTCCCGCCCCCCAGATCGAGGATCACGCGGTCGCGGGCGGTAAAGAGCGGGAGACCGACAGGGAGCGGTTCAATCCCCCACCCCATCAGATCTGCAACCGTCCGAATCGGATCGCCCGACTCAAGCGCCCGCGCACCCGCCTCCTCCGCGGCGATGGTGAGGCCCGGGATGGCCCGGAACCGATGGTCCCGGGTGGCCTGGAGGCAGTGGTCGGCGTGGCAGTGGGTGAGGAAGAGGGTGACCGGCCGTGGCGCTTCCCGGAGGGTCTCCTCCACGAGCGAGAGTATACTGTCCATCTGGCCGGCATCCGCCCCGGTGTCGATGATAAGAATATCGCCGGGCGTCCGGATGATGTAGGCGTTCGAGCAGGTGACATCCGGTTTTCGAAGGAAGGGATAGATCTCGGCGCCGGCGATTTCTGGCACCGGTTGCCATTGCTGATCTTCGAGCATGATCTCGCCTGTGAATGTTATGCCGCAAGGAAGAAAAGACAGGCGGGTTCTGCACGAAAGAATGGGGCCAGCGCCGATGGCCCTTCGCGGCCGGACTCCTGATGCGGCAATGACAGGGGAGCAAACTCTCTCTGCCCCGAACCGTTTCGGCCCGGGCAAGCCGGCGAGCAAAAGGGGGGCGGGGAGATCAGAGCGCCCAGGCCGGGAGCTCAAGCGGGACCCCGAGCGCCCAGAGGACGATCGTGTAGAGACAGATTATCCAGAGCACGACGCCGAGAATATCGAGCGCCCAACCGGATCGGAGAAGATCTTTTGCATTGATGTAGCCGCTCCCGAAGGCTATGGCGTTTGGCGGGGTGGCGACCGGGAGCATGAACCCGATCGAGGCGCAGACCGCGGCGGTCATCATCAGGATGATCGGGTTGACACTCAGGCTGACGGCCGTCACCGCCATGATCGGCATCAAAATGGCGGCGATAGCGGTGTTCGAAGCGATCTCCCCTGCAAACACGATCCCCAGCGCCACGACAAAGAGGAGGAGGATGACCGGAAGGCCGTGGATGAGGGTGAGTGACCCTACGATCGCCGTGGCAAGCCCGCTCTCAAGGAACCCACTTGAAAGGGCGATCCCGCCGCCGAAGAGGAGCAGAATGCCCCAGGGGATCTTCACCGCCCACTCCCAGTCCATCGTGAAGATGCCCTCCCGGGGGTCGACAGGGAGGATAAACAGGAGGATTACCCCAAATATCGCGATGGTCGAGTCTTTGATGCCGGGGAAGATGATATCAAGACCTGGTATGACGAACCCGCCGATCTCCTTGGTCTGCTCAAATATCCAGGCAAGGGCGGTCAGGAGAAAGACAATCAGCGTCCACCGCTCCCCCACAGATATCGGGCCGAGTTTCGCGATCTCCGCCCGGACGATCCCACCAACACTCGGGAGGGATGCCGCCATCCGGCGGTAGGGGCCACGGGTGAGCCAGAACCAGGCAAGGAAGAGGAATAGGGCGGAAAAGGGAACGCCGAACTTCATCCAGGTGAAAAAGTCGATTGTAGGTGCAGAAGGAAATATCGCTGCGAGCTGGGAGATGAATATGCCGTTTGGGGGCGTACCGATGATTGTTGCGATCCCCCCGATGCTCGCCGCGAAGGGGATGGAGACGATCAGGCAGCGTGCAAGCGCCTGCTCTTTGCTGTCGGGGTTATCGCGGGATTGAGTGATCCCGGGCATGATCGTCAGGATGATCGCGACAGCGATCGGAATCATCATCATCGTCGTCGCGGTGTTCGATATCCACATCGAGAGGAACCCGGTGGCGAGCATGAACCCGAGGACCAGGCGCCGGGGACTCGTCCCCACGATCCGGATGATCTGCAGGGCGATCCGTCGGTGCAACCCCCACCGCTGCATCGACATGGCGATGATGAAACCACCGAGGAAGAGGAAGATCACCTCATCGCCGTAGGACTTTGCTACCTGTACCGGGGTTAGGACACCGAGCGCCGGGAAGAAGACCAGAGGGAGCAGGGCGGTCACCTCAAGAGGGATAACGCCCGATATCCAGAAGAGGATCATCAGGATGGTGACTGCCGCAACGGACTTCGCTTCGGGCGCAAGGACGGTGGGATCGACGGGAATCGCCAGAACAAGGAGGAAGACAATGAACGACGCAACGATAAAGGCGACCTTTCTCATCATCAGAAATAGGAAGAAACATTATTTAAGCGTGTGGAATTGAAATAGGGACATGCCCGGGGCACCATAGAGCTGAAGTGGACGTAAGAACTGTTGAATTGCCAGCCGATGATCTCCGCCGTGGGGAAGAAGGCGGCGCTATCCTGCGCCAAGGTATATCAGCAGAACCGGCGCACGGAATATCATGAGATCAGAGTGGATCTGCAAGCGAGGCTTCGCTCTCCTCCTCGCCGTCTGCCTTCTCGCCCTCTGTGCCGGAGAGGTCGGGGCCCGCGGCCCGACGATCAGAGATATCCAGCCTTATGACACCATCTTCATCTACGAAGAGGGGCTCAACCTCTCGGGCCTCCGGAACGCAACCACAAATAACCCCATCACGGCGCTCCGGAAGTACCAGGACGACAATCCCGATAAATCGCTCGTAAAGAACATCCCGATCGCCGGCGACACCGACTTTGAGGTGCAGGACTTCCTCGTGCATGGTGACTACGGAACATACTACGCCTACAGCCCCGTCGACGGGGCTACGGCGCCCGTCTTCATCCGCGAGCCGGAGATCTTCCTCGACGTTGTGCTGGGGAACCCCTACCACAACGAACCGTTGACCGGGCTCACGGTCTCCGAGAACACCCGGATAGCGTTTCGGATAGCCTCCCCTGACGTTGGTGCCTTCTATCAGGCGGGCGGCGCCTACCCCGCGACGGTCGATATCGTGCTCACCCACCCCGGCGGCGCTGAGAGCACCCTCATCAGCGGGCTGAGCTTCGCCGGATTGAACGTCAGTTCGACCCGGTTCTACACCGATGACCCGGGGAGGCCCGGGGCGATCGTGCTCTCGGGCCTCGGCAGGCCGGGGACATACTCCGTCCGGGCCGTCTGGAGGACACCGGAAGGTTTTGACGCCCGCGCCCGAGATTCAGCACCCGTGATGTTCACGGTCGGGAACCGTGTCGGCGTCAATACCACCGCAACACCGACCCCCGGCGTGACGACGACGCCGACAACCACCCCGCCCGCGACCGCGATCACGCCAACCGTGACGACGACGGCAACGTCAGTCCCTACCGTGACGGCAACGGGGACCGGGACAACGGTATCGACAACCAGTCTCCCGACCGCAACGCCGCTCCCGGTTGCGGTTATCATCGGGGCGCTCGCCATCGCCATCGTCGCCGGCCGCCGCCGGTAGAAGGGATCAGCAGAACCGGCAGCCGCAGCCGCCTGCCTTATCCCGGATGCAGTGAAGGGCATCGGCCGCCCACTTCGCGACGCCGGAGCTATCATCCTCAAGCGCCCGCACGAGCGCCGGGATGGCCACCGGGTTCCCGGAGAGACCGAGGGTGTAGGCCGCCCACATCCTGAGGCGGGGATCACCATCACCGAGCGCCGAAAGAAGCGCTGGAAGGGCGGTCGGGCCGAGAGCGGCAAGGGCATCCGCCGCCGCCATCCGGTCGGCGCTCCCGCCGTCGCGGAGGATCCGGATCAGGCCTTCCGTCACGGTGACTCCTTCTTCTCATCCCCGATCCCGGCGAGGACCTCGTCGAGGCCCGCATAGATCGGGAAGACCTCGTGGACACCCGCGAGCAGGAAGACACGGTAGACATCGGGCCCGGGCGAGCAGATCGCCATCTCCCCATCCGTCCGCCGCAGGTCGCGGAGTCTCGCGAGGAGCACACGAAGGCCGCTGCTGCTGATGTAAGCCGCCTTCTCCAGGTTCACAAGCACCCGTCGTCCGCCCCGGGCCAGCACCCCGGATATCGCCGTATCCAGGTGCTCTGCAGACTCCGCATCGATCCTGCCGTCGACAGATACGATCGCCGTATCATCACGTTCGCTGACTGTCACATCCATACTACTCCTCTTGACGCAGGAGAAGAAAAAACCGCCCGTCTTATCCTGATGGGGGAGATCGGTGGTCTGGCTTCCCGAAAACTGCCGCAAAACACGTACGATCCAGCAGGGTTCTTACCGCATCGACCGCGGCGCATCCCCCTCCTGAACCGCGCCGGACATCAATATCCCGGCATATCTCCGACCTGCCACCGCCTCCGCCCGTAAGAGAGGAGGAAACCCGCTACCGGTATGAGGATGAGGGCCCCGAGCACATAGAGGGGGTTGATGAGCGACGCAAAGATCAGGACGAGGAGCACCGGACTTATAGCGAAGACGTAGCGGAGGAAGACGCCGGCAGAGTAGAGCATTATGTTTGGAGAGAGGCCGGTGAGGTAGACCGTCACCGCGAGGGTGTAGGCCGAGACCGAGAAGAACGCGGCGAAAGACGGGAGGAACGACCCCACCCCGGCAACCGCCGCCGCAAGCACGAGCACCGTTGCCGAAAGAAGGTTTGCGATCGCGTAACCCTTCAACTTCCCGCCGATCACCTCCGAGACCTCTACCGGCAGGAAGGCATAGGACGAGAAAGAGTCGAACTCGGTCAGCCAGTTGTATATGGTGGCCGAGAGCACGCCAAGCAGGATCGCAAAGACAACCAGCGGATCGATCCCCGGTATGAACCGGATCAGGATCCGGAGGCAGACCCAGACGAGGCCGAGCGGGATGAGGAACGAGAAGATCACCTTTCCGGCACCACCTTCGCTCCTGAGCAGATCGAGGGCGTCCTTCGCGATGAAGTGCGCACCCCCAAGCGGGCAAAGCCTCTCCGTGAGGGGATCGAACCGGTTTGCAAACCGTTTCACCCGATCCGGGTAGTCGGCGGTGACGAGGAGGACCGATGCGGTGGCCGAAACCAGGATGAGGGAGAGCGAGGATGCGAGCGGCCTGAGGCCGGGAACGATGAGGAAGGCATACGGGGGAAAGGCGACGGCTGCCCCGAGGCTGAAGAGAAGGGCCCCGGCAATGGCAAGGGCCGCGACCGTCCCGGCAAGGAGCCGGACAGAGCGCGCATAGAGGGTCGAGAGGAGGCAGACGACGGAGAGACCGATGAGGAAGGCGAGCGCAAGGGAGATGAAGACGCGAATGCCACATACCGGATCGAGGGCGATTGCCGGGGTCGCTATGGTGAACCCCACCGCGAAGGGGAGGATGTAGAGCAGGATGTAGTAGGCGGTGTCCTTCACGAGGAACGTTGCAAATATCCGCCGCTCCGAGACCGGGAGGCTCCGTGAGGCATAGGCGACCAGGCTTGCCTGCCCGAACCGACGGTTCATGAACTCACGCCCCATCGTCCCAAACGACCCCACCATCACGCCGGCAAGCAGGAAGAAGACAAGCGCGATGAGGGCGATCACGCTATACGGGAGCGTATCCGAGAGGAGGGGGAGGGTGAGCGACAAAAGGAAAGCAAAGACCGCGACCATCACCGGAAAGAGTGCAAAACTCGCGCTCCCAAAGATGGTCGAGTGGATCCGCCATTCCTCCTTCATCATAGCAGCAAAGAGGTCAGACACCGGCATCGCCCCGCACCAGGTCGAGGAAAGAGCGCTCAAGGTTGCGGCCGGGCACGGCGAGTTCATCGGTCGGGCCGCAGTAGAGGAGCCTGCCGTTGTGGAGGATCCCGATCCGGTCGCATATCTCTTCTGCGATATCGATGATATGGGTGGATATGAGAACCGTCCCGCCGTCGCGGACGTAACTCTGGAGGAAATCCTTGACCGTCCGTTGCATGATTGGATCCAGGTTGATCAACGGTTCATCGATGAGGACGAGTCGCGGTTCGTGGAGGAAGGCCTGCGCGACCATCAGCTTCTGCCGGGTCCCCCGCGAGAGGTCCTTGCAGAGGACGTCGCGTTTATCGCGAAACTCCAGCAGATCGAACCAGCGGTCGCACCGCTCGTCGATACGGTCGAGGTTCCTGATACGGGCAACGAAGTGGAGGTACTCTTCGGCGGTGAGGAAACTCGGCGGTGTCTCCTGCTCGGGGATTATCCCGACGAGCCTTCGGACCCCGACGGGATCCCTTGCCGGATCTATCCCCATCACCCGGGCCGACCCGGATGTCGGCCGGACCTGCCCGGTCAGCATCCGGATCATCGTCGTCTTACCCGACCCGTTCGGCCCGAGGAGGCCAAATAGTTCTCCTTCCACGATGGTGAACGATACTCCGCTCACCGCGGCGACGGTGCCATAGTCTTTTGTGAGGCCGTCTGCCTCGATCATCCGCTGCATCCCGGTCACGCTCCTCTGATCTCCTGTGAATGAGACATCAGCAGTAGATCCCTATAATGCCCTCTCATTCTCATCAGGAAGGTCTGGATTGAGCTTATAAAAGATCGATACCGTATCCGGCCTTTCTCTCCCTCACCCCCGTGCCAGCACCGATCTGCTCAGAGTAGCAACCCGCCTTGCCGGGGCGCACGGATAGGTATATGCGCCTGGGCGGGTCTACCAGAACTCATGGATGAACAGGAGCGGTACATCCGCGCGAGAAGGCGAGTCGAAGAGATCCGGGGATTTTATGCACATATTACAGTCTTCATCGCCGTGAATGTCTTTCTCTTCGTCCTCAATATTCTGACAAGCCCCGGCGTACTCTGGTTCTACTGGGTGACCTTCTTCTGGGGAATCGGCCTTGCCATCCATGCGCTCGACACGTATGCCAAAGGCCGGTTCTTTGGCAGGGAGTGGGAGGAGAGAAAGACCCGCGAGATCATGGAGCGCGAAGAGCGGCGATGACCTGGATCTACGCCCCACCGGGCAGGCAATAGAAGCACTTATCTGGTGTGACGGGCAATGCCAGCCACGATGAAGGCGGAGATACCCTATGATCGGTTTGCCCACGTCCCGGAGCGTATCTTCGGGCTGGTGGATCTCGCGTACAACCTCTGGTGGAGCTGGCACTCATCGGTGAGCGTTCTCTTCAAACTCCTCAACCGGGCGGAGTGGAAGATGAGCCGCCACAACCCCGTCAGGATGCTGCTCGACACACCACCGCGATTCTTCGAACGGGCGGCAGAGAACCCCGATTATCTCCGCCGCTACGATATCATCATGTTCCGGTTCCGCGAGTACATGGAGCCGAGGACGAGCTGGTTTGCGCAGCACTATCCCGGACGGGTGCCGCTGACGATCGCCTACCTCTCCAGTGAGTTCGGTCTGCACCATTCGCTTCCGTTCTACGCAGGAGGGCTTGGCATCCTTGCGGGCGACCACATCAAGGCATCGAGCGACCTTGGAGTGCCGATGGTCGCCGTCGGGTTCATGTACGCCGAAGGCTACCTGCACCAGCACATGGAAGCGGACGGGTGGCAGAAGAACGTTGCAGAGATCCTGGATCGCGACGCCGCGCCGGTCATCCGTGTGCTCGACGATAACGGCCGGCACCTTGTCGTCCGGGTCCCCCTGATCGACCCCCCGATATACGTCGCGGTCTGGAAGGTGCAGGTGGGGCGCGTCCCCCTCTACCTCCTCGATACCCACATCGACGAAAATCTTCCCGAGAACCAGAGCATATCGCACCGCCTCTACTTAAAGGAACTTGAATGCCGGCTCCGGCAGGAGATCGTGCTCGGTATCGGCGGCAGGAAAGTCCTCCACACCCTTGGCATGGATTACTCGGCCATGCACTTAAACGAGGGCCATTCGGCGTTTGCCATCCTCGAACGACTCCGGGAACGACTCGAGGCAGGTATGCCCACCGAGGAGGCTCTCGAGAAGATCAGGGGCACATCGATCTTCACCACCCATACCCCCGTCCCGGCCGCCCACGATGTCTTCCCTGAGGATCTGATGGCGAAGTACTTCCGCGGTTACTGCCCGTCGCTTGGTATGACATGGGATGAGTTCATGGCGCTCGGGAATGACCCGCACAACCCGGGTGCCGGGTTCAATATGACCGCTTTTGCCCTCCGCATGAGTCTTTTCCATAACGGCGTCTCAAAGAGGCACGGCGAGGTCGCAAGGGAGATGTGGCAGCCCCTCTGGCCCGATCTCCCTCTAGAGAAGATCCCGATCGATGCCATCACGAACGGTGTCCACCTGCCTTCGTGGCTGAATCACCGGATCGAGACGCTCTTTGACCGTTACATGGATGTGGTCTACCCAAACTGGCGGGAGGGCTACGACAACCCGATCGTATGGGAGGTGATCGACGAGATCCCGGACGACGAACTCTGGGACGAACACCAGTGGCTGAAGATGAAGCTCTTTGCCCGGCTCCGGGAGCGTAAGCGCCTGAAATGGGCGCGATACCGGGATGAACCCGCGAACCTTGCCGCCGAAGGGTTGATGCTCGACACATCGGCTCTGACGATCGGGTTTGCCCGCCGGTTTGCCGAGTACAAGCGGGCGGATCTCATATTTGAAGATCTGGACCGGCTCGATGGGATCGTGAACAATCGCTGGCGGCCGGTGCAGTTTATATTCTCAGGGAAGGCCCACCCTGCCGATGAGAAGGGTAAGCGCATCCTCCAGCAGATCTACCAGTACTCCCAGGACCCCCGGTTCGGAGGGCGGATAGCCTTCATCGAGGACTATGGCGAGCAGCTGGCGCGCTACATGGTCCAGGGCGTCGATGTCTGGATGAACACCCCTGTCCCGCTGATGGAGGCGAGCGGCACAAGCGGCATGAAGGCAGGGATGAACGGCGTGCTGAACCTCTCGGTCCTGGATGGTTGGTGGGTCGAGGGCTACAACGGCAGAAACGGATGGGGTATCGAGGGGCATACTCCCTACGCCGGGAACAATCGGGCGGACGCAGAGACCCTCTACGACCTCATCGAGAACGAGATCGCCCCGCTCTACTACTCGCGGACGATGGATAACATATCACACAGGTGGGTCCGGATGATGAAGGAGTCGATAAAGAGCATCGCCCCGGAGTACTGCTCCCTCCGGATGCTCAAGGATTATATCAGGAACTACTACCCCTCGGTCTGCATGTATGCGGCCGAACCGGGGAAACAGATGGCCGGCACCGAGGGGGTCTGTCTCCCCACCAGTTCCTTCCGGTAGGTTCATGGGGAACCGGGAGCCTACGTAGCAGGTATATGGCACCCAATCCGACCGTGGTCCTGCCCGGAGGGCGGGAGGCTCTCCCCACGGTCGGTTGTCTGATCCACTCTGCCTCCGTGCGTGGTATCCGGTCGATCGAGGGATCCGGCGAGGAGATCCGGCTGTGGTCCGGTTGCGGTATTGCCGGGCAGCACTCCCGATCCGGGTTCTCCCTGATCCACAGGGAAGGCGTTCTGGCTCCCGACCACCATTGCACCGTCGCTCCGGCCTCCGGCTTCTGCGGCAGGAGCCCGAAGACATGATCGAAGGCAGGCTCGCAAGGATAGCGGTGCTTGTTGCCGTGGTCGCGGTGATGCTCGGCGTAGCCTTCATCATTGCCCCGCCGGCGACCCCGGCCGATGCGCTCCTCCTCGTTCTGATCGGTGTTGTTGCCGGGATCCTCGGCGGCCTCATAGGTGTCGGGGGGTCGACGATCATGCTCCCGATCATGTACTTCTACCTTGGATTCTCAGAACCCGTCGCCGTCGGGACCGGGCTCTTTGTGGTCATATTCACATCGATATCCGGCGCTGCCGGCCATCTGATGCGGGGGAACCTGGATCGCCGGGTGGCGGCCAGGATCGCTGTCGGCGGCCTTGTGGGGGTACTCATCGGCTCCTGGCTCTTCTCCTTCCTTGTCGGCCACATCCGCCTCCTCGGCCTCGTGTTGGGGTTTGTCTTCCTCATCCCCTCTCTCGGCATGATCCACGATGGGCTCCGGCCCGCCACATGCCCGGAGTCCGGGTGCATCGGGGGCAGATCTTCCGGCCATATCCTCTTTGGGACCGGAGTCGGCGTCCTGACCGGTATCACCGGGCTTGGGGGCGGTTACGCCATTGTTCCCGGGTTGATCTACATATTCGGCGCCCCGGTCTGTGTCACGATGGGGACGTCGCTTGCGTCCATGATACCGATGGCGATCATCGGGGGCGGGATCAAACTTGCAGGGGGCTACGTCGCCATCGGAGCCGGGCTCCTCCTTGCCGCCGGGTCGATCGCCGGCGCCCAGGTTGGGGCCGCGACGATCCGACGGTTCCAGCCGGCGACCCTGAAACTTATCTTTGGCTTCTACTTCCTCTACGCTGCGATCCGTTTCATCGCTGAATTTTTCAGTATCGGAGTGCCTTAAGTCAATGTTTTTAGCGGGGGATCGCCCATATCCTATTACCGAAACGCGGTGGGACCCCGGGGATGGAGTGGAAGGATATCATCACGGTTCTCGCGGGCGGTCTCGTGATCCTTGTCATCGCCCTCGTAGTGAAACCCACCCTCGTCGGAGGGCCTGCCGGTGCCATCCCCGGATCGGCGTCGCTCACGTACACCCCTCCCGTCCCGCTGCCGGCGACGACGCCCTTCCCGGAGAGCGACGAGGACTACACCCGGACGTTCCGCTGGACGGCCATCGACGGCGGTGTCCATATGACCGAGGTCAGGATACCGAAGGCGCTCTTCCTTGCGCATCGCGAGACCCCGCGGTTTGCCGATCCGCTCGCCTGGGGGCGCTATGCTCTCGCGGATGCGGATCGCCCGATCCTCGAGGATCTCGCCCGACAGATAGCCCCACCGACCGGTAACCCTGAGGAGGAGTACTTCGGGCTGATGAACCTCATCTTCTTCGTCCAGCAGATCCCGTATATCCTTGACAACAGTACGGCCTCTTACATCGAGGGAACCCTCCCCCGCCACGCCCGATCCGCAAAGGGCGGCATCGAGTACCCGAAATACCCCGCCGAGATGCTTGTCGATGGGGGAGGGGATTGCGAGGATGCGGCAATCCTTATGGCGGGGCTCCTCGATGCCCTCGACTACGATACGGTGCTCCTCGGGTACCCGGATCACATGGCGCTCGGCATCCGGATGGAGGGGTTCAACCCCTACTACGCGAAGTATACGCCGAAGTACTTCACGTATGAGGGGAAACACTACTACTACATTGAGGGAACGAGCTACGCCAGGGTCACGGTGGGGAACTCGACACTCTGGGGGAAACCATTCCCCATCGGAGATACCCAGAGCAGCTCGATCCAGAGCGTGAAGTCCGGAATTCCTGAGATCATCCCCCTGCGCTACATCCCCGTGCCGATCGAGTACCGCATCCGCCCGGTCAGGCTGCCGGCGGGAGAAGGAGGGTGAGGGGTATGGATCTGAAGGTTCCGAAACTCCCGAAGTTTCCCGCCGTCACGGCCAACCGGCGGCAGGTGCTCATCACCGCCGGGGCGGTGGTTGCCGTGGTCGCCGCTGCCTTCATCGGGTGGACGCTTTTTACCAGTTACGCAGAAGAGCAGCAGATTACGGTGTTCTCGAGCCATGTTGCGGCATCTGAGGGCGATATCTTCCTGGTTTATGAGAAGATCTCTGCTCATATGCGCTCTACTCCGAAGAACCCGACCCCTGCCGGGGCAGATGCCTCCATGCGGGAGCTTGCGGCTATCGGGGAGTACGGGAGAGGTGTTACGGCCTACCATAGGCAGGTGATCGGTGCCGATACTGTCCCGGATGCATATGCCGGAGCACAGTCGGCCTACATCCGGGCGCTTGAGAACCTGAATCGCGCGTTCTCCCTCTGGTCGTCGGCCGCGGCGGCCTACGATATGAAGGCCTATACAACGGCAAAGGAGACTCTCGCGAGAGCGGATGAAGCCTGGAGGGAATACGCGACCGCTATCGATGATTATGAGCGGGAGCTCCTGGCTGCAAAGGCAGGGGAAGCCCTTCCTCCCGCTTAGACGAGGTACTTCTCCGGGATCCTGATGGTGAGGCTGAGCGACTTCAGGGCTCCCGAGCGGGCAACTATGTAGAAATCACCGTATCCGTCCCGAATGGTGAACGACTTCCCGTTGTCTGCAGCACTGTCTCCCGCGGATCCGCCCCCGGCACGTGCTCTCTCGAACTGGAAGAACTGGATCTCCTGAATGGCCCTGTTTGGGTCGTTTTTTTCGTAGATCTCCATAGAGAGCCAGGGATGATCGTCCATCGAGGTTGCGCTTATGCTCAGTTCCCAGTAGGGGAAGGGGATATGGTAGATCTCGGTTGCGAGAACGCCGGGGGGGTAGTCGACAGTTGCTTTTGCATACTCCACCATCTTCTCGGAGACCCGGAGGTCGTTTGGCTGTTCCGTCATGGCGATCGCGGGCGTAGGGGTGGGGATGCGGTAGGTAGCCGGGTCGACGAACTTCACGCTCTGCGGTCCTGCAGCCGTGTTCATCCGGGCGGATGAACCGGGGGTGGGCGCTGCTATGGCTCCCATCTGTTCTACCTCCGCCGGCGCCGGGGTAGGTGTGGCCGGCCCGGTATCTACGATGTCGTCCGGGGTCGTGCAGCCTCCGATGACGGCGAAAGCTGCAAGGAGGACGATGAGCATGATACGGCGCCCTTGCATGATGATCTCTTTTTCTGGCGGCGCTATTAGTAATTTCGTATCCGCCCCGCCACCGGGGCGACAAAAAGAGGTTGTTTTTCGGTGGGGAGGCGGTTCACGTCCCCTCGAGGGCCTCCATGGTGAGGCCTGTGAACGGCTCGCCCTCTCGTTCAAACGTTCTCTGCACCTCAGCGACGCCCGCCGGGTCGCCGAGTTTCAGCAGGGCAGCCGCGGTCAGGATCCGGCAGATCTCGGGCTGGATGGTCCGGAGGGTGTCGATCAGCGGGTTGACCGCACGCGGATCACCGATCTCGGCGAGCGCCCAGATTGCCGGGTTCTTGAGATCATCGTCCGCAGCGAGCACGACCCCGATGAGCGGATCGACCGCCGGAGCCCCGATCCGGGCGAGCGCCATCGCCACGGTCCAGCGCGCATCGCTGCCGGCGACGAAGAGTGCTCGCATCAGCGGCCCGACCGCCGGAGCTCCGATGGCCCCGAGGGCGTTGATCGCCTGCAGGCCGGTGTAAGTGTCAGCGTTCAACATGGTGTGCATGAGGTTCTGAACCTCTCTGGTATTCTCTTCCTGTGCATCTCCTCTCTTGATGGTTGTTTGCATCTCGCCCACCTCCCTGGGCGGATGCGGGGTGTTTTTGGGAAGTAAAAAACTTTTACTCATCAGAATCGTTGTGCAGTACTGCCGGGCATAACTTTATACCAATCAGCGGTGGCGGGCCTGAGATCTCGCCCGAGCCGTCGCTTCCTCTATGCCGGCCGCGGGTCATGCCTCCGGTGCCCGGGCGGCATCCTGCATCTTCTCCGGCCTCGCCTGCCCCCTCGGGGTAGGCATCACCGCTGCCATCATCCCGATCACCCTGCCGTCTTCGGTCACGATCGGCGTCCCGAGGAGATCCGCCCGGAACTTCTGGCCATCCTTTTGGATGCCGGCCTGCTCGCCGTGCCAGTGCCCGCCATCGAGGACCATCCGGACGATCTCCCGTATATCATCAGGGTGCTCCCAGAACCCTGAGAAGTGAGAGCCCTGCACCTCTTCTGCGGTCGGGTAACCCCAGAGGGTGATATACGCGGCGTTCGCGTAGGTCACCAGGCCGTCAGGGTCGAGGAGTGCGACCGCCCGCCGGGTGGAGGCTATCGCCCGGTCTTTGATGAGGAGTTTCTGCTCTTGTCGGCGCAGGTCGGTGATATCCGAAAGAAGGAGGCGGTAGGCCCGGGCCTCTTCGGTGATATCCTCGCAGGTGATGTACTCCGTCCCATCGGGGAGGGTGACGGAACGGGAAAGGACCATCTTCTTCGTCCCATCGTGGGATCGGATGGTGAACGTCCGGGGCCTGACCTGGCCCGGGACCGATCGCTTAAGGTCCGAGTACCAGGTATCGATGGCTTTCTGCCGATCGCTATCGTCCGGCATGATCTGCTGGAACCATTCGGCGACTCTGGTTGCACCCTCCGGTTCGTAGCCGAATAGATCGGTGAACTGCTGGTTGGTGTAGGCAAACCGCTTCTCACGATCGATGAGCGCGACTCCGAAGGGGGAAGTATCGAGCATGCCCCGGAACCGCGCCTCGCTCAGCCGGAGACGCTCTTCGGCCTCGCGCCGGGCGATGGCGATGGAGACCTGACGGAGGAACGACTCGACGGTCTCGCGGCTCTCGATCTCTCTTCCCGGAGGAAGGAAGATGCCCGCAATGCCGTAGAGGCGGTCCCGCCAGACCAATCCCGTGCAACAGAAACTCTCGATATCGAACCGTTCGAGGATCGCCTCGCAGATCTCCTCGGGGATCCTCCTAAAACAGAGGTCGTAGAGTGACAACGAGGATGGCCTGGGGCGGAGAACGAAATCCTGAAGGCCGCGCATAGAGAGAGGGGTCAGGTGATAGGGGGCGCCGAAGGCCAGGGTGAACGGGAGGGTGAGGCCTACCGGATCCCGTCCTATGAGCTCCGTGAGCCCCTCACGGAATCCTTCGCCTGCGATAGCCCTGATGGTGAATTGATCTTCGGCCTCGCTGTAGGCGAATATATAGATGTACGTTCCCGGAACGAGCTCGAGCAGTCGGGCGGCGGTGTAGTCATAGATATCCTCGACCGGCCGTAGATCCACGAGGTCGATCGCGGTTCGGGATAGGAACATGGTGTTGTCGAGGTATCGTTTCTGCTCGGTGATATCCTCGAGCACGATCGTGCACCCCTTCTCTCCACCCTCAAACGTCGTCGGGATCGCCTGCATATGGTAGAAAGACTCCCTGCCGTCATCCCGCCGGTGGGGGACCTCGGCGATCACCTGCTCCCGTTCGAGGTTCTCAACGATGGCGAGGACCTCCGGCGATGAGACGACCGGGAGGGCCCCCTCCCGGATGTTCTGGCCCACGAGTTCCTCTTTGGCGCGATTAAACCGCCTGAGGCACTGGTCGCTTGCCTGGACGATCGCAAGGTCGGCATCGAGGATCAGGATCAGGTTCTTCGTAAAACAGAGGAACGCCGAGAGGGGGACGCGTTGTGTAAGAGAATAGACTTTGGCGTTGCCGACGAGCCGGGCCTCGATCTTGCCGGCCGCCTGCATCACCTCAAGGTGCTTTGAGATCGAGTTCCGGTTTGCCCTGAGGGCTTTTGCGATATCGGTGATCGTCATGCCCTTCGGCCGGAACTTGAGGGTCCGCAGGACTCTCCCCGGGATATCCTGCTCCGATTGCATACTGGATCAGTGCTCCGTTTACTCACTTGCTATATATTTTTTATCTATCGCTGCTGAACCGCGCCCCGTGGATCGAGCGCCTCTCCCCGGGAATGGAGCGTGTTTTTGGAGCAGGGATAGCCGCGATGTACCGGCATGACCTACGGCTTTAAGGGGGGAAGGCCTACCCTATGCAGGACAGGCCCGGAAGGTGCCGATCATGGAACAGAACGAACTTGTCAGCATAACCCAGGGAGGGCTTGCGATCATGAACCCCACGACACCGGAGAAGGTGCTTGCCGCAGGAAGGGCCGCCGGGCTCGGCAAAGGATCCCGGGTCATCGAGGTCGGGTGCGGGAACGGGACGATCCTCGCGCACTGGGGGCGTGAGTACGGTATATCCGGCCTAGGTATCGATCTGAGAGAGGATGCCTGTCGCCGGGCGGAGGAGGCGTTCCGGGCGGCCGGACTTTCCAGCCGGCTCAGCGTCCGGTGCATGGATGCCCGGGATTATGTCTCCGATGAGCCGTTCGACTGCGCTGCGTCGATTGGGGCATCCCACATCCGGGGCGGGTTTTCTGCGACGCTCGACGCCCTCCTCGATCTTGTCCACGATGAGGGGACGATCATCATAGGCGACCGCTGCTGGCGATCCGACCGCACTCCGCCCGAATTTGCCCGCGAGTGGCCCGACGTCCTGACCGGCTACGAGACCCTCGGTACCGCCCGGGATGCCGGGCTCGACATCGCCGCCGTCATCCGGGCCGATGAAAACGACTGGGATCGCTACGAGTCGGGGATATGGCAGTCGATCCTCTCCTGGCTTGGGAATCATCCCGATCACCCCGACCGCGATCTTATGGTCGATTACCTCCGCCGCGTCCAGGACGAGTACTTCGGCTACGGCCGGGAGTACATGGACTGGGCGCTCTTTGTCCTGGTGCCCGGGTTCTGGTGAGCGGTCAAAAAAGGTGGTTTTGGGTTACACCCCGGCGTATACGCCGGAGCCGACGAACCACTCTCCATCGACCGGAGCGACGTAGCAGAGCTTGAGTCCGTCATGTCCGGTCTCAGGGTTGTAATATGTGATATACACAAACCCGCCCCCGGCCTCTGCCGCGGCGCTCTCAAGCAGGATTATCCTGACGCCGTAACGGTCCTCGAGATCGAGGCGGTTTTCCCCGATATATTCGGGCTGGTGGGGAAGGGCGAGCGTTGTTCCGTTCATCGAGTAGGCAAATATATACTCCCCGCCATCGGCAAAGCCACCGGAGAGATCGTTGAATGCGGCGCATGCCGCCTCTCTCCCCCGGTCATCTGCATAGTCCCGCGCTGTCTTCACCCGCTGCACGAGCGCCTCCCGCACGCTCGTGTTGAACGCGGCTCCGGCATCCGGTATATAGATCCCCGATCCGACGAACCAGGTCTCGTCCACAGAAAGGACATACCCGAGTTTGAGCTCTTCCGCATATCCCCGTGCAGGGTTTGGGTAGACGTAACAGATGCTGCCCCCTCCGGCCCGGGCAAGCCGGATCATGCCGGCGATGTATGCCACGCCGCTTGAGTCGTGCACGCCGCTACGATCCGTCCCGATGAACGCCTGCTGGAAGGGAAGGGCAAGGACGGTGCCATTTACGTCATAGGCGAAGATGTAGAGTTCGTTTCTGATAAACTCCCCATCCGGATCGTTGAACGCGGCAAGTGCATCGGTGCGGCCGTGCTCCCGGGCGTATACCGCCGCCTCGCCGACAAAGGCCCTCATATCGTCGGCGGCATCCGCCGCAGGGGGTCGACTGCCTCCCGCGTCCTGATGCCGTTCCTCCGCACCGATGTTTCGCGTGACGACGACGCGCCATACCGCCCCATCGATCCCGGCGGTGCCCCATCTCGCCTCTTTGGTCACGTTTCGCTCCCAGTTCCGATCCCGAAACGAGTACTCGACGGACCCTGACGGTTCGGCAACGATCCGGGAGAACGCTTTCTGGAGCCCGGGGAACCGGTAAGCCGGGTCAGAGAAGAGGTTCTTTCCGATCTCCTCGGGGGTTGTGTCGTAGATCTCCGTCCCGTCGATCTGCGTCACCCATATATCGTAGGGTGTGCCGTTCATCAGGGGTATGGCAACCCGCCCGATGAGGGCGTCGGGCCGGTATGCGGGGCTCACGAACCCCAGGTAGTCGGGCCCGAAGATGGGGTAACTCTGGGTGATACCGTAGAACCCTTCTCCGGTGAGGAAAACCTCGTTCGTGAGCGGCACCTGCTCCTGGATTGCCCGTTGTGTCGGCAGATGGTGGGTGAAGTTCATGCCCACCAGGTCGGCGTAGTTCCCGGGCACGGCCGCGACCACGATACCATCCCGCGATATCACCAGGATCGACTCCATCCAGGGGTTCTGGAGCAGCGTCTGCCTCAGCGCCTCCTTCCCTGCAGTGCTGGTAAGGCCGGCCTCCCCGAGGGTGCGGGCATCCTCCGCAATCGAGGCTTTGATCGACTCCAGTTCGCTGTTTATGCCGGAGACGGCATCCCGGAGGATCGCGTCGTGGGCATCCTCCGGGATGGGCCGGTTCTTCTCGGTACAGCCTGCCCCGAGCACCGCTATGGCGATGAGGAGGGCGACAGTGATCAGATGTATGCGCATGATCGAGATTACATGCGGCCCGTATTAAAATTGCTGAAATCCTTATGGGCCTTCGGAGGAATGATGCCAGGAGGCCCTGCGACAATCGGATCTGCCCTATATCTGTGCCTTTTGAGGCCGGCCGCATCTTCGCATCTGCTTGATGCAATGTGTTGTAGAGATCAAGAACCCGGATGTGCCCGATACGGGTGTCTCGTGGAGTGGCATTCCCGTTCCGATCATTTTTCCGGTCTTCCGGCGCAGTCATCCTCCGGACGTATGCTCCTCCTCTCCTGGTGCACAGGTAAGGAGATCTTGCTGCCGGCAGAGATCAGGCTGAAACAGATATAGATCCATCCTTCAACAACGATCGCCCCCTTCTGAGAATGTGAGGGCAGTGCTGCGCCTCTTCTCCGGATGGCGCTCCGGCCGGCGGAAGGAAACGTTTCGCCCCCCGGCAACGATCACATATCGTGTTTATTTCTTCGGTGGATGTGTCAGCATGGGATTTGTTCCGGAAATATCGGGCTGTTCAAAAGTCTTTCGGTGAAATACGCTGGAAATGAGGACCGATGGTTGAAACAAAATAGGACAACATAAATACCGCATGCATCATCTTATGTTTGGGGAACTACTACCCCGATGACATGAGAGAACTGTAGGCGCGGGTGGACGCATCCCGGCGGGATGTTCTTGCACTCACGCGCCGTGTGCGGTGTCTGCCGCGCTCGGGGGGTCGGGCGGGCATCCGCCCCCCGCACTCCCTTCCTGTGCCATGCGCTCTCTTCTTCGTTGCAAAAGGTGTAGCCTGACCCTGTCGTCCACGAACCGAAGAGGAACGCCCTGATCCCGCGCGATCGCCGCGATATCATCGTACTCAGGTTTCTCTGCGACATGGCGGCCGTTTGCGGTCGCGGCCTTCACGCGAATGCGGTACTCTCTGCCGCCGACGCTGACCGGCACCGTCTCCTTCCTCCTATCCGCGACTGCTTTCCGGAACTCGCGCACCCTGACCCCAAGGGTCCCGGTCTCCTCCATGAGGACCCTGATCAGACGATCCTCATCTGCAGATGCGGCCATCACCGATACGACGCTGATCGGCCGGTTCTTCTTCCCGAACGCCGGGGTGATGAAGACATCCACCGCCCCCTCGGCAAAGAGGCGTTCGACCGCGTAGCCGATCACCTCCCCGGAAGTATCGTCGAGGTTCGTCTCGAGCATGACGACCTTATCCTCCCCCGGTGGGAGGCTCTCCCCCTCTATCACCCGGAGAAGACCGATTGATCCCCGGGGACCCCGGATGCCGTAGCCGGCCCGGATGGGGGTCATGGCCGGGTAGAGGCTTGCGGTGCGCTTTATGATGGCGGCAAGCAGGGCCGCCCCGGCCGGCGTGGTCAGGCCTGCGTCGGCGGGCGCGGAGGTGAAGGGGATCCGATGGCGGGTGAGGATCGCAAGCGTCGCCGGTGCGGGACCGGAAATATCGCCATAACTCGTCTTTGTGATCGCTGTCCCGAGTGCCGGGGGCGTTGCGACGATCGTCCCTTCAAAGAGCCCTGCCCGGTCGAGGAGGAGCATCGTCCCGACAACGGAGAAGATCATCTCCACCACCGGCCCGGGACCGCTGGAGGCAAGGTCATCGATGACCGCGAGCACCCGATCCCTGGCGCCAGGGGAGAGCCCCACATCATCCGCGACCGCTATGCACGCTTCCCGGAGGTCGTCGCCGTCCATCGTGCTCTCCTCCCGAGCCGTGATTGAGAGAAGGGTCGCCGTGACGGGGCCGGCATCCACCCTCTCTGCATCGTAGCGGAACTCCCGGCAGATCCCGAGGTCCCGGATGGCGCCCGCAAGCGGGTAGAGCGCACGGGGCTCCCCGAGGAGATCGATGAGGGACGCAAGGAGTATATCCTCCCCAATCCCCGAGCATCCCGGGTCGATGGTGAGGATCTTCATGCTCCTGCTCCCCGGGCGGCCTTCACGCCTCTTCACCCGGCCTGCTGAGGTTTGAGAAGATCTCCTGTGCTATCCCCGCCACCTGCTCCGCCACCGCCCGGCCGCCCGGGATGGCGTTTGTGAGGTGTGCGCCTCCTGCCGCTCTCGCTGCCGCATCCGCAGGATCGGTGCCGAGCGCAGCCGCGACTGCGGCGGGCACGGTGATGTTTAGGATCGTGTTCCCGCCGTACTGCAGTTCTTGGGTGAGGACGGCCCCCACGAATATGGCGGTACCCATGTCGGGGTCATCCCGCCCCCTCCCCTCGAGCGCGTACTCCGGGACCACCCGCGCGGTGAGGTTCTCGATATGGTGATCCTTTCCGTCGATCCCGACATCGTAGGAGATCTTTGCGTCGAACCCCCAGAATTTCGCTGTGAAGGGGTCGGTTCTCCGCGCGTGGGGCGCGATATCCGTGAACCGGAAGGTGATCTTCTTCCCCGTGAACCCGGAGAGGATCGCAGAACCCCGTTCCTCGATGAGGGTCTTCTTCTCCTGATCGAGGGCCCCTGCAGCCTCTTCAAGCGATCTTCCCGCCTTGAGCATCTCGTAGACCTTCACCGCCCTCCGGTAGATTGCCCGATCCCGGATAGGTTCGCCTGCCCGGATGCACGCATCCGTCACCGGACCCCGATTCACCACTTCCGCCTTCCGTGCGATGGTATTTACGGCGCAGAGGGCGGTCTCGGGATCGATGAAGGACTGCATCTTGTAATCCCGGATCGCCGCCGCAGTACGCTCTATATCACCACCGTTCCCGATCAGCAGCCGGATCGTCGGCAGGATGTCGCCGGCGATGTGGCCGAGGGGGGTGTTCACCGGCCCTCCGGAGAACCCGGCTCCGATGACGGCGGACTCCTGGAACCCTGCGAAGAGCTCGTTCGTCACCATCGACCCGATCACCGACGGCCCGCCGACGTCTTTTAAGATCAGCCCGAAGTCGCCGATGAGCCGGGCGGTCTCGTACTCCTCCCCGGTCCCCCGCATATGGAGCTTTTCCGGGAGTTTCGCCGCCTCAACGGCCCCTCTCCCGGCAAGGTAGGCGGAGTCGACCGTTCCGAACTTCCCGAACTCCTCGCCAAGCAGGGCGTCGGAGTGGACGAGTTCCATCGTCACCGCCGATGCGATCAGGGCTGGCCAGAGGGGATAGGGAGTCGTCCCGGCACCCTCCATGCTCCGCATCATCGCCTCGGTTCCGACCTTTGCGGCATTCCTCGCAAGTTCAGGGATGTTGTAGTCCTCCCCGAGAGCGGCGTGGCCCATGATCCCCCCGCCGGCGACAAACGGCGGCAGGACCGCGCCGTCAAGACGGGTCAGTTTCTTCCCCATCAGGCCCTCATATATCGCAAGATATGCCGGAAATGCCGGGATCTTGTGGGTGAACTTGTTCGTCGTCAGGGCGATGGCGCTCGTCCGGTCGCCTCCAGCATGCATCCGGGCGATTGCGCCCAGTTTCCGGTTCCCAAGCGGGACGCCGGCACGGGCGCAGCTCCCCGAAAAATAGGCGAGTGCGGCGACGATCAGGGCCGCGTTCGCCGGTTCGGCCCCGCCCTGCTTTGCCTCGCCCACCGCTTTTGCGATGATCGGGTCAAGCGGCAGATAGGGGGCTGCGGCATCGACGACTGTCATGCTCATGAGGCGCATCTCCGGGGCGCCGGTGCCGCAGAATATATCCCCGGCAAGTGAGTTTGCAGCCGCAAACGCCGGGATCACGAGCGCCCCGTGCCCCCGGGTCGCCGCTTCCAGCTTATCGACGGTCATGTAGTCGGGCGCAAACGTCGTGGCGTAGGCCGCGGCAAGGAGCACCCGCTCTCGTTCGGTATCCATGAGTCCGGTAACCTCCCTCGTTGGTGCGTGAACAGGAGGATTTGAACATAAAAAGGTACTGCAAGATCCGGTTACATATACCACGCCTGGATCGCAACGACCTCAGCGCTGTCTTTTGCCCGCGCGTAATCCTCAAGGGGTTCAGCGTTCACCTCGAGAAACCGCAGACCCCACCCAAACGGGGAGAGGATCTCCCTGGCCCGCTCCTTCTCGCCGAGGATGTAGAGCGTCGCAGCCAGCGCCTCAACTGACGTCAGCCGGAACGGTCGGCCGAAGTTCACCGGATTTGCAGCCACAAGGAAGGGGAGAGCCCGGCGGTTGCGCCAGGAAGCGATGGCCCCGGTATCGAGCACCTCCCAGGAGCAGTCGAGCGCCGTTATCGAGGGGAGGTGCCGATCTGCGGGGGAGACCGCCTGCTCCGCGGTCGGGTCGAGGAGGAGGGTCGAACGGGGGATCTTTGCTATGCTCGTGACGATCGTGGCAAGCCCGCGCTGCGCGAGTTTCTTTACCGTGCACTTCCGGGGGTCGCAGGTGTTGTCCCGGTAGGCGTAGAGCGGTATCATCTGCTTTGTTATGGTACGCCGCCGAGATCCTATCAATGTACGTGCTCATCGCTCCCTGCGTCAGAGAACCGGGCTATCGCGCCCGCGGTATAACGACCGATGAGGACCTCCGCCACTTCCGCCGGGCCATCGAACGCTGCCGACGCTTCTCGATCGATATGATCCCGCTCCCCTGCCCGGAGACGATCTACCTTGGCGCCGGCCGGGAACCGGGCTCGTATAGCGAACGCCTCGCGACCCCCGCGTTTGATGCGCTCCTCGATAGGCTCGAGGCGGATATCCGCACCATCATCCGGGAGCGCGGAGAACCGCCCCTTGCGATCGTCGGGGTGGACTCCTCCCCCGCCTGCGGGGTGACGGTCACCTACCACTCATCCATAAAACAGCCCGGCCGCGGCGCATTCCTCGCCCGGTTCGCAGATATACCGGCGATCGATGTGAAAGAGTTTGCCCGATACCGGGTTTACCTTGCCGGCCCCCTCTTCTCCGAGGCGGAGCGGGCCTATAACCTCACCCTCCGCGACCTCCTCAGGCATCATCTCTTCGACGTCTATCTCCCCCAGGAGGCGGGGGATACGAACCCCGCCCGGTGCCGGGAGGAGCACCGGACCATATTTATGCAGAATCTCGAGGCTCTCCATGATGCCGATACCGTCGTCGCGGTCATCGACGGCGCGGATGCCGATTCCGGGACATCCTGGGAGATGGGGTATGCGTATGCCCTCAAGAAGCGGATCGTTGCACTCAGGACCGATTTTCGGGTCACCGGCCACCACGAGCTTGTCAACCTGATGCTTGAGGAGTCGGCCGCGATCGTCACGAAGAAAGAGGGTCTCCCCCGGGCGCTCGGATCGCTTCTCCCGGCGTCAGAATGACGCCGGCCGCCTCTTCTCCATCGAAAGGACGTTTCTCTCATCCCTGCGGGCGTAGGCCACGCTATCCATCACCGTCCGGATGAAGTGGACACCAAGACCCCCGATCGGCCGTTCTTCTGCGGGAATCTCAAGAAGCGGCGGCGGGGCGGTCAAGGGATCGAACGCGATGCCGTCGTCGATGATCGTCACACGGATGAGATCATCCTCTACGGTGCAGGCGATCGTGATCGATCCCGCCTCACCGTCAGGATACCCGTATAGGATGGTGTTGCTGCAGGCCTCATCCACGGCTAGCTGGACCGAGAAGATCACTTCATCGGCGCTCCCCTCAAGCACCGTAGCCAGAAAATCAGCGATCGTCGCGAGAGACCCGAGATCCGCCCGCACCGTGAGTTTTGCCATCATGCCACCCGGAGAACCATGAGCGTCTGGTCATCAAACTGCGGTTCATCTTCCGAAAAATCGGCGACCGCCTGCCGGATCCGATCGACGATCTCTTCAGGGGAGAGGTCGCGGCTATTCATGACCGTATCGATCAACCGCCGCTCCCCAAACTGCTCTTCGCGGGGGTTGATAGCCTCGGTGACCCCATCGGTGTAGAGGATGATGAGATCCCGGCTCTCAAGCGCAAGGGTCTCCTCCCGGTAATCGGCATCCGGCAGGACCCCGAGGATGATCCCGGTCCCTTTGAGCTCGAACGGCCGGGCGGTGGCCGACCGGAAGAGGAGAGGCGGGTTATGCCCCGCGTTGACGTATGTGAGGGTCCTCTCCACCGGATCGACGACCGCATAGAAGAGGGTGACGAACATGCCGGACTTCGCGTCCGCAGCGATCAGGGCGTTTGCCTCATTTATGGCCTCTCGGGCGCTCCGCGGGACCTGCGTGTTCGCCCGGAGCACCGTCCGCGAGAGAGCCATAAAGAGCGCTGCGGGGACACCTTTCCCCGCGACATCGGCTATGACAAAGGCTGTCCGGTTCCCGGAGAGGGGGATAACGTCGTAGAAATCCCCGCCAACCTCCTTTGCAGGGAGTGCGAGGGCGCTGACGGCAAGGCCGGTAACCTCCGGCAGGTCTTCGGGGAGGAAGCTCATCTGGATGTCGTGCGCGATACGGAGTTCGGCCTTCTTTCGCTCGAGCTCCGAGAGGTAGGCGTCTCGCTCGGCCTTTGTCTGCCGCCCGGTGATCAGGCTCCCGATGATGAGGGCGAATATGAAGACACCGACGGCATTTGCGATGATCATAGGCAGGGCCACCCCCCTGACGACGGCGAGAGCCTGATCAAACGGCTGGCAGAGGAGGAGGGTGAGGCCCATGTGAGATGCCTCCATGCCGACGGCAAAAAGGACTGCGCCATGCATCCCGATGAACTTCCTCCCCGCGAGGATGAATATCAATCCCCCGAGGAGGCCCGCAAGGACGGTTGCCGTCGTGCACGGGACGGCGGTGAACCCCCCAAGGGAGAAGCGGTACGCAGCACCGATCAGGCCGGCGCCGAGCCCCACCACCGGGCCGCACGCAAGCCCCCCGACCATGGGACCGAGGTCACGGACGTTTGCCGGGGCGCCGAGGATGGTTATCCCGCTCTCGGTGCCATATATGGAGAGCGCTCCAAAGAGGAGGATGAGGATCGCCTGGTTCTTCCAGGTTGCGGTATTGCCAAGCACTCGATCAAACGACGTCGTCCGGGTGATCAGGTATGCGACCACCACGATGACGCAGATCATCTCAAGAAGTACAAAGAGAAGATCCCCATAGCCGGTGAACGCCATACCGTTCAGGGCCCCGCCGCAAACCCGGCAAGCGCCGTCGCCTCGTCGGGGGATAGGGAGAAGATCCGATGAAAGCCCGCCATCGTAAAGACTTCGAGGATCTGCGGTTGTGCGCAGGCTATCCTGAGCATCCCGCTATCTTTCTTCAATCGTTTCAGCGTGGCAAGCAGGACCCGGAGGCCGGAGCTGCTTATGTAGTCGAGGTCGCAGAGGTTGATGAGGAGGTTTCTCCCGCCGGCGTCGATCACCCGGTTGATCCGTTCTTCCGCCTTCTCCGAAGAGCCTGCATCGAGCCTTCCTTTCACCGCTATGATATCGACGGCGCCCACCTTCCTTTCGAGGATCTCAAACTGCCCGCTCATTGGATGAACGTTCGATCCCATGGGAGATAGATGTTGCTCTCCGCTCTGGAGCACGGAATCGAAAAAAGGATATTGTTGGGTGTGTGATAACCGTATGGGGCCTTCGGGCAATCCCGGGGCGGTGTGCCATCCGCACCGGCGCCCTATCCCGTTATGAGTGTTCAGAGAGGTGTGTCTGACTACCTTCACCGGGGAACCACCCCGATGCGGACGTGAACCCTGACGTTGGTGCAATCAGCGTGGTGAATATTTTGTTCACCAGTCCCAGCCGATCTTAGCGCCGGCCCGGACCACATGTGCCCGTGTGGCCCGGTTCGCCGGCAGAGTTTCCCCTTCCCTGCCGACTCTGGGGATCATGCGTTGATCGATATTAGATATATATTTTTTGGTTAATGCCTGGCATTAAGGTATGGCGTTGAACGTAGCATCATAATATACAATACTGCAAAGCACTATATCCTCCGGCACGAAATACTGTTTGCACATGGATCACACAACCGACGCACTCTCTCTCCTGCTCAGTACATTAAAAGAGCATCCGCGGGGCATGTCGGTCTCTGATCTTGCTCTCGCCGTTGGCATCAACCGCAACACCGTCTCCCGGTATCTCGATGTCCTCCTCGTATCGGGCCAGGTGGAGATGGAGACCTACGGGAAGGCCAAGGTCTTTTACCCTTCACAGCGCGTCCCCATCGCCGCCATGCTCAACTTCTCTTCGGATCCCGTTCTGGTTCTCGACCGCGATCTCCGGATTATCCAGGCAAACGATGCCGCATGCAGGTTTGCAGGAAAGAAACGGGGCGATATCATCGAAAGCAGCATCGAGACGTCACCGCTCGCCGCATTCGACCACCCACTTATACGGGGCCGGATCACCGATGCCTTAAACGGCCGCGAGGTCACAGAGGAACTCCGGTTCCTGCGGCATGATCGCGAACTCTTCTTCCGGGTCAAGTTCCTCCCCACCGTCTTCAACGACGGAGCGCCCGGGGTCACCATCATACTTGAGGATATCACCGAGGAGCGGCGGGCGGATGAGGCCCTGCGGGAGAGCGAGGTCCTCTTCCGGAGTCTCGTCGAGAACATAAGCGACCTGATCTTAAACATCAATGAGGCCTTCAGGTTCACATATGTCAGCCCAAAGAGCCAGGAGATCCTGGGTTATGCGCCCGAAGATATGCTTCAGAAGACACCCTGCGATTTCATGGATCCCGAGAGGGCCGAGCGGGCCAGAATGCAGTTTTCTGCGCTCCTTGCCGACCCGGCTCCCCGGGCTCTCTTTGAGTGGACGATGCTCCACCGGGACGGGAGCGCCGTAATCCTCGAGGTGAGCGGGACGCCGGTCTACGATATCATAGGCGACTTCACCGGTTATCGGATGGTCTGCCGCGATGTAACCGAACGGGCGCGCGCCACAAAGAGGGTGGCTCAGTGGAAGTCGTTCCTCTACTCGGTCGTCAACAACGTCCCGAGCATGGTCTTTGTCCGGGAGGTGGAGGGAAACACGTTTATATTTGCAAATCAGGCCGCCGAGACCTTCCTTGGCATGAGACAGGAGGAGATGGCCGGAAAGCAGGCGAGCGATCTCTTCCCGCGGGAGATGGCGGCCTTCTTTGCCGATGGCGATCGGGGGATGCAGGAACGATCGAGCGCCCTTGAGGAGAAGGTCCACCTTCCGACGGGGGAGAGCATCCTGATGAGGAAGATCCCGATCTACAACTCCCGGGGCAACCTGCGATACATGCTCGGGATCGCCGAGGATGTCACCGATCGCGCCGCCGCCGAGGATCTCCTGGTCGCCGAGCGCGACCGGGCACAGGGTTACCTGGATGCGGCCGGCGTGATGATCGCTGTGATCGGGTCGGATGGAACGACCGACCTCATCAACCGGCGGGGGAGCGAGATACTCGGGTATGCCAATGGCAGCCTTGCCGGTAAGAACTGGTTTACGACGGTCGTCCCGGAGCGCCTGCGCGACCGCCTCGCCCGGAACTTTGCCCGCCTCATGAAGGGCGGAACCGAGCTTCCCGCTTCTGAGGTGAGCCCCGTCATCACCCGGGACGGCCGGGAGCGGTTGATCCACTGGCACAACGCTCTCCTCCGGGATAAGGACGGTAACGTAGCGGCGATGGTGAGTTCCGGCGAAGAAGTAGAAGAATAGCTCCTTTGCCCGCCGCTATGGGAAACCTGGAAATCTCCGACTGTATCCACGCTTTCAGGGCATATCTCTTAAATATGCCCCGGAACACATACAGTAATGGTGACAATCTTGGTGGATATCGTCTCCATTGTTCTTATCGTCGTCGTGGTGCTGATCGTCATCGGCATCGTGGCGGTCGCGGTAGGCATATACAACCGGTTCTTCTCCCTTAAAAACTCCGCCGAAGCGACGGTCGGTCAGGTGAAGGTCGCGATGAAGAAGCGACTGGATATGATCGAGCAGCTTCTCGGCGCGGTGAAGAGCTACGCGGCGTTTGAGAAGGAGACCCTGACCGGGGTGACCGCGATGCGGGCTCGTATCGGCAGCGCCGGCCCCGGCGATCTCTCCGAACTCGAGCGCGAATCCCGATCAGTCCTCGGGCGGCTGCTTGCCGTCGCGGAGAACTACCCCGACCTCAAGACATCGCGGACGGTGCAGGATCTGATGGGCGCGGTGAAGGGGATCGAGGATGAGATCGCCCGGCACCGCTACACCTATAACAACATCGCCCAGCAATACAACACCATGACCGACACGATCCCCTCAAACCTGATCGCCGGTATCATGGGCTTTAAGAAGCTGGAGTACCTGGAGTTCGGCGAGGAGATCGAGCGGGTTCCGACGATAGCGTTCTGATAGACCATGCGCGTGACCGAACAGAAGCAGATCCTCATCCTTGTCGTCGTCACCCTGCTCGTCGGGGCCCTGGCGGCCGCCGGAGCGGTCGCTCTCCCCACCCTCTTCCCCGGGAGCCTGGATGTCCGGCACTACGACGCAATCTTTTACGAGAACGGGACCCTCATAGAGCGCTACACCTACGATGTCAGATCCGCCGGCGATTACCGGATGCTCTTTCGCTATTGGAATGCGCCGCTGACATTTACCGCCGTCGACCGGCCGCACATCGAGTTCATCGGTATGACCGCGCCGCCCGGGACCATCGGTTATGTCAGGGACTCCTCAGGCGAGGTCCGGACGGCCGCCGGGAGCGCAAACCCGCAGGAAATCGCCACGATCCGGAGCCTTGCACTCGATAACGAAGTGGGCATATTCAATCCCGGCTACTTTGCACCTGGCACATACACGGTGGAGTATCGCTACCTGGTCCGGCCGCCGGTCGAGTACGACGACCGGTGGGCGCACCTGAACCTGAAACTCGTGGATGAGCACGTCCCCTTCCGGGATGTCCGGATCGTCCTCCCGTTTGCCGGCGATATCGAGGAGATCTACACCTACCCCCCAACCCTTCGTATCGAGAGGACGGCGGAAGCCATCGTCATAACGGGGAGCTTACCCCAGGACGATGCGCTGAACGTCGAGATGATCCTAGTTCCGGCGTTCATCAAAAAAGTTGGTGGCTTTGGGACGTTTGTCCCGGATGTGCAGCAAGAAGCGACCGATGCCAACAGGTGGCCCCCGATCCTCTATGCGGCGGCAGGCTTCCTCTACGGCCTTGCGATCCTCCTCGTCCTCGCGATGCCGTTCATTCTCCTCGGCGTTTACATCCGCTACGGCCGGGAAAAACCATTCACGGTGCCGGAATACCTGAGCTTCACGCCGAACACCGCGCTCAAGCCATGGCAGGTGAACCTCCTCTTCAAGGGCGATCCCCTCGAGTTCGACGATAACGGGTTCTACGCGACGGTCCTTGACCTCCACCGGCAGGGTAAGATCGTGGTGACCGAGAAACCGGGCGCAAAAGGGGTCACGGTTCGGATCATATCCGGGGAGTCCGCCGACCCCTACGAGCAGCGGGTGCTCAACTTCCTTTCCAACATCGCTGACGACCATGTTGTGGATACCGCCGAACTTGAGACGTTTGCCGCAACCGCCCGGCGGACCCCGGGCTACCAGCACCGGATCCTGCAGTACCAGCAGTCGCTTGCCGCCCTCTCCCACGATGTCGATACGACGCTTGCCCGGCAATACATCAGAGACGGGAGGGGATTCATCCTCCCGCTTATCTTCCTCGGCGCCATACCCTGCGGGCTTGCTATCCTCACGCTCATATTCGCGCCGGGCGCGGCCTACCTCCTCATCCCGGCCGGGATCCTCTCCTTCATCGTCGCGGTCCAGGTGGGGATCGCGGCTCTCTTCCCCTCGACCCTCTTTGGTTTCTGGAAAGATGGCCACTACAGAGAGAAGCTCGAGTGGGATGCGTTTGCCTACTTCCTCTCAGACCTCGCACTGATCCGGCAGTACTCCCCCGCCGACCTCTCTATGTGGGGGGAGTGGCTGGTCTACGGGACCGCTCTTGGCCTCGGTGATAAGGTTGAGCAGGCGATGAAGAACTTAAACATAAGCCTCCCGGATGTCGGGATGCCACTCTACTCGAACATGCCGGTGATCTTTGCCCCGATCGCCTTCTACTCACCGCCGTCCTCGGGCGGCGGACATGGGGGGCTTGGTGGCGGCGGGTCGTTTGGCGGTGGCGGCGGGTTTGGCGGCGGTGGTGTCGGGGGCCGGTAATACCCTTCTTTTGGCCGGATAGGTCCGAATACATTCGTAGTTTAGGCAATCTACTTACATCGGGCGTGAGAATATACCGGTGTTGATGCCTATGACGGGATCCTATCCGAACTATCTGACCGCCGTCCTCGCGCTTCTCTTGGCCGTCGCCGCCTGCGGGTGTATGGCCGCTGGGGAGGACGACGGCCGCATATCCGGGAACGGAACGGTCACGTATGTCGATCTCGAGGGTGGGTTTTACGGGATCGTCGCCGATGGCGGCGGGCGTTATCTCCCTGCCAACCTGCCGGCGGAGTTCCGGCAGGATGGCCTCCGTGTAGCGTTCTCTGCCGATAGAGCAAAGGGGACGGCGACCATCCAGCAGTGGGGAACGCCGATCGATATCGTCAGCATGGAGAAGAGCGACACCCGCCGGTCGATTGCAACGAACGGAACGGTCACCTATATCGACCTTGAAGGCGGGTTCTACGGCATAATCGCAGAAGACGGCCTGAACTGCCTCCCTTCAAACCTACCGGATGAGTACCGGATCGACGGCCTTTTCGTGCGGTTCACTGCCGATATCGAGGATGACATCATGGGGTTCCCCATGTGGGGAGTTCCGGTGAAGATCCGGTCTATCGAGCCCATCGGAGGCGTCCGGCTCGTTGCTGCAAGCGGAACGGTCACACACATCGATCTTGAGGGCGGTTTCTATGGTATAGTCGCGGATGACGGCGAGCGTTACTTCCCGCTTGGCCTCGGTGAGAACTGGCTGGTCGACGGCATGAACGTGACGTTCGTTGCCCGGGCAAGGGAGGATGTCGCGACCATCGGAGGGTGGGGAACGCCGGTCGATATCATCGCTATCGATAAGGCCGGGAACGCGACGTTTGTTGCCGCAAACGGGACGGTCACCTACATCGATCTTGAGGGCGGGTTCTATGGTATCTTCGCGGATGACGGAAGGCGTTATCTCCCTCTCGGGCTTGATGAGCGCTACCGCGCCGATGGTATGCAGATCACTTTCGCCGGGAAGATCGCGCGCAATACCGTTACCATCCAGCAGTGGGGGACGCCGCTTGAGATCCTCGCCGTCCCGTGGGCCTGCTCCTCGTGCGGCGGAAGCATCGGTATAGCCGACCCGGCCGCGGTCTGGTGCGTGGAGCAGGGCTACATCTATGAGATCCGGAAGAATCCCGACGGCGGCGAGTACGGCGTCTGCACCTTTGCAAACGGCACGGAAGTCGACGCCTGGGACTACTACCGGCAAAGCCACTGAGTCTATCTTAAGGCCTCTGAGCCGGGGGATCCCGGCCGATCTCTCCTCCTATCACGTGCGGCCGCGCCTCACGGGGCCGCTCCCTCCGCAACCCGCCTCTTTGTATAATCATCCCAGTGTGCCTCAAGAAATCCCCGTATCCCCCGGCCCGGCCGGTAGGGCGGGTATATCCGGTGATACGCCGCCTCGGCCGCGGCAAAACCCTCCGCCGGAAGGGCGTCGGTATAGGCCGCAAGGTAGAGGAACCCGATGGCCGCCGATCGGGAGACCCCGAATCCGCAGTGGACCAGGACCGGCCGGCCCTTCGCGAGACACCGGTCGATGAAAGAGAGAGCGGCGTCGATCACCTCCTTCGGAACGTCGGCGGGGTTTTGCGTATCGGCCAGGTTGAGCATCAGCCGGTTGCCCCGCCGGGCGACCAGGTGTTCAGGATGATCCTCCGGCACCGTCCCAACAGGAGAGCAGGTGACGGCCAGGCAGTGGTAGGGGCTCCGGCAAGCATGCACCACACACCATGTCTCGTGGGCCTCCACCATGACCTCGTAGTCCTCCTGTGTCCCGATGTATAGGTTCGGATAGATCTCGATCATCGTCACTCACCGCGCCTCAAGGGCATACGCCGCGGCCCCGAGAAGCGGCGAGCGCCCGAGGAGGCGGGAGATGGTCAATCGTGGGAGGGCAAGGTAACGGTCGATATGGGGCTCCATATACCAAAATATGATATCTCCGTGGAAGCGGGCGAGCGGTCCATCAAAGACGATGATCTCGGGATTGTAGGCGACGATCACGCCCGAAACACCCCGGGCGTTCACCTGCCCGAGCGCCTCCATGAAGGCGAGGGCGACCGGATCCTCCTTTCGGGCCGCTTCAAAGATCGCCCGGGCCGATGTGGCGTCAAAGGCGATATCCTGGATGTCGGCCTCCTTTCGCCACGCCGCAAAGAACCAGGGGAGGTTTTTTGCAGAGGCGTAGGCCTCCCAGTGACCCTTATAACCGCACCCGCAGGTGAGGTTGTAGCGGGTATCGACGGGGATGTGTCCGATCTCCCCGGCGTTCCCGGTCGCCCCGAGGAGGAGCCGTCCGTTCACCACCGCGCCGCCCCCGATCCCGGTGGAGAGGGTGACATAGACGACGTTATCGAAACCGCGGGCGGCGCCTGCCCATCGCTCGCCGAGGGCGCCCGCCCGGGCATCGTTGATCAGGGCGACCGGCAGCCCGAACCGCTCGCTGAGCGGGCCGGTGACCTCCACGACCGGGAAGGCGATGTTAGGGGAGTTCACGACCCACCCGCGGTCGAGATCCAGAGGGCCGGCCGAGGCGACGCCGATCGCTCTCACGCTTCTCCCCGGCGCCGACGCAAGGAGGGCCTCTATTCGGGCGATGATCGCGGCGGTGATCACCGCCCCGCTCGACCCCGTCGTCGGCGTCGGAGCGGTGGTATGGGCCAGTATCGTCGCTTCGGCAGAGTCGATCAGGGCGGCGCGGAGGTTGGTCCCGCCGAGGTCGATGGCAATCACGGTCGTCATGTAGCTATCTCCAGGGGTTGATGCCCTCCATTACGAGGTTGCGCGAACCCGCGACATAAACCTGCCCCCGGGATCAGATGCCCTCCCCCACCATCAGGCAGGGGTATTTCTCCCGGGGATACCTGCCCTCTATGGACTCGCGGATAAACTGCTTCCGGGCCGGAGCTGCAAGAAGGTTCTCGTATACCTCTTTTTTGACGCCGGCGTAGCGGTAGGCGTTACCGCCCTCGCATATGACGAGGAGCGCCTTCGTCGTGGGGTCATAGCCGATGGATCGTATGTCGCCGGCAGATGGTTGAGACATGTCCGGTTGTGTGGCGGGCGAAGATGATAGCGGTTGCGGCCGGGATCATCAGTGAACCTTCTCGTAGGGGTAGCGCAGCCGGATGAAATCTCCGAAGTACCGGCCCTTCGACCGGGCTGCAAGCAGCCCCTCGTAGACGGCGGGTGGCACCCCGACATAGAGGTAGACCCCGCCGCTGTGAAACTCGACCTCCAGGATCTCGTCTTCCTCGTTATAACCGACCGACTTTATGTCGGTGGACTCGACAGCCTCGCGCTGCATGGATGGGGATGGAGGTGATGAAGAGGGATAAGGGTTGTGGGGGATGAAGACGAACGCCCGGAGAGTGCGGTTACGGCGCAATAGAGATAAATCCGGTGTCTGGCACCCTGTCGTAGAGTGTCCTGTTAAACTTATCGGGGTTGATATGGACCTCGCCCATCCCGAACTTCGTTTCATACCCAGACGACATCCACTCCCGGATCTGTTCGGTGAAGGGGATATTCGCGCTGCCCGGCACAAGGGCGGTCTCGACGGCAAGGTTCATCCTCCCATCATCGTTCAGGATTTCCAGGGGGACGCTTGCATACATGCTGTTCCCCCGCATGGTGACGAGATACCGGGCATTCCTCAACCCGAACCCGCTGCCGGTCTCCCCGACCAGCACCGCATCCAGCCTCCCGTTATAGAGAGAGTAGACGAGAACAGACTCAAACAGGCCGTCTGCAGCCTGATCGGTATCAAAGAAGATCGTGGTTAGGGCCCCATCATCCGGTTCAAGGCTCGCGTAGGCGACTTTCACGAGGAGGATGCTCCCCGCATATCCGGCCTCGACCGAGACGATCTCGTCGCCGTCGTAGCCGAACCCGGATGAATCGCCCGTGCGGTCTTCGATCCGGATCGGTTCAGCCCCGGTGTACGAGAGGAGGGGCTGAACCTTCCCCGTCCCGGCATCGAGCGCTCCAGCCCCCGCATCCGGGACCTGGTCTGATGTGGTCATATCGTCGAGTGAGAAGGAGTCAAGTATGATGCTCACCCTCCCGTCATCAGGCCCGAGCAACACAAGCGGGATACGGAAGAAAGCCCGGTTGCCGGCAGCGATGAACATGCCATCGTTACAGGGGATCCCGAGGGGAATCCCCACTGTCTCCGCAGAACCTCCTTCTGCAAATCCGGGACCGGTCTTCTCCAGGCTTGCGCCGGTCCCGAGCAGAGGCCCGAACGTGTAGTCCAGGCGGTAATCGATCCCGAACGACGGCGGCGCCTCTTCGGCGTTCATGAACCCTGTGACCAGGTTCTGGTCCGCATCGATGAGTATCCAGCCTTTCAGATCTCCCCGGGGATAGCCGCCGCCACTCTCGACGGGGGTCGCGTAGGTCACCAGGATGTCGAGCACACCATCATGGATATCCGTGCTGAGGGTCGTAACGTCCCCTGCAGGAGCATCCCCGACCGGATCATCAAGCCTGCTGCTCACCCGGACGGCTCCGGCCGGGATCTTCACCCCGCCGCTCCCGGCGTTCATGACACCGTAATCCGGGGCCCGGTCGAAGGCGAGCGCCCCCACCGCCCCGGCGTAGACGGCGGCAAAGAGATCCAGGTCAGCGCCGCCGTTCCCGAGGGGAACTGCGATCTCAATCCGGTTCCCGCTCAATGAGAGGGTGGCCTCGCTCACCGGCTCATCGTTCACGGTCGCAGAGACGATAGGTTTGGTGTAGACGATCGGCATGACGGAGAAGGCGTAGATGTAATCCGCGCCGGTTCCTTCCCGGTAGCCCGTCAAAGGGTTTTGGTCGGCATCGATGAAGATTGCGCCGCCATAGCTTCCTGCGGGCTCCCGGGCAAGATCGATCCGGACGTACAGGACGCCGTCACGGGTGTCACAGGAAAGAGCGATGATATCGGGGTCCGGGAAGTCTCCCACCTGATCGGCCACGCTGGCAGCGGAGGCAGCAGAAATGAGCAGGAGCACCGGCAGTATGAACAGCATGGGTCTCCACCATCGGGTTGTCGGCACCATCGGTCCAGGGTGTGCAGGTGCTTGGAAGGGATAAACGTGCCGGGTGCAGGATATCCGGCACCTCGTTTGTGAGCGCCGACAGGTCGACACCCGGTGCAGACATTTTTTGCCGTATACCATCGAACAGAAGGGAGAAGGGGTTTCGATTCGCCTGGCGAGATTCCCGTCAGGCTCACAAACTCCCCGGCACCGTTTCCATCTCTATGATGCTGACGCACGTAACCCCTGGAGAGGCAAAGACGATGGGCGAACGCCCGGGCATCACCTGGAAAGGGTATCGAGCAGTTCCGGCGCGGCATGGTCGTTGAACCCGAACACGGTCTTTGCGATCGGGCAACGTCACCAACGATGACCTCCTCCTGACAGCGAATATGGCGTTCATGCACTTAAACGAGTTTTCCGACAACTACGACCGGTTCGGGGATATGGAAGAGACTGTGGAGGCCTCCCGGGCAGAGTACAAGCAGCGCAACGGTAAATACTCCCCACGGAGGCGACCGTATGCGATAGCCGTGATATCACCCCAGAACAGAGCACCAGGCGGGTTACGCAACAACTATCGCCCCTCACATCAACCATGACGTATGGAACGGCCCGGAAGAGCAGAATGGATAAAGATACGGCAGAAGCGGATCATCGACGATAAAGAGTACTATGCCGACCGGCTCTACAAGATTCGGCGCGATGCAACCTCCTACGCCCGACTGCTACAGAACCAGGATAAGGATGTTCTCGTCCTCGGGACCACCCACGAGGGCGGGCACCGGGGCTACGCTGCCTTCGTCAGGAGGTAAGGCGCCATAGGAGCAGCCGGTCAGTTACGAGGATGCGCTGCCCGGTCACGGAGAGGTCCCCCGTGGCGGCAGGGAGGCCGGCTCTCGGAAGATCCCCCAGAGCTCGACATCCTCAAAGACCTCCCATCTCTTAATGTGCTCGCGGAGCCGGCCTTCATGAAGCATCCCACATTTCTCCATCACCCGGCCCGAGGCGGGGTTCCGTGAGAAGTGCATGGCATAGACCCGGTGCAGCCCGAGAGTAGAAAATCCGTACTCGATCACCGCCCGAACCGCCTCGGTGGCGTATCCCCGGCCCCAGCAGGGCCGTGCAACCCAGAACCCGAGCTCGCCGCGGGCATGACCCTGGTCGATCCGCAGGCGGACGCTGCCGATCAGGCTCCCTTCACCGGCAAGCGTGATGGCAAAAGCCGCGATCTCGCCGCGTTCGGTTCCTTCGCGGAGGGAGGCGATCCAGATCTCGGCAAGCCCGTCGGGGTAGGGATAGGGGAGGAGGGTCGCCGCGGCAACAGCGTAGTCGCCGGCGAGCCGCTGCACCGCGGGAGCATCCGCGAGGGTGAACGGCCGCAGGAGCAGGCGATCGGTTGCGAGGATGAGCTGGTTCTCCATGAATATGCTCATGGCACCGGCCGGATATAAGCCCTGCCGCCCGGCCGGCCGCACGAGATCGCAAAAACCTCTCCCGGTTATACCCTGAGGTCCCGATTTTTCCAGGATTCCGTGATTTATTGACGATTGTGGCCTTGCTTGATCCTCTTTTTGACCGGAGATTGCCTGAGGGCCGGCCTATTTGCAAATCAGCAACCTTTATTAGTTTTTGCTCTGTATTCCATCATACATGATCAAAGTCGCAGTCAACGGCTACGGCACCATCGGTAAGCGGGTTGCCGATGCGGTCGCCAAACAGCCCGATATGGAAGTGGTAGGGGTCGCAAAGACAAGCGTCTCGGCGGAGGCGTTCATCGCCAAGAAACGCGGATACCCCCTCTACATCGCTGACATCGGAAAGAAAGCAGCGTTTGAGAAGGCCGGCCTTGAGGTCGCCGGCGATGTCGAAGCGATGCTGAAGGCCGCCGATATCGTCGTGGATGCCACCCCGGGCGGCGTCGGGGAGAAGAACCGACCGCTCTATGAGAAGCTCGGGAAGAAGGCAATCTTTCAGGGAGGCGAGGAACACGAGGTTGCCGGGTTCTCTTTCAACGCCCACGTAAACTACAGAGAAGCTCAGAGCCACCAGTTTGCCCGGATCGTCTCATGCAACAGCACCGGGCTTGTCCGGATCATCCACGCCCTGGACCAGGCCTTCGGCGTCGATCGGGTCAGGGCGGTGATGGTCCGGCGGGCATCAGATCCCGGCGACATCAAGCGTGGGCCGGTGGATGCCACCGTCCTCAATCCGGCCACCATTCCGAGCCACCACGGCCCCGACGTCAATACCGTCCTCCCCGAGATCAACATCGTCACCCTTGCTATGATCGTCCCGACGACCTTCATGCACATGCACGCGATCCAGATGGACCTGAAAAAAGAGACCACCCGCGAAGAGGTGCTGAAGGTCTTTGAGAACCACAGCCGCATCGGCCTCGTCCGCAAGGCCACCGGGATCAAGAGCAACGCCCAGATCCGGGAGTATGCCCAGGATCTCGGCCGGCCGAGAGCCGACGTCTGGGAGAATGCCGTCTTTGAGGAGTCGGTCTCGGTCCTCGGCGGGAAGGAGTTCTACTGTTTCCAGGCCATCCATCAGGAAGCCGACGTCGTTCCCGAGAACATAGACTGCATCCGCGCCATGATGGGAGCGGTGAAGGATCCGGAAGAATCCATCCGGATGACAAACAAGGCGCTCGGGTTTGTCGCCATAAGGTGAACGGCCGGGCAATGGGAGGAAGAACCATTAACTCCCCGGCAGACCCACTCTTTTTGATGGACCCATACGAACTGGCGACCAGAAATACCGTAGAGGTCGTCACCGACGAGGAACTGCGCGCGCTCATCGACCGTCCGACCAGGCGGGTCTACACCGGCTACGAACCGAGCGGGGAGATCCACCTCGGCCATATGGTGACGGTGAACAAACTGATGGATCTGCAGAAGGCAGGGTTTGAGGTGACCGTACTCATCGCCGACCTCCACGCCTTCCTGAACCGCAAAGGCACCATGGACGAGATTCGCGAGATCGCAAAGTACAACCGCCGCTGCTTCGAGGGGCTTGGCCTGGTCGGCGCAAAATACATTCTCGGGTCAGATGTGCAGCTCACGCCGGAGTACGAGGTCTCTGTCCTCGAACTCTCCCAGGCGATCACCCTCAATCGGGCAAGGAGGAGCATGGATGAGGTCGGGCGGCAGATGGATAACCCGACAGTCTCGCAGATGATCTACCCCATCATGCAGATGGTCGACATCGCGACCCTCAACGTGGACGCCGCCGTGGGCGGGATAGACCAGCGGAAGATACACATGCTCGCGCGGGAACACCTCCCCTCGATCGGCTACCCGGCGCCGGTCTGCATCCACACGCCGATCATCAGCGGCCTTGATGGGAAGAAGATGTCGTCGTCGGCCGGAAACGTCATATCGGTTGCCGATTCCGGGGAGGATATACGGCAGAAGATGAAGAAGGCGTTCTGTCCGCCCGAAATCGAGAACAACCCGGTGCTCCAGATACTCCAGTACCACATCTTCCCCCGGGCCGGGGTGGTCACCATCCGCCGGCCCGCGAAGTTCGGCGGGGACCGGGAGTTTGCCGCCTACGAAGACCTCGAGCGCGCCTATGCTGCGGGCGAGGTTCATCCCCTGGACCTGAAGAACGCAGTCGCCGACCACCTCATCGATATACTTGCCCCCGTACATGACTACGTCTGTAGCAGGTGATCCGGCCATGGGCCATGATGAAGAACACGAGCGGTTCGACCGCGAGATCGAGGCGATGGGAATCCGCATAAAGGATGCCGACGCACTGAAAGTGCGATCCGACGTCTTCGATGAGGTCACATTGATCGCGCTCTATAAGCTCGTCCACAAGAAGCTAATCTCGGTCATCGGCGGCCCCATCAGCACCGGGAAAGAGGCAAACATCTTTTATGGCGAACACGATAAAAAAGGGATCGCGATCAAGATCTACCGCATCCGGACGGCAAACTTCAAGGCGATGACCGATTACCTCGCAGGGGACCGACGGTTTGCGAGCGTCCGGGGATCGCGCAAAGGCATCGTCTTTGCCTGGACCAAGAAAGAGTACAGCAATCTGGCCCGGGCGCACGACGCAGGGGTTTTGGTTCCAAAACCCCTCGCATTCGACCGCAACATACTCCTTATGGAGTTCCTCGGGGAGGATGAGGTGCCGTATCCGCAGCTCCGAAACGCCGAGGTTAAAGATTACGGAGCCGTCTACCAGCAGATCCTCGACTACATCGAACGGCTCTACCGGGAGGCGCGCCTTGTCCATGCCGACCTCTCCGAATACAATATCCTCTACCACGAGAAACCATACCTGATCGATATGGGGCAGGCGGTCACTCTGGACCACCCGCGGGCGCCCGCGTTCCTGATCCGGGATATCAGAAACATCAACCGATACTTCTCCCGCTACTGCGATCTGCGGGACGAACAGGAGATCATCGGCGCGATCATCGGCAGCGGGAAGACCGGGAGCGATTGATCACCGGGAGACAGTACAATCATGACCAGACAGGAGCTAAAAGTTACATCCGCAAGGCTCGGTGTCCTCATCGGCAAGAGCGGGTCCACGAAACGCGAGATCGAAGAGAAGACCGGAGTAACCCTTCGGATCGACAGCGAGGAAGGGCTGGTGACGATAGAGGCGGAGGATCCCGTCGCCGTCATGACGGCGACGAACATCGTCTCCGCGATCAACCGGGGTTTCTCGCCTGAACGCGCATACCGTCTCCTTGAGGATGAGGATATGATGTTTGATGTCGTCGACCTCGCCGACCTCTCGGGCACGACCCGGCACCTCGAGCGTCTCCGGGGCCGGATAATAGGGAAGGCAGGCACATCCCGTGCCCAGATCGAGGATATGACCAGTACGTGGATATCGGTCCATGGAAAGACCGTCGCGATCATCGGCCTCCCGGACCAGGTCGAGACCGCGAGAAAGGCGGTGGAGATGCTGATCCAGGGCGTGCCTCACGAGCACGTCTACGCCTTCCTCGACCGGAAGAAGAAGGAAGCCAAACAGGCGATGCTGGAGTACTACTCGTGATGCGGCCGGGTTGTGCCGGTCCCGATCACTCCCCTGCATTGGCAGGGGATATACGATTTGCAGTGGAAACAAAGGGGTATCCATGAAGATAGCCGATCTACCCCTCCCACCGGATCTCGCGGCCGGCTACGCGGAGCGCGGTATAGCGGAGCTCTACCCGCCACAGGCGGCCTGCGTCGAAGCAGGCCTTTTTGAGGGGAAGAACCTCCTCATCGCCATACCGACGGCGAGTGGAAAGACCCTTGTCGCCGAGATGGCGATGCACCACCAGGTCGGACGGGGCGGCAAGTGCCTCTACATCGTTCCTCTGCGCGCGCTTGCAAGCGAGAAGTATGAGGAGTTCTCGGGGAAAGGGCTCCGCGTCGGTATCGCCACCGGCGACTTCGACCGGAGGGACGAGTATCTCGGGAGAAACGACATCATCGTCGCAACGAGCGAGAAGGTTGACTCGCTCCTGCGGAACCGGACGCCGTGGCTTTCGGAGGTCACCCTGCTCGTCCTCGACGAGGTCCACCTCATCGATGATCCCTCCCGGGGGACGACGCTCGAGATGTTGATAGCAAAGCTCCGGCACAAAAACCCGGCCATGCAGATCATCGCCCTCTCCGCGACCATCGGGAACCCGCGAGATCTTGCCGGATGGCTGGATGCAGACCTCGTCGAGAGCGACTGGCGGCCGGTGGACCTCCGGGAAGGGGTCTTCTTCTGGAACGGTATCCGGTTTGCCGATGGCGAGCGGGAGGTCGAACGCCGGAGCAAGTACGAAGACCTGGATCTCGTCCTCGATACGATCACAGAAGGAGGGCAGTGCCTGGTCTTTGTGAGTTCAAGGAAGAACGCCGAGGCGTTTGCAAAACGCGCGGCCTCAGGCCTGAAACTTGCAGACCCCATACTCGCCGGCTACGCCGACAGGATACGCTCGAACGCCGCGACCGATATGGGGAAGACGCTAGCCGCCTGCGTTGCGCAGGGTGCGGCGTTCCACCATGCGGGCCTTGCCCGCGATGAGCGGCGGATCGTCGAGACAGGGTTCCGCGAGGGGCAGATCAGGGTTATCGCCTCAACACCGACGCTTGCGGCGGGCTTGAACCTCCCCGCCCGGCGGGTGATCGTCCGCGACTACCTCAGGTTCAACTCCGGGGAGGGAATGGTCCCGATCCCGGTTCGGGAGTACCGGCAGATGGCCGGACGAGCCGGGCGGCCACACCTCGACCCCTATGGCGAGGCGATCCTGATAGCGAAGTCCGAGGAGATGGTCGACGAGCTCTTCGACTGCTACATTGAAGCGCCGGCCGAGGATGTCCAGAGCCGGTGCGCGGATGAGGCTATCCTCTGCACCCACATCCTCTCGCTCATCGCGACGGGGTTTGTCCGCGAGACGGGTGAAGTTCTCGGATTCATGGATGAGACGTTCTACGCCCACCAGGGAGAGAACCCCCGCGCGCTCTCGCGGGCGGTGCATCGGGCGCTTGAGTTCCTGCGCGAGGCTGAGATGATCACGGAGGTGGGGGAGTGGCTTGAGGCCACGGAGTACGGGTCGCTCGTCTCGCGGCTCTACATAGATCCCCGGAGCGCCGAGATTATCGTGGCGGCGATGCTCGGGCGGAGAGAATACACCGACATCGGGCTCCTGCACCTCCTCTGCTCGACGCCCGATATGCCGACACTCTTTGTGCGGCAGGATGACATGTATATCCTCGATCGGTTCCTCACCGACCACAAGAGCGATCTCTGGACGGATATCCCCTGGGATGCGGGGGAGGAGTTCGACCGGGGCCTCAAGACCGCGCTCCTCCTTGCAGACTGGGCCGACGAGACGAGCGAGGATGAGATCTGCAAGCGCTACAGCGTTGGCCCGGGCGATATATTCGGCATGGTGGAGAGCGTCGCCTGGCTGGTCCACGCAAGCCGGTATCTTGCCAGGCTCTTTGCCCCGCACCTTACAGCGCCCATCGAGGAGATGGAGCTTCGGATGAAGCACGGCATCAAAAAGGAACTCCTGCCCCTCATCAGGCTCCACGGTATCGGGCGCGTCCGGGCGCGCAGGCTCTTCAACAACAACCTCGGGTCGATCGAGGCGCTCCGCGCGGCCGGGCCGGAGAAGGTCGGGAGGGTCCTTGGCCAGGGGATCGCCGCGCGAATCTTCGAGCAGCTCGATGGCGCGCGGGATGAGGTCGGCGAGGTCGGCGAGGAGCAGTCGACCCTCTCCAGGTTTGGATGAAGAGGATGGTCCGGAGAGGAGAGGCGGAAGAGACGGAGGAGATGACAGGGGCAAGGGAGAAGGAAAGGGCGGAGGAGGGAGAGACGGAGGAGATGACAGGGGCAAGGGAGAAGGAAGGAGCGGAGGAGATGGTAGAGGGAGCAGGGGCGGTGGAGGGAGCGGAGGCGACATGCGGCATAAATTCAGCGGTTTTTACAGTTGACGAGAACGTTCTGTTTCTGCGCAAGATTCGCCGGATCGCCGAAGAGCATCGGACCCACATCATCCTCTTTGATGCCGACCGCCTCGCCGGGCGCGCTCACGTGGAGGCGGCTCTCCGGCACGCCTGGCGGTCGTGGGCCGGTGGCGAGGCGATAGCAAACTCTATCGAGATGGAAGCGCTCCTCTACGCCGCGGGGACGCGGCAGTGTCAGGTAGCAGCAGCCTTCGGGATTCATCCTGGTGAGAACCGCTCCTACATCGCCGTATGCCCGCCGGTGCCGGCTGTCTGCGATCGCCTTGCCGGCCTTGTGACGTTTATCGAGGCGGGGCATGAAGAGGCGATCGGTCCCGCAAAGATGGCGCGCCTTATGGATCTCTTCGGTATCACGCCGGAGGAGGTCGAGGTGGTGGGAGAGGAGCGATTTTGCGATCTGGTACTCGAGCGGGTGGCGCTCCTCGACGTCTACCGCTGACCCGACGAGGCGTGGGTGAG
>CAYPRO010000003.1:0-111386 GCA_964413225.1 uncultured Methanoculleus sp. | reverse complement strand
CGCACCTATTGGGTGGGGACTTCCCGCTCCGCCCCGAGAACCCCACGAGTTAAATCTGGCCCTCGCCGGGTGAGTCGTGAGAATTGCCCATCCTTTGATCCTTCAGGTACCGGCGGGCGCGCGGAGCGGGAATACAGTCTCTACCCCGACGATATTTGCAGGGGGAAAAAAACGATCTACCGTTTCCGGAGTGGGATCTCCTGGCGGCACCCGGGTGCTCGCCGGCAACGACCGGACAATGGCCTGTCCGGCGGGTTAATCCGTGTGGTGGGCATGATCTGCCCCACTCACACACGCAAGCAGGGGAGAAGCCCGCTCACGCATGCGATATGCTCCCCGGCCTTCGTTATCCTGATAGAAAAATTTCGGCCCCGCCACTTCCTCTCAGCGTAGCCCTGCTCCTCAAGCTCCCTGAGATGGCCGCGGTTCGTCCGGTTCAGGAGCGCCCGTTTCTTTTTAGCCCGCAGGTAGGCATCCCGCCCGGCTGTGTGCAGCTCCTCATAGCCGTGGGTGCCGGCGCTGTGAAAGAACCCTATGATCTCCTCGCTCGTCATACCACCGGCCTCCTTGCGTCGGAAGAGCTCGACGAGGAGCCGGACGTTCTCGGGCCGCGGCATCATGATCCTGAACTGATGGAGGACCTCGGTTCTTATGTTTTCGACGATCGAGAGGCCGTGCTCGCACTCCTCGCCCTCTGCTGTCGCGTAGCGGTCGGCGCTGACGTAGTAGAGCGCGGCATCGTGGACCATCGCCGCAAGCGTCACAGCAACGGATGTTTTGCGGCCGCAGGAGGACATGTTGACGTAGACGGCGTTTCCCGCCTCTTTTTCCGTGCGGATCAGATACGAGACGACCATCAGAACATCCAGTATGTCAAACATGGCGACGGGAACAAACGTCACGGCGATCCCGAGGTCCTGCAGCCGCTCCGTCACCCGGCCAACGAAGTAGTGCTGCTTCCTGACCATCCCGGCATCGAGGTCGGCGTCCGGCGGGACGGCAAGGATATAGGCCCGATCGGCCTTGTTCTTCGTGAACGGTGCCACCGCCCGATCGATCTCATGGCCGAGGGGGATGATATGGACAACATCACGCAACCCCCCCGACAGAACGGAACCGTTCTCATCGGTCATGCTCATCACACTATTCACTAAATTCACGTGAAGTTATTAATGTTTCGGTTCGGCGGATCCCTTATAGGAGGTATCGAATCATGAGAACCAACCTTCAGGGACTTGCCGGCTGGCGGGTCACCCTGACCGCCATATTCTGGCAGTACGGGACATACCGGGGCGGTGGATGCCCGGGGAGATCCATCCTGCTCAGACAGGTCCGCGACCGCCCCGGCCGGCTGCTTGCCGACCACGTCTGGATCAACTATACCGCCGGGTTCGATGCGGCCGGAGAGCTCTGCCGCGGAGATGCCGTCCGGTTCACGGCCACAATCGACGAGTACGTCAAGGGTTATCGGGGGGATAAGATCGACGACCGGCTGGCGCGGCCTCCGGCGGTCGACTACCGTCTGAAATTTCCCCGCGGGGTAGAGAGGATCGGGCGGGGGTGAGGGGGTGGATAAGCACCGACAGGAAGAGGTCGACGGGCTGCTCGGCCACCTTGATTTTCCGGCCCTCTACCGGAGTTATGTGTGGGGAGACGAGACCTGGGAGAAGGGGTTCTCAGGAGTCCTCGCCCTTGAGCGGGAGATGGCGGCCGCCGCACGGAGCCGGACGATCGGGCCGGAACACGTGCAGAAGATCACCCGCCGGATCGGCTGCACCGGTCGGCTTGCCGTCACTCTCTACATCGGCGATGCCCCGGCGTACTGGCTGATGCATGAGCCCGGGGAGACCGCCCGGGCTGTCGGGGAGAAACTCCCCTGGCTCGGGCCAACGGATACAGGCAGGATCCTCCGGTTTGCCGTCCCGGAGGTCTTTGGTGCGCTGGACGCCCGACTGGTCCGGGTCTTTGGCTGCGGCGATCCCGCGGTGCAGCGCTATCCTCTGATTGACCTTATAGCGGAGCGGTTCGCCGGCCGGTGGGATATCCCTGCCGGGCAACCGGCGTGGCCGGCTGAGTTCGGGGCCTGGACCGGGGTTCTGCATGCGATTGCGCGCGCCCTCAACCGGGAGGAGATCTGCTGCCCGCATCCGGCGGGGTTTGTTGCCGCGCGTCTCCGGTGCCGGGGTATATGGGCCGCGGCGGATGTGGAGATGGCGCTCTCCGGGTACGCATCGAGGGTTATAGGAGAGGGGTATGCACCGCTTCCGGCGATATGAGATCTATCTGAGTTAGTGCCTGATGTCTCCTATTTTTATAATAATATTAATATTGAATAGATCAAATATATTATCGTGGGGAAGAGTAAGTACGTCATCCACCTTACTGACGACGAACGATCATACCTCGAAGGTATCACTTGCCGCGGGAAATCCGCTGCTTCCACAATCCGTCACGCCTACATCCTGCTTCATGCCGATAAATCTGACAGCGAGGTTGCCGAGATCGTCCGATGTCATCCGCAATCGGTTTTTAACGTCAGAAAAACATTTGTTACTCAGGGCCTTGATGCAGCTCTCCACCAGAAACTCCGCGATGAACCTCCTCGCCCCCGAAAATTATATGGTGCAGGAGAAGCTCGCCTTATCCAGATCGCCTGTAACGAACCGCCAGAAGACCATAGTCGATGGACGTTGCAATTGTTTGCCGATAAACTTGTAGAACTGCAGGTCGTCGATAGCATCTCGGTGAAGACCGTCGAGCGGACGTTAAAAAAAACGAGCTCCAACCGCACATACAAAAGCAGTGGATCATCCCTCCAGGCGAAAATGGAACTTTGTAGCTGCGATGGAAGATGTTAGAGAAGTGTATCAACGCCCATTCGATCCGGCACTACATGTCATCTGTATGGATGAAAAGCCAATAAATGATAGTGTCCGGAATTTCCTGTAAAATTATTTGAGGCTCTGTACCAAGTTATAATTGCAAAAGAGGAACAGAGCCATGGATCTCTATGAGTTAGCACAAGATTATCTTTCCGATCCAAGCGGTGCCTTGCAGGCATTGTTGACTACCTTCCTGAACATGGTGATGCTTTGTGAGGCCGAGAAACAGGCCGGAGCAGGGTACTACGAGCGTTCAGAACATCGAACTGCCACACGGAATGGGTATACAGAAAGGGGATTAAAAACACCTGAACTAAAGATCTGTGTCGCGGCCGGGTGCCGAGGACAATTGCAATCATAGTATGGAATCTTTCTGGGGGCCGGACCCCTTTGTAATCATCACCAGCGAGTTCAAAATCAGCCCCGACATCACGAGCAGCAGCCCGAGGATCAGCGCCGCAAACCCCCCGGTGAAGACAATATAGTGAAACTGCCCGCTCTGGTAGAACTCGGAGAACGTGTATATCTCCGCCCCGATCCCGGCGAGCGTAAACAGCACCCCAGGGATCCCAAACGTGAGCAACGGCTGGCGGTACCCGATCAGCCCCACGATTCGGGCGAGCACCCCAAACCCGTGTGAGACCGGGTTTAACTTGTGCTTGTTCGGGACATCGTAGTTGACCGATATCGGGACCTCGGTCATGGCGAGACCGAGCGGGGCAAAGTGGGCGATCATATCCGACTCGATGTTGTAGCCTTCGGAGGAGAACGTCAGGTTCTCAAGGGCCCGGCGTGAGAGAGCCCGGAAACCGGACTGCGAGTCGGTCGTCGCAAACCCTCCACCTTCGACCGAGAGGTTCGTGAAACCGTTGAGAACCTTCTGGCCGGCGATGCGATACTTCGGTATGTCGGCCTTGATATCGAGGAACCGGGAGCCGATGACGAGATCGGCTTTGCCGGCAAGCACCGGGGCCGCAACGGCCGGGATCTCGGTTGGGTCGTGCTGGCCGTCGCCGTCGAGCATAACGACGGCATCATATCCAAGATCCCGGGCCCGGGCAAACCCGGTCATCATCGCATGGGCCTTGCCGCCGTTCTCCTCAAGCCGGATGACATCCGCCCCGGCGAGTCGGGAAATCGCGGCGGTTCGGTCAGATGAACCGTCGTCGACGACGATCACCCGGTCGGCATGCTGTCGGGCCTGGAGGGCGACCGAGCCGATCACGGAGCCCTCGTTGTAGGCCGGGATGACCACAACAAGCCTCCGCACCGCCCGTGGCGGCTGCTCTTCAGAGTCGCGTGAGGTTGCACCTGTACTGAGGTTAGGTGCTTCTCCCCCGTTGCCGGCCGGGCGGGGAGGAGAAATCTCTGGATGGGCGCTCATAGCGACTACCCCGGGGGCATGAGCCCGACTGGAATAGAGCAAACTCCCTGCCCCGGAAATGCCCTGCGGTATGAAGGATGATCCTCCATAATCCCAGATGGCTGAGCGTTCTTCTTACCACTACCTGATCCCGGCGGGGTCGCACACACAGTGGAGAAAGGTATCCGCAATATCACAGGGTCACGCCCTTGATGCAGGCCCGTATCCGGCCACACCACTATTACCAGGTGAGAGGCGGGGGCCCCTTCCGGCAGGCACGACCGGCAGAGAGGTAGGTTCCTGACACTCGAATCTGGGGCTTGAGAGACAGTCGATCTATATATGATTTTTCCCACCAATTCAGCGATTTGTCGAAGTAGTGGAAGTCCCAAATCACCCGAATATTTGCTATCAAAAGTTAATATTAGTCATATTTAGTCTAATTCGGCCTCATAATGAAGAGGATATTTTCGGAAAGAACGTCTCATTTCGATATAAAAATACTGCGTATGGGCCATATCCGACAGTGGTTGCGAAGAGAAGAGTATCTAAACTTCCCGCGCCTCATGGGAGAAATTATTCCCGGACGGAGGCTTGCAGATCATCCGGGGCCGGCCTCCCTAGAATGGGAGGCCATTGCCGCAAGATCGTGCCCGGGGTACCGAAGATCAACATTTATGCGGGTTTCCATGGTGCTTTGTAGGATCGAAGGCTGTAACACGGAAATGACGCCGGCACCGGGCAACCGCCCCGGCAGAGAAGGCAAAGAGGGTGGCGCGGGTTTAAGGAATCCCTTGATCGGTCATGCCACCCGGAAACCCGCTTTTTCCGGGGCGCCGCCTGGCGCTCCCCGGTAGAAAGATATATTGTAAAGTTCGACGATGGACGGGCATGAAAGATCTCAGAAAAGATCTCCTGCTACTGGGTGTTGTCATCGCCCTTCTGATCCCCGCGGCTGCCGCAGAGACCTACATCACGATGACGGTCGACGATACGATAGACTATAAAGGGCTTCACGTTGCCACCATCGATGCCCTCGATCCCTTAGACGCCGAGATCACTCTCGTGACCCTCGATGATGGCGACAACCTTACCGTCATCCCCCGCCCGGCCTTCGGGGTGATCACCCGGATCTTTGAGCCTGCAAGCGGTGCTTATCACGGTGGGCACGTGACCGTGATGGAGAACAAGACCACCGCCGGGGGCACCCTCCCGGGCGACTACCGGATCTACACCGGCCGGACTTTCCCGAACTTCACGGTGAAGATCCCCGATCAGCGCGGCAACGTCCTCCTGGTCAAACTCCCGGAGAGTTCTGCAAACGAGGTCGACTTCACCACGTTCTTTGAGGCTGCAGAGGAGCAGGGCTACCTCTTCACCGATAACGCCATCCTCTACAGCAACTCGACGGGAATCTCGGCCTATGGAGGCCTTGATACGCGTGACTACAACATGAGTGACCTGAACTTCACACTCGCAAGGAACGAGGTCGACCTCTCCGATTTCAGTCCGGATGGCGAGATGGTGCATGCCATGATGAAGGTCTGGCCGTATACGCGGCCGGAGGCGGGCGAGTATCTCCTCACAGCGATGGAGTATGATTGCGCAACCGGGACACTGAATATCCTTGCCGCCATGCCGATCCTCATCCTCGACGGTAACATCCCTGCTGCCTGGGACGGGGACGACCCGTACTACCAGGATAGGGGTGCCGGCGCAGCCGTCTCCTTCGGAGAAAGAGTGAACCGGACTGCCTGTATCCTGCTCCGGGACGACACGATCTACGATCTCACGATGAGAGTGGATACCAGAGAATTTGCATCACGGCCGATCCCGACCTCCATGCCTGATCTGATCTCGATCCTCCAGGCAGCCGCCGATGAAGCCGGCCCGATCACCTATATCCTTACCCCTAACGGCACCCCGGCCGGTGCCTACGCCGACTCCGGCCCTGTCATCGCCGGAGGTTACGGGATCTCCAGGTATGCAGATGCGCCTGAGGTAGAGATCGAGGCCGATACCCTCGCAGCACTCAATCCGGGCACCTACTCACTCTATGCTCTGGGCATGGCCGGCGAAGAGATTGTTGCGGTCGACTATCGGGAGGTCGAGGTCAGGGCAACTTCGTCGTAAACAAACCGGATGAGGGACTTGATCCCTGCAGTGGCCCATATGAGGTCGGACAGAACCACGCCTGGCCCGGCAGGAGGTACCGGCTGCCGTGACAAAAACCCCGGGCGGCCGGCAGGAAAAACTCCTGTGACGAGGAAGGTTTGAGCTGAATCACCATGTGCAGTGGAGAGGGGGCGACGTGACTGCTACGAAAAAGCATTCTGCTGCGGCCGTGCTCGCAGCCTGGCTCATCATCATCACCTTCTTCATGATCCTCTCCCGCACGCTCGACCTCGAGGTCTTCTTCGTCCTCTCGCTCATCGGCATCCTCGTCATCGCGATCCTCATAGATGGCACCTTCTCGCAGCCTCGATACATGCGCTCCATCGGCTACCTCATCGCCGCAGGAGTCGCTCTCTTCGCCTACATCGTCGTCCAGAAGATCCTGGAGATCCTTGCCGCATGACTCCCCGGATATCACATATCATTCTCGCGATCGCCGTCATCGTGGCTCTCCTCCTCCTTGCAGGAGAGGCTACCGCCCCGCTCCTCTACACCGCGGCAAACACATCGACCGCCGCCCACGTAGATCCCTCGACCTTCCCGGAACAGCCCGGCAACGATGCCGATGCCCTCATACCGTTAATGGGCGACCTCCTCGGCGCGACCGGAACCCTCACCCTCAATATAAAGCTCAAAGATTACGAGAGCGCCGAGCACGACCTCGCACGGTATGCCGAACTCTCGGCAAAGTTTGACCGACTCGTCATCACCCTTGATGCCTCCGGGACCGATATCGGCGAGTTCCAGCGGAACAACCGGGAGAACCTTGCCGCTCTCACGACCCTCCTGAACGACACCCGGCAACTGGAAGGCCTTCAGCGTGTCGAGATTGATATCCGGGACGACGAGGGCCGAAACATCTCCATCGCCTACGAGGGAGAGGCCCTCCAGCAGGAGATACAGGGAGGATTTAGAGCCTATGCCGAAAGGGAGGAGATGGTAACAGGGATCGCCGACCATTACAGTGTGAACGCCACCCCCTACCGGGAGAGCATAACAAACTTTGCAGAGATCGTCAACACCACAGAAGAACGGCATGAAAAGGCAGGTGGAGGTACACCCTCCCCCCTCAGTATCGCAATCACTCCCGGAGAGGGACGCTACGGCGACACCCTCTCAATCACCGGCGCTTACGCTGGCGGAACCCCGAAAACCCCCGTCAAGGTCTACGTCGACAGCCGGGTTATCGGGAACGCCAGCCTCGATGAGAACGGCAACTACTCCTGTTCCTACCCGATAAACCGGATCCCTGCCGGGCTGCGTCTTGTCCACGCGGCCGCGGGCCCGGTCTACTCCGCCGTCGCACCCTTCAAGGTACTCCCCGGCAAGACCGTGATCACTCTTGCCGTGGAGAGCGGGGCGGTTGTCGTCTGCACCGGCAACCTCACGACCGCGGAAGGCCGACCGATCTCGCTTGCCCAGGTTCTCCTGCGGGTCGACGACACCGGACTCACCGATACGGAGACGGATCAGAACGGCACCTACACAGAAAAGATCATCCTCCCCGCCGGGGAGCACACCATCCGGGCAGAGTTCAACGCCGAGGGTTACCCCCTGAACGCCTCCGAGAGCCCGGTGGCGACAATCACCGTCCGGAACGAAGGGCTCTCTCCCCTCCCGTTCATGGCCGCCATCGCAGCGGCGCTCGGCAGCGGGTGGTATCTCCGCCGTCGGCAGCGGCCGGCTGAGAAACCGGGGCCAGAACCGTCGAAGGCCGTGGAGGAAGAGACCCCAATCATCTCGCCGAATGTAGAGATCGCCGGACTCCCTCCTCGCGACGCTGCAACCGTCCTCTTCTGCGCCCTCCGGGCCCGCCTCGATCTTGCCGATACAAAGACCCCACGGGACTGCGCCCGTATCGCCCCTGCGCATGCCGGGTTCTTCGAGCGTTATGAGCAGATCCGCTACGCTGGCGAGACACCGACGGAGGAGGAACTCCGGACGATGAAGGAGGAAGCCGTGGGAGGCGATCAGGATGCAGCGTGAGACCTGGGCGGTTCTCCTCCTCCTCATCGCCGGTGCCGCGATATATGCCCATATCACCACCACCACCGAGGAGTTCAGTCGCTACAACATCGGCTGGAACGGCACATCGGGGCTCACCATCGATGAGACCCGGGATCTCAATGACCTCGACCCTGAAATGACCCTCCTCATCCTCGCGCCGGATCAACCCTTCAGCCCCGAAGAGGTCGGATATATCCGAACGTTCCTCGACGATGGCGGTCGGGTTCTCATCGCCGACGAGGAAGGAGACGCAAACCAGCTCATCGCGGATCTTGGGAGCGCGATCCGTGTCCGGCCCGGGAACCTCTCAAGCCTCGATCATGACCACGCCGTCCCCGGTTTCTTCACCACCCGGGTCGTCGGGGACGATACGCTCTTTGCCGGGGTAAAGACCGTCCGGGTCAACCGTCCGGCGGCTGTCGAGGGGGGCAGGCCTCTCCTCGAGACATCGATCTTCACATGGGACGATGCCGACGGCGACGGCCGGCCGGGGGAGACCGAGATCTTTGGGGCCGCGGTCGTCTGCGCGAAGGAGAAAAACATCATCGTCCTCGGTGACCCGAGCCTCTTCATCAATGCCATGCTCGCCGAGAACCCGGAAGTCATCAAAAACCTTCAACCGGTCCTCATCGACGCCGTCCACAGCAGGACTGGCACGAAAAGTTCGATCATCACCACCCTGGCCTGGATCCGCGAAACACCGGCGGCAACCGCCGTATTCGCCACGCTGGCTATTCTGCCGATTGTCTTCCTGTTCGGGAGGAAGAGAGATGAGTGACAACTTAAGGGAAGATATCGAGACGATCGTGAACGCTTATGAAGATATCCGGGCGATCGCCCAGCAGGTGGTCGTTGCAAACCAGCCTCTCATCGAGGAGATCTTCATAAGCATGATCTGCGGCGGGCACCTCCTCATCGAGGGAGTCCCCGGGACCGCAAAGACCACCGTCTGCAAGATCATAGCACGGCTGATGGATTACGAGTTTCGGCGGGTCCAGGGGGCGGTCGACCTCCAGCCCGCCGATATCATAGGCGTCCGGGTCTACGACCGGAACAGAAACGAGTTCATCCTCCAGAAGGGGCCCATATTCACGAATTTTTTGATGGTCGATGAGGTGAACCGCCTGACCCCGAAGACCCAGAGCGCCCTCCTTGAGGCCCTGAGCGAACGCCAGGCAACGATCGACGGAATATCTTACCCGCTCAGCGATGCCTACTTCGTCATAGCCACACAGAATCCCTACGACTCCGAGGGAACCTTCCCGCTCATAGAGGCCCAGCGCGACCGGTTCATGTTCAGCGCCGTCCTCAGCCACCTCGATCCGGAGGGGGAGCTCGAGATCCTCCGCCGGAAGCGTGCCGGAGAACTGGACTGGCAGATCTACCGCGATCGGGTCGCCCCCATCATAGGACCGGTCGATATCGGGGCCATGGCCGCGATCATCCGTAAGATCCGGGTCGATGAGACGGTACTCGCCTACATCCGCGACCTTATCGTCGCTACCCGGTCCCATACCGATGTCAGACTCGGGGCGAGTTCCCGTGCCTCGATAGCCCTCCTCGATGGTTCAAGGGGACTTGCGGCCCTGGATGGTCGGACTTACGTCATTCCGGACGACATCCGGGCCCTGGCGATCCCCGCTCTCCGCCACCGCCTCCTCCTCACCCGGGAGGCGGCGATCTCCGGGATCACGGCGGATGCGGTCGTCGGCGAGATAGTCGAGAGCGTCGGGGTGTCGTAGCGATGATCCGGCCGACCCGCACGACCGGCAGCATCGGCGCCCTTGCCCTCGCCCTCAGCGCGGTCGCACTCGTCCTTGTGAGTCCGACAGCGATCCTTGCGGCCGGATCCCTTGCCCTCCTCCTCATCTGGCGGGGCTGGCGGTTCGAGAGCGACCTTGCCGCCGCAACCGCCACGCTCACCGTGACCCGCGATCTCGACCGGATGAAGATCCGGCAGGGGGCAACGGCGACCATCCGGGTGCGGGCCGACTGCATCGTCCCGGCCGGGATGACGATCCGGGTCCGGGATATCCCGCCGGCGGTCGCGGTCGGCGATGCGCCGTCATGCGATCCGGGAGAGGCGGCGACCTACACCGTCCGGCTCATGGCGCCGGGAGAGGCATCGTTTGGCGGAGTCGTCCTCGCGGCGAACGATACCTTCTTTGTCCGGGATATCATCTGCCGCCGCCACGATATCCCGCGCCTCCGTGTCTTTCCTGCGGAAACCCCGGAGGCCGGCAGAGGGATGGGGCTTCGCGGAGAAGAGACCGAGGTGGATCGGAAGGCTGCACTTACCGGGCAGGGCGTTCGCGGGTTTCGGCCCTACCGGAAGGGCGATGACCCCCGGCAGGTGGACTGGAAGGTCACGGCGAAGCGCGACGCCCTCTATGTCCGGGAGTTGACCGGGCTTGAGGGTGGGGCGCCCCTTATCGCCGTCGATCTCCCGGTTCCGGGGGATGGGGATCCCGCGGCCATATCCCGGTTCTCGATGGCCGTCTACGGTGCGGTCGAGGGGGCGATCCGCTCCCGCGAGGGTTGTTCGCTCCTCGTCGTTGCCGGCGGGGAGGTGGTCCGGTTCCTCCCCCGGACTCTGGTGAGCCGGGAAGCCTTCGCAGCCCTCGGCGAGCTCGCCCCCATCGAGCCCCGCGTCCCTCTCTACCGGGCGCCGGGGACCGCAAGGCGGGCAAAGATGGGCAGGCGGGGAGCAAACCCGGAAGAGAAGGCTTACCGGGAGAAGCTCGACGGTATCCTCTCTGCGTTTTCAAAGGATTCCACCCCCTTTACCATGGCTATCCGGATGGCGATCGATCGTGCGGATGCCCCGGAGATCAAGATCTACTCCCTCCTTTCGCCGGGTGACAAGAGCCACCTCCTCCAGCTCATCCACGAGGCGAAGGTCCGTGGGATGCGGGTCGCTCTCCGGACCCCCGCCGGTTCTCCCCTCCCCGGCATCGATATCGCGGAGGCGTTCTGATGGCGTTCGATCGGCGGTTCCTCCTCCTCTCTGCCGGGGAGGTTCTGGTCGTCGCGGTGGGCGATATCCTCGTGGCGCTCGTCCTCCAGGTCATCATCATCGCTCTATTCCTCAAAGAGCGGCGGGGATATCCGGTCTTTGTCGTCGGGGTGGCTCTCTTCGCTATGCTTCTTACGGCAAGCAGCACCATCCACCTCCCCTTGCTCGCCCTTGCGGCCGCCCTTGGCGTCAGCTATGTCGCCCTCATCCTCAAGGATTACCGGATCGTGCTTCGGGCCGGCGATACCGCATGACCGCGAGCAGTCCCTGCCGGGCATCCTTGCTCCTCGTCCTCGCGGTACGACCGGCCGGATATAACCACCGCGACCCTTATCCTCTCAGGCACCGGCTGCTTCATAGCCGGAACCTTCCTCCTTGCCCTCGACAAGGGAAAATCCCTCGATCCGGATATCGCCGCCCTCCTCTCCGCCCGGGGAACGGTCGGCATCGCCACCCTCTGCGCGGATCTCGGTGTTCGGGGGGATGCCTGGTTCGTCCCGATTGACGGGACGGTCATCGAGATCATACCGGTTGCCGGCACCCTCCCGGAGACCTTAAAGGACGATTACTCCTACATCACCGATGAGGCCGGGTGCGCCGTCCGGCTCGTCCCGACCTGTGCCCCGCTCCTGAAACGTCTCCGAAAAGAGCATGCCCTCGATATACCGGGTGAGAGAAGAGATCTCCTCGCCTGCATAATGGAGGTCTGCGGCGACCTGCTCGATATCGCCGGGAAGACGGAGGCTACGGTGGACGGTGAGAATATCGTCGTCACCCTCAGAGGCTACCGTCTCGTAGAGGGCTGCAGGGCCGTCCGGTCGGCGTCCCCGAAGTGCTGCACCATGGTCGGCTGCCCGGTCTGCAGTCTTATCGCTGCGATTGTGGTGCCTGGAACGGAAGAGGCAACGAAGATCGAGCATATCAGCGTCGATGAGAAGAGGAGGATTCTCAGGGTCATCCTGAGACCCGGCACATCTTTGGTGCCGGCTCCGGAAGGTGAGCCCCATCCCGCCATCGGCAGAACATCCGGATAGGCACCCCGGCTCATCCGATAGCGGGGCCGTAGCGAACGTGGCGGCCGCCCCCCGGACAATGGTCCCGCCCAAACCGCCATCCGGGATGCCATGAACACGTAAGAGAGGCGGTCACGGGTACCCTTTCCCCATCACTGGCCCGCCGCCCTTATATGCTCCTCTGCGGCCGGCGTCGTCTCCCGACCCTGGGGGGTCCGCTTGACAAACCCTATCTGGATAAGGTAGGGTTCATAAACCTCCTCGACCGTCCGCACCTCTTCGCCGACCGATATCGCTATAGTCTTGACGCCCACCGGCCCGCCGCCGAAGTCGTGCGCGATCACAGAGAGGATGCGCCGATCGAGGTCGTCCAGGCCCAGGCGGTCGATACCGAGCATGGTCAGAGCGACGTCGGCAGTCTCCTCATCGATGCTCCCGTCGCCCCGGACCAGGGCAAAGTCACGCACCCTCCGGAGGAGGCGGTTTGCTATCCGGGGGGTCCCGCGGCTCCGTCGCGCTATCTCAAGCGCGCCCTCCGGTGTGATCGGGGTATGCATGATCCCTGCGCTCCGCACGACGATCCCTGCCAGGTCTTCGACCTCATAGAGGTTGAGCCGGAAGATGAAACCGAACCTATCCCTGAGAGGAGACCCAAGCAGCCCGACCTTCGTCGTCGCGCCGACGAGGGTGAACTCCTCAAGCGGGAGCTGTACGGAGCGTGCCCCCGGTCCCTCGCCGATCAGAACGTCGATACAGGAGTCTTCCATCGCCGGATACAGGATCTCCTCGACCACAGGGTTCAAGCGGTGGATCTCATCGATGAAGAGGACGTCGCCCCGGGAGAGCGCCGTCAGCTGGGCGGCAAGGTCCGCCGGCCGGTCGAGCACCGGTCCGGATGTGGTCCTGATAGCCACCCCCATCTCCCGGGCGATGATCCGGGCAAGCGTCGTCTTCCCAAGACCCGGCGGCCCGGAGAAGAGGATATGGTCCAGAGACTCCCCGCGCTTCTTTGCAGCTGTTATGGCGATGGCAAGGGTCTCTTTCACCTGTGCCTGGCCGACGAACTCATCAAACCGCGCCGGCCTTATGGCGGCGTCATCCGTCTCCTCAGAGAGGGTGGCGGGCGATGTGATCCGTTCTTTCATGGTCGCTCCCGCAGGCGGGCAAGGGAGGCCCGGATAATATCCTGAACCGCCGGGGCGGGCAGGGTGGGCAGGACGGCGCCGACCGCCTCTTCAGCCTCGCGGTCGGAGAACCCAAGCGATATAAGAGCGCTCACCGCATCAGAAGCCTCCGCCCGACGCCTGCCGCCGGGCAACGCCGCCGCACACTTCTTCATCTTGTCCTTCAACTCCAGTATAAGGCGTTTGGCGCTCTTTGGCCCTATGCCCGGGATCCGGGTGAGCACTTTTTCGTCGTCGTTTATGATCGCTATAGCGAAGTCCTCAAACGATATCCGAGAGAGTATGTTCATGGCGGTCTGAGGGCCGATACCGGTGACGCCGATCAGGATCGTGAAGAGTTCCCTCTCGCGCGGGTGGCTAAACCCGTAGAGCTGGATGTCGTCGTCACGAACCACCATATGGGTGTGCACCATGATATGGCTCCCCGGCTCGGGGAGACCCTGCAGCATGGGCCCTGTGACCTGCACCCGGTAGCCTATGCCGCCGATATCGATCACCACCCACCGATCGCCGGTGGATGCCAGTTCTCCGGATATATGATCTATCATAACTATCGAACCATATTGATGTGGCAGAGGGCGATGGCGAGACCATCCGCGGCGTCATCCGGCCGGGGGATCTCCTGCAGAGAGAGGAGCCGCCGCACCATCTCCTGCACCTGGTGTTTATCTGCTCGCCCTGACCCGGTCACCGCCAGTTTGACCTGGTTCGGCGTGTACTCGGCTATCGGGATCTCTCTCTCTTCTGCGGCAAGGAGGATGACGCCTCGCGCCTCGCTGACGTGCATGGCTGAGGTTATGTTCTTTGAGAAGAAGAGCTGCTCAAGGACGATGCAGTCGGGCGGGTACTCATCAAAGAGCAGCGAGACTCTCTCGTATATCTCCAGCAGCCGCCGGGAGAGACGGCAGTCGTTTCCGGTCTCGATACAGCCGAAGGTCAGGGGGATCGGGCGGGAGTCGCGCCTCCTCCTGAGGACGCCGTACCCGGTTCTCGCCACCCCCGGGTCGATCCCGATCACGATCATATCCCTCACGCATGAGTACTCCGTTCTCCTGATAGATACCTATTTCGCGCAGTTCGGGTCGCAGACACCAGGTTGACCTCTCACTCTTCGGGGTGACGGATACCCCGGGGCAGCCCCTCCCATCCCCCGGGGCACTACTTTAGGCACCCTGATACCCGGAGAAACACCGCTTGCTCTGGATCATCGGTTCCCTGGATTCGACACCGGGGTTGCACTATCGATCATAACGGTAACTCTATCCTCTCAGCACCACCCACCGATCAGTATGGCAAAACGAAAAAAATCCGTCCCCTCCACCCCCCTTCTTGACTCCCTCAACGACTATCAAGCCCGATCAGTCCTTGTACGGCTCATATACGGCGACCCCGCCCTCGCGGCCAGGGCGGAGGGTTTTGCGCGCGATATCCTCTAGGTCGTCGATAGTGAGATGATTGCCGATAGCCTCTCCCGTGAACTCTCCTCTATCAGGATCGAGGAGGTCTGGGACACATCGGGTCGAACGCGCGACGGCTACATCGATCCCTCAGAACGGGCGTGGGAGATGCTGGATGATGTGCTTGAGCCATACAGGGATGAGATGATGACGTATCTCCAGCGCGGCATGGCCGAAGAGTCGCGTCTCTACTGTGCAGGTATCCTTATCGGCATCCGGCGGTTCCAGAAGAGGCCAGGCTCTGATCTCATTGATGAGGCGCCTGACTACTGCAACAATACATTTGATACCATCCGGGAAGAGTGGGAAGAGGCCGCCGGCGATGCCGAACAGGTGCGCCTGCTCGCCCGCTTCATCGAAGAGGAGGGGCTCTCGCAAGAGCCCGCCTGAACCCTGATCGGTGGAGGTTACCGGATGCCCCGCATCTTCTGAAAGCGCACCATCAGCCACGTCCGGGCGCCCTCTGTTCGGATCCATCCCTCATCTGCGGTAATGACGTATGTGATCGCCTCGTTCTGATCGCCAAGGGCGTAGTGCTCGGGCATCCGGGATGGCCGCACCCGCTCTCCGAGCAGATACTGCGGGACAAATGGGTTCTTCTTCAACGCATCGTCGAGTGCCGCATCGGCTGCCGGACTGGCTCCCTCCTTTCTGAACAGCCAGAGCGCTCTTGTATATGCGACCGTCGCCGTAGGATCTCCTTTGCTCTTGTCCAGGAGCGCCTCGGCAAGATCATCCCGGTTCGCCTCCACAAAGTGCTTCATGATGGCATACCGGGCCCCCTGATTATCATCGGGGTTGAGCCGGAGCATCTCCTGGTACAACTCCATCGCTTCATCCGCCTTCTCGGCCACCCAGAGGAGTTCTGCAAGTATCATGAGAGCCCTCATGTAGGGGCGTGCCTCGACGATTGACCAGAAGTTCCCGACCTCCTCCTCAAAGAACTTCTCCCCGAGCGCCCGCTTCCCGGCAGCCACGCCCTTCCGGGCGTACCTCAGCGCTCTCTTCAGGCTTTTCGCCTCATCTGCGGCCAGCATACTCCATGCATCGGCGCAATCCGGAGATATCTCAAGCGCACGCCTGGCCAGCATCACCCGGCGGCTTCCGGTGGCCCCCATTGCGTCGTACGCGATCTGCTGCGCCTGTTTGAGCGGGGTATCCGCGGGGGCCGGCGGCGGGCCCCCTTCCTTGACCACCGTTTGAAGATAGGCGTTTGCCTCCTCAAGAGATGCAAACTCCTTATCCTGCATCAATGCCTTGGCATCGATCAACGATCGTTCTTTTGCCGCCTGTATCGCCATGTGGTCCAGCCGTTTTGCTGCCATATTCAAATACCATCTATCGCTGATCTTCGGTACCTGATAGAGTTTTTGCCCCTGAAACTTATGAGGGTGGCCGCAGAATCCCCGGAGGTTCGTGGGGATGATCCGGGGCTAAAGATAACCCTCTCTCACCGTTCCTTCTGGAGCAGCCTCCAGTGGTATGCCCAGACGATGAGCCCAACAACGACCTGCGCCACGCTCCCCGGGAGAGCGGGGTAATACTGCGGTACTGGATATGGCAGGGGTGCCGGGTATATGAAGACCTCAATTGCAACCGATATGAGGTTCACGCTCCCTATGATCGCGACGATGAGAGCGATGAACGAGATAGCGTAGAGGTAGGCCCTCCACGCCGTGAGGCCCTCCGCCGTCACGCCTGCCTCCTCCGCCTTGCACATATAACAGCCCCGGCTCCGAGGAACGCGAATGCAGCGATCGCGGCCATAAACCCCGGCGCCTGCGTCGGCACCGGCGCACCGCCGCTCTGGACCTTAAACTGCCCGACCTGTGCTGATGAGGGCATCGTCGGTGCCGCGGTCGGTATCGGGAGGGAGACCGGCGAAGCCACTTTCCCCGAGTCAAGCACCGTGCTGCCGGCAAGGACCACCTGCGGCGGCGGGGCCAGTGTGACGCGTCCGGTGCTGGTCGCAAACACCGCACCGCCCTCGATGAGTTTGATGCTGATCTCGTAGTCATAGCCGTTTGGCACTGTGACACGCACCTGTTTTTTGGTCGCACTCTCGCCAGCGACCGCCCCGAGGGATCGGGACTCTCGGACGGCCGTGATCCCGGTCTGGAGGTTGACGACCCGGATATCCATCGCGAGATCGCCGGATGAGGTTCTGCCGCTGTTTGTGACATCAGTGATGATATCGAGCGTTATCGGATTGGCATCGATATCGGGAGTCATGATGTCGATCGCTGTGACGGTGAGGAGCGAGTAAGCAAGCCTCATGCCGGCCGTCGTCCTGTCGGGGAGGAAGACGCTCACCGAGCCCGACTCCCGCATGCGCCCATCCTGCCAGACCGTCACCCAGACATCGTAACGCCTGCCGTTCTCAAGCGCGAGCGCGATCTCAGCCTTCTCCGTCCTGCCGGCTGTGAGGTTATCGATCGAGAGAACTTTCTGTGAGACGACGACATCGGTCCCGGCCTCCTTTGCGCTGACCTGCAGATCGATGCTGCCGACGTCGGCGTAGACCGCGTCGAGGTAGGGGATCACCACGACACTGGTGATGTTTGATGGTGGCTGCCCGTCAGGTATGCTGATATCCACGCTCCGTATCGTCACGTAGCCCGCCGGGGGCCGGGTCGATGTGCATCCTGCCGCGAGAACGAGGAAGAGGAGCACGACGATCGCCGCTGCATAAAGTAGCTTTTTCATAACGCACCAGAGGAACCTTTAGAGCACCTGAGGAAAAGGTTTCCGGTTTCCGACAGCCCCCAGGGCCCCTGGATCTGAAGGCCAGATGTTTCACGGTGTTCACCATCGATCCCTCAGGCGCCTATACAGACGCGCAGAACGCCGGGGCAGATTAGCGCGCATGGTCGGCCCGTGCCGCGCTGGGACCGATATGCCGACAGTTGCGAAATTCATGATGATTTTACAGGTTCTCTAGAAATATCGTGGTTTTAGAGGGACTCAAATCGCTATCTCCCCCCGACGTGTAGATACATGTGACAGAAAACGTTAATAAGGGGAGATCAAAGTCTGCAGTAGGAGCCGCCGGGCCGAACCGGCGGGAAGTGTATGGATGATACGGACAGAAAACCTCACAAAGGTATATAACGGGAAGGTGGCCGTCGACGGCCTGGACCTCGAGGTCGGGAAAGGCGAGATATTCGGCTTTCTCGGCCCGAACGGGGCGGGAAAGAGCACGACGATCCTGATGCTCACCGGCATGATCGAACCCACCGGCGGCCGGTGCCTGGTCGGCGGGATCGAGGTTGCAAAGGATCCGCTGAAGGTGAAAGGGATCATCGGCTACCTCCCCGAAGATGTCGGGTTCTACGGAAACCTGACCGGCGAACAGAACCTGGACTACTTTGCCCGGTTTTACGGCATGGATGGCGGAGAGCGAAAGAAGCGGATCGCTGAACTCCTCAGACTGGTTCACCTCGACGGTGTCACCCAGAAGGCCGGCGAATACTCCCGCGGGATGAAGCAGCGGCTCGGGCTTGCCCAGGCGCTGATCAACGATCCGGAAGTGCTCTTCCTCGATGAACCGACGGCGAACCTCGATCCCGAGGGTGTTCGGGAGTATCGCGAACTCGTCGAGCACCTTGCCGGCGAAGGAAAGACGATCTTCGTCTCCTCTCATATCCTCTCCGAGGTTCGGGCGGTCTGCCGAACCGTCGGTCTGCTCGATAAGGGAAGGCTGGTCGCAAAAGGAACGCTTGGAGAGGTCGCCCGGGCGCTCGCATCCCCGGACGATGGTGCTGTCCGGATCATCGTCGAGACCCGTGAGCACCTACCCGATATCGAGGGCCCCGAGGTCATCGCCGTCGAGAGGAACGCGAACCGGGCACTCGTCCGGGCAACGGCTGACATAAGGGATCGGCTCGCAACCACCCTCTTTGAACAGGGGCTGCATATCCGCGAGATGCGGATCGAGGAACCGGATATCGAGGACGCCTTCATGGCGGTCTACCGGAGGTGAAGGAATGGCACTCGATCGGCTGTTCAACGTAGCAAGAAAAGAGTTCTCAGACCACATCACCAGCAGACGGTTCATCATCATCCTCGGCCTTCTCCTCGTCATATCAGCGATCGGCATGCACTCGGGCATCGGGAGTTACAACACCATGCTTGAGTCCTACAACCAGCAGCTCCAGTTCATGCAGGACTTCGACGGCCCGGAAAAGGGCCGGATGATGGAGAAACCCTCGATCATGCTCGTATTCAACGCCATGATGATCCACATGACGACGCTCGGCGCCGTCCTTGCCATCGCCATAGGGTTTGACCTGGTATCAAAGGAGAAAGAGACCCGATCCCTTAAATCGCTCCTCTCGCACCCGGTCTATCGCGACGAGATCATCAACGGCAAGGCCCTCGGGGGCATCGCCGCACTCGGGTTTGCCATGGGGCTTGCTCTTGCTATATCGCTTGCGATGCTCCTCATCTTCTCGATCGTCCCGACGCTTGAGGAGGTCACCGCCATCTTTATATTTGGGGCGGTAACGCTCGGGTTCCTGCTCGCTTACTTCGCGATAGCGCTTACGATGTCGACGATATCAAGAGAGAGTGGAAACGCCCTGATCTACACCCTGGTGATCTTCTTTGCCGTCTCCACACTCCTCCCTGTCTTCGGGGTGATGGCCGGCGATCTCCTTGCCGGCGACCGGCCTGAAATACCCCTGACAAATCCCGTACCGACCCCCGGGGGAAGACCGGTCACCGTTACCGCCAGCAGCGGCGGGTATTTCACCAGCAGTTCCTCGCAGACGGTGACGTACAGGGAGACCGAGGATCCTGAATGGAGACAGTATGAGGAGGACATGAGGGCATATACTGAGAGGCGGATGCTTATCAGCAGCGTCACAAACCTCCTCTCGCCGCAGACAAACTACGTCACGGCCGCCATGTCGGTCACAAACCCCCGTATCGCCGCGATCATCTCCTCGCCCTACAACATGATGCCGGAGGAGACCCCGGGGCTTGCCGAGGCTCTCGGCAAGATCTGGATGAACATCGCCGCGCTCATCGTCTTCCCGTCGGCTTTCTTTGCCATCGCCTACGTGAAGTTCATGCGGATGGATATCAGGTGAGACAATTGGCCGGCAAAGAATACATCCTGGCTCTCATCCTCATCGCGGCGCTTGCCGTCCCCGCGACGGCGGCTATAGAGAGCGGGACGCTGCAGACCGATATCCGGTGCGACTTTCCGGGCGAACTGATCGAGGCGGGCGACACCGCCGTCTTCGATCTCGCGGTCACGAATCGTGGGAATACCGGGACATGCCTCCTCAACTACTGGACGTTCCGCGGCACAGACGGATGGAAGATCCGGTTCGAGAACAACGATCGCGACGTCTACAGGATGTTGATCCCGGCCGGGGAGACAAAACCCGTCCGTTTTGTGGTGGAGACATCCGGCCACGCCGCTGTGGGAGAGTATCCCCTCCGGGTTGGTATAGGCGAGGGTACGATCTGGGTCTATGTCCGGGTCACGAAGACGCACGAGGGCGAGGTGGGAACCCTCGAGCTCACGGTTGTCGATAAGGAAGGAAACGTCGTGAAGGGCGCCGACGTCGGCCTCTACGACGGCGATACCCGGATCGAGGGGATGCTTGCGACCGCAGAGGGCAAGGTCTCCATAGGGGCACCGATGGGCACCTACACAGTCAACGTCGCCAAACCCGGCTACCGGCCGTGGAAGAAAGAGGGCGTCGATGTCCGGATAGGCCGGACGACCGCTCTCGGTATCGTGCCGCTCGAGAAGGAGAACTTCTTTGCCGAGATCAGAGTGAAGTCCCCCTCCCGGATGGCGGCGATCGGCACCAACCCGCAGTACGAGATGACCCTGAGGAACGCCGGCAGGAACGAAGACACCTACGCCCTCTCTGTCGAGGGCCTCCCCGAGCAGTGGTATGCCCGGTTCAAAGAGAGCCAGAATGCCATCGAAGAGGTCTCGGAGATCTATATACCGGCGGGCGAGGAGAAACCCCTCTACATCGACCTCATACCGCCCTACTCGGTGGATGTCGGTGAGTACAACTTTACAGCGGTGATCGGTTCATCTGCCCGGCAGTATGAGGAGAACATGACCCTCCGGCTCAGGGGATCGTACAGCATGCGGACCTACGTGAAGAGTTATCGCCACGAGATCAACCGCGGCGATACCCTCGCGTTCGATATGACTATAACGAACGCCGGCGTCGGAGGCGCGCTGACCCGGGTTGGGGTCAACATGAGTGCGCCGGAAGGGTGGCGGGCGACCGTCGACCCGGCAACGGTTGCAAGCCTTGAGCCCGGCGAGCGGGCGACGATCCACGTGACGGTGATTCCGCCGGCCGATATCGTCGCCGGCGAGTATAAGGTCATCGCCCAGATAAAGAGCGATCAGGCCGAGGGGGAGGATGAGTTCCGGATCGTTGTAAAAGAGCAGTCCTACGTCGCGCTGCTCGGTCTCCTGGTGATGGCCGCTGTAGCGGCGGGGCTCTGGTATGTGTTCAGAAAATACGGCCGGCGGTGAGGCCGGAGCCCTGATTCCCTATTTTTCAGCCGTCTCTCGTCCCCCGAACCGGGTACAACCCTCCGGCACCAGGATCTCAAAGCACGCCCCCTTGCCGGGCGTCCCGGTCTCCCGGATGCCCATTCCGGTGATAACGAGGATCTCTCGCACAAGGAAGAGCCCTAAACCCGTATGGCTCCCAAACCCACGCTCGAATATCCTCCCCTTATCTCCGGCGGGGATGCCGATGCCGTCGTCCTCCCATATGATCCGCGCCCCGCCGCCGTCGGGCACGGCCGTGGCCCGTATGGCGGTCACGGTCTTCCCGTGCCGCAGGGTGTTCTCGAGAAGGTTGTAAAAGACTGCTGATATGAGCGGATCGGCGTAGATGGATATACCGTTGAGGTCGGTGGCGATCCGGATACCGTTTGGTCGGAGCGCCTGTGCCGCCGCCGTGATCAGGGGCTCGATGGAGAACCACTGTGGGGCCCGGGCGCCGAGGTCCTGATAGTCCCGCGTGAACTCGATCTGCGACTGTATGATCTCGGCGGCGACCTGCTGCTTATCAAGGGCCGCGGTGACGGCCGCATCGAGCGGTTGCTCTCTGAGGAGGGCGATGTGCCCGAGCACCACCGTGATCTGGTTTAAGATGTCGTGCCGCACGATGCTATTCATCAGGCTGAGCTTCTTGTTGGCCTCGATGAGCGCCGCTTCAGCCTGCTTCCAGGCATTTATGTCGTGGACAGTGTAGTCGACCGCGATCAACCGTCCATCGTTGGCGTAAGTCGGGATCGGGCAGACCTCAAGCCAGGTGTAGCACCCGTCTTTCCGGAGCCCCCGGATGGTGTATACCCGATCGGCATCCGGCTCCCGCAGAAGGGTGAGGAGCGTCTCCCGATCATCGGGATGGATCGATCGCTCGATGAGGCCGGGGTCGGCTCTGAACTCCTCCCGCGTATACCCGGTCAGGCGCTCCCAGGAAGGGCTGACGTACTCGATGGCCGGTGGCAGTTCGGTTGCACGTATGTAGCAGTCATGCGATCGCTCAATAAGCGCCCGGAATCGTCTCTCACTCTTCTGGAGATGTTCGTGGGCACGGATCCGGGAGAAGAGGCCGGCAAAGAGGTTGCCGGTGACCTCAAGGAGCGAGGTATCGTCGTCCGACCAGGCCCGCACCTGCAGGGTGGTCTCAAGCCCGAAGATACCGAGAGCCTCACCCGCAGTTGCGATCGGCACAAGGATGATCGATTGGACGCCATATCCTTCGAAGAACTCACGCACCGGTGACCCTGCCGGAAGGCCGGCAATATCGGGTATGCAGATCGTCTCTTTCGCCAAGATCTGTGGCAACCCCCAGATGATCACATCGATCGGCAGGTTCTGCAACACGTCGATCTGCGGTTTGATCCCCTCCGCACACCACTCATGGGCATCCTCCACATGGGTGAGGTCGGCGGAGAATCGGATTATGTAACTCCGGTCGACATTGAGGAACGATCCAAGCGCCCGAAGTGTCTCTTCCAGGGCGGTCTCGAGGTCGAGGGGGTCGAGCGTTATAAATCGTGCAGAGATTGAGCTCACCATACGTTCGAGGTCCACACGGCGCCGGATCTGCGCCTCTATCCGTTTCTGCCCGGTGATATCTCGGAGCGACTCGATGGCGCCAGAGAGGCTCCCCTGAGCATCGTAGAGCGGTGACGCCTTCTCCCAGAGGTAGATCCCCTCCCCGCCTCCGGGTGACGGTATAAAGATCTCCCGGGAGGGGTCACCTCTCTTGGGCCGCCCCTCACGGGAGAGGATGGCCTCCGCAAGCAGCGGGTAGGGCGATCCGGAGATCAACCCGGAGATCGCCCGGGCGCTCGAACCTATGATCCGGCTTCTCTGGACCCCGGTCACTCCTTCCATTGCCCGGTTCCAGGTGGTCACCGTTCCCGCCCGGTCGAGGGCGAATGTCGGGTCGGGGAGGAAGTCGATGATGCCCCGGAGGGTTGCCTGGTAGTCCTCCATCTCGCGGCACTGCATTGCAAGCGACTCCTGGCTTGCTCTTGCCTCCTCAAACGCCGCTGCCATCTGCTCCTGCGCCGCGCGCAATTCCTCCTCAAACCGTTTCCGCCCGGATATATCGATCATCGACGCTACGGTGCGATCCGTTCCCGGGATGCTCCCGATCGTCATGTGTATATCCTTCACCCTGCCCACCCGGTCAACCATCTGGAACTCGTAGGTCCGCGGTGCGGCTCCGGGGTCTTCCCGCCGCTGCCTGTGATAGCCGGCAAGGCGCCCGAGGTCTACAGGGGCGACAAACGCCGTCCAGGGCATCTTTCCCTCTACCTCCTCCCGGGTGTAGCCGGTAAGATGAACTGCCTCACTGTTTGCAAGGGAGATCGTCATGTCGCCCTCGATGATGATGGTGGCAGAGCCCGTATGCTCGAAGATACTCTGGTACATATCCCGGGATCGCTGCACATCCGCCTCGGCCTGCCTCCGCCTGATCCCCTGGAGGACCATGTTCCGGAGTTCGGCAAACCGGGCGGAGGGGTTGCCGCCCTTCTGGAGGTAGAAGTCCGCTCCGCTGTTGAGGGCCTCGATGACGACCTCTTCGCGCCCGCAGCCGGAGAATATGATGAACGGTATCGCCACACCAAGCCTGCGGACTTCTCGTAAGAATGTGATGCCGTCCATCTCCGGCACCTCGTAGTCGGAGATGATGGCATCGTACGGGGTCGCGGCAAGCATGGTAAGCCCCTGCAGGGGCGATGGCGCCAGATCGACCACAAGATCTCCTGGCTGTTCCAGGAAGATCCGGGTCAGCTCGAGGAGCGCCGGTTCATCATCGACGAGGAGGATGCGGTACATGCAATATCCTGCACGGAGTTGTGAACGATTACAATGATAAATATTGTGTTTCGCTCTCGCCGTTTATATCTGAAAAATTGAATAACAATACATTTATCGCCAGAATATCGCATATCCTGGTGAGTTCATCGCACCTGGACCCGGCACCGACCCTGGAAATAATTATCACATCCCGGCGCCATCATGCCGCCGGGTAAAATGACGGGCGTGTGTATCGATACAAACCTCTTCCTCGAACTTTACGAGTCGGAAGAGGACCCGGGCGAGATCTTTGCCGATATCGGGGCACTCGAGAAGCACCTTGTCTTCCCCGACATCATACCCGATGAGTTCCTCCGCAATCGCTCAAAGATGCTCGACCGGATCGCCGAGGACGTGCGGCGGCGGGAAGTCGGGAATGTCCGGGTATCGTCCATCCTCCGGGAAAACCCGGATGTTGCCGCACTGCAACTGGCAGGCGAGGAGTATAACCGGGTAGTCGGGGTTCTCTATGCCGGGATCCAGGATATGATCGCCGATCCCGCCGGCGATCCGGTCGCCCGGGCGTTCACCGGCCTCTTAAGTTCTCCCGGCGTGCGGGTTTTTTTGCGAACCGATGAGCTCATCACGCGGGCCCACCGCCGCAAACTCCTCGGTAATCCACCAAAGAGCGCGGGGACGGATACCATCGGCGATGAACTCATCTGGGAGACGCTCCTTTTAAACCTCAAAGAAGACCTGATCCTCATCACCCGGGACAGGACTTACCGCTACCTCGCGCAGGAGTATCGGGCGAGGACCGGCGGCGGCCTGAGCATCACCGAGCGTATATCCGACGTCCTGCCACTCGTCGGACGGTCGCCGACACCGGCGCTGGTCGGGTTTGAGAGCAGAGGGTAGTGGAGCGGTGCCCGGAAATACATCATCGCCTTTTTGCACCATGAAGAGCGCCGGGCCCGTTCCGCTCGGAACGGACCTATGGAATCACAACGTTCATGTCGCCCGGAACACCACATAAACTGCGTGCTCGGTGCAGATGCAAAGCCGGGGAAGCTCACGGATCGGGAACGGGAACGCTACCGGCGACAGATCGCGCTCTTTGGAGAGGAGGCACAGGAACGGCTTGCGAGCGCCACTGTCGTCATCGCCGGGGCTGGCGGGCTTGGGTGCCCCATCGCCCTCTACCTTGCCACCGCCGGCGTCGGGGAGATCCGGCTCGTAGACGGCGACGTCGTGGATCGGACCAACCTGAACCGGCAGGTGCTCCACGCAGACCGCGACATCGGACGGCCGAAGGTCGAGTCGGCGGCCGAGAAACTCCGGGCACAGAACCCGGACATAACGGTCGTCGCGATATGTGCATCCATCGATGAGGGGAACACCGCCGGACTCGTGGGCGGGGTCGACATCATCATCGATGCCACCGATAACTTCCCGGTGCGCTACATTCTCAACCGTGCTGCGATCAACGCCCGGGTGCCGCTCATCCACGGGGCGGTCAGGGGGTTTGATGGGCAGGCGACGACGATCATCCCCGGTCGGACAGCGTGCTTTGAATGCATATTTCCCGTGGCGCCGCCGGCGGAGGGCGCCCCCCCGATCATCGGCACCACAGCCGGGATCATCGGGCTCATCCAGGCAAATGAGGCGACCAGGTATATCACCGGCATCGGCGACCTCCTCCTCGATCGGCTCCTTATCTGGGATGGGCGGGCCGCCACCATGGCGGTCCTGCCGATCGAGCGGCAGGGTGACTGCAGGGCGTGTGGGAGACATATGTGCTGAGGGGAAGGAAGATGCAGGTTCGGGTCAGGGCCTTTGCCCGGTTGCGGGAGGCCATCGGGGGGGACCTCACGATCGAGGTCCCCGAGGGGGCGACGGTGGGCCAGCTGCTTGCAGCGGTCGGGGGTATATCTGAAGAGGCGCACCGGGCGCTCTTTGATGAGACCGGAGAACTCCGGGGATACGTTATACTGATGCACAACGGGAGGCGCATGCGGCGCTCGGAGGCCAGGACGCGCACCCTTGCCGGTGGGGATGAGGTAGCACTCTTCCCGCCTGTGGCGGGCGGATGATGGAGGGAGCTGGTATGGTCAGCATAACGCGAGACGATTTTGACGTGAATGCCGTGATCGACCGGGCGAGGAGGCCCGATATGGGCGCTCTGGTCACCTTCCTTGGCACCGTCAGGGATGACGGTATAGATGTGATGGAACTTGAGGTCTACGAGGAGGTCGCGGTGCGGGAACTCATCGAGATCCGGGCTGAGGCGTTTACACGCTACCCCATCGGATCCGTAGACATCATCCACCGTTTCGGATCTCTCAGAGTCGGAGAGAACATCCTCCTCATCGTCGTCGGCGCCGGACACCGAAAAGAGGCGTTCGATGCCTGCGAGTATATCCTTGAGCGTATCAAGCAGAGCGTGCCGATATGGAAGAAGGAGATCGGGAAGGACGGCAGCGAGCGCTGGGTCCCTGGTGAGGGGTCCGGGGGCGATCCATGATCCGGTTGCAGCCATGCCGGAAGGCCTACACAAAGGAGACCCAGCGTTCCGCTCCTCCGGAAGAGACGCTTCGCCTCGCACGGACAAAGCTCCCGGCGGCCGGCATAACCCGGATCGCCGATATAACAAACCTCGATCGAATTGGAATCCCGGTCTTCTCGAGCATCCGGCCGACCGCCGGGGCGGGGGCGATATCGGTCTACAACGGCAAAGGCGCCACCCCCGTCGAGGCTGAGGTCTCAGCGATGATGGAGGGGATCGAGCGGTACTCAGGGGAGATGGGCGATCGTGACCTCATCATCGGAAGGTATGGCGAGGTCCTGACCCGGGGAACTGCGCTCGACCCGGCGGATCTGATCCTGCCCGACAAGGTTTTGCCCGATATAACCGTCCCCTGGGTCGAAGGGTATGATATCGCCCAGGAGGAGGAGATCCTCATCCCCGCCCACGCGGTCTTTCACCCCCTCCCGCCGGCCTGTGGCCGTCTCTTCCGGACCAACACCAATGGGCTTGCGTCGGGCAACACCTTCGAGGAAGCGACCTTCCACGCCCTGATGGAGGTGGTCGAGCGTGACGCCTGGTCGCTCGTCGAGGTGACGAGGAAGACCGGCCCCCGGATCGAGGGGATCGCCGGCGGGCTTGCGGCCGACCTCCTCGCAAAGTTTGCGGCCGCCGGCGTCGAAGTCACCCTCAGGGATATAACGAGTGATACCGGCATCCCCACGGTGGCCGCGGTCGCCGATGATATTGTGCTCAAAGATCCGGCTCTCCTGACGATCGGCATGGGATCGCATACATCTGCCGGGATCGCCGTTCTCCGGGCGCTCACGGAAGTCGCACAGAGCCGTCTGACCCAGATCCACGGCGCCCGGGAGGATACCGATACGGCGGACGTTCGGAAGGTGATCGGCTATGAACGGACGAAACGGCTGAACCGGCACTGGTTCGCGGAGAACGGCTCGATCGAGTCTGCGGCCATGCCGTCGTTTGACAGCGACGACTTCCTCACCGACATCGGCCGCGTCATCGAGCGGCTCTCTCGTGCGGGGCTCTCGCGGGTGATCGTGGTCGACCTCACCCGGCCGGAGATCTGCATGCCGGTCGTCCGGGTGATCGTGCCGGGGCTGGAGGTCTACGCGGTGGATCAGGAACGGATGGGGAGGAGGTGTCGTGACGCACGGAATCGTCGTCTTCCTCGGTCCAAGCTGTGACCACGCGACCGCCCAGGAGATCCTCAAGGCCGACTACCGTCCGCCGGCAAGACGGGGCGACATAGCCCGGGCCGCTGGTTCCGGGGCCCGGATCATCGGGCTCATCGATGGCGTCTTCTTTCAGGACTGCGCCGTCGCCCACCGGGAGATCCTTGCCGCTCTCCGGGCCGGCGTCAGGGTCATCGGCGCCTCGAGCATGGGAGCGCTCCGGGCCGCGGAGCTCGACAGCCTCGGCATGGAAGGTGTCGGGGAGATCTACCGGGCCTACCGCGAGGGGAGGCTCATCGCGGACGACGAGGTGGCGCTCCTCTTTGATCCGGAGACGTTTGTGTCGTTCTCTGACCCGCTTGTGAATATCCGGGCGACCCTGCAGGGGGCGCTCGCATGCGGGGTGATCGGCGCCGATACCGCCGGGGAACTCCTCAAAACCGCCCGCGCCCTCTACTTCCCGGAGAGGACCTATGATGGGATCGTGGAGGCGGCTGAGGGGAGGGTGGACCCGGAAGACCTTGCCCGGTTTCTGGCGTTTGCCAGGGAGCATGCCGTCGACCGGAAACGCGAAGATGCCATCCTTGCGCTCCGGTACATAAGAACGCTCTCCGAAAGCGTCGAATCCTCCGGTTCAACAGCCTCACCGTGGCCGTTGTAGGAATATATCGCTGCCGGGGCCGATATTCGGTACATCGGTGCGGAACCCTCGCCGCACCGCAAGAGGTAATCATGAAGCGACGAACAATCTTCAGGGTCGGAGCGACCCTCCTGGCCATAGCGCTGCCGTCAAGCGCGGCCGGTCCAGGGGGCGCTCCACAGAGACGGCGGCGCCGGCGACTGCCCCGGGTGCGGGCAGCAGCACCGGTGTGGTTGGGATCAGCCCGACAGACCTGCCTGCAAAGGTGACAGGGTCAGGCGGCACCTTGTGGATGGATCCTCTGGCACCTGCCCGCGCCTCTGACACCGACGGGGGAGGGCCGGCACCCCCCTCAGAATGGCCTTCCATCACCCACCTTATTCTGATCCGGCCGGGAGGATACACCCTCTCCCGGTTTTTATCCATATCCTGCGGGATACGGTATCGAAATACATATATGTGTAAAAATTAATCAACACGTGTTGATACTATCTTTCAGCACCATCCCGGAGCTCGCACGACTCTTATCCCTGCTTGGAAACGAGCAGCGACTCGCCATACTCCGGTCAATAGCTATCGACGAGAAGTATGCACGCGAGGTCGCCGGGGAGCTTGGCATATCGCGTCCGCTGGCCGCCATCTACCTGCGACAGCTCGAAAGATCCGGGCTTGCGGTAGGAGTCAGTCGGACATCGGATGAACCGCCGTACCTCCGAAGATATTATCGGGCGGTGCCGTTTGAGATGGCGCTGGATCTGAACATGATTCTGTCACTGGAGAGATCGTAAATGCAACAGGAACGATGGAAACTTTTCCTGAAGGCGCTCTGGGGCGCTGTCATCGCACTGCTCGTTATCAGCCTCCTTGCCGGCCTGCTCGGCGGTTCGAAGTTCTGGAGTACCATGCTTGCCGGGTCCGTCTGGGTCATCACACAGCTTGGCGTCCTGACGCTACTCCTCATCATCGTGGTGCGTATCAAGGAGTGGATAGAGGGGCAGAACGTTGCAGCCCGGGATAGCGACCTGCAGGCCCTTCAGCGGTCGATGGAACGGATTGAGGCGAAGGTGGAGCGGATAGAGGAGATCCTCACCGACGTCTCCGGGTGATCACCTCCCGGGCAGTTGACCTGCAAAAATTGGTTGTATGGTATGGAGGACGTGCAGTAGTACGCCAGAGGGTATGGTTGAACGAGGCTGCGGCACGGGCAGGGCTCAGCCGGAGCCCTGCCCTGCCATACATGGGTATGAATTTTGCTCATTATAATAATATCTATTGTCATAATGTATCAAAATAGTAACAACCTCCAGCCGGCGCCGTGCCATCGGGGATATGGATCCTGAGATAAATTGAGAAATCACCGCAAATCGCCGGTATCTCCCCGATCGAGCGAGAAATGCCCGGCCAGCCATGCGATACGATCCCGGCATGCTGTCCATCTCTGACACCATCAGGTAGGTCAGGGCCCATCGCCCAGAAGCAGTCTCGTAAGCAAGGTCGCGGATAGCAACATCGGCCTTGACAACCCGGGCTGCCGGCGGTTTCCAATCTCCATATGCCACGCATCAAGGGTGTTAGGCCTCATCCCCTATACCACGGCCGGCCCGAACAAGTACAAAACCCAATCGGTGATCTCTCCTGTTGAGATCATTGCTCCCCGGGGTGCCCGGGCCCATAATCCCATCCGACGGGGAGATATCCGATCAAGATCGCTGGAAACCCGGGATTTTTCACTCTATACCTGGTGCGCATATTTATAGTCCAACAGTGTCAAATACTGATACCGATCCGTTTTTTGGGGTTGCCGCAGTACCCGGCAACCTCATGGCAGCCACCTGCCGGATTACAGAGTAGACCGATCATGAACCTGAAGGGCTGGATAGAATGTGACGGCGTGCGGCTCTCGTCGGCTGATGTGGAGCGGATGCTCCATGAGGAGCCGGAAGCCCTCGCGCGGTGCGGCGGCGAGTTCCTGCTCGAGTGGGGCGACTACATCGCCCGCGATGCCGCCGGCATCATGCCCGGCCCGGTCCCGCCGGGAACCGTCTGGTGCGATGGACGAGAGATCGCCCGGATATCCCCCGATCCCCCGCCCTGCTCCCTTGAGGAGGCGATCATTACCGCGGTCAGCCTCCGGAGCGGCGAGGGCGTTGTGGCGTTCTCCGGCGGCGTCGACTCAGCCCTCATCGCCGATATTGCCGGCCTTCCCGTCGTGGTGGTGGGAATGGAGGGGTCGCACGATGCCCTGTGGGCGGAGAAGGCCGCCCGTATGATGGGGCTTGACCTTGATATCGTCACCCCGACCCGGGAGGATGTCGCGGAGGCGATCCGCCGGGTGATCCGGGTTATCCCGGACCCGACAAACCCGGTCGAGGTCTCCATAGCAACGACCCTCTCCTTCGTCGCCGCATGGGCGGCAGAGCAGGGGCACACCCGAATCCTTGCTGGCCAGGGGGCGGATGAGCTCTTCGGCGGATACGCCCGCTACCTCTCCTCCCCGGATCTCTCGGCGGAGTTCGAACGGGATATAGCGGATCACGGGCGGCAGAGGGCGCGCGACCAGGCGGTGGCGGCACTTCATGGCGCATGCTTCTCGATGCCCTACATCGATATCAGGGTTATGCGCGCCGCACGGGCGATCCCCGCAGGCGAGAGGGTGCGCGGCGGGGTGAGAAAGCATCCCCTGCGAGAGGTTGCAGAACGGCACATTCCGGCTGAAATAGCCCGGGTTGAGAAGAAAGCGATGCAATACGGGAGCGGAATATGGCAGACAATGCAGCAACTCTCCCGTCAAAACGGTTATAAAAAGTCGGTACAAGGGTACTTAACGGAGATCAGCAGGGCAGAACAATGGTAACTGAGAGCGATATAGAGCATATAGCAGGGCTTGCGGATATCGGCATATCTAAAGACGAGGTGCCGGAGTTCACCAGACAGTTCAATGCGATCCTCGAATACTTTGGTATCCTCGATACCGTCGAGGGCAAGAGCGCCCCGGCGGGTGGGATCACGAACGCTTTTCGGGAGGATGAGCCCCGGCCGAGCCTTTCGCAGGAGGCAGTCCTCGCGAACGCGGGGTCGACCGAGGACGGGTTCATCAAGGCGCCGAGGGTGATGTAAGTGGCAGGAGCCATCGATTTTTCACCGGACGACCGGTACAATGCCTTCATCACCACATGCCGCGAGGCGCCGTTCTCTGAGGGCGCGCTTGCCGGCGTCGCCATCGCGATCAAGGATAACATATCGACGGCGGGCATCGAGACCACCTGCGCATCGAGGATCCTCAAAGGTTACATCCCGCCCTACGATGCCCACGTCATCGAACTCCTCCGAAAGGAGGGGGCCGCGATCGCTGGCAAGACCAACATGGACGAGTTCGGCATGGGCTCGACCACCGAGACGAGCGCGTTTGGCCCCACTCAAAATCCGGTCGACCCATCAAGGGTCCCCGGCGGCTCGTCTGGCGGGAGCGCCGCCGCCCTCGCCGCAGGCCTTGTCCCTATGGCGCTTGGCACCGACACCGGAGGCTCGATCCGGTGCCCCGCAGCCTTCTGCGGGGTCGTGGGGCTCAAACCCACCTACGGCCGGGTCTCCCGTTACGGCCTCATCGCCTACTCAAGTTCACTTGAGCAGATCGGGCCGATGGCACGAACGGTAGAGGATGTGTCGAGGCTGATGTCGGTGATCGCAAGGTACGATCCCCGCGACGCGACGATGCTGGATCGGCCCTACGACCACCGACCCTCCGAAGACATCGCCGGTCTCCGGATCGGTGTCCTGGAGGAGTACTTCGGGGAGGGTGTGGACCCCCGCGTCGCAGAGAGGGTCCAGAGCGCCATCGGCGTCCTCGAGGAACTCGGGGCCGATACGATCCCGGTGAGCATTCCCGGCATGCGGTATGCACTTTCCGCCTACTACATCATCTGCACGGGGGAGGCCTCCTCGAACCTTGCGCAGCTTGACGGCATACGTTACGGCCCGGCGGTCGACACCAGGAAATCCTGGCACGAGGCATACCAGGATCTCCGGCAGGCAAACCTCGGCCCCGAAGTCAGGCGGCGGATCATGCTTGGTACATTCGCCCTCTCGGCCGGCTACGCCGGAAGGTACTACGCGAAGGCTCAGGCGGCCCGGCAGAAGATCCGGCAGGAGTTCGAGCGGGCCTTCCGCGATGTGGATGTCATCGCCGGCCCGACGATGCCGACCGTGGCCTTCCGTCTCGGTGAGAAGACCGATCCGCTCTCCCTCTACCATGCCGATATACTCACGGCGCCGGCAAACCTCGCCGGTATCCCGGCCATATCGGTCCCATGCGGCAGGGTGGATGGCCTCCCCGTGGGCCTCCAGGTGATGGGAAGGCAGTTTGAGGACGAACGCGTCGTTGACACTGCCTATGCCTACGAACAGGGGGTGAGGACATGACGATGGAGATCAAAGAGACGATCATAGGGCTTGAGGTCCATGTCCAGCTCGCGACGGCGACGAAACTCTTCTGCGGGTGCTCGACGGATTACCGCGACGACGGGCCCAACACCCACTGCTGCCCGATCTGCCTCGGGCTTCCGGGAACGCTCCCGCATCTGAACAAGAGAGCGGTTGAGTACGGCCTGCGGGTCGCAAAAGCCCTCGACATGCGGGTGCTCGAAGAGTCGGAGTTCGCCCGGAAGAACTACTTCTACCCAGATCTCGCGAAGGGCTACCAGATCACCCAGAGCGATAAACCGCTTGCTGTCGAGGGGACGATCGAGATCGAGGACGACGAGGGGCACGAGAAGATCGTCAGGATCACCCGGGCACACCTCGAGGAGGACCCTGGAAGGCTCGTCCACGTCGCAGGCGCCTCAAAGTACTCGCTCGTCGACTACAACAGATCAGGCATCCCTCTCCTTGAGATCGTCACCGAACCGGATATGCGCTCTCCACAGGAGGCGCGGCGGTTCTTAAACAAGCTCCGGACGATCCTCGAGTACCTTGGTGTCTTTGACGGCGACCGCGAAGGCGGTCTGCGCGTCGACGCAAACATATCCCTGAAGGGTTCTGAGCGGGTCGAGGTCAAGAATATATCCTCCTACAAAGGCGTCGAGAAGGCCCTCACGTTCGAGGTGACCCGGCAGAGGAACCTGTTCCGGCGCGGGCAGAAGATAGCAAGGGAGACACGGCACTTCATGGAGGGGCGCGGGATCACCACATCCGCCCGCGGCAAGGAGGAGGCGCACGACTACCGCTACTTCCCCGACCCGGACCTCGGTCCGATCCGCGTCGCGGACTGGGCCGCAGAGATCGATCTGCCAGAACTTCCCACCGCCCGGAAGAACCGGTTCATGGCGCAGTACGGCATATCGCTCAACCACGCCCGGACCCTGACAGGCGACCTGAACCTCGCCGAGTTCTATGAACGCGTGGCGCCCATCGACCCGGCCCTTGCCGCGACATGGGTGGCCGACATACTTCTTGGGGAGCTCAACTACCGCGATATGGGCATCGCCGCCGTCCCGGCCGACCGCATCAAAGAGCTCCTCGCCCTCCTCCGTGCAGAGACAATCACCGATCGGGCCGGCGTCCAGGTCCTGCGGGAGATGCTCGATGCCTGCGCCGCAGGCCGGCCCTGTGAACCTCCCGCCGTCATCGTGAAGCGCGAGAACCTGGGAAGAACCACGGGCGACGACTTCACCGCTATCGTGGGAGAAGTGATTGCCTCTAACCCGCAGGCAGTTGACGATTACCGTGCCGGTAAGAAGGGAGCATTGAACTTCTTAGTCGGGCAGGTGATGAAAGAAACCCGCGGCAGGGCGGACCCGCGGGAGCTCGGACAAATCGTATCCGAATGTATCGATAAAGGCGGGGTGTAATCCGCAGTGCATCTGATCATAGCAGAAAAAAACATATCAGCAAACCGTATCGCGCAGATCCTCGCCGGCAATGAGAAGGTGAGGGCGGTCAAGGAAGGGAACGTATCGACATACTCCTTTGACACAAAGACCGTTGTGGGCCTCAAAGGACATGTAGTGGAGGTGGACTTTGAGCCCGGTTACACAAACTGGAGGAGCGAGGTCCACACACCACGAAGCCTCATCGATGCCGGTATCGTCAAGAAACCGACCGAGAAGAAGATAGTCAATCTCATACAGAAGCTCTCAAAGAAGGCGGATCTCATCACCATCGCCACCGACTTCGATACCGAAGGAGAGTTGATCGGGAAGGAGGCTTACGATCTCGTCCGCGCGGTGAATCCGGCGGTCAGGATCAACCGGGCCCGGTTCTCGGCTATCACCCCGGCAGAGATCCGATCCGCCTTTGAGAACCTGACCGATCTCGACTTCGCCCTTGCGGCCGCAGGCGAAGCCCGCCAGACGGTCGACCTTATGTGGGGGGCGTCGCTGACCCGGTTCATCAGCCTTGCCGCCCGTCGGGGCGGCAAAGATATTCTCTCCGTCGGCCGGGTCCAGAGTCCGACGCTTGCTATGATCGTGGGCCGGGAGCGCGAGATCGAGAGTTTCGTCCCTCAGGTCTACTGGATGCTCTCTCTCCTGACGGAGAAGGACGGCGTGCCGGTGGAGGCGCGGCATACCGCTGGCCGGTTCACCGACCACGATGCGGCCCTCGCCGCCAGAGCGGGGACAAAAGAGCCCCTCACGGTCACGGATGTCAGGGAGGGGCAGAAGACCGACAGGGCGCCGACACCGTTCGATACCACGACATTCATCGTCGCAGCAAGCCGCCTGGGCCTCTCGGCTGCAAACGCCATGCGGATAGCCGAAGACCTCTACATGAACGGGTACATATCCTACCCGAGGACCGACAACACGGTCTACCCGAAGTCTCTGAACCTGAACGGCATACTTGAGACACTCCGGGGAGGAATCTTTGATGCCGACGTCGCCTGGGTGCAGCAGCACCAGCGGCCGGTACCGACCCGGGGCAAGAAGGAGAGCACCGACCACCCCCCCATCCACCCGACAGGTGCGGCAAGCCGCGAGGCTCTAGGGCAGGACCGGTGGAAGGTCTACGAGCTTGTCGTCCGGCGGTTCCTTGCAACTTTATCTCCCGACGCGACCTGGACGACGACGAAGTGCCTCTTTGACGCCTCCGGCGAGCCCTACACAGCAACAGGCGGGCGCCTCCTCTCCGCAGGATGGCGCCGGATATACCCCTACTCTGAAGCAAAGGAGAACATCCTCCCGGCGTTTACCGTGGGCGAGCGCCTGCCGATCAGAAATGTGAACCTTGAGGAGAAACTGACGCAGCCACCGGCGCGCTTCTCTCAGAGCCGTCTCATCCAGGTGATGGAGGAGCTTGGCCTTGGCACAAAGAGCACCCGGCATGAGGTGATAGGAAAACTCATATCCCGCCGCTACGTGGAGGGGAACCCGCTCCGCCCGACCCTTGTCGGGAGGGCCGTCATAGATGCGCTCGACAACCACGCGGAGACGATCACCGAACCCGAGATGACCCGGACGCTTGAGGAGCATATGCAGCTCATCAAGCAGAGCGAGCGCTCCCGCGACGATATCCTTGCTGAGTCCCGCGAGATGCTTCATAGGGTCTTTGATGGGCTCGAAGCGCACGAAAAGGAGATCGGCGAGGAGATCATGGGCCAGACCGCAGAGGAGCACACCATCGGCCCCTGCCCCGCCTGCGGCCACGATCTCCGGATCCGGCACCTGGGTGCCTCCCAGTTCATAGGGTGCACCGCTTACCCGGAGTGCCGGTTCAACATCAGCCTCCCCGGCAGCGTATGGGGGAAGGCCATCCGGATCGACGAGACATGCGAGACGCACCACCTCGCCCACGTCCGCCTGATCCGAAAAGGTTCTCCCCCGTGGACGATCGGCTGCCCTCTCTGCAGCCATATCGAATCCAACGTCGAGGCGCTCAGGATGATGCCCTCGATGACCGACGACCTCCTGCAGCGCCTGCACGCACACCACATATACACGGTCTCTGAGATAGCGGGCATGCAGCCGCACGACATTGTGGGAGCCGCCGGCGTCGATACGGAAGAGGCCGGACGACTCATAAGAGAGGCGGAGAGTGCGCTCGATATCCTCAGGCGCCGCTCAGACCTCCGCAAGTTCATCAGAAAGATCGTCCCGCCGAGGAAAGGCCGGAGCCACGCGAAGATAACAAAAAGCCTCATAGAGCAGGGGATCGGGGATATACGCGCACTCTCCCGCGCGGAGCCTGCTGTCCTGAAGAAGGCCGGCATAAGCGATACATCAGCAGATGATCTCCTCGCGGCGGCCCGCGGGCTCTGCAACGAGCGCACCCTCCGCGAGGCCGGCGTTCCCGCGGTCAGCCTGAAGAAGTATCAGGCAGGAGGCTTTTTGAGCCCCGATGACCTCTGTTACCTCCCGATCCCCTACCTCGCAAACAAAACCTGCATTAATCCGGAGACCGTACATAAACATGCGGATATGGTCTGCAGGCATCTTGGGCGCCCCGCCCCTGCGAAGGTCACGAAGACCGCGTTTGAGCGCGGGCAAAAAGAGCTCCTGGCAGTCCCCGGCATAGGGGAGGCGACAGCGGAGAGACTCCTCCTTGCAGGCATATACGACGCCGCGACGCTTCGCGAGGCCGACCCGGATGAGGTCTCCTCGATCACCGGCATAGCAAAGGCAAGAATCCGCGACTACATCAGCCACCTGAAGTGACGCACCATGCACGCGAACTGGAAGACCTGGGCACACGTGACGAAGCTGGACCCCGACAAACACCTTCCGCCGGGCGCAATCGATGATATAGCGACAAGCGGGACCGATGCCCTTATGCTCTCGGGCACCCTGAACGTGACGCTGGATAACCTCCACGAACTCCTGGATCTCGTTTCAGCCTACGGGCTGCCTCTGGTGGTGGAGCCGGCGAGCCCCGAATGCGCCATATTTGATCAGAGGATCGACCACCTCTTCGTGCCGAGCGTGGTGAATACGAGCGACGTCCGCTGGATCGTCGGAAAGCATTACGCCTGGCTCCGCCACGCAAAAAGCATCGAGTGGGATATGGTTGTGCCCGAGGCCTACATCGTCCTCAACCCTAACTCCGCCGTCGGGCGTGTGACGGGGGCGGACTGCACCCTCACGGGTGAGGATGTGGCCGCGTTTGCAGAGGTGGCGGATCGCTACTTCCGGTTCCCTATCGTCTATATCGAGTACAGCGGGACCTACGGAGACCCATCGATCGTGCGGGCGGCATCCGATGCGGTCGAGCACGCCACACTCTACTATGGCGGCGGTATTCGCTCGGCAGAGCAGGCGGCGGAGATGGGGCAGTTTGCCGATACGATCGTCGTCGGCAACGCCGTCTACGATGCAGGGGTCGATGTGCTCCGGGCGACGGTTCGGGCGGTACAGTGAGGCATGCCTGAGGTCTCGATCGTCCTTGTTGAACCCCTTTACGAGGGGAACGTCGGGTTTGCCGCCCGGGTGATGAAGAACTTCGGTTTCACCAGCCTCATACTGGTCAATCCCTGCGCTCTTGGCGACGACGCCTTCATGCGCGCAGCCCATGCCCGTGATATCCTTGACGGCGCCCGGCGGATGACGATCGACGAGGTCTACAGGGAGTTTGACTTCATCGTCGCGACGACCGGCGAGGTGAGCAAATCGGTCTGCACACCAATGCGGATGCCCTACTACGCGCCGGAGGAGGTCCGCGGGATTGTCGCCGATATCGATGGAACGGTCGCCATCCTCTTCGGGCGGGAGAACTGGGGCCTTGCAAACACCGAGTTATCGCGCGCAAACCTGATATGCACCATACCGACATCGGAGGCATATCCAATCTTAAACCTCTCTCACGCTGTGGGTATACTCTGCTACGAACTTGCAAACCTGCCCCGCGGGACCTACCTCCTTGCGGGATCCGTCGAGATGGAGTCACTCTACCGGCACATTGAGGCGTTCCTCGACCGGATCGACCATCCCGATTTCAAACGGGAGAACACGATGACCCTCATCCGGCGCGTGCTTGGCCGGACGAAACTGACCGTCCGCGAGGTGAGCACGATGCACGGGCTCATGCGCCGGACGGAGTGGCATCTCGAAAACAACGAATAGGTTCGAGGAGAGATCTTAAGGAATGATTCTTGTCGACTGGCAGATAGAAGATCGCATCAGGCACGGGTATATCCGGGTAGATCCTTACGACCCCGGCCTGATCCAGCCCAACTCCCTGGATATCCGGCTCGGTTCCCACTTTGTCTGGTACGTGCCGGGGAATACCGTTATCGATCCTTACGAGAGGGAGAGTGTCTGTGCGAGCGTCGAGGAGATAGTGGCCGACTCGATCGTCCTCTCGCCGGGGCAGTTCCTCCTTGCCAAGACCCTGGAGACGATCGAACTCCCCGACGATGTCGTGGCAAGTATCGAAGGGAAGAGCAGCATCGCCCGCCTCGGTATCGAGCTCCACCAGACAGGGGGCTGGATCGATGCCGGGTTCTGCGGGACGATAACGCTTGAGATGTGCAACGTGAACTCCCGGCCTGTTCGGGTCTACGCCGGCATGCCGATAGGGCAGCTCGTCTTCTACAGGACGGATCGCGCCGCGCGCCCCTACAACCTGAAAAAGGACGCGAAATACATGGGCCAGCAGCAGGCGACCCTCTCGCGCTACCACGAGAATGCGCGCCAGGCGTGATGCATGCCGCCGGCCTTCGGGAAACCCCGCACGCCGGGAAGGTGCCGGCTGCCCCCGCCCAAGAGAGCGTTATGCACTATATAGCAGGAAAACAGATATTCAACGGTTCAACTGGGGATACCAATGCGACTTCTTCTGATCCATTCTGACCATATCGAATACGAGGCCCGGAAGAAGACGAAGGTCGCCGAAGAGGATGCGGTCCCAAAGGACGCTCTCGATGAGGCGCTCGCCGTCTTCTGCGCGGTTGAGTCTATCGACGAGGAGAATATAGGTGATGCCGTCAGGCAGGCAACAGACGAGATCGTCACCACCGCCCGGCAGCTTGGTACGACCAATATCATGATCTATCCCTACGCCCACCTCTCCTCCGACCTTGCATCGCCGGAGTCGGCGGTGAGCGCTCTTAAGGGTATCGAGACGTCTCTCTCCGGTGAAGGCGACCTTACCGTGAAGCGGGCGCCGTTTGGCTGGTACAAGGCCTTCTCGCTCTCCTGCAAGGGCCACCCGCTCTCAGAGCTCTCCCGGACGATCGTGCCCGGGGAGGGAGCGATCACCCAGAAGAAGGTGATCGAGCACGAGTTCTTAGTATTCACTCCCGATGGTGAACGCAAAGATGCGGCCTCCTACGCAGATGAGAAGACGCCTTTTGCCGCCCTGATCCGAAAAGAGCTCGGGTATCCGGGGCAGGAAGGGGTCGAGCCGGCCCATGTCGACCTTATGCGGGCAAAGGAGCTCGTGGAGTACGAACCGCGCTCGGATGTCGGGCACCACCGCTGGATGCCCCGGGGCAAGCTGATCCGCGACCTCCTCTCCGACTACGTCCTTGCACGGGTGCTCGAGTATGGCGGCATGCCGGTGGAGACACCGGTGATGTACGACCTCGGCGACCAGGCGATCGCGGAGCACGCCGCCAAGTTCGGGGAACGGCAGTACCGGTTCAAGAGCGGCAACCGCGACATGATGCTCCGGTTTGCGGCGTGTTTTGGCATGTTCTCGATCATGCATGACATGCACATATCGCCAAACACCCTCCCCATGAAGCTCTACGAGCTCTCGACATACTCGTTCCGGCACGAGCAGAAGGGCGAGGTTATCGGGTTAAAGCGCCTTCGCGCCTTCACGATGCCCGATATGCACACCCTCTGCCGCGATGTGGACGGGGCGCTTGTGGCATTTGAGGAACAACTCGCCATGGGCTGGAAGAGCGGCGAGGATCTCGAGACGCCTCTTGTGGGAGTCTTTAGATGCACCAGGGACTTCTTTGACCAGTACGAACTCTGGGTGAAGGAGATCGTCAGGAAGTCGGGTGTGCCGATGCTGATCGAGGTCCTCTCGGAGCGGACGCACTACTGGATAGCCAAGGTCGACCTTGCCGCGATCGATGCGCAGGGAAGGCCCATAGAGAACCCGACTGTCCAGATCGACGTTGAGAGCGCGGATCGGTTCGATATCAAGTACTACACGCCAGAAGGATCGGAGATCCACCCTCCGATCCTCCACTGCTCGCCGACGGGCTCGATCGAGCGGGTTATATGCGCCCTTCTTGAGAACACCGCGGGGATGGATGTTCCCTCTCTCCCGACATGGCTTGCCCCGACCCAGGTCAGGCTGGTTCCGGTGGCAGAGCGGCACATCTGCTTTGCGGAGGAGATCGGTGCCCGCCTGAACACCGCCGGCATCCGGGCGGATATCGACGACCGCGACGAGAGCGTGAACAAGAAGGTTCGCGAAGCTGGTATGGACTGGGCGCCTTACGTCGCTGTGATAGGCGATCAGGAGGCCGAGACTGGCCGGCTCATGGTCACCATACGGAAGCTCTCGGAGAAGAAGAAGCCCTACAAGGAGATGATGAGCGAGGATGAGCTCATCGAGGCTGTGAAGATGGAGATTGCCGGAAAACCCTTCCGTCCGCTCTATACGCCGAGGCTTCTGTCGATGCGGCCCCGGTTTATATAATCTTTTTGTGATCGACCCGGGGCGCGGGACCGCTCGCGGGGTGGGGGTCTTGGCGCGTCATGCCGATATGGCTCTACCATATCGCACGAAGGCGTAGAAGTTCGACTGTCCTGAACGATAGAGTCCCTTTCGCGCTCTCATGCGGAAGCACGCGTGGGGTTTTCATCCTTACACAGCCGGTATGTATGGAGCACCGTACCAAAGGGTATATCTTTTGAGTGGCGATGCTGAACACATACCAATGCATAAGATATATCTTGACCATATATGTGCCTTAAACGTGTCTAATATGGCTGTATCCAACAGAAAGCGCATTCAGGTCTCATTTACAGAAAATCAATGGAAGATGACTGAACTATTGCGTGGAGAACCGGGAGAGTCTGATGCAGATATTATCCGGAACATTGCCCTTGCGTGATTATCCAAGAGATCTTTTGTTTCTTTGAGTGCAAAGTGTAAAAGAGGGAATACGAATGAAGACATCGCATAAATTATTTTTCAATGATGCGTCCAAAATGGAGTCATATGATGACAGATCAATAAATTTAGTCGTCACTTCACCACCATATCCTATGATTGAGATGTGGGATGAGCATTTCTCAGGTATAAACCCACAAATTGGTGAAGCGCTACGGGGAGGAAAAAGAGAGGTTGCTTTTAACACGATGCATCAAGAGCTCAACAAAGTTTGGACTGAGGTAGATAGAGTCCTGATAGAGGGGGGATATGTTTGCATCAACATTGGAGATGCAACAAGAAAAATTGGCAATTCTTTTCAATTATACACAAATCATGTGAAAATATCTGAATATTTTCATAGGTTAGAGTATGACGCACTCCCTTGTATCATCTGGAGGAAACAATTCAACAAACCGAACAAATTCATGGGTTCCGGGATGCTCCCGCCCAATGCGTACGTGACTCTGGAACATGAGTACATTCTAATTTTCCGTAAAGGATCGAAACGGGAGTTCCTACCCTCAGATCTCGAAAGGAGGCGAAAGAGTGCTTATTTCTGGGAAGAAAGGAATAACTGGTTCTCAGACGTCTGGATGGATCTAAAGGGTATTTCGCAAAAATTGAACCATGAAGGGCTTAGAAAAATTTCGGCCGCATTCCCTTTTGAACTGGCGTATAGATTGGTAAACATGTACTCAATTCAAGGCGACTTTGTATTAGATCCTTTTCTTGGTACGGGGACTACAACACTTGCAGCCATGTCTTCTGGTCGAAATTCTGTCGGTTATGAATTAAATGCCCACTTTAGAGATATCATCAAAGAGCGCATCAGCACTCTTAAAGGATTTCAAATTGACTTATCAGAAAAAAGGATCATGAATCACAAAAAGTTTGTAGAGGAGAAATTTGCGGATCAGATTCCAAAATATTACTCCGATAATTATGGATTTCCAGTGGTAACAAGTCAAGAAAAAGAGATTTTATTCCCCATCATTCAAAAAATCGAAGAGATAAGTTTAAACAACTATATGGTAGAATACAATGGTGAGATTGAGATGGGATCGTTAAAATTGAATAAAAAAACGACAAATTTATCTGATTTTATCTGCCTGGGGAAGCCTCCTCTTTAACATAAATGGATAAATTTTTCCGATTTTTCTTATAATATATCGTCTCAACCTCGATCTCTCCTCGGACAATTGATGAATGTCTGCCTTTTGGGCAGATCGAACTCCAGCAAAATATCGCTGTAAAAGTGCAAGAATTTGATCCGGCCATCGTTGATTGCAAACCTACTGTTCGTTGTCGCCTTAAATAGAGAGATCCTCAGGGGTGTGTGTTCACCCCTCTTCGCGCCCTTTATTGTTTCGCATGAGGCCACCCCGCCCCGGGAGAGGGGCTTGCTCCCTCCCCGGACCCCAACCCCCAGGGGCGATACCCCCACGGTTCACAGCATGCGGATATGCCTACGGGAAGGTCTAACACACAAGGACAGATTGTATTCGACTCCAATCCCGCAAACGATGAACAACAGCCTTCATTGGGCGGACTTTACCATTGTTCAATTTTACGCCATGGCACTACGTGGTGTCGAAATAGACTTTTCAGTTGATAAAGGGGCGTGCATAATGTTTAAGCAAGAGGAGATCTCACTCCCAGTAGGTACAAACCTTACCTTATTTTACAGGACGATACCGACACAACCCGTTTCATCCCCGCACATATTGGGCGGGGCCTCTCCACTTCGCCCCCCGCCGTCCACTTCACCCCAGAAAAGATGAAAAACTCAAACGCTACTGCCCATTCGGTGCATACCAATTCACTCCACGGCGCAGTATGCGCCCCTGTAGAACCAGTTCCGGTAGACTATCGGTGTGATGAGAGTTGTAATGAGACTCATAAGGACGATCGCCACAAAGACGTTCTGGCCTATGAGCCCCGCATCAAGCCCGATCAGAGCGACGATCATAGCCACCTCACCCCGCGGCGCCATACCTAACCCGATGATGAGGGAGTCCTCCCGGCACATCCCCATCATCCGGGCGGGGAGGCCGCACCCTATGATCTTGGTCGCTATGGCAACGATGGTCAGAACCGCGAGGAAGAGGACCGTATCCGACGTGAGAGCATGGGCATCCGCGAGGATCCCAAGCGACACAAAGAAGATCGATGCAAAGACGATCTGGAAGTACTCGGCGCCCTCATGGATGCCCTTGCTCTGCCGGAGTTCGACACCGGCAAAGGCGATCCCGGCGAGGAACGCGCCTATTATCCCCGATAAACCCACGAAGTTTGCAAGCATCGCGTATAAAAATGCCATCATCATGGCGAAGATGAATATGAACTCAGGATACTTCTGCGCGAGAGGAGTTGCATCCATCCTCTCTATGAGCCTCCGGACACCGAAATACCCGACGGCGCCGGCGACTATGATGAAGCCCACGGCCTTTGCGAGCATCAGGACGACCGATGCTGCCGATATGCCGCCACCCGCCGCAAGATCGATGGCGAGGGCGAGCAGGACGAGGGAGAGGACATCGTCGATGACCGCGGCGCCGATGATCGCCTTTGCGGCCCCGGACTGAAGGACGCCTATCTCCTTTAGGACGTTTGCCGTTATGGCGATGCTTGTCGCGGTCAGTGCCGTGCCTATGAAGATTGCGCTTGCGAAATCGAACCCGAAGAGGACGGCGGTGCCGTAGCCGCCCAGCCACGGTATGATCACGCCGATAAGGCCGATGACGCCGTATCGTATGTCGAGGATATCCCTTATGTTGAACTCAAAACCGATAACAAAGAGGAGGATGATCGCCCCGAGGTGTGCCAGAGTCGCAACGAAGTCCGTGTACGTGATGAGGCCGAGCACGCTTGGTCCGACCAGGATCCCCACAAGGATGGCCCCGATCGTCGCCGACTGATTGATTCTGGATGCCACAAGGTAGCCGGCGAGGGCGAGGAAGAGGAGGAAGCTCATCTGGATCTCGATCGCGAGGGCAGCACTCTCCATTGTTCCCCCTGATCTTGGGAGGGAGGCCTTAAGAAGTCTCCTGCAATATGCATGAGCTGCAGGGTGGCGCTGGAAGAACAACGGCAACATCCTGCCGGGGTGGTCGGCCCTCACCTTCAGGAACGGAAAGGGACATTGTACGATGGATCCGCCAGAACACCCTCATGGGCGGATACACCGGCTATACCTGATGATAACCGGATGAAGTGGGGCTTTTTTTGGCAAGAAATGGGAGTATACCCTCAAACGCAGAGATAATCAACCTTCGGTGCCAGTTCCAGGTACACTATCTTCAATACCTCCCACCGTAAATCTCCATACAGATGAAGCAGCAGGTGCAGACGACCATCCCCAACGATCCGGCCTTTCTCGGCATTATCCGGTCGACGGTCTTGCAGATGACATCCTTTACCGATCTTCCCGCCGGCGCGACCGAGGAGATCGCCCTCGGCGTCGAGGAGGTGGTGCTCTGGATCATCAACCACGCCTTCCCGCCGGACGTAGAAGGTGATATCACGTTCACCTGCTCGATCAGCGCCGACCGGCTGGAGGTACAGATCACCGAGCATGGGATCCCCTTTGACCCGGATGTGGCACATCCGGCACTACCCCGGTGCCGGGCTGCCATGGATCAGATCGCCTTCATAAACAGGGGCTGGGCGGGGAAGGAGACCGTGCTTACGAAGGGTTGCAGAGGACCCTTGCCCTCTTCCCGCCCCCCGGTGTCGCCCGCACCCACCGGATCCATCCTGATTCGCCCGACCCTGCCTGATGAGGCGGTAGATATATCAAGATGTGCCTACTTCGGCTACGGCTACTCATACGGCTACGAGAAGGTCTACCACCCGGATGTGCTCAAGGCCCTGATCCGGTCTGGCGACCTTATTTCGTTCGTCGCGGTCGACGGAGATACCGTGGCCGGCCATGCCGGGCTCGTCTTCTCTGACGACCCCAATGTAGCCGAGATCGGGCTCGGGTTCGTGAACCCGGCCTACCGGAGCCAGCGGGTCTTCTCAGACCTGATGGCAACCGTCGTTAACGAGGCCAAACGCCGGCGCCTGACAGCACTCTCCGGGCAGGCGGTCTGCACCCATCTCTACTCGCAACGATCGGCCCGGGCCTTCAGGATGAGCGCGTGCGCACTCCTCCTCTCCCACTATACCCCGCTCCGGTTCACCGGTATAGCCGACGAGAACCAGGCCAGGGAGAGCATCCTTGCGGTATTTCGCTACCTCTCACCGCCAGAACACCCGGCTCTCTACCCGCCAGAGCACCATGCCAGCATGATACAGGAGATATACAACAACCTCGGCGTACACCCGCCCATCGGCACCGGCGACGCACCGGCCGATCTGCCGGAGAAGAGCGAGTATACTGTCACCATCGAAGAGACCTACCGGACGGTGCAGATCCATGTCCGATCCATCGGCACCGATATCATCCCCCGGCTCAGGCGTGAACTTGACCGCCTCCGGGCAGGTCGCCTCGAGGTCATCTACATCCACATTCCGCTCACCGACCCGGCAACCGCAACCACGGTGGACTCGATCGAGGGGCTTGGCTTCTTTTTTGCCGGGCTGCATCTCACCTCCACCGGCGATGATCTCCTCATCCTTCAGTACCTGAACAACCAGATCCTGGATTACGATGCGATCATGGTGGCATCGCCTGATGCCACCCGACTGAAGGAGTATATCAGAGAGCGGGATCCCTGGCAGACATGAAGGATGCCTCCTCCGGGCTCAGGCATTCCTTGCGGCTCGCCCTCTGCCACTGGCAATGGCGGCAGCAGAGGACGACCTCGATACAGAGGCTCTCCTTCCCGAGAGTGGCAATCCGCTTGTAGCCGATCAGTTCTGCTCCGCAACACGGACATGCGGTCATATGCCACCCTAACGTATGAACCCTTTCCGCCCGGCATACCGGGCCGTATCCCCGGCCGCCTCCTCGATACGGATGAGCTGGTTGTACTTCGCCACCCGCTCGCCCCGCGCCGGCGCGCCGGCCTTGATGTGGCCCGTCTGCATGGCAACGGCAAAGTCAGCGATGAACGTATCGACGGTCTCGCCGCTCCGGTGGGAGACCATGGCACCCCATTTATGCTGCTGCGCCAGGCGCACCGCGGCGATCGTCTCGGTCACTGTCCCGATCTGATTGGGTTTGATAAGGACGGCGTTTGCAGCCCCCTTCCGGATACCCATATCGATCCGCTCGACGTTCGTGACGAAGAGGTCGTCGCCGACGAGTTCCACCCGATCACCGATCGCTCTGGTCAGCAGACGCCAGCCGTCCCAGTCATCCTCGGCAAGGCCGTCCTCGATGGCAACGATCGGGTATGCCTTAATAAGATCGCGGTACCGATCCACCATCTCTGCGGCGGTCAGGGTCAACCCTTCGGTCCTGAGGTTGTAAACACCGTTGTTGTAGAACTCGCTCGATGCCGGGTCAAGAGCGATCCCGATCTCCTGACCGGGCGCGTAGCCGGCACGCTCGATCGCCTCCATGATCAGGTCAAGCGGTTCTGTGTTCGAGGAGACGGCAGGGGCGAACCCGCCCTCGTCGCCGACACCTATCGTGTAACCCTGTCCTTTGAGTATATCTTTGAGCGCGTGATAGATCTCGCTCCCCCACCGGACAGCCTCCGTGACGCTCGGAGCGCCATAGGGCGCGATCATGTATTCCTGGAAGTCCGGTCCCTGCCAGCCGGCGTGAACTCCTCCGTTGAGTATGTTCATCATGGGAACGGGGAGGAGCGGCTTTAATGGGTCTCCCAGGTACCCCCAGAGCCAGAGGCCCTGTGCGGCGGCGGTCGCACGGGCTACGGCCATGGAGACCGCAAGCGTGGCGTTGGCACCAAGGTTGCGCTTGTTTCGCGTTCCGTCAAGAGCGATGAGCGCCTCGTCCACCGCCGCCTGGTCGCGGGCATCCATGCCCTGAAGGGCAACGGCGATCTCACCGTTGATCAGGCTGACGGGCCTCTGCACCCCTTTACCGCCGTAACGGTCTTTTATGCCGTCCCGGAGCTCGACAGCCTCGTGTTTTCCTGTCGATGCGCCGGATGGGCTCGCGGCGCGCCCGAACGCCCCGCCGGCGAGCGTGACATTCGCCTCAACGGTCGGGTTCCCCCTTGAATCCAGTATCTCGCGGGCATGGATAGATCGTATACTCATCTCAACCTCGGTCATATTTGATGGCACCGGGGTGCGGGAGGGTATAGAGCGCAAAAAAGGTATCGATGATCCCCGGGTCCGGGTGCCAGCATCGCGGGCAGGTCGCACTGAGCCTGTTCGCCCTCCTGGAAACCCTTTATTCCGTTGGCAGATCCGAACACCGTATCCTGATGATACCCCCGGGCGGATTCGAACCGCCGTCGCCGGATCCAAAGTCCTGCATGATTGACCACTACACTACGGGGGTGGGTGAGATAGACCTAAACTGCCGATACCTGCTACATCGGCTCCTATATTCTATGCATCCCGGCATTATATCGGTTTGGTCGCAGGTAGACGGTATGACCGGGAGGAGGAGGGTGGCGCCGGCCCGCTCACGTCCGCTCGAAGTCGTCCTCGAACCGGACTATATCGTCCTCGCCGGTGTACTCTCCGATCTGAACCTCGATCAGTTCCAGCGGCAGGAGACCGGGGTTTGAGAGCCGGTGGACCGTTCCTGCCGGGACGAACGTGGACTCGCCGTTCCGAAGGAGGTAGGTCGCATCGCCGATCGTCACCTCGGCGCACCCGGTGACGACCACCCAGTGTTCGGAACGGTGGTGGTGCATCTGCAGAGAGAGCCGTCGTTTCGGAGGGACGGTGACCCTCTTGATCTTGTAGGACCGCCCCTCCTCAAGGTTGGTATAGGAGCCCCAGGGCCGGTGGACCCGCATGTGGAAGAGAGCACGGGTGTCGCCTTTCTCACGGAGAGTTTTTGCAATCTCGCCCACCCTCTGGGCCTCATCGCGGGCAGCGACAAGGATCGCATCCTTCGTCTCGACGATGGCAAGATTGTGAACGCCGACGGTGGCGACCAGGCGGTCAGCGATGACCAGGTTCTCGAAGGAGTCGATCCCGATATGTTCGCCCCTGACGGCATTTGCGTCCCCGTTCTTAGGCAGGGCGGCATAAAGCGCGTTGAAGTTTCCCACGTCGTTCCAGTCGGCCTCAAGCGGTACGACCGCGGCTCGCCGGGTCTTCTCCATGATACCGTAATCGATGGAGAGGGAGGGAACTATGCCGTATGCCTCCTCCACGGGGCGCTCAAACGCCCTGACAACATCCGGTGCGCACGCCTCGCACTCGGCAAGAAACAGGCTGGCATCAAAACAGAACATGCCGGAGTTCCAGAGGTAGCCGTCGGTGACGTATCTCCCGGCGGTCGCAAGGTCGGGCTTCTCCACAAAGGCATCCACAAGTGAACCGCCCTCGAGGGGTTCGCCCTGGCGGATGTAGCCATAGCCGGTGTGGGGAGATGTCGGCCGCACCCCGAAGGCCACCAGGTATTCCTTCGCGAGAAGCTCCGCCCGGCGGAAAGCCTCGTAAAATGGCCCGGTAGCGGCGATAAGGTGGTCTGAGGGGAGCACCGCGATCGTCTCCGGCCCGTCCCGGGCGACCTCCCGGACGCCGTAGTATATCGCCGGCAGGGTGTTTCTGCCCACCGGTTCCACAAGGACCCGACAGTCGCACCCGATGGCGGCGAGCTGATCGCGGACCAGGAACCGGTGCTCCGTGTTGGTGACGATGGCGATATCCTGCGGTGAGGAGAAGAGGAGCGCCCTCATCACTGTCTTCTGGAAAAGCGACTCGTCGCCGACCAGAGGTATGAACTGTTTCGGATAGTGTTCCCTTGAGAGCGGGAAGAGGCGGGTGCCGCTCCCGCCTGCAAGAATGAGCGTCTTCATGAGGTGACTCCGTGCCAGAGAGAGAGCTTTTGTTGTGATATTATTCTATTGCAGCACGATGGATAAATGCATAGGGTTTTTTGGATCGCACGATCCCGGAGATGAGCATCATCCGCCGGGACCCCGAGGCGAAGACGATACGTATTGCAGCGGGTGGTGTATTATGGCTATACAAGGTGTAGCGGACAGGTGTATGGCAGCGAAACGTCCTCTGCAGGATGCCTCATGCCCGGGTCATCGTCGAGTTCCCGGGGTAGAGCGATCTCGCCTGCGGATCGAGATCCTCTGCCACCGCAAACGCCGACTCAGCCTCCTGGTACCTTCCGATCCTGCTGAGCACCATGCCGTAGGTGACCCAGACAAATATGCATGATTGGTCGACCGTGAGCGCCTGTCTGCATGCGAGCACCGCTTCCTCGCACCGGCCGAGCCGGGTGAGGATCACAGCCCGGTTGTTCCAGGCGTAGACATCATCGTCATTGCAGAGGAGGGCTGCACTGAATGCAGCGAGCGCTTCTTCGTAGCGACCCTGTCGCTCGAGCGCCACGCCCTTGTTGTTCAGGGTTGCGGGGTCTCTTGCCGTCACATCGTTGTACGCCCGTGAAGCGTTCCTCCCGTCACCCTTGTGGGGAACTTCCGGTGTAATCAATCGGGGCATGCACTGGCACCTCGCATCCATACTGCAGAGCGATGATATATAGGTTCCTGTATCCGCCACGCCCGGAGCGAGGCGGGTCGGGCGGCCAACCACCGATCACAGGAGAACGGCTATGAGGAGCCCCTATCCCGGAACCAGGCCACAGTCTTGCGGAGCCCTTCATCGACCGTGCCATGGGGTGAAAAGCTGAAGGCATCCCTGGCCCGCGATATATCGGCAAGCGAGTCACGTACGTCCCCAGGCCTCGGCGGTCCATAGAGTGGTCTGGCATGCATGCCGGTGATCCCGCAGAGGCGGTTGGCAAGCTCGTTGAGGCTGATCCGGCGGCCGCCGGCGATGTTGAAGACCCCCCGGGCATCGCTCTCCATCGCCTGGATGTTTGCCCGCACCACATCGGCAACGAATATGAAGTCGCGGGTCTGCTCCCCGTCGCCGTATATGATTGGCGGTTTCCCGGCAAGCAGGCGGGTGATGAACTTCGGGATCACTGCCGCATACTCGGAGTTCGGATCCTGCCGGGGGCCGAAGACGTTGAAGTAGCGGAGGAATACAGTCCGAACGCCGTAGAGATCGGTAAAGACCTTTCCGTAGTACTCGCTGGCAAGCTTTGAGACCGCGTATGGGGAGAGCGGCGTCGGTGCCATCGTCTCATGTTTGGGGAAGACCGGGTCGTCGCCGTATATCGCCGATGTGGATGCCGCCACAACCGCCGGGACGCCGCACTCCTTTGCGGCCCATAGGACGTTCACGGTTCCCCCTACATTCACCGCGTTCGTCTCCAGGGGCTTTTCCACGGAGCGGGGCACCGAGGCGATGGCCGCCTGATGGAATATGCCATCCGCGCCCGGGAAGATCTTCATGAGGAGATCCGGATCGGTGACGCTCCCCTCGATGAACTTCACCCTGGGGTTATCAGTAAGGTGCTCGATGTTCTCACGCCGGCCGCTTGTGAGATTATCGATGATGACGACGTCGTGGTCGCGTGCCAGTTGCCCCGCAAGGTTTGATCCGATGAACCCGGCGCCGCCTGTGACGATGTAGCGCATACTGATACGGTAGGCGCTCCAGCGATTTGAGCGTTGCCGGAGGATGAAGGGCGGGAGAACTATGGAAGAGACGGCCAGGCACCATTCATCAACTGCATGCTTTTTCGCGGCAACGGAAGGGGTATTGCCGGGGAGGCCGGCTGGGCGGATCCCTCGCCGGTCCTTTTGTATGGCATCATGTGGTTTATCGGTCGCCCGCGTCCTTCCCATTTGAGAGGGGGAAGTACTGGCGATAAACGTTTCTTCGCTCCTCTATATCGGTATGCAGGTAAATCTCGGTCGTTTTGATGGATGAGTGGCCCAGGTTCTCCTGCACGACACGGAGGTTTCGGGAGCGCCGGTAGAGCTCGCTTGCGTATGAATGCCGGATCTTATGCGGCGTTATGCCGGCCGGGGCATACTGCCGGAAGATATGCTGAACGGTTCGCGGGGATATGTGGTTGCCCTGCTGGCCTAAAAAGAGCGGGCCTTCGATCGTGTTCCCGACAAACCGTTCGATATCCTGAAGCGTCTCCTCATCGACGAAGACGGTTCGGACCTTATCGCCTTTCCCCTTCACCCGGATCGTCTGCTCCTCAAAATCGATATCCTCGACGCTTATGGCAGATAATTCTGAGACACGGACGCCGGTAGCGTATATGAGACGGACGATCAACCGGTCCCGCCCCTCCGGAATTGTATTGAGCAGGCGGATAACCTGGCTGTGCTTGAGGTACTTCAGCTCCTGGTTCTTGATCCGCGGCCGTTCCACACCGAGCATGGGGTTTACTGCCACGGCTCCCTGCGTGTAGAGGTAGCGGTAGAACGAGGAGAGTGTTGATATCATCCGGTGGAGGGTCCTGGGCTTATAGTCCCGCTTCTCCGAGAGAGCGGAGAAGAAGTCGGTGATAAGAGCCGCAGAGACGTTGATGCCTGCATCAAGGGGGACACCCTCAAGCGCTGCTTCATCAAACAGAGCTCCATCAGGGCCCGGGTTCTGCCGGAGCCAGGCGTAGCGGGCGAGACGCTGGATGGTCTGCTCGTACTTCCTGATGGTCCGTGGCGAGTAGTTGCGCATCCGGAGGTAGTTACCAAAGCGATCCAGCCATTCTGAGAAGGTCGGGTTTTCCATTGGATAATAGGTTAAATAACGAAGAATATCAAGATTGCGGTAAATCACTATTCCCCGCAATACGGATCCTGCCGCCCGACTCCACGGGAGAACACCTGACCTGCGGCCGGCCGCCGGTCGGACAATCCCTCGCCGCATCCGCCCCGGCCAGCCGTCAGCGGAGTCGGGGGGCTGATTCATGCCGTTTTCAGCTCAAAAAAGGTATTTTGGGTGATGCAGGAGGTATCGGAGTTAGGAGGTATGGGGCTGCCCTCCCGGGTGGCCGGGAAGCAGACCCTGATGTATACATCCCCTCACGAATATATGAACCCCCTACTGCGCGGTGTGAAAGTGTGCGATACCCAAAACGCCGCCGGCCCCTGTATATAAACAATCCTCACAGGCGGCGTTAAACGCCCGAACGCCGGCAACAACGACCATTCTCCCGGAGGGGTGCGCGATCCTCCGCCACAGGTGCGATACGGGGGCCTCAAAAATCCCGATGGCCGGTCCATCCCGCTGCCCAAACCCCGGGGCACATGTCATGCCGTATAATTTCTGTCGGGGGTGGTGAAAGCGGAAACGCCGGGGGCGTTGCATATAGTGGTGGTTCACGCACCACCAGTCTCACGTGATGGTTCGATTGCCAGTTGGTGGGGCCCTTTTGAGCCTGCAGGCGTGCGGTTTCGTGGTTTTCTCTTCTTTTCCTGCACGGCCCGGACCATACCGCCCCCGGGGAGCAGTTATGGCCTAAAGAGACCTTTTATGCAGGGCCAGCGAGAGAAAACGGCCCCATGGCGCAGGGAAGATCATCGCTGCCTCTCAAACACCGCTGTATAGATCGCAAGAGTGCGCTCATGCGGGGGTTATCGCCCTCCTGAAAGCCGGATCTCCGGTCACACGTCGGGAGCAAAGAGACATCTATAAACCATATGCTGCTATATACTGGAAAGATGGGCAGGGCATGCCGCCCTGCCGGTGCGCCGCTATAACCCCATTCTCAAAAACAGCCCATCACGCTGTGAGTATGATGGCGTTCAATCAGCCCCATTGAAATAGCAACACCGACAAGAGGATATGAAATGGAAGAGCCTGACAACCGCAAAGATCCAAACAAATACAGAAAATTCAAGAAAGTAGACGGCGCCACATACCAGAGGGTCAACCAGTTCCTGCGCAAACACACCCACATAACCGCCCGGGAATGGGCGATCGCACGACTCTGCGCGGACTTCAAGACAACCAGTGGTTCGGAGATGACGTTCATCGGCGAAAACCTCCCCGACCTCTGCCCGTTCATGGTCGACTCCTACACGCCGCAGGCGGTCAACCAGGCACGGAGCTCGTTCAAGAAGAAGGTGAAGAAGGCGGGGGCCACATTCTTCTATGGGGCCATGTGCGGGTTCTTCACCGCAGAGGAGCTGGACGAGATCCTCTTTGAGGCAAGCGAGGTCGCCCGGTTCCTCCTTGAGGTGGAGGGGACGAGCCTGAACATAGACGATGAGATCGACGTCGAGGACCGGATCACCGAGGTGATGCGGGGTGTGGCCGAGGCAGCTTCGGTCGTCTTAAAATCCCGTCCCGGTCAGGAAGATGAGAGAGAGAATACCGCAGGAGACGAAGAACCATGAAGATCATCCAGATAGTCGGCCGGTCGAACTCCGGAAAGACCACATTCATACGAAGCCTGATCCCGGCGCTCTCCGCGCGTGGGACCGTCGGAGCCATCAAGCACCTGGGGCACCACGGTTTCCGGCTCGAGCCCGGAAAGGACACCACCCTGTACCATGAATCGCATGCCGATATATCCGGCGGCATAGACGAGACGAAGTCGGTCATCGTCAGGTGCGAGAACGATCTTGACTCCACGCTGGATCTCCTCTGCAACGCCGGGGTCGATTACGTCATACTCGAGGGGTTCAAGTCCCGCATCTTTCCGAGGGTCGTCATAGGCGACCTACCAGGCGAGAATATCGTACTCCGTGACCCCACCGTCGATGATGTGATAGCCGCCCTCCCACAGTTTGAGGATCATTACACAGTCGAAGGGCTGGTCAGGGAGCTGAAGCGTGAGTGCGGTGTCTCGCGTGCCGGGGCTATCCTCACGTTCAACGGCATAGTCAGGGAGTGGACCGGCACCGAGCGTACCGACTACATGGAGTTTGACGACACCGTCGACGCCCTTGCCGATAGCCTCCGGAGGGATATGGAGGCAGTCCCGGGTATCATCGGTGCGCGGTTTTACCACCGGAAAGGGCGACTCTATGCGGGAGAAGATATAACCTACATTGCTATACTGGCAAAACACCGCGAGGAAGCGTTTGCCGCCGCGATGCGTGCGATCGATCGGTTGAAACAGGAGTTACACGACGTGGAGATGTGACGGAATGCAGAACAAAAAACAGATGTTTGGAACAAACGGTGTGCGGGGCGTCGTCGGGGAGACCATGACACCGGCCCTCGTCCTCAATATAGGCGCCGCGCTCGGATCGATGAGGAGAGGCACGATAGCCGTCGGAAGAGATACACGAACATCCGGAGAGGCTCTTGTCCACGCCATCAAGGCCGGCCTTCTCATGACCGGGTGCGACGTGGTGGATATGGGCATCCTCCCGACGCCGGCCCTCCAGTACATCATAAGGACCGGTCGGTTTGCCGGCGGCGCGATGATCACCGCATCCCACAATCCGCCCGAGTACAACGGCGTGAAGATCATCGAGGCCGACGGCACCGAGATGTCCGACGATGAGATCATCCTGCTCGAAGGCCGGTTCTTTGCCGGCGAGTTCAACGTGGCCTCCTGGGAGAGCGTCGGCACGGAGACCACCGCACCTGAGCGGTTCGCAGAGTACATAGAGGCCATCGTGAGGCACTTCCCGGAGGGCATCGGAGAGGGCATGACCGTCGTCGTCGACCCCGGTTCCGGCCCTGCCGCACTCACCACCCCGGTCATCCTCTCGAGGATGGGCTGCCGGGTCCACACCATCAACGCCCGGCTTGACGGCACCTTCCCGGGCCGGATGCCTGAGCCGACCCCCGAAGGATTGCAGCCCCTCTCGGAGATGGTCATCGCGACGGGTGCTGATTTCGGGGTAGCCCACGACGGCGATGCCGACCGGGCGGTCTTTGTAGATAACAAAGGATGCTATATAGAAGAGAACTACGAGTTCGGTCTGATCGAAGATTACGTCTGCGGCAAAAACAGAGGCGGGCTCGTCGTCACGCCTGTCGCCACGTCCCGCCTGATCCTTGATATCGCGGAGAGGCACGGATGCACCGTCGACTACACCCCTGTCGGGAGCATATACGTCGCACGGAGGATGATCGAGCTCATCAGTAAGGGAGAGAAGGTCTCGTTTGGGGGGGAAGGAAACGGTGGCCTGATCTATCCCGACCACCAGTTCTGCCGGGACGGAGGCCTGACCGCCGCCATGATGGTTGCGGTCCTCGCAAGCCATAACGGCAGAAAGCTCTCGGATATCCAGGGTGGCCTCCCCCTCTACCACCTGGTCAAGGGGAAACACCACACCCATGACCCGGCCACGCTGGTCCGCTCCGTCGAGGAGGCGTTCTCGGGGGAGACCATCGAGAAGATAGACGGCCTCAAGATCGTCAGGGACGACGCCTGGGCGCTGGTCAGGGCATCGGGCACAGAGCCGATGGTCAGGGTTATGGTCGAGTCAAAGAATCCGGACATCGCGGATGCCATGTACCGCGAGATCGTGCAGGCCATCAGGCGGGTATGACCCCTCACCCGCGGCAGGTGAGGTCAACCCCTCATTAAGTGTTCCATTATGGTGGTGCGGGGGATCTTTACTGCCCATCATAACCCTGGTATTTCCGGGCTTCTCTCTGATTCTCACTCAAAAACATTCTTGGGAGATGGGGGCAACCTATATATCCGATAATGGACATGCATGATGCAGAACCCACTGGAGAGCGCTGATCAAAATGGATGGAAAACCCCAGATAAAACAGAAGATCACCTCCGCAATCTCTTCCGGGGATCTGCGTGAGCTTGAAAAGGTAGTTCTGGATATATCGGAGACCCAGACAAGGAAGGAGAAGAAATCACTCTACGAGCAGATGAATGCCGCCCTGGTGACAGCGGCGTTCGAAAGAGGGCAGCCCGGGCTCTTAAGCCAGCTCATCGAACCGACGAGGGAAGAGATATTCGACCTCGCCAGGCGTGCCGCGGGGCTATACAGCCAGAATAAGGATGATGCCTGGTTTGGCGCAATCTTTGCTCTGGTCGACAAACTCGACCGCAAAAGCCACCAATCTGATATCCTCGCCGGGATCTCCCGCGACTTTGTCCAGACCGGGGTCGATACCGGGGATATTCACCATATTGAAAAGGGAGGGGAAGCCTTCGATAAGATCAGCATCCGTAAATACCGCTCAGCAATCCTCTCCGAGATCATCCCGCTCTTCATCCAGTACGGACAAAAATACGAAAATATCGATATCATGCGGCATGCCCTCCTCATGCTCCCCGAGATCGGAGATATATCCAGGCAGTCGCAGCTCCACGCCGACGTTGCCCGGGCAATTGCCGGTTCCGGTATCGAGTCTGGCAAGATCGACCTCGTGATCAGCGGAATTTTGAGCGCCACCGAGATCAATCAGAAGATCCGGCGCACCAACTCCATCGCTGATATAGTGGATGCCACATGGAAATCCACATTGAAGAAGGAGATCACCGATATCGAGCAGATCTTAGATGCGCTCCCCGGGGTCCCTGAAGAGCGGCTCACCGAGGTTCTCGCCATCCTGACCGAGCAACTCCTCGACCGCCAGCGGGACAAGAAGCAGGTCTACGCCAGGCTGATCAGGATCGCTGACGAGAAACCGTGGGCGGGCCAGATCCTCGTCCTCGAACTCCTGAAAAAGGCGGAACGGAGCGGCGAACGCTGGTATCTCGAAAAGGCATTCGAGTTCAACACCCGGAGCACGGTTGAGGCCAAACTACCCATAGAGGAGATCGTCCTCTCCGGGATTGCGGTCGTCGAGAAGAGCGGCAACCCGACCATCCTCCTCGACATAACACCGCTGATCGAGGAGTCCTGCGATGCAACGAAGGCAGCTCAGCTCTACCGGCAGATCACCGATGCACTTTCGCGGATGGGCGACTTCTATCACGCGATCGAGGTCATGAAGAAAGCCAGTACCAGCGCTCAGAGGATCAACGCTCAATTTTTCGATACCAGTGTCCGCCTGATCAAAGAGGGTATCCGGCGTGATGAGATCGATCTTGTCCGCGAAAATATCCTTTCCACACTGGATATCGATATTGCCGAATCGCTGGTACACCAGGCGGTGACTGACTTCTGCAAGGGGTATGACTTCGATGAGGTCGTCAGGCACATACCGGCCATAAAGGGACTTGTGAGCTCGCACCAGGCACAGGACTCCCTGCTTCTTGAGTGCAACGCCATCCTGATCGAACGGGGATTCATCTGGGAGAGGGATTCGTCAGCCCTCGTGGATCTGATGGGCCAGATATCCGACCCGTCTCTCCGCGAGCAGGCGATATCGATCATCGCCATCGAGATGGCACGGGTCGGCGTCGCCCGGAAAGATCGGGTTCTTCTCCGGCATGCGACATCCCTCACCTGCGAGATTGTGGATCAGCAGACGCGAGCCGAGGCGATGGGCGGCATAGTGGATCAGGCGGCGGTGCTCGCCGTGGAGGATGGTGACCTCGAACTGCTCCACGGTATGCGGGTTCTCTCCACGGCCCTGCTGGAGCGAGAATACTGCCTCTTTGCTATGGGCAAGGTCATCCACGGCCTGATCATGTACGGGATCGAGCAGCTCTCGCTCCAGGCACTGGATGAAGCTGCCCAGATCCTCTCAGAGATCACCGATCCATCCCTCAAGCAGCAGCTGGTCGATCCTCTCATCGAGGGCTACGTCCGGGTCGGGAGCCTGCAAGCGGCGGATCAGCTCTCCCGGGGAAAGGTCCAGATCTTTGGCGGCATGATGGAGCCGTTCACGATCGCCCTGCATCTTCTCCAGGCCGGCACCCCGCGCGAGGATATATCGATCCGGATAGCAAGCTATGTCGATATCATGCTCGAGTACACGCAGGCCTATAAAAGTCCGATCTTTGCCATCCCCATGGCTCTCTTCACCCTGGAGATCGAGGGGGAGTATGAACGGATCGCCATGATCCAGCGGATCCTCACGTTCTTCACCAGTTACACAAAAGAGTTCGATTCGGCCGATCCCTACGAGGTTATGGCATACCTGATCGAGGGTATCGAAGGGGCGACGGCAGCACCGCCGTCACTTGAGATGATGTATCGTCTCTTTGAACGCACCGGCGACGTATACGCCCGCTACTCGGGAATGTACCGGATCGTGAGTGCCTACTCGGCCTTCGGCGACGATGAGCGGGCAAAAGAGATCATCCAGCGACTCCACGAGACCATCGGCACCATCAGCGAACCATCCATCCGTGCGATCATGCTCTCCGACCTTGCAGGCCTCATGGCGGGAATCGATCACAGCGCTGCCAGGGATTACCTTGGCGAGGCTCAGGGGATGCTTGAACTTGTCGGGCCGGAGCGCGGGGCGTTTGTCAGGAAAAACCTCATATACGCGGCACGGAGCCTCAACGCCGTCAGCCATCAAGAGGAGGACGTCAACTGGGCGGTGGAGCAGGTCAGCAGGATCGAGGATCCGGTCGAATACGTCGATGCTCTCGCAGCGGTCTTTGATATGGTCAGCGAACCGGCGCAAAGGAAGGAGATCCTCTCGGCCATGTGCCACACCGTGGTGGGCATCCCCTCCACCTACGTCAGGCTCTCGATGCTCTTTGATGTGGCGAAGTTCGCAGAGACCTATGGCGAAGAGGAGGAGATCGATGAACTCCTGGATGGCATGGAGAGAACGGCTGGATATATTCAGATCCCGTTCATCACCGCCATGACCCGGCAGCGGATGGCCCAGATGCTCTTCTCACTCTACCGCAAGAGCGGAAGGCCGGCCATCCGGCAGCGGGCCATCGATATCGTCTCTGCCATCGATGATGACCGGATCCGCTACAGCCTGATGGTTCAGCTCGAGCAGGCGATGTCCCAGTCCTGGAAGAGCACTGTATACAGTAAGATCCTCGACTGCCGCGACAAGATCCGGAGCGGCGACTACGCAACAAAGGATATGATCACCCTCGACCGGGCGATACGGGTGGCAACCGACCGGGCAAAGCGGGCGACATACTACACCGAGGTCTACCTCATCGCGAGGAAGGCAGGGCAGCATCAGGTTGCGGATAGGATGCTCCTCTGTGCGCTTGAAGAGGCGCGGATCATAAGGCCGCTCTCCCGGCGGGCCTTTGTGCTCGGCGATATGGCGTGCCGGATATACGCAGAGCACTATGAAGACCGGTCGAGGGAACTCCTCGACATGGCCGTGGGCGAGGCCCTCAACATACGCGATTCGATAGTCCGGGATGAAGTATACGACGAACTCGATCTTTCCATGCGGATCGTCCAGGAGCACTGGCTGTGAAGACGATCGAGATCGTGATAGCAGGAAGGGTGCAGGGCGTCGGGTTTCGTGCATGCATAAAAAGGATCGCCAGCAACCTCGGCGTCCGCGGCGAGGCGATGAATCTTCCCGACGGAAGAGTCTTCATCACAGCGACGGGTGAACCGGTCATCCTCGATAAATTCATCTCGATGCTGTATGGGTGTCCCCGGGTGGTCATCAGGGAACTCTCCCAGCAGGAGATCCCCACCGCCGTCTACCCGGAGTTCACGATCCAGCGGGGTGCCTACCAGTACAACACGTGAAATTCGGCGTTCGAGATAAACGCATCCCGCAGGATACGGACCTGTGTATCTATGCGGGACTGGTCGATGGAGTCGCGGAACGCCGTGATGAGCCGGGTTGAGAAGTTTGTTTCAAGATAACATCTCTTTTCGCTGCATTCGTAGTCTTTCTCCGCTATCTCCTCGCGAGCAAACCGGATGACAGTGCGATCCACCATCACCGCTTTCAGCGGTTCGGTGAGGTCGTGGGCGAGGCCTCCGGCCCCCTCGTTGAGCAGGCCAAGGTCGGGATAGAGGTGGGCGCCGACTAAGGAGACACAACAGTTGCCATAGAGCATGGCATACCCGAGTGAGAACATGGCGTTGACGGGGTCAAGGTGCGGGCGGGCGGCCCTGCGCCGGAACCCGAGTCCGGGCGGGAACGCGCGGGAGAGGATCTCGTAGTACATGTCGCCTGTCAGGCGGGAGAGCCTCCGCAGCTCCTCCATAGTGACCGAAGCCGCGAGTTCTTCTCTCGCCTGGTGGAGGAAGTCGAGTTCTCCGGTGTAGAATATGTCGTAACCGGCGCGGCCGTAGAGTTCCTCAAGGAGGAGGAGCCTTGACTGGAGGGTGGCCGTTGCGAGCGGTTGTGCGAACCGGTGGGGAGTGGCACGTTCCTGGGCGATGCGCATCGACTCGTCGGGGTGGTAGCCGTATGGATAGAGGTATCCGACGGGCATGCCATCGATGTCAAAGAAGGTGATGGCAGCGCCGATCTTGAGGAGGTTTGTCACCGCCGATGTGTGCAGGGTGTGGCCTCCGACGATGAGGAGGTGTCTCACCGCCTGGAGCGGGTAACGCCGGACGATGCTCCCGTCTGCGATGGTCAGCTCCTGTGTCGTCGCCTTGATGTGTCCCCCGTAGCCGAAGACGGGGAGCCAGGATTCCGCCGCTGTCATTCGATCACTCTGGAAAGGAATATTGGGCTGTTTTTGGTGATGAATGCATCGATTGCCCGGGATACGGCCGGATCATCCGCGATGAGATGTGGGATGGGACGAAAAAAAGTTGACTGGGGTGTTAATAACATAATATTAATTCAACCAGATTAACTAAATGCAAACTTTATCCATAACTGCAACGTAGTCTAAAACGTTATCCAGACCGTTGGGCTGGTAAGAGAGACGTTAGGGAAAAAATGGGTGATTTGATGGGTCATTTGAGAAGAAGAGTTCAGTACGTTCTGCTCATGATAATGGTATGCATGCTCGCGGTATCACCGGCGGCGGCAGAGCGGTCTGCTGATACAGGTGCAGATCTGATGGAGAACACCGTAGATGATACGGTTGCCTCCGCGGTAACGCTATTGTATGAAGATGAGGAATCCGAGGAAGCTCCGGCACAGACATTGGGCTTGGCTGCTGCAACACCGGTGATACTCTTTAATGGTACGCTTGCGCTGACGGATGGCACGTTTGAGTGTACGGCTTACAACTCCGGCGTCGCTCACGCGGTTCAGAACAAGACCCCGCTCGGCGCTCTCCAGAAGGTGGCAGAACGCAAGGGTTTCACATACGATGTCACCGACAAGAAGTGGGATGCAAGCAAAATCCTCCTGCTTGACAACATCGGTGAGTACAAGTTCGTAAAGAGCGGCCCTGAGTGGACCTGCTACGTCAATGGCGCCTTGAAGGATGGCTACAGCGACTCCAACAACGCCGTCAATGTCGTGGCGCTTTCCAATGGCGATAAAATCGTCTTCTGCTACGGTATCAACCCGACACCCGAGAACGCAGAGGTGCTGATCAAGATCACCGTGGGCGTGGAGGACTCAGAAGATCCGCCAGAGCAGCCCACCACCTGGGCTCTCACGCTCAAGGGCGCGTTGACCGAGATCGTCGATCAGGGTTACTTCGAGGAGGGGGTCGCCCACGGGCACACCGCCACCTACACCGATGACAACGGCGATGTGTGGAAAGGTATGCCTCTCTGGTACCTCGTCGGCCTCGTTGACGATGACAAGAAACACGGATCGGGTGCATTCAACGAAGCGCTTGCTGTAAAAGGTTACTCTATCAAGGTCACATCGAGCGACGGATACTCCATCAACTTCGATGGTGCAAGCGCCGCAAAGAATGACGGCATCATCGTTGCAAACACCCTCAACGGCGATCCGCTCCCGGAGACCATCGGTGAGAAGAACAAGCCCTGCTGGCCGCTCCAGATGGTCGGCCCGGCAGTGAGTTCCGGCCAGAAAGTCGGTAGCGTCGCCTCGATCGAACTCGTAGGCCTTTCTGAATCCTCTGAAGTGTGGGAGATCACGCTTGCCGGTGCGTTCAACCGGACGGTCTCGCAGGCGGAGTTCGAGGACTGGGTTAGCTGCCACGGCAAGAGTTATACTGATTCTAAGAATCAGGTCTGGACCGGGATGCCGCTCTGGTACCTGGTCGGCGCCGTCGACGATGTAAATGCCGGCAGCCACTGGACATTCAATGAGGCACTGGCAACCGCTGGCTATACTGTGCGGGTGACCGCGGCGGACGGGCTCACCGCCACGTTCAATATCGCAGATATCGCCAGAAATAACTCGTTCATCGTTGCAAACAAGATGAACGCGGCAACGTTTGCAGAAGATGGCAAGAACTGGCCTCTGAAGTTCGTCGGCCCCGGCCTCACGGGAAAAGAACAGGTCGGCGGGATCGCATCGATAGTCCTTGAGGGGCTGCCGGGCGAGGGTGCCGAATCTGAGTGGATGCTCACGATGGAAGGGCCAAAGATCACTTACATCCTCACAAAGGAGGAGTTTGTGAGCGGTGAAGCGTGCCCTCACCACACAGCGACATACAACGATGGTGTCAGCACCTGGACCGGCATCACGCTGAAAGCCCTCTGCGGCTGGGTTGATGATGATGTCATGCACGGCTCGGGGGCGTTCGACGCTAACCTGGCACGGGCCGGCTATACGGTGATCGTCTCCTCAGGCGGAGCAAGCCCCTACAGCAAGGAGTTCTCCAGCCAGGATATACTCGCAAACCCTGAGAACTATATCGTAGCAAGCAAGATCAACGGTACGGCGATCACCGGGTCTGCCCACCCGCTCCGACTCGTCGGCAAGGGTGCGGCCGGGAGCCTGAGCGTCGGGAACGTCCAGAGGATCCAGCTCGTCGGCTTCCAGAAACCGACGGAATCGCCTTCCATCCGGATCGTCAAATACGCCTCGGATGGCAAGACAGTCGTCAATGAGACGACAAAGACCTGCGAGTGGATGGAGAAGAACCTTGACGTTATAGGTGGCAAAAACGGCATCCGGCTCAGGTTCCAGGGCCCCACGTTCGTTCCAGACGACCTCTGGAACCCGGCCGAGGACATCAACCCCGGCAAGGTCGATGAAGTCGTGAGAGGGACCGCAATCAGGGATCTCTGCAACCTCGTGGGCGGGGTTCCCGAGGGAGGCGAGATCGACCTCGTTGCAGCCGACGGCTATAAGGCTACAATCAACTACACCAACATCTACACACCGCTTGAGCGGCAGGGAGAGGCGATCGTCGCCTGGTGGACAGAGCGGCAGGGTTATGTCCCCGACTACCGTGACGGCCCGCGCCTCTTCTACAACACCCCAGACGGCATATTCGGTGCCGACGACATGCGGACATGCCTTGCTGAAAGTTACTGGCACTACTACTGGGACTCAGGCATCCAGTATCCCTCGGCAGCCGGCGTATCCAACAAGAATATCGCAACCATCGCTATCAAGCCGGCTGCACGGGAGGACTGGACTCTCACCCTGACCGGCGCCATCACCGACACAATCACCCGATCCTACTTTGAGTCCGGCAAGGCCTGCGCCATGGCCGGACACGGTGCGACCTGGACCGATGAAGAGGGTCATGTCTGGTCGGGGATGCCCCTCTGGGTCCTCTGCGGCTGGGTCGACGATGCCAACAAACACGACTACGGGACGGATCCCTTCCGTGACGACCTTGCGGATGCAGGTTATAACATCACCGTCATCGACTACGGGAAGGATGGTGTGAAAGGCACCGCCGATGACTTCTCCGCCACGTTCAACAGTTCATTCGTGAAGAGGAACAGAAACATCATCGTCGCCGATGAGATCGATGGTGCAGCGCTGCCAGACGACGGCAAGAACTGGCCGCTGAAACTTGTCGGCTCCGCCCTGACATCGAGCAAGCAGAAGGTCGGGAGCATCGATGAGATTATCCTGACCGGGTTGCCGGCTGTTGAGGAACCGTCCGAGGCCGATGCGACGCTATCCCTTGAAGAGGGCTGGAACTTCATCTCGACGCCGAAGCGTCTTGCCGATGGCAAGAACACATTTGCAATATTCGATGTAGTCGATACTGCCGACCAGTCGATCCTGGTCTATGATGGGCTGGAGCAGAAGTGGCGGACAATGGTCTCAGCTGACTCCTTCCAGCCGCTCGATGGCGTCTGGATATATGCAAATAAGACCTGCACCGTCTCTCTGACATTCGCCCCCGGTGTGCCCGAGCTCCCGCCGGCAAAGGATCTCGGCAGAGGCTGGAACGCTATCGGTTTCACGGATACAGTTCCTGAGACCGCCGCAAACACGCTGATATCCCTTGGAGACCACTGGTCCATCCTGATCGGCTACGATGCAGAGGCTCAGGGGTATGAGGATTCGATCCTCCGTGGCGCAAGCGGCCGCCACGGTGAGGGGCGCACGATGCAGCCCATGCAGGGCTACTGGATCTACACGACTGGGGCGGACATACTTGCTGCTATCAGTGCCTGAAGGTGATCGCTTGGCGATGAGATACGGCATCGTAGTGATCCTCCTCCTCGGCCTCGTCGCCTGTGCGGCGGGTGCCGAGGATACACCCCCCATTTTCCCTCACGTATTCTACGGTAGCGTGACGATCGCCGGATCTCCCGCACCGGCCGGAACCGTGATCACCGCAAAGATCAACGATATGGAGTGCGGCTCGGTCCAGACGGTGGATGCTGGGCGATATGGGGATTCCGATAGAAACCTCATGGGCCGCCTTGCCGTGATGGCAACCTCAGGTCAGGAGGGTAAGACGATCTCTTTCTTCGTCAACGGGGTGGCCGCACCGGAGACCGCGACTTTCACATCCGGAGCGGTGACTGCCCTTGACCTGACCGCAGCTGCCGGAGAGAGCATCCCCACGACCCCTACCCCATCCGGTGGCGGTGGCAGCACCCCGGGCGGCTCCTCAAAGAGCCCGGGATCAGATGTGAAGTATGACCCTGGTAATCCGGCTGCACCGAAGGTCTTCTCGGGGCATGCACCCCTCGCCACATCGGCGGCTGGCGTGGTTATCGAGTCCGTGATGGTCAGGAGCAACGATGAGAAAGGAGCTGTGACGATCTCAGAGGGCACCGTCGCTCTCGATAGTGCCGGCGGCGCCCTCGGTGAGGTTACATGCAGTGAGGTCGCTCTGGCCGACATTCCAGCAGCTCCACCGGGAACGACGGTTGCCGTCGCACTCTCCTGCGGGCCGGCAGGCGCCACGTTTGACCCGCCGGCAGTTCTCACATACACCCTCTCCGCGGAGGAGTGGGCAAAGATCGGGGAGGGGGTCACGCCGAAGGTTATGTGGTACAACCCGGAGGCCGGCGGATGGCAGGAGATCACCGCCACAGTGAATTCCGACACGCGGACGGTCATCGCGGAGGTATCGCACTTCAGCATATATGCCCTGATATGGGCCACCCCGGAGAAGGTGGCGGCAGGGGCGGAGGGGATCGCGACACCAGACGGAGGCGCAACCGGGGAGTCCGGCCCTGCGCTCCCGGTCTGGGCTCTGGCCATCGTTCTCGTGCTGATCGTCGCGCTTGCAGCATTCTTCATCATGAAGAAGAGGTAACCATTCCCCCTTTTTCGGATATTCAAGAGTAAGACCATGGTTTCAGCGCACATGCAAACCCTCTTCCGGCACCAGATCATCCTCGCACTCTGCCTCCTTCTGGCACTGGCAGCTCCGGTTGCCGCGGCCGCAACGACCGAGCTCCGTATCGAGAAGATAGCAGCCGATGGGATCACCGTCATAGGCGAGAAGACGGTCGACTACCGCTGGCTCGAACAAAATCTCCCGATCCAGGGCGACGGTAGAACCCACTACTACCACCAGGGACCGGTCTTTGAAGGGGATAAGTGGAACCCTGAGGAGGACGTAAACGTCAAAGAGAAGGATATGGGCGTGGTGAAGGGGACGGATCTCAAAGATATCTGTGAACTCGTCGGCGGGATGGGGGAGGAGGATACCGTCAGGATAAGGGCGGCAGATGGGATGTCAAAGGAGTTCCCGTACCGAAACGTCTACGAACCCGAACCCCGGCAGGGGCCGATGGTCATCACATGGTACAAGGCCGACGAGGGGCATGTTCCCGACTACTACAGCGGGATGCGTCTCGTCTTCTTTGCCGATACATCGACCAACCCCTACGATATCCACGCCTTCGGCGTCTGGGATATGCGCGAGTGCTTCGATGAGAAGTATTGGTACTTCTACAATGGTGAGTATCCGACCACCACCGGCCTCTCCGTCCAGTACGTGAGCAAGATCACCATCTACAGCGACGAAGAGCCTGTGGGGAGTATTCACGTAAACTCAACACCCGCCGGCGCAACGGTTATCCTTGACGATGAAGAGACGGGATACGTGACCCCCTGCACCCTCTCCGGGGTTGAAATCGGCAGCCATTCTGTTCTGGTCGAGAGAGAGGGATTTGCCCAACCGGATGAAAAGTGGGTCACCGTCATCGCGAACACTGTTGCTGAAGTCGACTTCACCCTCACACCCAAGACCGGGAAGATATCCGTATCCTCGGTTCCGACGGGCGCGAGCATCTTCCTCGATGGAGACGCAACAGGGATAAAGACCGATGCGACTCTTTATGATATCCCGGTCGGCGAGCATACGATCGAGCTCGTCCTGTCAGGCTACCAAAACGCCACCCAGAACGTCACCGTTAAGAAAGATGATACCACAGATATCGAGTTCAACCTGAAAACGGAGACCGTATCAGGAGGTATTAGCACCGGCAGTGGCGGCGGCAGCAGCGATGACGAAACCTCCATAAACGGGAGTATCGCCATCACATCCTTCCCGGCAAACGCAAGCATCTACATCGACGGGAACGCGACGGGATCCCGAACCAACACGACACTGGTGAACGTCTCGCCCGGCGAGCACACAATCAAACTCGTCCTGCCCGGATACCCGAATATGACCCGGACGGTCACCGTCGAGGCGGGAAAGCGTATCCAGATCGATCTGATTTTTGAGGGCGATGCCACAGACAAAGCCGCAACCAGGACCGGGAGTATTGCCATCACATCCTTCCCGGCAAACGCAAGCATCTACATCGACGGGAATGCGACGGGGATCCGGACAAGCGCGACCCTGGGGGCAATCCCGGCCGGCGAGCACACGATCGACCTCGTCCTGCCCGGCTACCGGAATGCCACCAGGACCGTCACCGTCGATGAGGGCGGGCATGTCGCCCTTGACATGATCCTCTCTCCGGCCGGCGATGAAACGCGAGCAAACGCCACCAACCATAATGAACCCACATCCGGGCGCCCGACGCCGGATAACCCCGTTGAAGCCTTCATCGATGCCATCCTCTCCCTCGTAAACGTGTTCTTCTTGTTCTTCGGTATGGGGGAGGCTACGGTAACCCCGCTGGAGAGCACACCGGTCCCGATCGAAGGCGCAGAAACCCCCACGCCGGCCAAAACCCCCGTGCCCCCCACACAGAAGCCGGATGAGGTGCGGAGCACGAAGAACCACTCCGGTGGTCTCTACATAGATTCCTACCCTCCGGAGATGACGATCAGTATCGACAACAAGAAACTGGTCTGGAAGACACCCCAGGTCGCCTACGGCCTCCGCGAAGGCCTGCACACCATCAGCATCGAGGAGAGCGATTCTGATGCGAAGATGGGAGATTCCGGCTACCGGTTTGAACCCCTCCAGGCATGGGTCTATCCCGATGCAATCGCACCGGTCTTCCTCGACGGCCTGACAACCCGGCTCAAAAAGACCGTTCGGATAACCTCAGAGGCCTACCGGGGTGAAAAGTTCACAGTGAACGGGTTCTTCCCGGCCGGTACCATCCCAAATGACGCCGAAATCGAGGGCTTAAATTCCTGGATCACCGTCCTCTGGAACGGAACCTACCGCTCACACACAGTCCCATCGAGCATTGCGACAGGCGATTTGCTCACGGTAGAACCGCAGGATGGAGATCTCGTCCCGATCAGCATCCGGTCAGATCCCGCAGGCGCCGCAGTCTTCATCGATGGGTTTCCCACCGGTATGGTAACACCATGTCAGGTGGATGGCCTCTCGGGCGGCCATCATCGGATCCTGGTCTCAATGCCGGGCTACCTCCCCGCCGAGGAGATCATCCGGATACCCGAGGGCGCGAAAACCGGCGGCACCATCACATGCACGCTCCGGGAGTACACCCACGGCAGCCTCCTTGTCGAGAGCACGGCACCGGATGCGAAGATCTACTTATACGGTCGGTATACGGGCGAGAAAGTGCCGCACACCTTCTCCGGTATGAGCATCGGCACGTATGAGGTCAGGATCGTCTCTGAGAACGACTCAAAGACCATCGATGATGCCCTGGTGATACCCGGAGGAACAACGCAGCGTATGGTGACATTGATGGGGGAAAGCCGGTGAGCATATACCGGCGCCTCCTCCCGGTGATCATCCTCCTCGTTCTTCTCATCCCGGCGGCATCGGCGGTCATCGTCCGCGGCCCGTACGTCACGAACACCACCGCCACATCGGCAACGATCACGTGGGCCGGCGAAGGGGCAGGGTGGGTCGAGTACTCCTCCGGAGGCGGCAAGGTCTGCCGCGTGGCCTCCTCAGAAGAGGGCGATATGCACCGCGTATACCTCACAAACCTTACACCGGCGACCACATATCGTTACCGAGCCGGCGCCGGCGGTGATGTGGTGGACAACTGCCGGTTCAGGACATTCGGTGATCGGGCGTTCACCTGCATCATATACGGTGACACCCAGGGACAGAGACCCTTCTTCAACCAGACCGAACGGCATGGCCTTGTGGTGGAGAGGATGGCTGCAGAGGAGGATATCCTCTTTGTCATCCATACCGGTGATCTCATCAGCGACGAGTCGGAGTGGAATGAGTTCTTCTCCGTGGCAGGACCGATGCTCAAGAATACGACCCTCGTGCCGGTGGCGGGCAACCACGACGGAACAGCGGAGGTCTTCTCCGCCATATTTGCCCTTCCTCCGTACTACTCCTTTGATGCCGGCAGCCTCCACGTGACCATCCTCGACAGCAACGACCGGGCATGGGCGGATATGGCGAGACAGACCGCATGGCTGAAGGAAGACCTCGCATCCTCTCTGCCCCGAAAGATTGTAGCACTCCACCACCCCCCGTTCAGTTCCGATGGGAAACACCCCGGCGGAGACCTGGCGATCAGGGCCGAGTGGAGCGATATCTTCTCGCAGAACGGTGTCGACGCCGCTTTTAGCGGGCACACCCACACATACGAGCGCTACCGGGCTTTCGGGACAGAATACTTCGTTGCCGGGTGCGGCGGCGCACTGTTCTATCTGCTCGCCGAAGAGAAGCCAGAAGGCTACCAGGCAGGCCGCGAGAGGGTGCTTGGCTACATCCGGGCTACCGTCAGACCGGGATCGATCGACATGGAGATGGTGCCGGTCGCAGAGATCGCAGAAGATGGCGGGATGACGATCCATCCTGCAGGAGCTGTCATCGATGCCGTCCGCCTCCCGGCCGGCATGTGGTGGAGCACACTCGCATCCACCTCAGGCATATCGAAGTTACCAGGATTTACAAGGTGAGATTATGCAGAAGGAACTGACATGGACGCTGCTCGCACTCCTCTGTGTGAGCATGCTTGCGGGCGCCGCATCGGCGGCGCCGACAACAGAACTGCACATTGCAAAGATAGCAGCCGACGGTGTCACCGTCATGAACGAGACGACGGTCGACTACCGCTGGATGGAGAAGAACCTCCCGGTCCTCGGTGACGGCGCGACCCACTATTACCACCAGGGGCCTGTCTTTGAGGGCGACAAGTGGGATCCTCAGGAGACGACGAACTTCAAGGACAGGGGAGCCGTGAAGGGAACGAGCGTACGCGACCTTGCCGAGCTGGTCGGCGGCGCCAACCCCGGCGATGAGATCATGGTCCGGGCGGCGGACGGTTACCACGTCGAGTTTGCCTACCGAAATGTCTACGAACCCGACCCGCGCCAGGGTCCCATAGGGATCTGCTGGTACAACGGCGCCGAAGCAAAAGCAGGTGAGCGGCAGGGGTGCGGCTACGTCCCCGACTACTACACCGGTATGCGCCTCGTCTTCTTCGCGGACAACTCGACCAACAGCCAGGGGCTCAACGTCTACGGGAACCAGGACATGTATGATACCCTCCCCGAGTCGGCACAGCACTTCTATGACCTCTACCCTTCGACCGGCGGCCTCACGGTGAAGTGGGTGGATGAGGTCCGGGTCTACACCGGCGGCTTCTCGGGTGAACGGGGGGCACTTGCGGGATCCCTCACCACACCGGACGTGAAGGCGACGAAAGATCCGGCAAAATCCCCGCTCTCCCTCGCGGTGGTCCTCACGGCGGCACTCGGGGTGGCGGCGCTCCATGCCCGACGAGGGGCGTGATCCGGTGCGCCGGACCTTTCTCCCTCTTGTTCTTGTACTGATCGGTGCTCTGACCCTCGCGGCCGGATGCACCGGGATCGCCTATGATGATTACCCGGCCTGGAACCTGACGCTTGCTGGGGATGGGGAGCTGGTGCTCACCCATCCCGATGTCAGGGCGCTCCCGGTCGCCGAAGGCTACGGCTACTCGGTCTCGACGGTGGGCATCAAGTGCGGCCCGAACCGCTATCGCGGCGTGCTCCTATCTGATCTGATCGATATGGCGGGCGGCGCCGACACGGGCGACCTGATATACATATCCGCAGAGGACGGCTATCTCTGGGTCTTTGATGTGGACCAGATGAATGGAAAGGAGTTCTTCACCTTCGATGAGAACCTCCGCGAAGTCACCCCGCCGCCGCTCCGCGTGATCCTGGCCTACGAACAGGACGGAAAACCCCTGCCCTCCGAATCCGGCGGACCGCTCCGTCTTGTCGTCATAAGCGAGACACCCGACATCATAACCGAAGGGAGCCCCTGGGTGAAGTGGGTCGACCGGATCGAGGTACACAGGAAATGAAGCATTCGCCGGTTCTTGCCGTGCTCATCCTTGCCGTGCTCGCGGCATCTGCCGCCTGCACCGATACGAGCACGGAACGCACCACGCTCGTGGTGATACCGGCAGGCAGCCTCCTCATACCGCTTGAGGATGTAGAGGCCGCCTTTGAGAGCCAGCACCCGGAGATCGATGTCAGGATCGAGGGGCACGGGAGCATACAGGCCATACGGCAGGTGACCGATCTCGGGAGGGAGATCGATGTCGTCATGGTCGCCGATGCCTCGCTCATCCCAGATATGATGTACCAGCCGATGGACGAGGGGGCCGGCAACTACGCCGACTGGTACATCCCCTTTGCAGAGAACGATATTGTGATCGCGTATACCGATCGGAGCGCCGGGGCGGATGAGATCACGGCGGAGAACTGGTACCGGATCCTCTCCCGTCCGGGCGTTCGGGTGGGGTTTTCAAACCCCATGCTCGATGCCTGCGGTTATCGGGCGATCATGGTAACGGTACTTGCAGAGGAGTATTACAATGAGCCCGGCCTCTTTGATGCCATCATAGGCGGCTCCTTCAACCCGCCCATCGCGGCGGTCAGGACGGATGGCATAACGACGATCGCCTTGCCGGAGAGGATGAGGCCGGCAGACGAGAAGGTCGCCATACGGGACGGGAGCATATACCTACTCTCCCTCCTTGATGCCGGCGGAATCGATTACGCCTTTGAGTACCGGAGCGTTGCGGAGGAACACGGGCTCCGGTGGATCGATCTTCCTCCCGCGATCAACCTCGGTTCCAGAGAGCACGCCGACGACTACCAGCAGGTGCATGTGAACCTGGGGTTCCAGCGATTCCGGTCCATAGGGAGCGAGCGTGTGGGGCAGCCTATAGTCTACGCGATGACCATACCGCAAAACGCGCCGCACCCCGATGAGGCATATATGTTTGTGGAGTTCGCTCTCGACGCGTTCAACGAAGAAAGAGCCGGATGGCCTGTCCCGGCGAGGCCGGAATCGGAGACTGCCACGGTGTACCATGCCACGGATTGACAAACCTTTTCCGTACCCGTAACCCATGTAGAGGTAGCGTATGCCCGGCGGCGCGGCTCGATCTTACCGCCGGGAGGACCGCAATCGTATAACGGATGCCGAACCGTATGTCGGCCGACACCGCACCGATGGGATATTATGTTCTGGAACAGAGCGATGGAGACGATCCGGCCTGAAGAGCTCGAAGCGCTTCAACTCAAACGGTTGAGATGGACACTTCACCAGGCGCAGGAGGTAGGACTATACCAAAGAAAGTTCAGAGAAGCGGGCATATCGCCAGACGATATCCGGACACTCGATGATGTGGAGAAACTCCCGTTTACATACAAACAGGAGCTCCAGGCCGAATACCCGTTCGGCCTCTTTGCTGTCCCCCTAAATAAGATCATCCGTATCCACACCACATCCGGCACGACGGGGAAACCGACCGTCGTCGGTTATACACGGCAGGATCTGGATAACTGGTCTGAGCTTATAGCGCGGAACATGACGATGATCGGCCTTGGAGAAGACGATATCTTCCAGAACGCGGTCAACTACGGCCTCTTCACCGGCGGCCTTGGGTTCCACTACGGCGCAGAGAAGATCGGGATGACGGTTATACCGAGCGCAACGGGAAACACCCGCCGTCAGATAGAGATGATCGAGGACTTCGGGGTGACCGCCATCCACTGCACGCCAAGCTACGCCCTCCACCTCGCCGAGGTGGCCGAGTCTATGGGAAAGACGCTTGATACCCTCAAGACCGGCATATTCGGGGCTGAACCCTGGTCGGAGAACACGCGCGTGGAACTGGAGCGGCGCCTCGGCGTGAAGGCCTACGATAGTTACGGTCTCTCCGAGATGTACGGGCCGGGGGTGGCGTTTGAGTGCCCGGAGAGGGGCGGGCTTCACATATGGCATGACTTCTACCTTACCGAGATCATCGACCCTGCGACCGGCGAACGACTCGCCCCGGGCGAACGGGGAGAGATGGTCATAACGCCGCTCGTCAAAGAGGCCCTGCCGCTCGTCCGATACCGCACCGGCGACATCACCGCTCTGGTCGGGGATGGGTGCGCCTGCGGGCGCGGGCAGAGGATCGAGCGGATAACAGGCCGGAGCGACGATATGCTGGTCATACGGGGGCTCAACGTCTTCCCGTCGCAGATCGAGCACGTCCTCCGATCTCTCCCTGAGGTAGGGGATCAGTTCATGGTCTACGTCGACCGCGTGCGGCACCTGGATGAGATGACGATCGACGTGGAGATGACCCGGGTCGGGTTCTCCGGCGAACTCCAGGATCTTACCCGTGTCCAGAAGAAGATCGCCGGCGAGCTCCACAACACCCTCGGGCTCCGGACGGCGGTGAGACTGGTGGAACCCGGGTCGCTGCCCCGGTTCGAGGGGAAAGCAAAACGGGTCGTCGACCGTCGGGGTGCCGTCTGATGGCGCCCTGGAACCGGCAGGTGGAGGAGATGCCGCCCGGCGACCTGCGGCAACTCCAGTACAAACTTGCAAAGGCGATGGTCCGGCGGATATACGATACAAGCGAGTTCTACAGGCGGCGGATGAAGGAGCACGGGGTCAGACCAGAGGATATCACTTCGCTTGCGGATATCGGGAAGCTCCCGTTCATGTACAAACGGGATCTCCGCGACAACTACCCCGACGGTCTCTTCTGCGCGAGAAAAGACGAACTGGTCCGCTACCACGTCTCCTCGGGGACGACAGGAAAGCCTACCGTCGTCGGCTACACCCACAACGATATAGAGAACTGGAGCGAATCGCTGGCACGGGGGTTCGCCTCCTGCGGCCTTGGGTGCGGGGATGTTCTCCAGGTGAGTTACGGCTACGGCCTCTTCACCGGCGGCCTCGGCGTCCACTACGGTGCTGAGAGGGTCGGCGCCACCGTCCTCCCCACAAGCGTCGGGAACACCGAGCGGCAGATCGAGCTGATGCAAGATCTCCATACCACCGCCATAGCCTGCACCCCCTCCTACCTCCTCCACATGGGGGAGGTGGCAGAGAAGATGGGCGTCTCCATAAGGGACGACACCGATCTCAGGATCGGCATACTGGGCGCAGAACCCTGGACGGAGCAGATGCGGGGCCGGATCGAAGATTGGCTCGGCATACGCGCCTACGACATATACGGCACGAGCGAGCTCTCCGGTCCTATGTTCACCGAGTGCTCCGAGCAGAAGGGTATCCACATATGGGGCGACATAGCCCTTGCCGAGATAGTCGATACCGAGACCGGCGAGGTTCTCCCGAGTGGCGAGCGGGGTGAATTAGTCGTAACTATCCTGCAGAAAGAGGCGTTCCCCCTTATCCGGTACCGTATCGGGGATATCACCGTAATGGACGATGAGCCCTGCACCTGCGGGCGAACCCATCCAAGGATCCGCCGTATCCAGGGGCGCGTGGACGATATGCTGATCATACGGGGGATCAACGTCTTCCCGTCACAGGTAGAGCACGCGCTGCTTGAGATCCCCGGGGTCGGCAGGCATTTCCAGATCGTCGTCGACCGGAAGGGCGCGCTTGATGCCATGCTCGTGCGGGTGGAGGTGAGCGAGGAGGCGTTCTCCGATAAGATCACCGATCTCATGGTGATCAGAAAGACCGTGGAGCACCGTCTCAGAACTACTTTAAACGTGGGCGTGAGCGTTGAACTGGTCGAGCCGGGAACCCTTCCGCGCTTTGAGGGTAAGTCAAAGAAGGTTGTTGACAGGAGGTCATTGTAATGGAGAAGTCATATATCGTCAAACAGATCTCAATCTTTTCGGAGAACCGCCCGGGGCGCCTTGCGGCTGTCGCCGGCGCGCTCCGCGATGCAAAGATCAACATATTTGCGTTCAGTATCGCTGAGGCAAACGGGTTTGGTGTCGTAAGGGCGCTCGTTGATCGGCCGGAAGAGGCTCATCGGAGGCTGACCGATCTCGGGTTTCGGGTCTCGTTCACCGATGTCATCGCTGTGTTGATGCGCGATGAACCCGGCGGCCTCTCGGAGGTCGCATCGATCCTGGGGGATGCCGGGATCAACATCGAGTACGCCTACGCCTACTCAGGAAAGGATGCGGCGGTCCTGATCCTCCGCGTGGATCAGGTCGAGGATGCAGTCCGGCAGATCCTCGATCACGGCGGGGAACTTCTCAAGGCATCTCTTTTCAGGTGAGGGGGACGGGGCCGGCAGGACGGCCCCGGATCACTGCTTCTTCTCCCACTTCAGGAGCTCCGTCACCTCTGAGAGCGTCCGCCCGCGCCGGATCTCCTCGCGGATACGCTCCTCGGTCTTTTTAACCTCCATTGCCCGGCGCGCGACCTCGTAGGCGCGCTCCCGGGGGACAACCACGACACCGCTCTCGTCGGCGATGATCCAATCTCCGGGCCTGACCTCCTGCCCGCAGCATGTGATCTCGGCGTTGATCTCCCCGTGGCCCTTTGGTTCGCCGGCGTTCGGGACGGTCGCCCGGGCAAATACGGGAAATTCCATCTCCCGTATATCATCGACATCCCTCACCGCCCCATCGATGACGATGCCTGCAATCCCCCGGTTCTTTGCAGAGTGGGTGGCAAGTTCCCCCCAGGGGGCGACATGCGTTCCCCCGTCGTTGCTTATGACAAGGACATCGCCGGGCCCGGCGATATCGATCGCCTCGACGGGTTTGGCCCAGTCTCCGGCGATGGTCCGGACAGTCACCGCCGGGCCGACCGCTCTCACCCTGCCACATAGGGAGACGATGCCGGCCATAGCCCCTTTCCGGTGCATGGCATCGGTGACGTTCGGCGCAGATACTCCTTCCAGAAGGCGGCGAATGGCTGCGGATGGGCTCTCCTTCTCCCGTGGCCGTACATCGGGCCGGTCGATGGCATCCCTGACCCGCTGCGCCGCATCGGTCACGTCGGCAGCCTTGATTATGTTTCCCCCGGCGATGACGATCGAGGCGCCGGCGGCGACCGCTTCGGATGCCGTCCCGGCATCGAGGCCTCCCGCAACGGCTATGGGCACGTCGACCTCCCCGGCAAGCCGGCGGAGGAGATCAAGCGACGACCTTCCTATCATCTGCTGGTCTATGCCGACGTGGGCGTTGATGTAGTCGATGCCGAGGGCCGCGAGTTCACGGGATCGGGCGACGGGGTCGTCGACGTTGATGAGGTCGGCCATGATCCGGACGCCGTACTTCCTGGCCGATCTGACCGCCTCGGCGATGACGGTATCATCCGCATCACCAAGTATGCAGACGACGCCGGCACCGGACTTTGCGGCCATCTCCACCTCGATGGCCCCGGTATCGGCGATCTTCATGTCCGCGACGATTGTATGGTCGGGAAAACGCTCCCGGAGCGTCCGCACGGCTTGCATGCCCTCGCTCTTTATCAGGGGAGTCCCTGCCTCTATCCAGTCCGCGCCGCCACGAACCGCTTCCCTCGCAATCTCTACTGCACGATCGAGCTCGAGGAGATCGAGCGCCACCTGGAGAACCGGCGTTGCCATACAGTAGTGTATGGCGGAGATCGTATATATCGGGTGCCGGGCCGGGGGAAACCTATATGCCGTGGGGTGATGAGGTGACCGGCGCCCACGGCATGGATGTGATGGCGAATGGTCGATATAGGATATAAACTGGCAAGCGAGGAGCACGGACCCCTTGACCTGATCTGCAACGCCCGCCAGGCCGAGGATGCCGGCTTTGCGTTTGCCATGATAGCGGATCACTACCTCCCCTGGACCAGCCGGCAGGGGGAGAGCCCGTTTGTCTGGGCGGTCATAGGCGGTATATCCCAGGTGACGGCGGATCTCACGCTCGTGACAGGCGCCACATGCCCGACGATACGGATGCACCCCGGCATCATAGCCCAGGCCGCCGCAACCGCCGCCTCCATGATGCCCGGGCGGTTTATACTGGGCCTTGGATCGGGCGAAAACCTCAACGAACATATATTCGGCGACCGCTGGCCCCGGGCGCCGGTTCGGATAGAGATGCTTGAGGAGGCTGTGGAGGTGATCAGGATGCTCTGGACGGGGGGCATGCAGAGTTACTGCGGCGCCTTCTACACCCTTGAGAACGCACAGATCTTCTCGCTCCCCGAGAACCTTCCCCCGATATACATAGCATCCGAAGGCCCGATCAGCGCATCCCTGGCCGCGCGGACAGGGGATGGGTTCATCAACGGGGGAACGAACGCCGAGAAGAGTCTCATCGTCTTCCAAAAGTCCGGTGGCAATGGTAAACCCGCATACGTCGAGATATCGGTCTGCTGGGCGGAGAGCGAGGATGTGGGACGGAGGACCGCCTATGAGGTGTGGCCCATCGCCGCAAACAGAGGAGAACTCAATCGGCTCCTCCCCACGCCGGCCCATTACGAGCAACTGGCAGATATGGTGACCATCGAGGATGTGACGGAGGGCATGCCCTGCGGCCCCGATCCGGAGCCCTACATAAAAGAGATCGAGGACAGGATCCGGATGGGGTTCGATCACATATGCATCCATCAGATAGGAGAGCAACAGAAGGAGTTCATGGAGTTTGCAACAAACGATATCCTGCCGCATTTTGAGTAGCACATACGACCCTGACGGGCTAAACCCCATCAGGGATCGCATGATCCCGACACCTGGTCCGGCGGTATGATTCATACATTCTGCCGGCATAGACTTCTTGAGCATGAGAGAGGTGGATATCCGCCGGACCTGCGCCCATCTCCGGTCATCAAAGAACCGAAGGGATCTCGCAGTGGCTCTCTACCGTGAGGTCTCGGCCTACTCGCTCTTTGACCTCCAGGCTATGAGGGGGAGGGTGGAGCGGGATCTCAGGTCCGTCCCGGCAGGCTACCGGCAGCGCCTCTACCCCCTCATTATGGAGATGCTCTTTGCGACGCACCATGCCCTCATATCCGCCGCGCGCCGGCCCGACCCGGGGGTCCCAGAGAGATCGCTTGCCGGAGATTTTTGGGAATTCTGCGACATGGTCGAGAGGACGTGCCTTGCCGCCGATGAGGAGGAGGAGCACCTTAAACTCCTCTACTTCCTCCTTGCCGCCTACAACATGTTCATTCTGGATCTCCCCGCCCACCCGGTGGGCACACCATTCCCCGGCGGGTTTTCAGTCGAGATCAGGAACGGTGAGTACCTCTGCCCGGTTCGGGAGAAGGCCGACGATGTCGAGAACGCCCTCTGCCCCTACTGCCCGGCAAAACAGAGCGATATGTGAGAGGGTGGCCCCTCTCATGTCGCGGCCTCTAAACCCACGCTTTGCGCGCGATCCGTTGGGCCTGCGACCCTCGCGATTACGCAAAAGGAGGCCGCCGGCCTACTCTTCCTCGTAGCGCTCAAAGAACATGACTTCGTCGAGGATCTTCTTCTTTTTGATATCGATCTCCTCGGGGTACCCCGCGGGTAAGAGAGAGACAAGGGCGTACCCGTCGGGAACGTTGAGGAGCCGCCGGACATCCTCGGCGTAATCCTTCTTCTCCCCCGCAACCCAGCAGGACCCGACCCCCCATGACTGGAGAGCGAGGATCAGCTGGGTCGTCGCCGCACAGCAATCCTCAAGGTAGTACTTCGCGTTCCTCTGCCCAAAGACGGCAAAGCATATGGGCGCATCAGCGATGAATCGGGCGTTCTCGGCCAGGCTCGCTATCTCGCGCAGAGTGTCGCGGTTCCTGATAGTCCCAAAAAGCCAGGGTTGTTCGTTCCTCGCCGTCGGGGCAAGGCGCGCACAGTCAAGAGCATCTTTGACTATCTTATCCTCGACTGGAGTGTCTTTGTAGTTTCGCACGCTGTGCCGGCTCCGTATAACCGTGACGGCGAGATTGACCGTTCCACCAATCGGACTCATGCACGATGGTGGGCACTCCTGGCCTAAATACCTTGGGGAGGCGGAAAAACCTGAGGGGGCTCAGAAGAGCCCCGATAATGCCTGGAACATATTTGCAAGCCCATCACTGACGACCACAGCCGGATCGATCCCGAGTACCGGGAATATGAATATGAGATAGGCAAACGTCCCGAGCGTGCTCCCGACGTTTGCAAGGGCTGCGACCAGCACCACCCGGAAGAGAGGGATCCGGCGCATATCCGCAAAGGTCTCCGCCGCTATGATCTGGCGGATCTCTCCGACGGCGGGTTTGCGGATCTTCGCCTCGACGATGGCGGCAAACCATCCCGCCGCAAGCATGGGGTTAAGAGACGTCAGCCAGGAGACGGCAAACGCCGTGGCGGCGGAGAAGGGGTGCCCTCCGGCGAGCAGCGTGAATACAGCACTTAAGGCACCGTTGATCAGGACCCAGTAGACGAGGGCGGCAAGCAGGACATCAAGCCCAACGCCCGAGAAGGCTATGGCGGCGATCAGGAGGAAGAATATGGCGGTGACGGCCACCCCGAAGATCTTTCCCCAGGGGAGACTCTTTTCCCCGGTTGTCAGGGATGAGAGCGGCGGCAGCATATCCGGTGCATCGAGGTAATGTTGCACACCCCGTATGTGGCCGGCGCCGACGACCGCAAGCACCCGGTCGTAGCGGTTCCCGAGCATCAGGATCTGGTGCGCAAGGTAGGCGTCCCGCTCGTCGATCAGGGCCTGGGCGCCACGCGGGGAGAACTTGCGGAACTCTTCCATTGCGGCGCTCACCACATCCTGGTTCGTGAGAGCATCCACATCGAGCTCCTGCTCCTCGACGCTCACCAGAGAGTATACGAGCGCTCCGATGAGCTTCATCTTCTCCCAGATCCCCATCCTGCCCCAGAACCGCCCGAGCGTGATCTGTATATCCCGGTCGATGAGGGCTATGGGTTTCTGATGCTTCTCGGCCTCCTCTATGGCGGCCAGCATCTCGGCGCCGGGTTTCACACCCGTCTCGGCGCCGATCCTCTGCTGGATGTATGTGAGCACCCACTGGACGAGGAGCCGGCCGAAGTTGCCGCCCTTCAGTATATCCGTGACCTGGGGCTCAGGCACATCCTCGGTGAGCGCTGCGTACCGGCCGCGGTCGAGCTCGACGCTGACGATATCGGGCTGGAACTCCTCTATGGCAGAGCGGACGTCATCGATGCTCTTCTGCGAGACGTGGGCCGTCCCGACGAGGCGGATCTCAGCCATGAACCTCCTTGACGCCCTCGCTGTCGATTACGGCGCGCACACCCGGCGTCACCGTCGTCCTACGGTAGACAGCTCTGACGCCGGCCTCCTCAGCGGTCTCGGCGGCCTGCCGCCTGCAGAGATCTGCGCCGATGGCGTGCGCTTCACGAAGGGATAGGGGCACACCGAGCCCGGGGCACTCCGAGACCCGCAGGTCGTCGTCCACCAGCATGAACGGGTAGGTGCGGCATATCCAGGGGCGATGGGCGTATACGGCGCACCGTCCCTCCCGGAGGAATATGCAGGCATCCTTCGTTCGCCGGATGCACCAGGCGAGCGTGTACTCTCCACCGTCCCCGGCATAGATGAACTCGGGGTACGGTTCGGCTATATCGTCCCAGGCCATGCCGGTCGCCGCCATGATCGCCCGCACCTCGGCCGGGCTCACGATGACAAGGTTAGAGTCCTCCGAGACTCTGCGGCAGCAGGCGCCGCATTCCCGGCACCGGAACCCGATGGACCTGACCTGATCCAGAACTTCGTCTACGTCGAGCATACAGGGCCGGGGTATCCAGAGAAGGTTCGTCTGTCGACGGCATGGTTGGCGCGCGGGATCGTTGTGGCCAATGTATCCGTATAACGGAGGGCGGGAGGTTGAGCTGCCCCGCGATCGTCGGCCACGCATAAAGGAAACATTGCTTATAGGTGGATGTAAAAAGGTATATTCCTTCCCTCAGTCATAATTCCGGGCGAAATCAAAGACTTTTTGGATGATCTCTCCCGGCTCATGGCCCATGATGTAAGCGAGCATCAGGGCCCCGCCGGCCCCCGTCCCCTCCTTGACCTCGCCTATGCAGTATCGGGCAAGCCCGGCATGCCCGATGCCGGAGAAGTTCGGGTCGACGTAGTATGCCGTGGTGCCTATATCGGCGACCGACCGGACAAACCCGGCCGAAGGGTCATCCCTTATGTAGACCGTTGTCGCAAGGTGCGGCACCCGCTTTCCGAGCGCTTTCAGGGCAGCTGCTACGGCAAGCATCTGGGTTCCGCCGGCAAAGAGGATATCCCCCGTATAGGCACTCGCAATCCCTGCCGCGACCGGCATCATGGGGTCGCCCGCGGCGCGGAGGATATCCAGGGGCTCTCTCTCACCTGACTCATGTATCCGGGTGAGAACTTCCCTGCAGACGGCATCCTTGAGGGCAAGGGGGTTCTTTACAAAGGCGCTGCTGACCGAGGAGTTGTAGCCGAGCGCTCTGAGGACACAGAGGGCGGTCGTCGTCCCGCCGGGGACGCACTCGCCGAGCATCAGGAGGTCGCTGTACTGCGAGAGGAGTCGGCCGATCATCTCCCCCCGCTCAAAGAGGAGCGCCGCCTGCGGCACCGCGTCTTCCTTTCTGGGGTCGGCGCCGGGGCTCCCGTAGGCGTCCAGGCAGGGGACGGTGGGGGTGTGGGCAAGCCCGGCGTTTATGATGACGGGGGAGAGAGCAGTCAGCTCCACCATGGACCGGGTGATCGCCGCCGGCGTCGGGCAACCGGTGGGCGTGTTCGGCCTGGCCGGCATGCTCGTTATAGCGCCGGTCGTGACCAGCTCCGCATCCAGGATAGGCGTAAGGAGGGTCTTTTCGGGTGTCGGCCCGGCGCCCGATATGCCGGGGACGGTGGAGAGCATGGTGTTTGCAAGGACCAGCGCCATCATGGGGCGGCTCGGCCTGAGGCCTGGATCCTCTGAGAGAAAGGGGCGAGACATCGAGTACAGGGTGGGTGCCGCAGAATAGAAGAGGTTGCGGTTGGTGCTCCGGTAGATCGCGGTGCGCATAGAATCCAAACGCGGAAATACATCCCGGGCTCAACCATTATGTAATGTTCGAGATCGAGAACAGACTGGAGGCAAAAGGCGTCCAGAGGAGGGATATCGTCGCCTCCGCAATGGAACTCTATGTCTCCCACGGTATGGGGGCTGAAGAGGCCGCAGATAGGTTGGATGCAAAGATAGGGAAGGCCTTTGAGGATCCAAACGTTGCGTCGCTCCTCCTTAGCGCCATACTGCTTGAGGATGAACTCTACTGGAGGAGGAAGAACTCCGAGATCGCCGACGATCCGGTCTTCCTCCTCTCGGACGAGATCATCGGTATGGCCATAGCTGAGGTGATCGGGGGGACATACGCGCGGTTTGAGTTTACCCGCTACGATCAGAAGAAGCCGGGGATACTCTCTAAACTCGGGCCGTTCCTCGATGATGCCATCGCCGGCCTGATAGCGGGCTGCACATCACGCCTCTACAGCGAGTCCATGTGAGATCGGTCATAGCCCTCCTCCAGTTCTGCACATCGCTCCCTCTCGGGAAACCGGCCGGATTTGAGTACTTTGCCCGCCGCTCCTACATATACCCCCTCGCGGGGTACGTTATAGGTGGGTTTGCGGCCGGCATAACGTACTGTATAGCATCTCCACCTGTGGGGGCGGCCGTCGCCCTCGCCATTGTGCTCATCCTCTCGGGGTGCAACCATTTCGACGGCCTTCTTGACCTCGGCGACGGGCTCATGGCCCACGGAAGCCGGGAGAAGCGGATAGGGGCCATGACCGATCGGACCACCGGGGCCGGGGCGGTCGCAGCGGGGATCGTCGTCACGCTCATAGCGTTTGCCGGCCTCCAGAGCGCGACACCCCTATGGGCGGTCATACTCACGGCCGAGGTTCTGGCAAAGGTCGCCATGTCCTACCTCACCACGCTCGGTGTGCCGTTCCACGAGGGGCTCCACTCCTACCTCCACCAGTTTGCACGGCCCTGGTTTGTCGTCCCGGCAACCCTCCTCGCGCTTCCTCTCTTCCTGCTGCCGATTTCGCCGGCGCATGTCGCGCTCGTCCTCGCGACCACGGTTGGCATCGCCGCAGTGATGCTTGTGTTCTCCCGGCATCTCTTTGGCGGGGTCAACGGCGATGTCGTCGGGGCAACAAATGAGATCACACGGGCGGGGGTCATCCTCCTCCTTGCTCTTCTGTGACCACCCTTTTTATCCCGGCGACCGCCACTACTGTGGGATGACGAAAGACCACATCCTCCATACCCGGGGGGGGATCATCACAGAGCGGAACGCCGAGTACGCAACAATACGGCTGCGAATCCCGGCCGGCGTCCTCTCCGTGGACCAGATCCGCCAGATAGCACGGATCAGCGCTAAATACGGCGACGGCTCCGTCCACCTCACCATGCGCCAGACGGTGGAGATACCGCACGTGCTTCCTGAGAACTTCGCGAAGGTGGCCGGGGCCCTCGATAAGAACGGAACGCCCATCGGTGCGGAGCAGAACGAAGTGGTGAACATCATGGCCTGCCCGGGCACGGAGCGGTGCAAGTACGCCAACTGCGAGACGATCGACCTTGCCCGGAAGATTGATGCGCGGGTCTTCGGGAGGGAGCTCCCGATAAGGCTCCGCATCGCTATATCGGGCTGCACATACATGTGCAACAGTCCGCTCTTAAACGATATAGGTATAATAGGCCGGATCCGGCCTCTGCGTATCCCCGGTCTCTGCACAGGGTGCGGCACGTGCGTGGAGTACTGCAAACAGCGCGCCATAGCCCTGAAGAATGGGATCTCCGTCCTTGATGAGAGTAAATGCGTCCAGTGTGGTGTCTGCATCCATTCCTGCCCCTACCATCTCCTGAAGTCTGAGTACGACCACTACCAGATCATGGTTGGCGGACGGCGCGGGACATCGCCCCGGGTAGGCCGCGAGCTCGTCACCGTCGAGACCGAGGAGGAGGTCGTCGAAGTCGTCGACCGTATCGTCTACTGGGTCTACAGAACCGCCTGGAGCGGCCGGCCTCTTGCTGACCAGATGGATGAGATAGGGTTTGAGAAGTTCGCGGAGGGGATCAAAAAGGAGTTCGGGCCGAAGGTGGAAGCGGCAGAGGCGTGAGGGAGCGGGCCGGATCAGATTATTATTCCAGCCTATCACTCTTCGCGCTCTTCACATGAGTCTTCAGCAGGAGGTAATGATCCGGCCTCACGCGGAAGAGCGCGAAGCCTTGACGGGGCCGATCCGATCAAAGGATATTTGATACGCTACCCTGCATATACAATCATGCCGGATCCGGCATGAAAATGTGTCGTGTACGAAGGGGCGCCGCGGCATGAGCGGGATATGTGGGCCGTAGCGCGGAGGTAAGGTAGCCTGAATCCAAAATATGTCTTTGCTGGTGAAGAAACAATGAACGAAGGGACGGTAGACCCTGGAGTACTGGAGGAGATTATCCGCCGGATTGTTGCCTGTTCAAACCCGGAAAAGATAGTTCTTTTTGGATCTGGTGCGCGGGGTGAGATGGGACCGGCAAGCGATATCGATCTGCTCGTGATAAAGAGCGGTGAGTTCGATGCCGGGAGCCTCACAGAAGAGATCTATATGAGCCTGATCGGTATCGGCCAGGCCGTCGATATTATTGTTATCTCTTCCCTGGATATGGAGCGGTTCCGGAATTCTCCTTACTTTATAGTATACCCTGCACTCCAGCAGGGCCGCGAGGTTTACCATGCCGGAGAGGTTTCAACCTGAAGATCCACGGGAATGGTTTAACCGGGCACATTCGAATCTTGCAATTGCCAGGAGCCGTGCCGATACATCCGTGTACCTGGAAGATCTCTGCTTTAACGCCCAGCAGGCAGCAGAAAAAGCGCTCAAGGCGGTCTGTATCCTTCACCATATTGAGTATCCGTATGTCCACGATCTTGCCGCACTCGTCACCATCATCACGAAGAACGGGGTTCATGTGCCGGACCACGTGAAAGAAGCCGCAAAACTCACACGGTTCGCCATCACAACCAGGTATCCGCATTTCCTTTCGCCAGTCAAAGAGGAGGAATACCAGCGGGCAGTTACCATCTCAGAGAGCTTTGTAACATGGTGCGAAAGCGAGATCGGTAACCCGGGGAACAGATGAGGCACCAAGATCACCAGCGCTTGCTTCCTCAAAAACAGATAGAGCCGTTCGGTGAACCCGATACCGTTGAAGGGCTGAGATATGCGTTCGCCGAGGGGACGCCAGGGGATCCGGAAAGAGTTCGGGCCGAAGGTTGAGGCAGCCTGAGAACCGGCTGCCTACACCGGCGCCATCGCGATACCGAGTATTGAGATCGCGAGCACGACGAGCAGCAGGATATCATCCTTCCCGGGGCAGGGAGGGCGATAGCAGGTGGGCTTCGGGGTCGATGCAAACCCCCGGCTCTGCATCGCCTCGGTCACGTACCGGGCGCGGTTCAGGATCGATACCGTCATCGGTACGCCGAGCGCCATCAACTTTCTCCTGTTCTTGATGAGCGTTCCCCGGTCGAACTCAAGCGCCCGTGAACGCTGGGCGTCCATGATATTTCTGAGGTCATCGTAGAGCGCCGTCATCGACTTCAGCGCATATCCAAGGGAGAAGGCGACGATCGGGGGCAGCCGGCTGATGCGGAGGCTGGCAACGAAATAGGTGTATGAGGTGGTCATAACGAAGATGAACGATATCCCGCCGATGACAAGAACTCTAATTCCTTTTGCCGTGGCATAGAGCAGCCCTCCGGAGGTTATCACCGATAAGAACGGGCCGATCTGCATAGAAAAATAGGTGGATCCTGAGGGGTTCTCGGGAAAAAATATATCGATGACGACTATGAAGATAAGGAGCGGCAGGAGGAGGAGGAGGCCCCTGAAGAATGGTCTTGCGAGCCCTGCGGCAGCCGCAAGGCCGGCAACGAAGGTAAAAAGGAGGGCAGTGCGGATAGGCGATATCGTGGAGAACGCGACTATGCTTATCGCAAGCGCGATCAGGAGTTTGGTCCTCGGGTCCACCCGATGAAGGAACGAGTCCACCGGTACGTAGCCCACCGCCCGGTAAGCATGCCTTCGGCCGTGCTGCTCGCCGGTCATGCCTGAACCCTCCGGTCGTCCACGATGCGACCGCGATCAAGCCTGATGACCCTATCTGCGACCGCAGCGGAGAACTCCGCGTCGTGCGTCGCGATGACGACCGCCTTACCCACGGCGCAGAGCGTATCGATGAGGCCGGCCAGCCTCTGCTTGGCGGCGGGGTCGAGACCGAGCGTCGGTTCATCGAGTGCCAGGACGGGCGTATCCATCGTCAAGACGGACGCGATGCTGACGCGCTGTTTTTCTCCGACCGAGAGGGCAAGCGGCGAGACCGTAAGCCCCAGGTGTCCTATGCCGAGATCCTCTCGCACCTGCTCGATCCGCGCCGTTATCACATCCGGTGGGGTGCCGAGGTTAGCGGGGGCGAAGGCAAGCTCCTCGGCGATGGACTCCCCGAAGAGCTGGTAGTCGGCATGCTGGCAGACCAGGCCGACGGTGCGGGCGATCTCGGCGACGGTGTTTCCCCGGATCTCCTCCCCATCCACGATGATCTTCCCGGATTCAGGTCGTAGAAGGCCGTTTAAGAGTCGCAGCAGCGTGCTCTTCCCCGAGCCGTTCGGGCCGGCAAGCACTGTCGCCTCGCCGGAGTAAAGGATCAGAGAGACATTATCCAGGGCCGGAAGGTCTCTTCCCGGATGCCGGAACGTGACATTCTCGAGGGTGACAACACCGGGGTGGGGAGAGCCCGCCCTCTGGCGGGGAGGGCGGCCCCGCAGGAGAGGATCGGGGGCGGAGGGCTCGATCAGCCTTCCATCGACCATGGATATCCGGCGGGATGCCCAGCGAGAAACTAGCTCCCTTCGGTGCTCAGAGAGGATGATCGTCATGCCGGACTCCCTGTTCAGCGTATCGAGGAGGCCAAGGAGCCCGGCCGCGTTCACGGCATCAAGCCCGGAGAACGGTTCGTCGAGAATGAGGATTGCAGGGTGCAGAACAACGACAGAGGCGATCGCCAGGCGTTGGCGTTCTCCCCAGGAGAGTTCGGTCGTCTGCCGGCTGCAGAGCCTATCAAGCTGGAACTGCTCCAGGATCTCGTTGACAGCCCGGTCGATCCGCGATGGAGGCCAGCCGAGCTGTTCGGGGCCGAACGCTATCTCGCTCACCACGTCGTTTGAGAAGATCTGGTGATCCGGATCCTGAAAGACCATGCCGACGGTGGTGGCAAGGTCGCCGATCGTGCAATCGCGCGTGTTCTGTCCCTGGACAAAGACGTCGCCTCTGAAGGTGCCGGGCCTGGCATGCGGTATCAGGCCGTTGCAACATCGGAGGAACGTCGTCTTTCCCGAACCGCTCGAACCGGTCAGAAGAACGCGCTCGCCTTCCCCGATGACGCAATCTATCCCGGCGAGTACCTCCCGGGGCCGGGCCGACCGGATGGCCGGGTGCCGGAACGAGACCGATCTGAACTCGATCGCCGGGTCAGCCTTCATCCGACACGTCGCCCTGATGCACGATGCCCGCCCTGTAAAGCCGCCCGACGATCAGGGCGGCGATGATGCCCCCGATGCCCCCGAAGATCAGGTGCGTGGCCGAGGATAACCCGATGCCGAGGAGGATGAAGACGCCCTGAACACCGAGGAGCAGGTGTACGGCATAGTTCACCACCATCTTCACCATGTTCCCCGCGGCACCGGCAATGAATCCGACGATCGGATCTTCGAGGCGGTAGCCGAACGCCAGAGAGACGAGGTCGATCGTGATCCCCATTGCTGTGTACTTGAAGATATCGAAGAGATGGAGTGGTTCGATGCCAAAGAACGATGCAAGGAGGCCGGACACCAGGCCGGCATACGTCCCGGCTCCTGGCTTTCGCACGAGAGCGGTGCCGACTATGAGCGGCAGAACCCAGAAGATCCCCGAACTTCCGGGTGTGTGGATCGGGACCACGATCGCCGCCCGCAGGACAAAGACGAGCGCCCCGAAGAGAGAGAGCAGGGCGATCTCGTACAGGCTGAAGTAGGATGGGCGTTTCATCTATTATCCTCCACGAACGTTGATTCGAGTGCAAGTCCGAAACCCTCCGGCTGCGGTCGGTCCACGGCGACCATAAGGAAGAGGGCCCCAACCCTGTTGCCGCCGGTATACGTGACATAAAACGAACCATCGAGATCGCCGGTCTCGGTCACCTGCCCTTTCCGGGCCACAATATCGGTGGTGATATGGATCCCATCCAGACCCGAGTTTATCCGCTCAAACCAGAATGTACGGGTATCCCGGGCCGTATCCTCATCGATCGGGCGCGAGGAGCCGGCCACATCGACGATGTAGCGATCGCCCTCCGAAAGTGGTGCCGCCCACCGCGGCAGGTCGCCGGGCGCAGCGGTCCCGGAGATGTAGTAACCGGACGTGCCATAGCCGGACTGCCGGTTCGTCCATGTCCTGCTATCTCCGGCGCGGAGGCCATAGATGCTGAAAGATGCCGTTCCGGCAAGATCCGTGAATCGGTAATCGACTCTGACCGAGCCGGTGCGCGCGAGGGCCGGGTTCCCGCCGACGGGCACCACCCCCAGGTTCACGAAAGCGAGGTACCAACTTCCGGAGGGTATGTCGCCCGGACCGATAGCGATCGGCGTGGCGTAGGGCCTCCATGACTGGGGGCCGTACCGGAGATCGTAGCGATCGATGGCTGCGGTCTGCAGGATGGAGTTAGTCGAACCGCTCTCATCGACATAGGCCTGCGAGACGGCCGTATCGATCAGGAACGCGACGATGACGACCGCCACGAGCGCGGTGACCGCCAGAAAGGCCCTCCTCTGCAGCATCATGGTCAGTCTCTTTTTACCCCAACCAGTTCTCCATCCTGTTCATCCACGAAGAGGACCGCCCTGCCGTTGACGGGGCAGGGTTTGGCGGCTTTGCCCTCCCTGAGTATGATGATCCCTTCGGTGACTTTCCGGCCATCAAGCGTCATGATCTCGTCGATCCCCGCGCTGAGGAGGACGGATGCCGGTGTCGGGCCGGTGTGGCTACGGATGGCGCCTTTCTGGAGGAACCTGCCGTCGTTGTAGGTCGCTGCAAGACCGAGGCCGGCCATGGCGCCTATAACGCCATCCTCCGTGCCGCCGAGACCTTTCAGCCATACATCAAGGTTTCTTGCCAGAGTCCGGGCGCGCTCCTGGGTGAGCACCATTCTCTGGGCATCGCGGCCGAAGGCAACCATGGCCGGGGCAACCTGATCGAGGGTTGCTCCGGCAAGGCCGGGATCGCTCCCCTCCACGAAGTCGTCGAGCATCGTCTCCTCGGCTATAGCGAGGCTCATCTCGAGCGGTTCACGGCCGCCGGCGTCGACATGGATGACGGCGCAACTGTTGTGGGACGTGTACGGGATCGATGGATGGACATAGAGCTGGTGCCGGGTGACACCCCATACGGGGTAGTGTTCCGCGATCGCATCGGCGACCGCACGGGCCAGGCGGCCCGTCCCACGGGATTCCAGGCTGTCCGTGTCGTCAAGGGCAATAAGCAGGGTCATGGTATCTCATTTACCTGAATAAAATGGGAGAATAGAGATGAAAAAGATGCTGAAACTCGATACTCATCAACTTTGTTTAGTTAATGTAGTTGAAATTTGTGATGATTTAATGATGTCTATCTGAAGTGCTGCCCGCGATGTTTTGCAGGATAAAGGCCTCGATCGCCCGAATAATGGCCCAAAACTCATCGTCACGGGGCGGGGAGCCGGCGTAGGAGACGGCTCCGCACCGTTCAAGGATGGATGAAGCGATCCCGGCCTCATGGCCGTACTCCCTGAGCAGGCGCAGGGCATCGCCATCCGCAACCTCCGCACCGATCCCGCATGCGGATGAGATGTATGCCCGCAACGCCCTGCCGGCAGTCCCATATGCGACCTTCCGGTCGCCGCGACCAAACTCTCTGCGTGCCGCCTCGAGGAGATGGAGGGCGTCGTCGCGGTGGTCATGGGTAACTGCCGGGACTACCGGTGCCGGTGTTCCCGATCTTTTCCGCCGAATGAGGTAGCCGATCAGGAGGAGGATGCAGACCGTGCCGGCGCCCGCAAGCCAGGCGAAATCGGGTGGCTGCTCGAGCACCACATCCCGCACTTCTCCCCCCGAGAGGGTGGCGATGATCCTCGCCGTCCGGTTCTGGCCATCGATGAACCCTATGCTGACGGAGGAGATGTCCACTGTCGCGTTCATCGATGATGTGGCCGGGAAAAATCCGGCATCGGCAAGCTCGCCGGCATACTGGCCGTATCTCCCGTCTGCCACGACCAAATCCGGCACAACGAGCGATCTCTCGGTGGCATACGCTGCATATGTTGCGGAGCCGTTCTCCACCGCACCCCCGGCTCGTATCACATCCCCGGCGCTCCCGCTGTACTCAAACGAGAATGTCCCCGTTCCCTCACCTGTCGGGTTGATCATCGTCGCCGCCCGGGCATACCCGTGCGATGTGAGGACGGCGTGGATCTCGCGGACAGGTGGATCATCTTCAAGCCCGGCAAGCAGATCGGTTCGCAACGCCTGTATACGGTCCTGTTCCCGCGCCGCCTGCTCCCTGAGAGACTCCGTATCCTGCATCAGCTGTCCGGGCTGTTTCGCGGAGGATGAGGATCCCCCATGCGGTCCCCCGGCACCGGAGGATGTCGAGACAGAACTCACCTGCGGGTTCTGCTGGTCCGCCTCCTGGGCAACAGAACCGATGGCGTGGACCCGGATCTCGGGGAGGGTGACGCGCGTACGGGGTGCGCCCCCGTATTCGAACGCGATATCGAAGAGGAACGTTCCGGGCTCTGTCGCCGTCCCGGCGCTGGCGGTGATCTCTTCCATATCCCGAAATATGGTGATCGCCCGGGATCGCGACTCTCGCGCCGGATTGCTTCCATCGCTGTCCTCCGGTATGAACCGCACCTCCCGGATGAGCAACCCCGTCGTATCGGTACCGAGCGCGTTCTCGACGGCGATGGGAAACATCGCCTCTTCTCCGACCTGTATGATGTAGTCGGACTGCCCGGTCGAGAGGGTGATGCCGCCGGCCGCAGCGGTCGCCACGCACACGATGGTAAGGAGAACAAAAAGGAGGAGCCGCTTCACGGGAGGATCCTCCCCCGGCCGTAGCGGAGGTATATCTCGGTGAGAAGAACGCCGAGCGCCCCGGCGAAGAAGAGATCGCGGATGCTCGTATCTCTTTGCTCGCGCGGTATCTCATCGGTCAGGCCGGCATAGATAGCGGCAAGCGTCCCCTCGTCGACCGCGGCGTAGTACTTCCCCCCGGTCGTACGGGCAATCGCCCGGAGCGTCTCCTCATCGAGCGCGGCGTATTCCGATGCGCCCGCCGGCGGGTTTGCCGAGCCGATGCCCACGGCATAGACCGGCACACTCCTCTCACGGGCATACGCGGCAGCCTCCTCGGCGGAGAATGCACCGGCGTTGCCTGCGCCGTCGGAGAGGAGGATCACCACCCGGTGCCGACCGGGGATGGAATCAGCCATGTCGACAGCGAGGGCAAGCCCATCGCCGAGAGCCGTCTGCCCATCCCGCCTCCGGACCCCGTGGAGCCTCTCGATCACCCGGTCCCGGTCGGGGGAGAGGTAGGCGGCGCTCGTCGCCCCGGACTCGAATATGACGACCCCTGCGTAGTCGTCCGGGCTGAGCCGGGAGAGCAGGGTCTCCGCGGCGATCTTCGCGGCCTCGAGGCGTGTGGGGCGGTAATCGGTCGCCTGCATGCTCCCGGAGGTGTCCAGCGCCAGCACCACGCTGACGCCCTCATCGATCCCCTCGAGCGGTATATGCGGATCGGCGAGGCCGACCAGGATGAGGGCGAGGGCGAGAAGGGCAAGGGCAAAGAGAGCGTGCGGGCGCGAGAGTCGGCCCGGGCTCCGGATATCCGCCGCTACCGCGACGCGGGAGAAGGTGAGCGCGGCATATGATCGCTCCCGGACGGCGCGACGGTAGAGGAGACAGAGGATCGGTATGCCCGCGAGGCCGACGAGCCAGAGCGGCTCTGCAAACCCGGTCATTACCCACCCCGGTAGCGCGGGTGCGCGTAGAAGCGGCGCAGGGGGAGGTCGTAGGGCTCATCCGTGGAGACCCGGACCTCCGGCACCCGGCACGAGCGCAGGAACCCCTCAATGTGGCGATCCGCCGCGACTACAGCATCGGCGTAGGCGCTACGGAAGGCCGGGTCCGATGTATCCGCGAGCACCTGCTCGCCAGTCTCAGGATCTTCGAGGAAGACCAGCCCCACATCCGGGAGAGAGCCTTCTGCAGGATCAGTCACCCTTATGGCAGTCGCCTCATGCCGCCGGCGCAGGAGAGAGAGATTGCTGGCAAATTTCGGGTCGTCGAAGTCGGAGAGGACGATGACCGAGCACCTGCGCCGGACCCTCGTGCAGAGGAACCGGAACGCAAGAGAGAGATCGGTCCCTCGTCCGGCCGGCCGGTGGGAGACGAGGGTCTGCACGAGCCTGATGACATGGCTCTTGCCCGGCCGGGCCGGGATGAAGATCTCAACGCGATCGGTGACGATACAGAGCCCCACCCGCCCGTTCTGCCGGTGAGCGGCAAAGATCAGGCTTGCGGCCACCTCGAGTATACGGCGGTCCTTGCTGATCGAGGATCCGAACGTTGCAGATCCCGAGCGGTCCAGGACTATGTAGTATGTCTGGCTCCGTTCCTCCTCAAACTCCCTGACGATAAGCCGGTCGAAGCGCGCCGATGCCTTCCAGTCGATCGCCCGGGCGTCGTCGCCGGGGAGGTACTCGCGGAGGTTTGCAAGCACCATCCCGCTCCCCACAAACGGCGATCGCCGGGGGCCGAGGCAGGAGCCGTCTGCCTGCAGGGCGGTCTTGAGCTCGATCCGCCGGATCTGCCTGATGAGGTCCGCCCGCCCTTCGGTGTCGCTCACCGTCAGGGCACCTCCACGGCTGCCAGGATATCCCGAACGATAGTCTCAGGGGTGATGCCATCCGCCTCCGCCTCGAAGGTGAGGAGCACCCGGTGCCTGAGGACAGCGGGGGCGAGAGCCCGTATGTCGTCGGGGACGACATAGCCCCGCCCGTCGAGCACCGCATGCGCCTTGCCGCAGAGGAGGAGGGAAAGCGATGCCCGTGGGGATGCTCCCGAGGCGATCATGGGGCCGAGATCGAGGCCGTACACCACCGGGTGCCGGGTGGCGTCGACCAGCTGCGCGGCATAGCGTTTGACGCCCGGGTCGGCGTAGACCGATCGCACGAACGATCGGAGGGCGGCGAGATCGGCGGCGTTGAGGATAGGTGCCGGAGGGGCGGGCTGGTCCCCCGCCGTGAACCGGTCGAGGATGGCGATCTCCTCGTCGAGGGTCGGGTAGTCCATCCGGATCTTGAGCATGAATCGGTCGAGCTGCGCCTCGGGGAGCGGGTAGGTGCCCTCTGATTCGAGCGGGTTCTGAGTGGCGAGGACGAAGAACGGGCGCGGCAACGGGTAGGTCTCGCCCTGGATGGTGACCTGCCCCTCCTGCATCGCCTCGAGGAGGGCGGACTGCACCTTCGGGGGGGCGCGGTTGATCTCATCGGCAAGGATGATCTGGTGGAAGATCGGCCCCTGGATCGTCCGGAAGACAGCCGTATTCCGGTCGTATATCCGGGTCCCGGTGATATCGGCGGGAAGAAGGTCGGGGGTGAACTGAATACGGGCGAACGTGCAGTCGAGGCAATGCGCGAGGGTGCTGATCGTGAGCGTCTTTGCTATCCCCGGGACGCCCTCGAGGAGGGCGTGGCCGCCGGCAAGCACTGCCGCGAGCACCTGGTCGATGACCGCCTGCTGTCCGATGATCACCGTCTCCATGCCGGAGCGAACGTTGCCAAGAGTGGCTGCATGCTCCCGTGCCCGCCGGTTGAGCGCTGAAATCTCCGTATCCGTGCCTGCCATGCTGATTCCTGGAAGAAAGTTGGGTGGATATGCTATTTGACGGTTGTTAGTTCGAGGTGAGTTAATTAAGACAGGTTAACGACGCCTGCTCCGAATACGGGCGGGCTCATGCGGCCGTACCCCAGAGATATTCACTTCGAGGTCTACCAGTTTTGAGGACGTCACAAGTTTTCCGACGGTGACAGGCGTATTTATCGGCAAGTACCAGATGGCGCGATGACACCCGATCCGGGTACATCTCGGGTGTGTGAAGCATACCTACAAAGCTCATTTCGGCCCTACGTTACAACCAAAACAGGGCAGACAAAGTGAGACTTCATCAGGTGCGACGAGTTCCGGAAAGACTGCGGAAGGAATGCGGGGAGTTCCGGGCTACACGATCCGACAATATGAGGAAAATAAGTCAATATACTATTATTAACCCTGCCATTAAATAACAATATTTATTTATCAGGATGTGATTAAGAGCCCATAGTTGATTATCCGCAAGAGGTAATCAACGGATCTTAAAAAGTCGCAAACCCCGAGTTTGCGGCAGGACTTAGAGGTGAAGGTATGAAAACAGTAGAAACAACACGTTCCACGAGGAGAGCCTCACGCCTGATCGCTGCAGGTCTCGTCGTGATGATGGTGCTCTGCGTGATACCCGCATCGGCGTTGACCGAATTGCCTTACAAGAACAGTTTCATCGAGGTTGCAAACTTCGCCGGGGTGAAATACGACCTCGACGGCGCGGTCCATGGGGTCGGAAATAACGGGACCTACTACATGAAGTTCGGCGGCGGCGGCCTGAACGCCCTCCACATCACGACAAACACAGGCTCCCCCAACGGACAGGTGACTAACTCAACCTCAGCCACCGGGACGTTCTACGTGTCCGACACGGGCGGTCGGGGGTACGATGACGACATCATCCTGATGTTCGCGACCAACGCCTCCCTGAGCAACGACTTCTCGATCGAGATCACCTCAAGCGGCTATCAGTGGGAAGCAACCACCGAGGAGCCGACCTCATACGACTACACAGCAGGGGCACTGCAGGAGACCTTCTGGCAGGATGACTTCGCCTACGGCCCGCAGATCTATAAACCAAGCAGCGTCTCGAATTACCCGATCTTCTACGGCCAGGATATGACCGACACTACCAACACCTTCCAGATCATGTTCATTGACCTGAACGTGGGCTTGCTCGGACTCAACAGCACCCTTGAAGGTAACGGCATGGCGCAGGTCGATTACGAGATCGGCAACTTCACCGGGTTCGGCGCCTTCGATGCCTATGCATGGTGCCTGCACTCGAACCAGGGTCAGGGGATCTCCTGGACCAACGCGGTCTCCGGCACAGGCAGTAGCGGCTACACGGTGAACATCTCGTGACCCACCGGACCTAACCTTTTTTCGAGCACCCCCCATGGATAGATTTAATAATGGCTAAAAAAGGTTAACTGAATTTGATTAAATCTGCCCGATTTAGTAACGGTCTTATACTGCACAGTTGAGATTTTACTCATTCTCAGAGATCGGTTATGCCGATGTGGGCACCTCTGGTGCCGGTTCCGCAGGAACTTCTTCGAGAATCCTTGCTTTAAAAGGAAGATATTATGACAGGGGATAAACGTATTCAAGACAACCCATGGCAGGGGCGGATAGCCGTCCTGCTACTGCTCTTCGCGCTCATCGCCGTACCGGCGGTGGCGCTGGGGGGCACCGACCTGCCGTCGAACACGACCGAACCGACCGCCGGAGTTCCCGACGAGACACCTTCAGGCGTCGGTATGGAGGGTAACAGTACACCCGAACCGACGCGGACTGAAACGGTCGAGGACGAGGTGACACCGGCAGCGGTCGAGCAGTTGCCGCAGTATATCGACATCGATACCTTTCCCGGCATCTACGCAGTAATACCGTCGAACAATAACGTGCTGTTGCAGATCTCAAACGATGGGAACGCCCGGTTCAACGATTACGGCGACAACACCTATCACTTCTTCAGTCCGGGCCAGAGCAGCACCCAGGGTATGAATGCCCTCCACATTACGACCGACCCGATCACCGAAGTCGGCGGCCAGATCACGTTTAGCGAAAGCCAGGCGGGCGTCTTCTACCTCACCGACACCGGCGGCCGCGGCTGGGACGACGACGGCATCCTGATGCTCGCCGTCAACGGCACGATCCCCGACAGTTTCCGGGTCAACATCAAGACAAGCGGCTACCAGTGGACGCCGGTACTCACAGGCACCTATCCGGCGTTCGCGGACATTACCTATACTCCGGAAGCCCTGAACGAGACGTTCACCAAGGACGATTTCCTCTACGGGCCGCAGATCTGGAGGCCCTGCGCGGCGACGAACTATCCGATCTTCGACGGGCAGGATATGACGGATACCGAGAACACCTTCTCGATCCTGTTCATCGACCTGAATGCAGGCATCCTCGGCGGGGGCACACTCAACCAGCCGAGTTTCTCGGGGCAGTCCGTCACCGATAACGGTGCGATCAAGGTCGAATATTCCTTCGAGAACCTGCCGACACTTGCAGCCTTCAATGCGTATGCCTACACGGTCTCCTCGAACCAGGGCCAGGGCATCCGCTGGACCAACCGCCTGAGCGCCAGCGGGTCGTCAGGATACGCTGTCATAGGCCAACCGCTCCCTGAAGCTCCCATCGCGAACTTCACGGCGAACGTCACCGACGGCGACGCGCCGCTCGCGGTCCAGTTCACCGACGCCTCGATCGGCACGGTCACATCGTGGGCCTGGGACTTCGAGAACGATGGCATCGTCGATTCTACCGAACAGAACCCGGTCCACACCTACACCGCGGCCGGCACCTACTCGGTGAACCTGACGGTTGCCAATGCAGGCGGATCGGACAGCGAGGTCAAGACCGGCTACATCACCGTTACCGAACCGGCCGGGCCGTCCGTTCTGCCCGGGTACAACAACATCTTCGTGAAGGTTGCAAACGACCTCGGCGCGAAGTACAACGCATTCGACAACAACACCTACAACATCAGGTTCGAGGGGATCGGTCGCGGTCTCAATGCCCTCCACATCTCCACCGACCCGGCCGTGAACTTCGGCCAGGTGACGGTTTCGGAGGACCAGGCCGGAACCTTCTATGCCACCGACTCGGGCGGCAAGGGCTACGAGGATGAGGTCATCCTGATGGTCGCCGTCAACGGGACGATCCCCGACGACTTCGGGCTCCGCATCAGGGCGGACGGGTATACCTGGACGCCGAACCCGGAGAGAAATCGGGCACCCTCCCTCGACAACGTGACCTATCAGGCTAGTGTACTCGATGAAGTATTCACGAAGGAGGACTTCATCTACGGCCCCCAGATCTGGAAGCCGACCGGCGACGAGACCGACTACCCCCTCTACGCGGGCCAGGACATGACCGACACGGAGAACACCTTCCAGATCATGTTCATCGACCTCAATGCAGGCGTCCTCCGGCCGAACGAAGCCCTTGAGAACCGGGGTGCGGTCAGGATCAACTATGCCTTCGAGAACCTGGAGTCGTTTGCCGCCTTCAGCGTCTACGGCTACTGCAAGAACTCGAACAACGGCGACGACATGGTCGCCTGGACGAACGCCCTCACCTCCGACAAGGTGATGAGCGGCTACTCGGTCATCGGCACGGATTCCGACGCCCCGATCGTCTCGGCATGGCCGATGTACGGGCACGACCTGCGGCACACCGGGCTGAGCCCGTACACGGGCCCCGAGTTCCCGGTGCAACTCTGGTCATACAAGGCCAAGAGTTTCTTCTACGTCCAGCCGGTCCTCGATGCCGACGGCACGGTCTACGCTGGTTCGAGAGATAAGATATTCTATGCCATAAACCAGAACGGCACCCTGAAATGGTCCTATACCACGCCCAACCAGATCTACACGGCGGCAACGATCGACAGCGAGGGCACCGTCTACTTTGGCAACCGGGATGCGAAGATCTACGCCATGAACCCTGATGGCACGGTGAAGTGGACGTTCACGACCGGCGGTACTGTCTCCTCAGCCCCGGCGATCGGGGCCGACGGCACGATCTATGCCGGCTCCGCCGACATGAAATTCTATGCCGTCAACCCCGACGGCACGGAGAAATGGTCGTACACCACCGGCGGTGCGGTCAACACGGCCCCGGCAATCGGTACCGACGGCACGATCTACGTCGGTTCCGCCGACAGCAGCCTCTATGCCATGAACCCGGATGGCACCTTGAAGTGGTCCTACGCCACCGGCGGTGCGGTCAACACGGCCCCGGCGATCGGTGCCGACGGCACGATCTACATCGGTTCCGCCGACGGCAGCCTCTATGCAATCAACCCTGATGGCACCCCGAAGTGGTCCTACGCCACCGGCGGCGCCGTTGCGACCCCGGCAATCGGGCCCGATGGCACGATCTATGCGGGTTCAGCCAGTAAAACGATCAACGCCGTCAACCCCGACGGCACCCTGAAGTGGTTCTATACCACCACCGGCACCCTCACGACGGCCCCGGCAATCGATGCCGCTGGCACCGTCTATATCGCCTCGAGCGACCGGAACGACCGGTATCTCTACGCGATCCGATCCGACGGCACCCTGAAGTGGAAGTTCCTCGACCCGGTCAGCCCGCGCTTTTTCGACACGCCCTCCATCGGTGCGGACGGCACCATTTACATCGGGTCGAGCGACAGCAACGTGTACGCCATCGGCTCGACCGACACCCCGACGATCGCATCCGTTGCTATCGATCCGGCAGATATCGAACTCTCCCGCGGCCTCGTGCAGCAGTTCCTCGCCCTGGCCACGGACACCTCGGGAACCGTGCTCGCGAACCTCGCCGTCGACTGGTCGAGTTCGAACGAGACCGTCGGCACGGTGAACGCCACCGGCTTCTTCACCGCCCTCGCACCGGGCACGACGAACCTCTCCGCCACCTACGGCGAGGTGACCGGGACGGCGAATATCACCATCATTCCACCGGTGCCGGTCCTGAAGGTAATAACGGTTTCACCGGCCGAAAAAAGCGTATTCGTCGGTGACAACTGGACGTTCGCCGCCACCCCCCTCGACCAGTACGACGAACCGATGGACGGAGTCCTCTGCACCTGGACCAGTTCGAACACAACGGTCGGCACGGTCGACGAGACCGGCTACTTCACCGCCCTTGCTGCCGGCACGACGACCCTCACCGCGACCAACGGGACGGTGAACGGGAACGCAGCCGTCACGGTGCTGGACCCGGCGATGCTGGCGGCGATCACGATCTCGCCCTCGCCCGCCTCCATGACGGCAGGCGAGGGACTCCAGCTCAACGCAACGGCCACCGACCAGTACAACACCATCATCGATGATCTCACCTTCACCTGGACTTGCTCCGACACCTCCGTCGGCACGGTGAACGAGACCGGCTACTTCACCTCGCTCACCTACGGCCGTGCGAACGTCACCGCAGCCGTCGGCACCGTCAATGCCACGGTGCCCGTGACCGTGCTCCCGCAGTCGCCCCTGACCTGGACCGTCGACGATTCGGGCGGAGCGGACTTCACCTCGATCCAGGCGGCCGTGGACGCCGCGTTCGACGGCGACACGATCGTCGTCGGGGACGGGACGTACAACGAGTCCGTCACCGTCACAAAGCCCCTGACCCTCAGGTCGGAGAACGGATCGGAGAAGACGAAGATCGCGCCAACATCGACATACGGCGTCACAGTTTTGGCCGATAACTCGACGGTCTCCGGATTCGGCATCAGTGGCACAAGCGGCATAAGCTGTCGCGATTACTCAGGGTGTACCTTAACCGACAACATCATCGCCGTTTCTAAAACAGGTATCTATGTCCAAGGTGCGAACAACATACTCGTTGACGGCAACGTTATCAACGGCAGTACAACGCTCTCTATTGCTTTGTTGTGTGCATCGATAAGCGACAGCGTCATCAGCAACAATACCTGCTGGGACAGCGCGAAGGGGCTCGTTATACAAACAGTTTCCCAGAGTTCGGCACCCAGTAACATTACCGTTACCGGAAACGTCATTACGAGTAACAATTATGGGTTATTCCTGGACGGCGTCGAGAACAGCCGTTTTAACCACAACATTGTCACGGGCAATACCTATGGAATCTATATGCAGTCCGGTCCGTCCAACACGCTGTTCGCAAATACCGTCGTAAATAATTCAAACACTTTGAATTACCCCTCCGGGCAGACGAACACCTGGAGCTCTCCCGATCCGGTGACCTACACCTACAACGGTGTTACGTATACCGGACCGATCGGCAACTACTGGGGAGCCTCGTACCCCATCGACGATATGGACGACAACGGCATCGGCGATGCGGGTATCGCCTTGTACACCAATAATGTGGACAACTACCCCCTCGTCCTGCCGGCCGGGGCCTACTTCGGCGAGCCCTACGACGACATCCCGATCCCGACGACGATGGAGGTTAGTCCGTCTTCGGTCGTCATGATCGGTGAGACCCAGCAGCAGTTCACCGGCACGGTCTACGACCAGAACGGCCGCGTCATGACGGGTGCCGGGTTCGCGTGGAGCAGCAGCGACGAGAAGGTCGGCCCTATCACGAGCGGCGGCATGTTCACCGCAGTGTACGCAGGAAACACGACAATCACGGGACAGTGCTACATCCTCCGGGACACGGCCGACGTATTCGTGAACAGGACCGTTCTCGAAACGGTCTGGATCGATCCCTGCGAGTCGACCGACGGCTGGACCTTCTCAAACGCAGGGCTCCGGGACGATGTCGTCTACGAGGGGTCTTACAGTATCGGCACCCCGAAAATAGCCGCCAATGCATCTGCCGAAAAGGTCCTCACTTTCCCTGAAGGTGCCGCACAGATGCGGTTCCAGTTGTATGGAATCCGGCAAGGATCAAACTGGATCAAAGCGTTCATCGACGGTGAAGAGGTAGCAGTGGTTACAAACTTGAACAGGTGGATAACCTACGCCGTCGACATTTCCGGATACGAGGCCGGGAACCATACGTTTGCGGTAAAGACGCTCTACAGTAACCCGGCCGGATATTCCAACACAGGCCTCGGGTTCTACCTCGACAAGATCGAGATGAGAGTTAACGCCTCCGCGGTCACGCCCGGCATCGCCTCGATCACGGTCGAACCCACCTCGGTGAACCTCACCACCGGCGATACTCAGCAGTTCGCCGCGGTCGCCTACGACGCCGAGGGTACCGAGGTTCCGGATGTTTCGTTCATCTGGAGTGCGTCGAACACGTCGGTAGGCACCCTGAGCGAGAACGGCCTCTTCACCGCCCGTGCCCCCGGCACGACGACCATCACCGCCGCGTACGCCAACGTAGCGGGTACCGCCGCCGTCACCGTGACCCGGCCGCAGGGCGACCGGACCCAGGACGCCCCGCTGGACATCCCCGGCTGCAACGTGACCACGGGCAACGACGGCAAGCCACAGGTCAGCATCAACACCACAACAACCAACACAACCGTCTCCGGGAACACCATCCGGATCGAGGAAGACAACTTCACCCTCACCATCGAGACCGAAGGCGCCCCCACCAATGAGAGCGGCACCTTGAACGGAACGGTCGCCGGGATCACGCTCGACACGAACCCGGTCGTCACCGAACTCAGTTCGGTCGGCACGGTCAGCGCCTCCGTCTCGGCGAACCTGACCGGCCTCCCGCAGGGAGCCGGCCTCACGACGACCGTCTCGCAGAACGTCTCCGCTGATGCCCAGAGCGCCTTCCAGCTCGCCGCCAGCGCCGATGGGCTCTCCCTCGGCGAGGTCGCCTACACGCTGAACATCGTGAGAACGAACCTCGATAACGGTCAGGACATCGCCAGCGCCACCATCCGGATGGCGGTCAGCCCCGCCTGGGTCGCAGCCCACGGTGGCAAGGACGCGATCCGGATCATCCGGTTCGCCGAGGACGGCACCAAGGAAGTGCTCGCAACCAGGCTCATCGACACCGATGCCGACAGAAACATGGTCTTTGAGGCAGTCTCACCGAACGGCCTCTCGATCTTCGGGCTGGCCGCAGCCACGGCAGCATCCCAGCCCACCGGATCCTCCTCCTCGTCCGGAGGCAGCAGCGGCTCCTCGACTGCGGTCGGCGCGGCGAGCAACCTCAAGGCCGGCGAGAGCGCCACCCTCACGATGCGGGCGACGGCTATATCGGCGGTCACCCTCACCACGAATGCCGAGGTCAAGGATCTCATGGTGACCGTCGCGCCGGGCTCGCTCCCGCGGGCAGCCGAGCCCCCGGCCGGCACCCTCTACCAGTACGTCCAGGCGACCCTCTACAGGGCGGCTGAAGCGGACCTCGCCACCGTCCACATCCGGTTTGCCGTCCCGACCGCCTGGCTCGCGGAGCAGGGCCTGGCGACAGGAGAGGTGACCCTGTTCCGCTATGCCGACGACGCGTGGCAGGAAGTCCCGGTCGAGGCGCTCGGCGAGGAGAACGGCAACGCCATCTTCTCCGCTGCTCCCGACGGATTCGGCCTCTTTGCGATCGCAGTGACCGAATCGGTCGGCGATATAACCCCCCAGTCCACCTCATCCGTGACACCGGCTGAAACGAGCGGGGCGACCGCACACGCTGAGGGAGTCCCGACAACATCACAGGCCACACCGCTCCCCATATGGGCGGCGATCCTGGCATTCGGGCTCCTTTTCTTTGTGCGGAGGACCTGAACACCCTTTTTTTCCCGGCAATGCGCCCGGGTGAGAACCGGATGGAGATCGCACGGACCAGCCGGGAACACAGGAGAGAGTTGTGATGAAAGACAACCCACACATGCACCGGGCAGGGTGGCGGGAGGCGATGATCGTCTTTGCTCTCCTTGCCGCGCTCATCGCCGCACCGGTTGCGGCGGCCGATTTCGGAGGGATCACCCTCCCCGACTACAAACACATCGATATCACGATGGCAAACGGAGGGGAGAAATACATCAAATTCGACGGCGGAGGGCTTAACGCCCTCCATATAACGACCGACCCATCCGAGCCCTACGGGCAGGTGACGGAGACCGGCATCCAGTCGGGCACGTTTTACTTCTCCGATACGGGAGGTCGGGGATTCTTTGATGACCTCATACTCATGGTGGCCGTGCAGGGAGATATCCCCGACGACTTCAAGGTCCATGTCAGGGCAAGCGGCTACCGGTGGACACCGACCCCGGTATTGAACCAGCCCCCGGCTATTGAGGAGATCACGTATAGCGACGGCTTCACCGATCGGATCTTCACCAGATCGGACTTCATCTACGCGCCACAGACCTGGAAACCCTGCCGGGAGGCAAACTACCCCATCTACTACGGCCAGGACATGAGCAGGAACGACCCGAATGACCGGTTCCACATCATGTTCATCGATCTCGGTGTCGGCGCGATCGGTCAGAACAGTTTCCTCGGCGGCCTGACCGACGGCGGGTGCGCAAAGATCGAGTACTCCTTTGAGAACCTGGAGACGTTTGCGGCGTTCAACGCCTACGGCTGGTGCAACCAGTCAAACCAGGGCAGGGGAATTTCGTGGTCAAACGACCTCACCGGCTTCTCGGAAACGGGCGTGAGCGGCTACTCCGTCCGGGGAACCGGGGGTAGCGGCGATACGGTAGTGCCTGGTAGCGATAGCGGCGGAGGAGACACCGGATCCTCCAGCACATCCGGCATAAGGGGCAGCAAGCTGAACGCACCGGCGACCGGCACCATCAACGGCACCCTCCAGGTCTTCACTGCATCCGGGCTGGCAGAACCCCTGACCACAGGCGCATCGTCGAACATACGGATCCCCGTAACCGTTCCCGAGGGCGCCACGATCGACCGCGGACTCCTCTACGTCTACATGAACAACGCAACAGAGACAACGACCGGTACCGGGACCGAGGTCACGCCGGCGTTCAGGTTTGACGGCAGGCCGATCACCCCCGCAACCGTAACCTGGGACCGGCAGGGAATCGGATCGGCCCCAATGGCCGGGACATTCACCCTGGTGCTCTCGCCGGAGATGCTCACCAGTGGCGATCACACATTGGCGGTGCAGGTCGATGGGGAGGCAAAGATCACCTGCCGCATACCCGCCGCCCTCCTGGTGCTCGCCGTCAGCGATCCCTCACTGCCCCGGATCGACTACTGGATCGCTGATGGGTGCGACGATGTCCTCGCGGACCTCTGGGAAGGGACGACCGAGGAGGATGCCTCCACGGAAGTGAAGATCGACGGAACCATCGACCGGGCTTTGGCGGCACACCTTTACGTCGTGAGCACCGCCGAGCCCGGACAGGGCGGTGCGGGGAATCGGGTGGTGCTGAACGCCTGGGACTGGCTCAACCCGCTGCAGGAAGGGCCGGGCGGCCTCTGGACCGCAACCCTGGATGCCCTCCCCTTCATCAAGGAGTCGGAGAACGTCGTGAAGATGCAGAGTTACCCCGTCGGCGCCGCCGGCGACCACCTCCAGAACAGGAACGCCATCTTAGTCGTCCGATATGAAGGGACATCGTCGGGCATGGAGATATCATCCGATGCCCTGACAACTCTCTATGAGGAGATCGGATCGTTTGTTCTGCCCTGCAACGCTACCGGGGTGCTTGAGGATGACCTGCGCTACGAGATCAGCGATGGAAGGTTATCGCTCGTCTTCCCGAAAGGTTCCCGGGTGACGAACAGTACCGGCGCCGTGGTGACGATCCGGATAGCGAGGGATATTCTCCCGGTCCCGGGAACCACAATGGAGCAGATGTACCGCATCATTTTGGAGAATACAACGATAGAAGTACCATTCTTGATGATGGTACACGGAGAGAGAACCCCCGGTGCAACATGGTACCACTACAACGCCGCCGGGGCGGCCTGGCAACAGGCCAACACCACAGTCGACATCGTGAACGGGACGGTGACAGGTTACGCCGTAGGATCCGGGATCTACGGTGTGGCCGTACCACTGCCGCCGACCCTCATGGTCATCTCAAACCCTGCCGGTGCGCGGGTGTTCCTCGATGATGTGTATATCGGGAAAGTGACACCGGCAACCATCAGCCCCATCGAGCCCGGGAACCACACCATCCGCCTCGAATTGGAGCAATTCGCATCGTATGAAACGATCGCGGCAGTCCCGGTCGATAAAGTGACGTTTGCCGACCTTGTTCCCGCCGATGGCTTTGCGGGCGTTGCCCGCCTGAAGTTCGATGAACCACATGCAGATTCGTGGTTGGATCGAACCGGCAGCATCTATATCACATCCCGGCCCTCCGGCGCAACGATCTCCATAGATGGGAAGAAGACGATATTCACGACACCGCACGTCATCCCGGGCATCCGGGAAGGAAGCCATACGGTGCAGGTGATCAAGGAAGGTCAGTCGTTCAGTGCACCGACAAAGACGGTCTGGGTGGAGAGGAACTGTATAACACCTGTCCAGATAAATGCACAGGATAACGCCATCGTCCGGAAGATATCCTTTGTGTCAGGCAAATATAATGGTGAAGGATGCACCCTGAACGGCAGGGGACCGGTCTTCCGTCTGCCAAAGACCATCGATGTCGCCGGCGGGAATGCATTTGTCACGATCAATGACGGCGATTGTTACGTCTCTCACCGGGTCACCGTGACCGAGACCGGGGAGACGGTCGAGATCGTACCCCGGAACCCCGCCCTCTGCGGCCTTTTCGTGGAATCAAACCCGGCAGGCGCCGAGATCCTGATCGACGGCTTCAGGACCGGCTTCTGCACCCCCTACCTCATCGGGAATGTCTCGGATGGGCCACATATCGTCACCGTCACCCGCCCGGGGCACCTGCCCGCTGAAGAGAGTATCCTGCTCACCGACGACCGAAACGCCGATATCGACAAACATCTTACGTTCCGCCTCGAACCCTACCCCTACGGCAGCCTGAACGTGACGAGTGAGCCGGCGGGGGGGGAGATCTACCTCTACAACAAGAACACTGGCGAGGTCACCCCCCACACCTTCCGGTATATGCCGATTGGGACATACGAGATCAGGGTTGTCGGGAACGCCACGTTCCGAACAGCAAATGACATCACTGTCCGACCATACGAGGTGACGGAACGCATGTTTGACCTGATCTGATCAAAACACACATCTCTTTTTCCGTTGCAGGATACCAGCACGGTCACGTTCTCGAAGATCGGAACGGTTCCGTTCACCATGCATCGGCCATACGAGGGGACAGTGAAGGGTATCCTGATCACCCGATCAGGAGATACCTGGCATGTGATTATTCAGGCAGAAGGGGAGGTCTCCGAGCCAAAGAAGGAGGGGCGCTCGGTTGGCATTGATGTTGGATTGACCTCATTTGCGGTTGATAGTGATGGCGCGGCAATCGAGAATCCCCGGTTCTTTGAGCAGTCAAAAGAGAAGATCAAGAAACTACAGAGAAGCCTATCCCGGAAGAAAAGATTTTCAAAGAACTGGATGAATGTAAAGGCGAAACTGGAGAAGGCATATGACCATATCACGAACCAGAAGAGAGATTTCCTCCACAAACTCTCCCGGCAGTATGTCGATAATTATGCAACGATCTGCGTTGAAGACCTGAATATCAAGTATCTCAAAGAGAAGGGTAAATCTCGCGGGCTTCGCAGGAGTATTCACGACGCATCGTGGGGACGATTCTATTCTTACCTCGCGTACAAGGCTGAAAGTGCTGGTACGAACTTCATTCAGATCGATCCCAGGAATACGACGCAAATGTGTGCGAACTGCGGAAGCATCGTGAAAAAGACTCTTTCTGAGAGAGTCCATGAATGCCCATACTGCGGGTTTGTTGCCGATCGAGATTATAATGCCGCGGTGAATATTCATCGCGTGGGGATGGAACAGCCCTCTCGAGCCTGTGGAGATAATACTTCTACATCACATCACTGTGATGCAAGTAGTATCGATGATAGCCAGGAAGCCCCGTCCTTGAGGGCGGGGTAGTTCACAGAAAATAGGTGCTATGAACTGATACTCAAATGGAAAAGGGGGAGGGGGTGCTGACCTGTTACAAAAAGAGTATCAGAAGTATGTCCCGCCCTTTGCAAACGCCTCTCTTCGCTCGCGCGCCATCTGCGCCAGCCGCTCTTCAACCTCCGGGCTGCCGAGGATGTAGCCCTTCCAGAGGTCGGTATACGGTTCTTCGGGCACGATGATGATTCCCCTGTGCTCTGCAACCCGGTCAAGGATGAGCGACGCCGCTTTGTCGGCAGGATACGCGTCGTCGGGGATCCGGAGTTCGCCGCGGGCCTGCCCGTCGATGCCCTTGTTGAAGATCGGTGTTGCGATGTTTGCCGGGCAGATCGTCGAGAAATAGAGCCCTTTATCCGCATACTCATACTTCAGGCATTCGGTGAGGCCGGTGACGCCGTACTTCGTGAGGGAGTAGAGAGCCTGGAACGGCGGCGGGACGATGCCCGCTATCGAACTCGTGTTCACGACATGGCCGAACCCCTGCCTGAGCATGATCGGCACGGCGGCGTGGACGCCGTAGACGACGCTCCAGATGTTGGTATCGATGATCGCCTTCCAATCATCGAGGGTGGCCATCTCAAACGGGATGGTTCCTCCAACGCCTGCGTTGTTGAAGAGGATATCCAGTCTGCCCGCTTCTGCCACCGTATCCTCGATTCCCTTCTGCACCTCATCCTGCTTCGTCACGTCCACAACAAGCGGGCGCACCCGACCCCCGTGGGCGGAGAGCTGTCCGGCGGCCGAGGCAACCTTCTCCCGGCTCCGGCCGGCCATGTAGACGGTTGCTCCGCGCTTCAAGAGTTCTTCGCTGATCGCATACCCGATCCCGGAGTTCGCACCGGTGACGATGCATATTTTGCCCTTGTAGTAATCCTGATTCACCATAATCCTCGCCTCGCTTACTCAATCACCCTTGCCCCCATCGCGCGGAGGATGGCCCTCCCCTCGACCATTACAGACTGTGTCACCCGTTTTATGGGCAGTGAGGCAAGACTGTTGATGATGTAGTACTGGACCGGGTTCTGCATCGGGGTCTGTTCGGTCCACTTCAGGTTGCCTTTGCCGATCTCTGCCGTCTCCACCTCCATGCCCTGGGGGTAGAGGACGAACTGGGAGAGTTCCGCTCCCGGAGCCCCGACCTTCGGGATGTACCGCCACCCGAGGGTGTTCATGGTGAGGAACTGCGACTTCAGGGCATCGAGATCCCGTCCGGTTATCGATCCTCTGGCCTCGAAGTTCATGTTGAGGAAGGTGTTCCCCTCGTAGCTGACGGTCGTGGCGAAGTTGGGCCGGACAATATGCAGGTCTTCGATATCCGCGTATATCTTCGGGATGCCGGTCTGTTCCCGCCCCCCGAGAATGGGAGCGGTCTTGTTCTCCCAGACCACCAGCGTGTAGGCGCCGTCGAGTTCGTCCTTCTTGCCGTGGAACCGAACCGGCGCCGCAACGTTGATCAGGTTATACTGGCCGCCGTGCATCCAGTTGATCTCGGTGAACCTGTTGAACGCGACCTGCACCTCGGGTGACAGGAGTTCGAATCCCTCGGGGATGTAGTTTTCAAGGAGATCCCGTTCGGTCTCGTAACTGATGACAAGACCAGTCGCCCTCTGCGTGACAAGCGTTTCCCGGTCGAACTTTCCCCCTCCGAAGTGAACCGGCATCAAGTAGGTAAAATCGTCCTGTGGTCGGAACATAACGTTCTCCAATCCGTTCCATGCCATCTCATCAGGTATATATTTTCTTAATCTTACCTCTCCTCAGACCAATCCCCAGAAAAGGCAATTTTATGCCGCCTTTTTCAAATAACAGGCAATCTCTCATAATTTAGAGTGATACCATCGGGTAAACGCAATAATTATGGTGAAGGGATGCAGATCGTGCAGCAGATCCAGCCGAAATCAGGACATACCTATAAATAACTTCCTGGTGCACATCAGAATATTTACTCTATCGACGGTATGTATCCATCGATATACGGACAGAACCGGAAGGACGCAATCATGGAATCCATCAGTTACCCGGAAGAGAAGAGCAAACCGGTCACGAGAGTAGAGTCCGATCTCTCCCTTGAGGTCGTCATCCTGATCGTCTTTGGGGTGTTCATGCTCCTCTTCGGCCTGCTTCTCTTCAGGATTCATACGGGAGAACTGCCGTATGCCCCCGACAGCACCTACGGGCTCTTTCTTGTGATCGTATCGTTTCAGATCATCACGATGGGGAAGACCCCGTTCGGCGATCTCCGGCGTTCGTGGGCGGTCATCCTCCTCGGGGTCTGCACGGCGGTCGTCGGGATGGCCGCCTGCTTCATTCCCGGACTGCTCGCCGACCCGGTTCGCATCCTCGTCGGATTGCTCCTCTCTGCCGGGGGGGCCGCGCTCCTCGCGCAGTTGTTCATCTCCGAAGATAAGGCCCGGTTGTGGCTGAAGATCCCGGGAGTCCTCCGGCAACTGACCGTCGCCTGCATCGTCGTGTATGTATTCTCGATAATCCTCGGCGTTGTCACGCTCCTTCCCGGCATCACGACCGACTACGAGACGGCAATCCTCCTCATCATCTACGGCATCGGCTTCTTCTACCTCGCCTGGTGCATCCGGGAGGTTGCCCGGACGTATCCTCCGGAGGTATCAGGATGACCTCGAACAGTTCCCCGGCAACCGGCAGCACCGGTCTCTTCGGAGAGGTCTCCCTCCCCCTCTCGATTGCCCTGGTCATCCCGGTTGGCGCTCTTTTAGTCCTCCTCGGGCTGCTCCTCTTCCCGGTGAACCTGGGACTGATCCCGTTCTCACCGGACGGTCAGCTCGGCCTGCTGCTCGTCATCATGGCCATCCAGATGCTGGCTCTCGGGGAGACCCCGGTTGGCCAGTATAAACGCTCCCAACTCCTGATCGCCATAGGGGTCGCTTTTGCCGCTCTGGGAATCTTCTCCTGCATCGTTCCGGGCATCCTGACCGATATGATCCGGGTGCTTCTTGCGCTCCTGAACATCGCCGGGGGAGCGATACTCCTTACAAAACGGTTTCTCCCGATGCTGCAGGGCGGCGCCGAACCGGCGGCTCCTCTTCCGCCCATCTACAAACGGCTCCTCGGCACCCTGACGGTCTTAAACATCGTGGCGATAGCGTTTGGTATCAGCATGCTGCTGCCGGGCCTCGTTCCGGGGATGGTCATTGCGGGAATCGTCGTGATCAACGGCCTGCTCCTCTTCGCCCTGGCATCTATCCTCATACAGATCGGTTAGCCCCAAAGATCTTCAGGCGGAGAGGCTCCGGTCAACCCGGGCCTCCCTCTCCCTCCATCTTTGCCCTCATCTCCTTCGCCCGGCCGATAAGGTACTCAAGTTCCACGAGTTCTCCGGCACTCCCGCAGGCATCCCTGCTACACGCTTCGTCGTGCAGCCTCCAGCACTCCGCCTCGATGCGGTTGAGGTCGGCCATCGAATGGAGATGATACTGGGCAAGGATATCACCATGCTCACGGGTAAACGCAGATATATCGGCAAGAAGAGCCATGCGATCCGCCTTTGGTCCGGACGAACCGGTGCCGCACCGGCCCGCCCGGGAAGTCGTGCGCTCCATGGTGTGGCATTGCCATACGAGGAGTTATCTCTTCCGAATGAGAGGCAGCACCGTTCTCCTTCACGATATCGCCGATTTTACGGGATCAGAAGATCAAACGGAGTAACTATTCAGCCCTAACCGAAAGATCTTTTTATAATGGCGACCAAATAAAATTTAATGACTGCTGATATTCCTTCCTCTGGGATGGGTGTTGAAGAACGTCCCCTTTCCCAGTACACCGTGGCAGATATCCCGGCTCTTCTTGCAGTCATCGATGATCTCAAGCGCATCATCGCGGAACAACAGCGTCTCATCGCGGAACAACAACGTCTCATCACAGAACTCCGTGATGAGAACGCTCACTTGAAGGCTCGCATTGCCGAGCTCGAAGCTCAGGTAAACCAGAACAGTCGAAACAGCAGTCGTCCCCCCTCCATGGACGGTTTTCGGCGACCCCAGA
>CAYPRO010000002.1:121507-124386 GCA_964413225.1 uncultured Methanoculleus sp. | reverse complement strand
CGCACCTATTGGGTGGGGACTTCCCGCTCCGCCCCGAGAACCCCACGAGTTAAATATTCCGATAGGCCTGTAGCGGGCAATAAATTGAAAAGTTTATATCGTTAGACTGCGAATGATGTGATACGCCTGTAAGTAAATTATATATACTATTCTTGCATTGTAATAATGCTGGATGGCAGTACGCGCGGGGCCTATAGCTCAGTTAGGTAGAGCGCCTGGCTTTTAACCAGGTGGTCGGGGGTTCAAATCCCCTTGGGCCCGTTGCCATGGGCGCTGTCTATGGATTTTGATTAGGTGATGCATCTGATACGCAACTCTTTCGTCGGTGGGGTGTAAGGCGATGGGCACCCCGCTTGATATACTCAACCATGAGATGGTTCCGGACCATCAGATTATGGGCGAAGAGGAGGTCGCGGATCTCCTCTCAACGTACCATATCTCTTTAGAACAACTGCCAAAAATTTACCATGACGATCCTGCGGTCAAAGCTATCGGGGGCGATGTCGGGAGCGTCATAAAGATCACTCGTGACAGCCGCACAGCAGGCAGGGCCGAGGCTTATCGCCTTGTCATGAAGAGACCGAAGAAATAAATCAGAGGCCGGGAGCTGATCCATCTGTTAGACAGAAGTGTTTTGTCGAGGGCATACTTTTCGCGGGAGCATGTGGCACGCCACCAGTTAGACTCTTATAATAATTTCCTCCTGCACAATCTTCAGAAAGTTGTCGATGAACAACGCGTTATTGAGACCGATATAGAGACCCGGGGAAAAGGCAAAGAAGCCGTATGGGTTGAACTGGGCAGGATCGAGGTGAAGAAACCCCGCGTCCGCGAGGCGGACGGGTCGCAGTCCGAACTCTTTCCAAGCGAGGCGCGCCTCAGAAACCTCACCTACGCGGCTCCCATCCAGCTTGACATGACGCTTGTCCAGGGCGAAGAACCGCAGGAACCGATCGTCACCACCATCGGGCAGTTGCCGGTGATGGTGGGGTCGGCCGCATGCAACCTCTACGAAATGATCGATGCTGAGCGGACAGCGCATGGCGAGGACCCTCTTGACCCCGGCGGCTACTTCATCGTCAACGGCACCGAGCGGGTGCTGATGACGCTTGAGGACCTTGCCTCGAACAAGATCATGACTGAGTTCACCGAGCGCTACAACGAGCGGATATACGTAGCAAAGGTCTTCTCGCAGTTCCGGGGTTACCGGGCGCTCGTGATCGTAGAGAGGAACAGAAAAAACCTGCTTGAGGTCTCGTTCCCCTCGGTCGCCGGACATCTCCGGTTCGTCGACCTCATGCGCGCTCTGGGGCTCCAGGGCGACCACGACATCGTGGAAGCGGTATCGACCGATGAGGAGATCCTCACCTTCATGATGCAGAATCTGGAGGAGAGCGAGTGCGACACCGTCGACGAAGGCGTCATGTATGTCGGGAAGAAACTCGCCCCGAACCAGACCCGGGACTACCAGCGCAAGCGGGCCGAGTTCGTCCTTGACAACTACCTCCTCCCGCACTTAAATTACCTTATGCCGGCGGGCATAAAGGAGGACGATCCCGGCTACCGTCCGGCCGTCGAAGGCGTCCGTCTCGCCAAGGCACACTTCCTCGGCCGCATGGCCGAGGCCTGCTTTGACCTGGTGCTCGACCGGCGCCGGATCGACGATAAGGACCACTACGCAAACAAGCGGCTGAAACTTGCCGGCGACCTGATGGAAGATCTCTTCCGGATATCGCTCAACCGCCTGACGCGCGACGTGAAGTACCAGCTTGAGCGGGCCAGCATGCGCCACCGCGACCTCTCTATCGGAACTGCGGTGCGTGCTGATGTCCTGACCGAGCGGCTGCTACACCCGCTTGCCACCGGCAACTGGGTGGGCGGGCGCACTGGAGTCTCGCAACTCCTGGACCGGGTCGATCACATGGCGGTGCTCTCACACCTCCGGCGCGTGATCTCTCCGCTCTCCCGCTCGCAGCCCCACTTCGAGGCCCGTGACCTGCACCCCACCCAGTGGGGCCGGATCTGTCCAAGCGAGACACCCGAGGGCCCCAACTGCGGGCTGGTGAAGAACTTTGCCCAGATGGTCGAGATCAGCAGAGGCGTCATCGATGAAGAGGGTGTGAAGAACGCCCTCTACGATATGGGCGTCATCGCCCTCAGGAGGGAGACGGCATGAGACAGTCAAGAGTCTTTGTGGATGGCGCCCTGATCGGGCTCGTGGATGATCCCCGGGATCTGGTCGGGCGAATGCGCGATATGCGCCGGCGCGGCGAGATATCGCGCGAGATCAACGTCTCCTACAAGGCGTTCAACAACGACGTCATCATCCACACCGACCGCGGAAGAGCGCGCCGGCCCCTGATCGTTGTCCGTGACGGCAGACCGCAGGTGACCGACGGCGAGATCGAGCTCCTCCGGAAAGGCGAGATGACGTTTGAGAATGTGGTGCAGAAGGGCGCGATCGAGTTCGTCGATGCCGAAGAGGAAGAGGATCTTTACATCGCCATCAACGAGGCGGATCTAACTCCTGAGCACACGCATCTTGAGATCGATCCCTCGCTCATCCTCGGTATCGGCGCGGCGCATGTCCCGTTCCCCGAGCACAACGCAAGTCCCCGCGTCACCATGGGCGCCGGGATGGTCAAGCAGGCGCTCGGGTTTGGAGCGGCAAACATGAAGCTCCGCCCCGACACCCGGGGGCACATGCTCCACTACGTCCAGAAACCCCTCACCTTCACTCAGACATCCGATGTGATCGGCTCTGACGAACGGCCCGCTGGCCAGAACTTCGTCGTTGCGATCATATCGTACGAAGGGTTCAACATTGAGGATGCTCTGATCATCAACCAGGCCTCCATAGACAGGGGCCTTGGGCGTTC
>CAYPRO010000002.1:89601-121497 GCA_964413225.1 uncultured Methanoculleus sp. | reverse complement strand
CACTTCTTCCGCACCTACGACGGCGAGGAGCGGCGATACCCCGGCGGCCAGGTCGACAAGATCGAGATCCCCGACGAAGAGGTCTCCGGTGCGCACGGCGTGGAGTACTACGCAAATCTCGATATCGACGGCGTCATCAGCCCCGAGACGGTCGTCCGTGAGAAGGATGTTCTGATTGGAAAGACCTCCCCGCCCCGGTTCCTTGAGGAGCCGACGAGCGAGCTTATAGCCGTCGAGAAGAGGCGCGACACGTCGGTCACGATGCGGAGCAATGAGCACGGCATTGTAGATACGGTCATCATAACCGAGGGCGAGAACTCCTCACACCTCGTGAAGGTCCGGACCCGTGACCTCCGGGTGCCGGAGGTGGGCGATAAGTTCGCGTCCCGGCACGGCCAGAAAGGCGTCATCGGACTGATCCAGCCTGCGGCGGATATGCCGTTCACGGAGTCGGGGATGACGCCCGACCTGATCATCAACCCCCACGCGGTCCCGAGCCGTATGACCATCGGGCATATGCTCGAGATGCTGGGCGGCAAGGTCGGCTCCCTCGAGGGGCGGCGGATCGATGCGACGGCGTTTCGCGGGGAGCGCGAGGCAAATCTCCGACATTCCCTCAACGAGCTTGGGTTTGCCCACAACGGGCGCGAGGTGATGTACGACGGCATCACCGGCCGGCAGTTTGCAGCCGACATATACGTCGGCGTCATATACTACCAGAAGCTCTACCACATGGTCTCAAGCAAGATGCATGCGCGGTCGCGCGGCCCCGTGCAGGTCCTCACCCGGCAGCCGACAGAAGGGCGTGCGCGTGAGGGCGGTCTCCGGTTCGGTGAGATGGAGCGGGACGTTATGATCGGCCACGGTGCGGCAATGGCCTTAAAGGAGCGGCTGCTCGATGAGTCGGATAAGGTGACCCAGTGGGTCTGCGCAAAGTGCGGTATGGTGGCGATGCTTGACCGGAAACGGAAGGTGACGCGCTGCCTTGCCTGCGGCAGCGAGACCGACATATACCCGGTCGAGATGAGCTACGCCTTCAAACTCCTCCTCGACGAGATGAAGAGCATGGGCATCGCCCCCCGCCTGCGGCTCGACGATATGGTATAAGAGAGGGGGCGCAATCAAACCATGACCAGTCCAAAACGTGTTGGAAGGATCGAGTTCGGGCTCTTCTCCCCGAAAGAGATCCGCAAGATGAGCGTTCGAAAGATCATATGGGCGGATACCTACGACGACGACGGGTTTCCCTACCCGCAGGGCCTGATGGACTTAAACCTCGGGGTCATCGACCCCGGCCTAAGGTGCAAGACCTGCGACCAGAAGGCCGCCGACTGCCCCGGTCACTTCGGGCATATCGAGCTTGCAAAACCTGTCATCCACGTCGGCTACACCCGTCTGATCAGAAAACTCCTCCGGGTGACCTGCCGGTCCTGTTCACGGCTTCTGATGACGGCCGCAGAGGTCGAGAAGGTCGTCGGACCTGAAGACAGCGAACTCGCGGGCGATATAGTCTCTGAGAAAGACATCAAGAAGGAGCGGGTCTGCCCTCACTGCGATGAGCAGCAGCTCAAGATCAACTTCGAGAAGCCCACCACCTTCTCTGAGGTCTTCGTGGAGGATGGGAGGAAGATTGAGCACAAGCTGACTCCGGCCGATATCAGGGCGCGCCTTGAGAAGATCCCCGATGACGACCTGCGCGTTATGGGGATCAACCCGGACGTAGCCCGGCCGGAGTGGACGATCCTCACCGTCCTCCCGGTCCCGCCGGTCACGATGCGCCCCTCGATCATCCTCGAGAACGGGCAGCGATCCGAGGACGACCTGACCCACAAGCTCGTGGACATCATCCGGATCAACCAGCGGTTCAAGGAGAACCAGGACGCCGGCGCCCCCCAGCTGATCATAGAGGATCTCTGGGAGCTCCTGCAGTACCACGTCACCACCTACCTCGACAACGAGGTGGCGGGGTGCCCGCCTGCCCGGCACCGGAGCGGCCGACCCTTAAAGACCCTCTCGCAGAGGCTCAAGGGAAAAGAAGGACGGTTCCGAGGTTCGCTCTCGGGGAAGCGTGTGAACTTCTCCGCCCGTACGGTCATATCGCCCGACCCAAACCTCTCCATCACCGAGGTCGGTATACCGCTTGCCATAGCAAACGAGATGACCGTTCCGGTTCGGGTGACGCCGTTCAACATCGATGAGATGCGGCAGTACGTCAAGAACGGCCCCGAACGTCCCACCATCAGGTCGCCATGCGGCGCAAACTACGCTATCAGGCCCGACAACCGGAGGATGCGTCTGTCGGACGCGAACCTTGAGACGGTCGCGGAGATGCTTGAGGTGGGCTGGACGGTGGAGCGGCAGCTGAAAGATGGAGATATCGTACTCTTCAACCGGCAGCCCTCTCTGCATCGGATGAGCATCATGGCTCACCGGATCATCGTTATGGATGGAAAGACCTTCCGGCTGAACCCGGCCGTCTGTCCGCCTTACAACGCCGACTTCGACGGCGACGAGATGAACCTGCACATACCGCAGACCGAGGAGGCGCGGGCCGAGGCCGAGATCCTGGTCTCGGTCCAGGCAAACATCCTCTCACCGCGGACAGGCGGCCCGATCATCGGGGGTATCCACGACCATATATCTGGAATCTTCCTCCTGACCCACCGGGTCCGCCGCTTCGGGAAGGAGGATACCCTCTACCTCACCCAGCACCTGCCCATCGAGCACCTGCCCGAACCCGAGAGGCTGGATGATGCCGGGCACCCGCTCTGGACAAACAAACAGATCTTCTCTCTCATCCTCCCCGACGACCTGAACATGATCTTCCGCGCCTCGTCGTGCCAGAACTGCGAGACCTGCCGGCGGGAGATGTGTGAAAACGACGCATTTATCCGGATTGTTGATGGGAACCTGATCTCCGGGACGATCGACAAGAAGGCGATCGGCGCGTTTGACGGTCAGATCCTGCACCGGATCATACGGCAGCACGGCATGAAGCGGGCGGCCCGCTTCATCGACGACGCGACCAAGCTCTCGATCCGGGGCATCATGCTTGAAGGGTTCTCGTTTGGTATAGACGACGAGGACCTGACCCGAACCGAGTACGGCCAGATCGACGAAGCGTTGAAGGGCGCCGTCGGCGATGTCAACCGCCGGATCAAGATCTTCAACGAAGGGCAGCTCGAGCCGATGCCGGGCAGAACACTTGAAGAGACGCTTGAGATGCAGATCATGCAGGTGCTCGGCAAAGCCCGTGACCGCACGGGTGAGATCGCCGGCCGGCACCTTGGTATGGACAACAGCGCCGTGGTTATGGCGGTATCGGGCGCCCGCGGGTCGATGCTGAACCTGACGCAGATGGCCGGATGCCTCGGGCAGCAGTCGGTTCGCGGTGAGCGGATCATGCGTGGATACGAGGACCGGACTCTCCCTCACTTCCGGAGAAACGAACTCGGCGCGGAGGCACACGGGTTCATCAGCAACAGTTACAAGAGCGGCCTCTCCCCCACCGAGTTCTTCTTCCACGCCATAGGTGGGCGCGAGGGTCTTGTGGACACCGCGGTCAGGACGTCGCAGAGCGGCTATCTGCAGCGGCGGATGATCAACGCCCTGCAGGACCTGAAAGTAGCGTATGACGGCACCGTCCGGACAACGGGAGGCCGGATCATACAGTTCCGCTACGGTGAGGACGGGACCGATCCCGCACGGAGCAGTTACGGTGCCCCGGTGGATGTCAGAGGCATCGTCGAGAGTGTCTTGAAGGAGGAGATCAAGTGAACAGCGATATGGAACAGCGGATCGACACCCTCGATCTGCCCTACCGGACCCAGGAAGACCTCAAAGCGAGTCTTGCAGGCCGCGATCTCACCGATGAGCAGTTCGATCGGATCCTCAGGATGGTCTTCTCCGAGTACACGAAGAGTAGGATCGAGCCCTGCGAGGCGGTGGGTGTCGTGGCGGCGCAGTCTATAGGCGAGCCCGGCACTCAGATGACGATGCGGACCTTCCACTATGCGGGTGTGGCCGAGATCAACGTCACCCTCGGCCTCCCCCGCCTCATAGAGATCATGGATGCACGGCGTGAGCCAAGCACCCCCACGATGGCAGTCTACCTTCTTGACGACTGGGCGTTCAACCGCGACCGCGCCCGTGAGGTGAGCTGGCAGATCGAGGCCGCGCCTCTCCACGAGTTCGGTGATATCACCATCGATATGGAGAAGATGCAGGTCCTTGTCATGCTCAACAAATCGGTCTGTGATCGGCGCAAGATCGGCCTCGAGGAGATCTTCGAGACGGCCCCAAGGAAGATCCGCGAAAAACGGCATTTCCGTGACTTTGATGTCGAAGGGGATATGAAAAAACCGTCGATCGCCTTCATACCGAAGAACCGGGAGAGTTACCAGAACCTCTTCCAGCTCGCAGAGCACGTCAGGAACGTCATCGTTCAGGGTATCGATGACATCGAACGGGTTGTTGTCAGAAAGGAGGGCGGAGAGTATATCCTTTATACTGAAGGCTCCAACCTAAGAGATGTCTTCGAAGTCGAGGGAGTCGACACCTCCCGCACCCGGAGCAACAACATCAGCGAGATCGCCGATGTGCTCGGTATCGAGGCAGGCCGAAACGCGATCATACAGGAGGCCCTGAGTACCCTGAACGAACAGGGTATCGGCGTCGATGTCCGCCATATCATGCTCGTCGCCGATATGATGTGCATGGACGGTGAGGTCAAGCAGATCGGTCGGCACGGTATCGCCGGCGAGAAGGAGAGCGTCCTCTCCCGGGCCGCATTCGAGGTGACGGTCAACCACCTGCTGGATGCGGCAATCGCAAACGAGGTGGACGAGCTGAACGGCGTCACCGAGAACGTGATCGTGGGCCAGCCCATCCAGCTCGGCACCGGTGATGTTAAACTCATAGCAAAACCTGTAAACCTGAAAATCTAGGAGAACCACATATGGACTTTAATGCTTCACTTCGTAAAGCCGTGAAGACTGGTACAGTATTCCTTGGCCAGAACAAGACCCGGGAATGCATCGAAGAGGGCAGGGCCAGACTTGTTGTGGTGGCCAAAAACAGCCCCGAATCCGTCAAAAATCTCGTGAATGAAACCGATATCCCTGTCTACGTCTACGAGGGCTCGAGTGTCCAGCTCGGGAAAGCCTGCGGTATGCCGTATGTCGTCAGCGCGCTTGCCGTGGTCGAGCCAGGTGAATCTGATATCCTGAATGCTGCGAGAGTGTAGACGATGCCGCAGGTCGTGCTGACTGAGGAGTGCATGCGCCTTATCTCCCAGTTCGAGAGCCTCACCGGCGCAAGCAGTCGCGATTGTATCATAGATAACCGCAACGAGCGGATCATATTCGTGATCAACCCCGGCGACATGGGACTTGCCATAGGGAAGAGCGGGTCGAGCATCAAGAAGGCCTCCGAGGTTATGGGTAAACGGATCGAGGTCGTGGAGTACTCCACGGACCCGGCCCAGTTCCTCCGGAACTGTTTCCTTCCCGCCCAGGTCACCAGCGTCGACTTCGATACGAACGAGGAGGATCAGCAGGTCGCCAGTATCGAGGTGCGGGGTGAGGATCGGGGTCTTGCCATCGGCAAGGCGGGGAAGAATATATTCAAGGCAAAGGTCCTTGCTCTGCGGCAGCACGACATCGCCGATGTCGTGCTGATGCAGAACGAGGCTGCCTGAACCTCTCCTTCTTTTCACTGTTTTTGCCCGGAATCGATGCGATCCCGACAGGAGATCCATGCCCCCCCGTAAATCCCTCTGTTCTCTCGATGATCTCTTGAATCTATACTCTCTTCCCGCACGCCTTATACGGGATGATGCTCTCTGGTCGCCGGGAGTCTTCTCACGGGGTTGATCCGCAAGGGAAGTCCCGGGAGGACCCTGACGCGGAAATTATTTATACTCGCGCGCGCTCCATGGGACAACCATGAGCGAAGGATCCAGGCAGATCACCGGGCCTGTGGGCGGAACTAAAAGAGAGGGTGCACGGAGTTTCCGGGTGCCGGAGAAGGCGTTCTTCCGGCGCCTTCTTGCCGCTGTTGCTGTAGTGGCGCTCTGCCTTGGTCCGGCCGTCTCTCTTGCGGCCGGAGCCCCGGTCTCCCCGGAGGTGTCGCCGGCACCCGGTGAGAAGCCTGTCACTGCAAAGATACCCGTCATACCGACCACATCACCCAAACCGGAGGAAACATCTGTAACAGCGAGGTCTGCAGACCCCGTGGCCGCCCCGAACGCGACGGCCTCTCCCGAGATCACCCCGACTCTCTCTCCGGTGGCGACGGTCCTTGCAACGACCGACGATGGGGATGAGGATGATGAAGAGGGGGAACCCATCCCGATACCGACCCTGGAGCGGGATGCCCCACCGAGGCCGAATGCGACGGTCCTTGCAACGACCGATGATGGAGATGAGCCTGTACCGACCCTGGAGGCCCCGACCGTGACGGATGCCCAGGAACCCACCGCACCGGCTATAGAGGCGACCGACGATGGGGATGAGGATGAGGAAGAGGGGGAACCCATCCCGATACCTACCCTGGAGCGGGATGTCCCACCGAGGCCGAATGCGACGATGGCGAGGTCGCACCAGTTCATCGACCGTCCTCTGCCCCAGGGCGACCACCCGCTCGTCCGCCCCACGCCACCGCTCAGTTTCGAGAAGAACGAGACCGAGGTGCCGCAGTTGGAGGTGATCGCGCCGCAGGATGGCCTCTTTGTCAGGGGTGTAGGTGTACTCCTCGCCCGGACCCCTGAAGGCGTCGCCCTCACACGGAACGGGGTGGAGATAGCAACCCTTGACTGGCTGCTCGATGTGGCCATGCGCCTCGCCGGCCGGCACCCGCGGGTGGCTATGGAGGGGGAGAGGTTCACCGTCACGGTGACGGTCGAGGCGCGGAATATGACGTTTCCGGCCAGTGAACCGGCGTATGTCGTCCTTGTGCCGCCGCCTGGCGAGATAGCCGTCTACGATATCACGCGGACGAAAGAACCCGAAAGCCTCCGTGCCGGCGAACGTGGCGTCTGGGAGTTCTCGGTCGTCACCCGAACCGGCCGGCTGACGCTTGAGAACCTCACCCTCTCCGAGGAGCGGTTCATCACCAATATGACATCGTATCCCGATGTCTTCGCGTTCCGTGCCTACGCCATCGCTGACGGCCAGGATGCCCCCTCGATGGGGTTCTCCGACCCGGTGATCGCTATACGGCCCGGCGGGAGCGTGAAGACAGAGTCCACTCTCCCCGCCCTCTACGCGCTCCTTTTGGTTGACGATTCGATCCTCCAGCCATCGGAGACGGCGATCGATGCATGGCGGCGGGGCGTCGATTATGGTGAGTTCACCGCTGTGGCAGGGGAACACCTCGACACCCTCGGGAGCCTCGGGAAGGAGGAGGTGGCGGCCGTCCATGCCGGGCAGGGGCGGGCCGGGGCGGCGGCCGGCCCCTCTTTGTCACCACTCGACCTGATCGCGGAGTTCTTCAGCAATATATTCCGGTGGTTCTCAGGGGTGGCCGGTTAAGCACCGCAAGGCCCTGATGAGGCGGTGGTCTCTTCAACCACCCTGGCCTTCGCATTCCCGAATTATCCGGTCGATCCCCTCATCTCTTCACCCCTCCCGAAACTGCTTCCAGAGGTACATGAGCCCGAAGCACCCTGAAAGCATCATATCCCCAAAGGGCGCTGCCTGGCAGGCTTCCGGGAGCAACCGGAGCCGGTTTGGGCCGGTGACGGCAACGGCATGGGTGTGAAGGGGCTTCCTGACCGCAGCCCCGTGGCCGCCGTCATCGAAGATCTCCTCCGACGTCAGTGTGCCGGCGGCAAGCTTCCGGATGTAGTGCCGGAGCTTCTCAGGTGTGAGGGCGCCGGTGTGGTGCTCGAAGATCCCGTATATCTCCCGCCCTTTCAGGGCAAAGCAGAGGGTGTGTCCGTTTCCCACGTTGGCAAGGATGGCTCCTTCTTCTGCCATCTGCCGGACCTGACGGTCGCAGAGCGCCCCGATGAGTGCGACCGGTCCTGTATCGGTGACGAGCGCCTCCGGTGCCTGTTGCCGGATTGCCTGCATCCGCGTCATATCAGCAGGCGGCGGGTCGGCGACGAGGGAGAGGATATCCCAATCCCCGGCATCCAGACGCTCCCGCATCAGTTCGAACCGGTGGATGCGGTTGCTCCGGTGCGGGGAGTAGCCGTGGTCCTGGACCGCGACCGCGATCTTCTCCGGGTAGCTGACACCGAAGAGGGAGAGCGCTGCCCGGAGTTCCGGTTCCATGTAATCGGTTGTATGGATAACCACCGCATCCTCCGGAGGATCTGTCTGTATGCTGACACCCATCGATCGGACCCTATCGGGGTCATCGTGGAGGGTTGCGGCAGCCTCGGGGGTGGCGTAGACATCGAGGCCCGCCGCGAGGTGCTCTCGCACTGCACCGGTGTTTGCGCCGCCCCCCATAAGGAACCCTTCGAGGAAGACCGGGCGCCCGGCTCCGGTCGCCCGCCGGATCTCTCCCCCCGTCACCACCGTTGGTGAGGGGAGGACCAGTTTGATGCTGTTCTCGATCGATCGGCCGGGTTCGCAGACAAGTATGTCCTGTGTGCCCCTGCCGACGTCGATGGTAAGAAGCGGTCTTGCCGGATCGATCATGGATAGCCTCGCGCACCGCCGCCCTCAAGGCAGGCGGTTCTTATCAGGATCTCGCTTCTGGAACCAAAAAAGAGTATGATCCCGGTCAGGCGTCCGCCCGGCCAGCCGCCGGGGAAGGGTGGGCGGCCTTCCCCGGGCCCTGGTGAGCCGGCTTCAGCTCACGATACTCCTTCAAGGAGACCGTCAGGTCCCGGGTGAAGGCGAAGTAGCCGATCTGGGTCGTGCGGCAGAGGTTCATCGCCATCTCCATCAGCCCCCGGGGGTCGGGGCGCGCCTCCCCGAGCCAGACGTGGAATATGTTCCCGCCGTCCACGATGGGGAAGAAGATATGCTCGATCTCGATCCTCTTCGTGAGCGGGACCGCCGCTGCAGGGGTGACGTGGGTCCCGTTTGTGTAGTATATGGGGAGGTCGAGTGTCGTGCCGAGCATATCGACCGCTTTCTCTGCGTCGCCCTTTATGACCCTGAGCGCGTCTTCTCGGAACCGCTCGTCGAGGAGATCGGCGACAGCAAACCGCTGCCCGGTCGTCTCGGCCGGGGTGCGGGCGAGAGCGATCGTCATGTTGTGCTTTGCCGAGAGTTCGCGGGCATACATCTCGAGCTCGGTCATGGCCCGGACGGCGAGGCGGAACGCATCGCGCGATTCATGGAGCTGGTGTCCCGTGAAATGCTGCACCATCTCGTTGACACCGACAACACCGATGGTGTAGACGAGGCCTTCGAGGTCCACGGCGACCGTGCCCCGTTCGCCGGTGTTCGGGTCCTTCGGGCGCTGCATCGCAAAGGGCATCCGTCCGTTCGCCCGGATCAGCGACATCCAGCGCCGCTTGATCCGGTAGAGGTTGACAGCGATATCCATAAGCGCTTTCAGCTCGGAAAAGAGCCTCTCCTGGCTGCCTTCCGCCTTGTATGCCGCCCTCGGGCAGTTGATCGACATCACCTGCCAGGAGCCCATCGAGAAGTGCTTTCCCTCCCTGAAGTAGAGTTTGTCTTCAAACTCGTCGTCCTCGTCGGCAAGAGATGAGAACTGGTAGGCGCAGCAGTTCCCCGTCACGACGCCGAGGGCGTTTGCGAATGTGTGGGTGCCGGCTACGTCTACAAGGTCGTAGACGTAGCCATCGCAGGGCACCGGCTCGATCGAGCGGATGCGGAGCGGGTGAACGTCGCCGTGAGCGATCAGCTGGTTAGCGGCCGGGAGAAAGAGCGATACCTTGATCCCCTCAAGCCCGCCGGCACTGTATCTGCCGGCGCAGGCAAGGGCGGTGTAGCCGGGGGCCTGCCCGTTCTTCGGTAGGCGGGTGAAGGCCCCACCGGCCTCTCTTCCGCAAATCCGTCTGGCACTGTATCCGGTCTCTGCGTAAAACCGTTCAATCTGATCCCGGGCCGTTATGCTGCAGGTACAGGTCTTTTCTGTGGCGCAAGCGCTCTGGAGCGTAGATTCCCTCTCGGTGTAGTTCATCTGGACGCCCATCCGCCCGGCTAGCCAGACCAGTTTCCGGGCGGTGTCCCGGGAAGCCACCTTCAGCCCTATGCTCCGGGTACGGTAACGGAGGGTTCTCCATGTGCCGGCACGGAAAGCCGCGCAAAGGTAATCGCCGGCAAGGGTGCGGTCGATATTGAAGAGAAAGTCGGGCACCGACCGTTTCTCGGCGGATAAACCACACCCCAGGGCATCGACTACGATATAGATGAGTTTGCTCCTGACGATGATCTCAGTCCCCGTGGCCGACTTCTGGATCTGCGGTTCGTGCCCGAAGACGGCGCGGATGCAGGCGGCGGCGTCTTCTGCGAGATCGGTCTTCTTCCGCTCAAAGGAGAGCCGTATCGTGTAGCGTCTTCCGGAGCGGTCGCCTGACCCCACGGCAAGGTAGTAGCCGAGGAACGCCGCGAGTTCGGGGCTTGCCGGGAGTGTGCGGGGCAGGCCGGGGTGCCGGGTGCCCGGGATCGTCACCGCGTCCTTCGTTACGCGAATCGCATCGGCGTAACCCGCCTTCGCGAGGATCTCCGCGATATCGATCCCGATGACTTCCACCTCGGAGAATTCGCCCGCCTTCATCACCGGCATGTAGTCGCCGGGCTTGAGATCGCCGGCGGTCTCTCTGGCAAACCTCCCGCCGTTCAGGGTATAGATCGGGTGGTCGGGGGTGACGGTGATCTGTCGGCCCGACTCAAGCGTGATCCGGAGGAGGCTGCCGGTGTAGCGCCGGCGCATGACGCCGCGGAACGGGCGAAGAGATGCCTTCAGTGTCGTCATATCGACGCTCGGTGTCTTACCGTCGTAGTAGGCAAGCTCCGTGCCGAGCACATCGACCCGTCTCCCGTTCTTTGCCGCGGCATCAAAGAGGCTTCGGATCGATCGCACGGCCATCCTGCCGTCGCTCTCGGCCACCGGGATCAGTTCGTCACCGGCGAGGCACTGGTAGCATGATATCCCTTCTCCGGCCCCCCGGTAGGCCGGGATCTGGTTGTCGTAGTATGGGGTGCCAAACTTCGATGCCAGTTCAAACGTCATGAGGTAGAGGTCGTTGTATGTGGGGAGATCCGGATGTTCGCGGTTATACGCCTCGTCTTCGGTGAGGAAGTCGGGCTCGATGCTGATCTCGGGCTTTGGGAAGGAGAAGGGTTTGCCCCAGTAGTCGCCCTCAAGCATCACCTCCATAAGCGCCTTGAAGAGGAGCCGGACCTCCCGTTCAAACTCGCCGTATGTCCGGAGAGGCGCCTGGCTGCCGTCCCAGACCTTGCCGCGGTAGACGCAGGGCTTGTCCCGCCAGAGGGTCGGAACGCCGGGGGAGAGCTGGACCGACGAGAAGACAACCTGGCCGCCTCTTGCGACCATCATCTGGGTCATCTCATAGACGAACATCTGCATAAGCTGCTTGATCCCCTCATAATCCATCCCCTCGAAGAAGGGGGCGATGAACGTCAGGAAGTTGTAGTAGCCCTGACCGCCGGCAAAGTTCGTCTGCGCGGAGCCGAGCGCCTTGACGGCGTGGAGGACCGCCACCTCGGCCCGTTTTGCCGGGCCGGCGACCGATGCCTTCGTCCCGTTGCCATCAGGCATCAGGCCGTAATAGAAGAAGTAGCGCAGATCCCAGTCCTGGCAGTTGTGGATGAGGAGACCGTCCGATGCATAGAACGTGTGGCTCTCCTCGCTTGCGTCGCCGTCGATGAAGAGATCGTAGACATACTCGCCAGTCGACTCCGCCGGACTGATCCGGGCGACGGTCTCCTCCCGCCCGGAGATCCGGATCCCCTTCACCGCGGAGAGGAACCCATCGATGTGGTCCTGCCGTGCATCAAGGAAGGTGGCGTACCGGGCAAACGTCTCGATATCCTTCCTGCCGCCGAGCTGGAGGCGATAGAGCGTCTGACGCTCTTCCTCCTCATATAGTTTGACGATGCGGGGCGACATGCCGAGAGCGGTGAGGAGGAGAGCGAGCTCCTGCCGGAGCACAGGTGAAGCGGTCGTGTAGTTGACGGTGCAGTCCGATCTCTCGGGACGGTAGTATGCCGAACCATCCCCTGTAAAGAGAGCGGAGAGGAACTCGTGGAGGAGGGCGTCATCGAGGTGATAGACTATCCAGGGGAGGCGTTTTCCTGTTGCTTCCTCCGGGATGGCGAAGACGTAGCGGAAGAGGAGGCGGGAGAGTTCCCCGCCGAAGTAGGGCTGCAGCGCCCGGGTGTGCTCCACCTCAACCCCGCAGGTAGTCGTGGTATCGGGAGCGCATCGGGCAACCGGTGCATGGGTGTTCAGGCAGGCACGCGCCGGGGCCGCGATCGCGGGCGCCTGCCGGACCCCGGCTATAGCAAGGTTGTACTGCCCGACCGTCGGAGCGGCACTATAGTTCCCCTCCGCGACGATGAACCCGAGAAGGCGGACGAGTTCCGGCGTGAGGGCAAGGCGGGCCGGTAGATCGTGTTCGCTTCCCGTGACCCCGATGGTGACCCCGGCGTAATTCTCAATGCCGTAGCGGCGGGAGAAGGCGTCGAAGAGAGCGACGGGCATGATACCGCGGGCATACCACTGTTCTCTGTGCTCGACGCCGAGCGCCCGCGAGATCTCGGCGTAGGAGACGGCCCGCCCGCTCTGCACAACGCGGCTAAAGATCCCTTCGGCACCACGGACGTAGACGTTATCGAGGAGTTCGGCCGGAACCGATGCGGATAGTTCCCGGACGAGTTCGATCGACCCGATCGTCTCCCCGCGGAGGGTCTCGGTCCCGGATATACGGTAGAGGGCGTCTCCGGGCCGGATCTCGCCGGCACGGCGGATGACCATCCCATCAGCGATCCGGATCGGTATACGGTGCTCACCGGTGACCAGGAGCGACCGGCCGGCCGACGTCTGGATCCGGAGCATCTCGCCCGGGTTCACCCGCCGGCGGGTCACCTTCGTAACGCGCCGCCAGCCCTTTGGCGTGAGTGCGGCGAGATCGTCGGGGCGCCACTCACCGCCCTCGATCGGGAGTTCGGCGAGGCAGATGCTCCGGACCCGGTTATCCATCCTGATGGGTATGGCCGTGCTCCCGTCGATGCAGAACGGCCGTGTCCCGAAGTATTCCAGGTCGTGTATGTGGAGGTCGCCGCGGAGGTGGTGATCCGCAAGGTCGGGGGGGAGCTGCAGGAGGTACTGCTCCTTGCTGATCTTGTCCGCCTTCTTCTTGTGCGATGTCTCGGCGTTCTCCTGGAGGTTTGCGTTGTCGTGAGCCTCAAACCCTCTTCCGACATCGATGAGGTGCGCATCGAATACCGGGGTTCCCACCCTCGTGCAGACGTTGCGGTAGGATATGAGGCCGCGCTCAAGGAGCGTCATGTTGGCGATCTCGCGGATCAGAGGGCCGGAGAGCGACTGCAGCCCGAGCATCTGGATCTTCTTCTCTACCCGGCGGGCGATATCCTTTGCTGTCTCCTCGTCAGCCCCTTTGTAGCCGTAGAAGACCTCGACGAGGCGGGTCTCCTCGAGGATCTGCCGGATGATCCGGTTCCTGTTCCAGTCGAGGAGGTAGCCCCGCGATGTCCGGACCTTCGGGAAGGTGGGGACGAACTCCCCGAATATCGTCGTCTGGGTCGATCTCTGCGTCAACCTCATGCCTCCGCTATCAGGCCGCCGACGAGATCCTCCCGGAACGTCCCGCCGGCAAAGAGGTCGGCGGATGTGTAGAACGTTTCGCCTTTCTGCAGCACCGGCGCCTCCCTGACGAATATGCCGCTCATACGAAGTTCCGTCAGCGCCTCGGCGGACGCCATGTCGCACTCGGCGAAGGGAACCCCCCTGGAGGCGAGGAACTCTTTGAGAATTTCGCAATTCGGGCAAAATTCAAGTGTATATACGATGAATTGCGCTGTATCCGATATGGTAATACCCCCGGAGTCGGTCGTTATGTTTTGGCTCCGGATGGATATATCCTCTGCCATTTGTGCGGGCAGCGCCCGTTATCGGGCGCGCATTCTCCTATCCCGGTGCCGGCGATGGCAAAAAGCCCTGAAGATCTCGCGTTTCCTCTGCCGCTCGCCCTGTTCTGCCGGCCACATCCCTGCCGCACAATCACCATTTTGTAGGGAGAGGCACGATAGTACGGTAGTATGGTCAGGACGTTCGTTGCAATCGATCTGCCCGATGCGATCCGCGAGAGGGCGCGTGAATCGCAGGATATCCTGAGGCAGGCCGAAGGAAGGCTTGCCATCGTCGATCCTGCAAACCTCCATGTCACGGTGAAGTTCCTCGGGGAGATCGATCCGGCACGGATAGAGTCGATCGGCAGGGCGCTCCGGGCCGTCACGGCCGCTCCCTTCGACCTGACAGTCGGTAGAGCGGTCTGCAACCCGCCGCGGACGCCGCGGGTGATCTGGTGCGGTGCAACAGATGCCGGGGAGAGCGCCGTCCTTGCCCGGCAGGTGGATGACCTCCTCTTGCCGCTTGAGTTTCCCCGGGAGAACCGCCCCTTCCGCCCCCACGTGACCCTTGCGCGGGTGAAGGATTTCCACCCATCGCAGTGCAGGGTGGTGGCCTCTCTGCCCGCCGAACCGCTCGGGAGGTTTCGGGTGGAGAGGATCAAGCTCAAGAAGAGCACGCTTTTCCCCCGGGGCCCCGTATACGAGGACCTCCTGGAGGTCGCTCTGTGACCCGGTGTCCCTGCGAGGAGGATGTCCTCAGGCGGATTCGCCCCACACCCGAGGAACGGGCCTACATCCGGGCGATGGGAGAGCGCCTGATCGAGGCGGTGGAGCGATCGGGGATGGCAAAGGCGATGATGGTGGGCTCGGTCGCCCGCGACACCTTCGTTCGGGGCGACCGTGACCTCGATATATTCATGCTCTTTGACCCCGCCCTCTCCCGCGAGGAGCTGCAGGAGCAGGGGCTCTCCCTTGCACACCGGATCGCCGAGGAGTTCGGGGCAACATGGCGCGAGAAGTACGCGGAGCACCCCTACGTCAACGCGACGATCAACTCGCTCGATATCGATCTCGTCCCCTGCTACGCTGTCGCGAACGCCACCGATATACAGAGCGCCGTTGACCGGACACCGTTTCACACCCGCTACATACTCGCCCACATCGACGATTACGCCGACGATGTCCTCCTTGCGAAGCAGTTTGCAAAGGCCGGCGGGGTCTACGGCTCGGATCACATGACCGAGGGGTTTTCTGGCTACCTCTGCGAGATCCTGACGATATACTACGGCGGGTTTCACGCGCTCCTTTCCGCCGCTGCAGCATGGAAGCCCGGAGAGGTGATCGATATAGAGGGGCACGGGAGGAAGGAGTTTGACGAGCCGCTTGTCGTCATCGATCCTGTGGACCCGGAGAGGAACGTGGCGGCAGCGCTCTCGCTCTCGCGTATGTTTGAGTTTGCGGAGCTTGCCCGCGGCTACCTCTCTGATCCATCGGAGGCGTTCTTCTGCCGGCCCTCACCCCCCTCGCTCACGAAAGAGGTCTTTGGCCGCCTCCTCGCCGCGCGGGGGACGCACCTCTTCTCTATTGCGTTTGCGACACCGGATTACACGCCCGATACGGTGGTGCCCCAGCTCCGGAAGTCCGCCGAGTCGATCCGTGAACTCCTGGAGCGCAGCGGGTTTCTCGTAAACCGGATCGACGCCTGTATGGGGCCAGAGCGTTGCCTCCTCCTCTTTGAGGCGATGGCGGAGGAGGTTCCGGCGATGCGCCGGCACATCGGCCCGCCGCTCTCGGCGCGGGAGAACGCGGAGAAGTTCCTCGCGAAGTACGTGTGCGAGGATGTCTTTGCCGGCCCCTACGTCGAGGATGGCCGCTACATCGTGGAGGTGCCCCGCCCGTTCACCCGGGCCGTCGACCTGCTGCGGTCGAAGACGCTCTTTGACGTGGCGCTCGGAAAGCATGTTCGCCGCTCGATGAGGCAGGGCTGGACGGTGAAGGCCGGTGCGGAGTGCTGGGACGATGCGTTCGCCGGGTTCCTCTCGGGATTCCTGCAGCGCTCGTCTCCACTTGCGCGGATAAAGAGAGTGACGGGGAGGTAAGAGACCCTGCGCCCCCGGGCGGAGATCGGGTTACGTTACATCATGATCCCGATCATGGCGATCGGGTATACGGCCGAGGGGATCGTCCGGAGGGCGGGGTGATCCCCCGATCCATCAGGTCTTGATCTTCCGGAAGAGGTATGCCCCGGCGACGATCATGAGCGCGGCGCAGGCTGCCATGACGGCAAGGCACGTGAGTGGGTGAATCTGGGCGATGCCCGAGAGGCCGTAACGGATACCTTCGACGCCGTACGTCAGGGGGTCAGCGAGCGTCAACGGCCGGATATAGTCGGGCAGACCATCGATAGGGAAGAGTGCCCCGGAGAGCCCGAATATCAGGAAGACCATGAAGTTCATGATGAGCTGGAAGCCGTGCATATCCTCCATCCTTGACGCGATGGCGATCCCGAGTGCAGTGAAGGTCACGCCGATCAGCGCCATGAACCCAATGGCGATCAGGAATCCGGAGATGCTGACCGGATGGAGCCCGATTAAGAGTGCAAGCACCATCAGGATCAGCCCCTGGATGACCGCTGCCGTCGCCCCTCCGAATGTCTGGCCGATCATGATCTCGAGGCGCGAAACCGGAGCGACAAGCGTCGCCTTCAAGAACCCGAACTGTTTGTCCCAGATGATCTGGATCCCGGAGAAGACCGAGGTGAAGAGGACACTCATGGCCACGATGCCGGGGATGATGAAGTCCATATAACCTTCTTCCATGCCGGGAATCTGGACGACCGAGTCGAGCCCGAACCCGAGCACCAGCATGAGGAAGAGGGGCATACCAAGGCTGCCGATGATCCGGCTCTTTGAGCGCATGTAGCGTTTGACGCTCCGTAACCATATGGTATAGACGATATCCACCTCTACCCCCCCCTTGCCCGGTGGATCATGCGCATGGCCTCTTTACTGGTCGCTCCTCCTTCGCGGATCATTCTCCCTGTATAGTGCAGGAAGACATCCTCGAGCGTCGGTTTCCTCACCGAAAGGGATGTGATGTCGATACCGCTCTGGTGGATGGCGGTTATGATCCCGGGGATATGCCGGTCGGCCTCCTGCAGGTGGATCGTCACCGACCCATCGTGCCGCTCGATTGAGGAGATCCATGGGGCGGTCAGGAGGCCGGCGATTGCGTCGGGATCGGGCGAGGCTATGGTGATGACGTCGCCGCCGATGGAATCTTTTAGGTTCTCCGTGGCGTCGAGCGCAATGATCTTCCCGTGATCGATGATCGCTATGCGGTCGCAGAGCCGATCAGCTTCTTCCATGTAGTGGGTGGTGAGGATGATAGTGATGCCCTTCTCATCGTTTAACCGTGCGATGTACTCCCAGAGATGGTTTCGCGTCTGGGGGTCGAGGCCAAGCGTGGGTTCATCAAGGAAGAGCACCTTCGGCTCATGGAGCAGCCCCCGAGCGATCTCGAGCCGCCGGCGCATGCCGCCCGAGTAAGTCTTGACGAGGTCGTCTTTTCGGTCTTCAAGTCCGACGAGAGTCAGAAGTTCGCCGATGCGTCGCCGTCGCTCCTCACCGCTGATTCGGTAGAGGCGGCCATGAAAGTCCATGTTCTCATACGCCGTCAGCTCTTCATCCAGACTCTGGTCCTGAAAGACGATCCCAATGGACTTGCGGACATCGTCTTCTTGCGCCACGACATCGTGGCCGTTGACCATCGCCGTGCCTGATGTGGGTTTCTGTATCGTCGATAGCATGGATATAGTCGTCGTCTTCCCTGCCCCATTAGGACCGAGAAGTCCGAAGATCTCGCCGCGCGCGATGGAAAACGATATGTTGTCGACGGCTACGAAATTGCCAAAAGACTTCGTCAGGTTGCGCACATCTATGGCTGGCATGGAATTGGCTCTCCGGGGTGATGCGCTTGAGCAGTCCATCCTTCACTCCTCCAGCGGTTCCTCTGATTCAGCCTCAAAGATCCGGAGCATTTCCTCTGCAATCCTCTGGAATTTATCCGCTTTGACGACGGCAAGTCCGCGTCCCTCATGACCGAGGATCATCAGAGTATCACCGGGCTTGATATCGAAGGTCTCCCGCGCATCTTTCGGTATGACGATCTGGCCGCGTTCGCCGACCTTGACCGTCCCGAAGATGTATCTTCTGCTGCCATGGTCGTGGCAGCGGCGGTAATCATGGACCATAACCTCGCTCCCCTGGTTTGCGTGTTGGTACAGGCTCTGGTATCCCTTTATGAGCCTGGTGTATTTCTCTCCCCCCACAAATCATACTATTCATATAAGTATGATTTTTCGCGCCACATAAACCTCCCGGTCGTGCGCATCTTCCTTTACGTCTGGGCATTATAGTATGAGCAGGCGGGCAAGAATCTTGCCTCAGGGGCTCCGGCGGGTGAAGATCGCCGTTGAAAAAAGGAGTTATCCCTGCTGCCGCTCTGCCTTCTTCGCCGCCAGACGTTTGATGGCGGCGACGTCGACGTTCCCACCGATAGCGAGTTTTCCCTGCCGGATCGCCCGGTCGACGAACCCCCTGCCGGTGTCGTTTCGGATGACGAGCGTCGTGTAGCCTTCCGGAGCTCCGACGGCCCCTGCCGAGAGATCCGCCTCCACCGCCGTGAAGTCGGTGCAGATGTGGCACCCGGGCCGAACCGCCTCATCAAGGTCGGCAAGCGGTATGGATATGCGCCGGCCGTCCTGTAGATGGATGTCAAGCTTCCCCTTTATGTCCAGGCGCCGGATCTCCCAGGGCTCGATATTGCGCTCGGCCTGCAGTTTCTCCTCGACCAGCCTCCCGTAGTCGAAGGTCTCCGTGCAGAAGAGGCCGACAACAAGCCGGATCGCCTTTGCGTAGGGCTTGAGGAGGTCGTTGTCGCTCGTCCGGATCGCCTGCGCCGCCCGCGCCACACAGGGCACGCCCACGACGGCGACCCGCCGATACTTCCGGGTGACCACCGCCTCCTTTAAGGAAGCAAGGAGCGGCACCCACCAGGAGTAGCGGCTCCCGGCGTGGAGGATGAGTTCCTCTGACGATGTGATCACTGCCGACGAGGGTTTCAGTGTCCAGGGGTCCTGCGTCACCGTGACGACCGCATCGATCAAGCCTTCATCGAGGGCGTTTGCGAGGATCGCCGTCACCGCGCCCCCGCTCTGTTTGCGCTCCACCGGGAATGCCGACCGGGCCGAGACGATCTCCGTATACGCCCCGAGCATCTCCGCCTGCCCTTTAAGATCGACCCTCGGGCAGGCCGCGTAACAGGCGCCGCAGGGCACGCTGTCGTTCTCGGCCTTGCAGTAGCCGATGTTCACCGGCGCATCGGTCTTTTCCGGTGTAAACCGGAGGGCATCGGCCGGGCAGACCGCCACGCACGCTCCGCACCCGGAGCAGAGGTCGGTTGCCCAGACCGCAGACTCCAGATCTTTGAATGACTTTGACTCCATCCCTCTCACTCCCAGGTGTACTTCCCGACGAAGGGCCGTGCGCTTGCGGGCACAATCCGGGTGTACTTCGCGTTCACGAGCGGTTCCGCGTCGAGCCCGAAGTCGCCGGCAAACTCCCGGATGATCGGGGCAATCCTTCTCTTATCCTCTTCCGTGAGGGGCACCTTCTTAGCTCCTGCGGCAAGGCACCTGTCATCCACGTCGCCGCGGATGATGATCTCTCCGCCGTGGATCCCGCTCCCGATCTCGCGGGCCTTCATGGCTCCGTCGAGGCCGAGGACGAGAAGAAGTCCGCCCGCCATATACTCGCCAAGGAACGTCTGGGCTGACCCTCCGATGACCAGTACGGGGCGCTGGGCCTCATACTGCTTCATGTGGATGCCGCCCCGGTAGCCTATATCCCCGAGGACGAAGACTTTTCCGCCCCTCATGCTGTGCGCCACCGCATCGCCGGCGCTCCCATGGATCACCACCTTCCCGGCATCCATCGTGTTGCCGGGCGCGTGCTCGGCGTTGCCGTGGACGATGATGGTCGGACCGCTCATGAACATGGCGAGATCGCCGCCCGCGACGCCGTTCACATGGATGGTGGCATCTCCGCGAAGACCGTCACCGATGAACCGCTGGCCGAGGACGTTGTTGATGACGATCTCACCTGCGCCGTCCTCGATAGCCTTCCGAACCTGCTGGTTTAAGAGAGTGTAAGGCACTCCCTTTGCATCGATCGTGACCTGTTCTGCCATTTCCTTCACGCTCCAATCGATTTGACATCGAGGACATTGAGGAGTCCCTCATCCAGCATATAACCCCGGAGCCGGTCGCGGTTGCCCCGCAGGCTCTCGATGCTGGTGATGCCGGCCGCACCCATCAACTCGGTGATCTCGAGTGTCCATGCGTGGATCAGGTTTGCCACCTGTTTTGATGCCACATCGGGATCCAGGCGCGCAACGAGGTCGGGGCGCTGGGTTGCGATTCCCCAGGGGCAGAGACCCTGGTAACAGTTTCCGCAGACCCGGCAACCCATCGCCGCGAGCGCAGCGGTGGCGATGTAGACCGCGTCGGCACCGAGGGCGATCGCTTTTACGACATCGGCGCTCTCACGGATACTGCCGCAGGCGATGAGGGAGACCTCGTTTCTGAGCCCCTGTCTGCGGAGTTCCTGATCGGCGGTGGCGATAGCAACCTCTATGGGTATGCCGACATGGTCGCGGAAGACCCTCGGCGCGGCACCGGTGCCGCCCCTGAACCCGTCGATGGCGATGGCATCCGCACCGGAACGGGCGACGGCCGCCACGTTCTCTGCGTTGTTGTTGACCGCTGCAATTTTTGCAAAGACCGGTTTCTTCCACCCCGTCGCCTCCTTGATGGACCTGACGAGCTGGGGAAGGTCCTCTATGCCGTATATGTCGTGGTGCGGTGCGGGGCTGATCGCGTCGCTCCCCTTCGGGATCATCCTCGTGCGGGAGACATCCTCGCTGACCTTCTCCCCCGGGAGGTGCCCGCCGATGCCCGGCTTTGCACCCTGGCCGAGTTTGACCTCGATGGCGGCGCCGCGTTCCAGGTAATCGATGTTAACGCCGAACCGGCCTGAAGCGACCTGCACGATCATCCGGTCCTGGTAGGGGTAGAGGGCCGGGTGCAGCCCGCCCTCTCCGGTACCCATGTATGTGCCGGTCTCCTTTGCCGCGCGGGCCATGGAGAGGTGGGCGTTGAGGCTGATCGCGCCGTAACTCATGTGGCCTAGCATGATCGGCGTCTCGAGCATGAGGTTTGGGGCGAGTTCGGTGGTGAGTTCGACATCCCCGTTCGCCTTCTGTCGGAACTCCAGTTTTGACGGTTTCTTGCCGAGGTAGGTCCGGATCTCGACGGGCTCGCGGAGCGGGTCGGTCGGGGGCGTGGTGACCTGGCAGGCGTCCAGCATGAGGTGGTCGAATATGATGGGGAGGTTTGCGACGCTGCCCATGCCGGCGAGGATGATCTTTCCCGTCCGGGCCTGGTTGTATATCGATTCTCTGACCGTCCTGGTCCAGACCGGGTGGCTCCGGTAGTCGCAGGGCTGCTCCTCGAGCATGATGGCATCCCGGGGGCAGTAGGCGAGGCACCGGTGACAGGCGGTGCATTTCCGTGAGTTGATCAGGATCCGGTCGCCGTCCCGCCGGAAGACGCCATAGGAGCAGTTCTCGATGCAGCGACCGCACTCCATGCACTGGTCGCGGTCGATCGTGACACGGTAGCGCAGCGGCATGCTGCCGAAGTTGCTGCTCATGGGGCCACCCTCCCGATCACCGGCTCGCCTGCAGCCGGCCGCGTTATAGACTCGACGCAGGGTTCCATGGCACGGATCGCTACTTCTTCGCTTGCTATGAAGAGGCGGTCACCGCACTCGCCGACGACCATGGGCCGGAGCTTGCCCCGGTCGGTGAACCCGACCATCATGTCGGGGTTTGCGGCGACGATGGTGAACGGTCCGTTCATCGTTGCAGAGCCGTAAGCGAACCGGAGAGCGCGGTTCAGTTTCTGTTCGGCCTCAGACATACGGTCGATATCTTCCCAGTAGGGTGGGGCGAGCGCCCGGATGGCAAGGTCGATGTCAAGACCGTGTTTGCGTACCAGGAGGTCGATTAAGTAGGTGATGACCTCGCTATCGGTGTCGTTTGAGCAGGTGTAGCCGAAACTCTCGATGTAGCGCCGGTTGGTCCCGTAAGTGGTGATCTTCCCGTTCTCCACGACGCTCCAGTCGTGCAGGTTGAAGGGGTCGGGCCGTTCCCACCTGTCCGGGTTATTCGTCGCATACCGGTTGTGTGCAAGCCAGATGTAGCCTTCGTAGTCCTCGATCCGGTAGTAGTCCGCCACGGCCTCCGGCCAGCTCCCGGCTCCTCCGGCCTTGAAGACGCCGGCGTTCTTCCCGGATGAGATGACTTCGGCCCCGTTTGCACTCGCGTTGATCTGCATCACGAGGTTTGTTATGATGTCCTTCTCAGGTGTTGCGCTCCCGGGCGCAAGGGAGAGGTCCGGCCTGAAGAAGTAGCGCCAGGGGGTGCAGGCCGCCCTGAAGTTCGACTGGTCGCGGGTCGGGATCGCCTCGTCGTGCTCGATAGCCCCCCACTGCTCCAGCGTTGCGTCGACAGCCGCTTTGCTATCGCGGGTGCTGTCGAGGAAGACGTGGAGCGCATAGCAGTCCCGGTAGTCAGGGTATATGCCGTAAGCCGCATACCCCGCCCCCTCGCCGCTGCCGCGCTCGTTCATCATGGAGAGAGCCTGCCGGATGCCGGAACCGTCCATCATCTGGCGCCCTCTATCCATCACACCAAAAATGCCGCACATGGTAACCTCGGTGAGTAGCGTTGTACTGCCGTTTCCTGTAGTTCTGCCTGGTATATTTGTGTCAATAGGTATTTATTCCATCGGATAGAAGTTGACTTCCACATGCCCCGCGACGCTACTTCCATGATGCTTGAGCATATTGAACAGGATAACGTCCGATTTTTACATCTGCAGTTCACTGACCTCCTCGGTATGCCAAAGAATGTCGCTATTCCGGTGAAACAGGCGGAAAAAGCGCTGACCGGGGGTATAGGGTTTGACGGATCGTCTATACAGGGTTTTGTCCGTATCGAGGAGTCCGATATGGTTCTGAAACCCGATCTCTCCACCTACACCCTCCTCCCATGGCGTCCCAGCGAGTACACGGTGGCGCGCATCATGTGCGATGTCTACAAGGCGAACGGGAGACCTTTCGAGGGCGACCCGCGCTACATCCTCCGCACGGCCATGGAGGATGCGGCGCGGGGCGGGTACATATTCAACACGGGCCCGGAGCTCGAGTTCTTCCTCTTCCGCATGATCGACGGCAAACCGACGACGCAGTTTCAGGACGCCGGCGGCTACTTCGACCTTGCCCCCACGGATCTTGCAGAGGATGTCCGACGCGAGATCATCATCGCCCTCACCGAGATGGGGTTTGAGATAGAGGCGTCCCACCACGAGGTCGCGGAGAGCCAGCACGAGATCGATTTCAAGTACAGCGACGCCCTCCACACCGCAGACAGCGTCATAACATTCAAGTTCGTCGCAAAGACGATGGCGCTCATGCGCGGCCTGCACGCGTCGTTCATGGCAAAACCTATCTACGGCATATGCGGGAGCGGCATGCACACCAACTGCTCTCTTGCAAAGGATGGAGTGAACGCATTCTACGATCCCGATGGCCCTCTGCAACTTTCCGAGACATGCATGCACTTCATCGCCGGTCTCCTCCGGCACGCAAAGGCCATAACCCGGGTTGCAAACCCGACGATCAACTCCTACAAGAGGCTCGTCCCCGGCTACGAGGCGCCCTGTTACATAAGCTGGAGCGCCGGCAACCGCTCGGCCCTCATCAGGGTCCCGACACCGCGCGGCAACAGCACCCGTGTCGAGTTCAGGAGCCCCGACCCGACCTGCAACCCCTACCTCACCTTCGCCGCGATGCTCACCGCAGGTATGGAGGGCGTCAGGGAGAAGATCGAGCCGCCGGCCGGCATCGATAAGAACATATATCACATGACCCCCGATGACCGGAGATGTGTCGGGATAGAGACCCTCCCCGGGGATCTCCATGGGGCTCACCAGGCCCTGCTTGCCGATGACCTCATCTGCAGGGCGCTTGGGCCCCACGTCGTCGAAGCGCTCACGAACGTCGCAGAAGCCGAGTGGGAGGCATACCGGACGGCGGTCCACCCCTGGGAACTTGAGCGGTATCTGGCGACGTACTGAACTTTTTTTTGCAGGTCTTTGGGAAGGGTTGTTCTTTCGGGCCACCTTCCTATCTGGCCGATCCGCATCCGGCACAGCGCTTTTTCACGCCATCACTCCTTTTTCATAGAACGGGGATGGAAGCGTGGGATACGCGCGGTATATATGGCGGTATACATTGTCTGTTCTGGCCTGTACGTCATCTTCATCATAGCGATCTATTGGTAGACCGGTTATGTCGCTCCATAAGAAATCATGGATGGCAAGTCGAACGGCATCGCGGGTGGCTTCTTTATCGCGCCAGTGATCGATGCGAAGCCTCTCTGCTTTGAGGGTTTTGAGCAGCCCGGCGGCCACGTTTTTTATGCGCCGGATTTCAGTAGGCGAAAGATCCGGCTTCTTCAGGAGGTCGAAGATGGCCAGCGACTCCTCATCAAGCCCTTCGCGTACAGCCCGACTCTCCTCTTCTCCCATCTGACTCATGAAATGAAGTAGAGCCTCGAATGTCTTCTCGATGGTCACCCGATCTTTTTCCTGGTTGTATTCGGCTACGATCTCTTCATAGTGCTGCTGGAAATCTGTACGTAACGGGTTCTGTTGCAGGAGCCGAAGAAGTCGTTTGTCGATGGCCTGCCTGAGATCCTGCACGGTTGTGCGTTTTGCCGGGTTTTGCTCGAACTCCTGCCGGAGCCGGTTGAAATCGATCTTACTGATATCATACGGCGTTGTCTCTTCAGTAACACCATCCGGCCGGGTCTCAATCGCTTCATCGACCACCTCGTGCAACCGGCGGATGATCTCGGAGATATCTGCCCTATCGCGGTCCTGTTGCAGGCTCCTGTAGATGATGGCGATTGCATCGTGATCGCTTCGATGAGCGTTGATCCCCTCTACGTTGATGCATGCCTTGAACTTCGTGAAGACCGCCCGAGACATGATCTCAAATCGTTTACGCGTCTCGTCGTTCTCGTTGATCGCTTCTTTTGCGGTAAGGATGGCTGCGTTGCGCGGGAAACCGGTCCAGGATATGATGTGATCAAGAGATGCACCACGCTCGACCAGGTATGTCCGGATAAACCCGATTGCCTCGGCGAGATCAGCCAGTAACTCTTCATCGGGTTTCGCCGGTTCGATCCCGCCGTCTTCGCTGCACCGGCCCCCATCCCCGGTCCCGGCAAACGTTGCGAGCGCTTTTCGCAGGTTTCTGAGGATGCCGCAGTAGTCCACGATCATGCCGTTGTTCTTGCCTTCGTTCAAGCGGTTGGCCCGGGCGATGGCCTGCATCAGGGTGTGCGCCTTGAGCGGTTTATCCAGGTAGAGCGTGGAGAGGCTCGGGACATCAAATCCGGTCAGCCACATCGCGCAGACGATCGCGATCCGGAACGGATGTTCCTGTTCTTTGAAAGCGTCGTCCAGCGCCAATAGTTGCATGTTGCGAAACTGAGGTTGTTCCTGCATGAATCGGGGCAGATCGATCCCTTCCTTGATCAGACGGCGATGCGGGGCGATATCGAGATTCCACTTGCGGAATTTATCGACCTCGCCCTGCTCTTCGCTGATCACGACAGCCATGCGGGTCTCGCGCATCCATTCGATCTGCCGGCGCAGGTAGATCTCTTCCTGCTCATCGGTTGCTTGTGAGATCTCAGCCTCCAGTTCGGTGATGCGTCTGTTCCAGTACGTGCTGATAAGGCCGTGCATCCGCACGCAGGTCACTTTGTCGATGCAGACCAGCATCGCCTTGCCGGTCTCCCAGGCCGTTGAGTAGTGCTTGACGAAATCACGGGCCACCTGGTCGAGTCGCTTGTTGGCGGTGATGATGTGGTAGTCCCGCTTGAGTTCTCGCTCCAGTTGCTGCTCCACGTTGATGTCGTCCGTCTCCAGATTGTCGAGTGCCTCAGCGATCCGCTCGTTCAGGTCGCCTATAGCGAGGCCGAGTTTTTCACCCCGGGCGTCGTAGTAGAGCGGAACCGTGGCCTTATCGTCGACTGCCCGCTGGAAGTCATACGTGGAGATGTAGCCTCCAAAGACCCGCCGTGTGATCTCGTCGTCTTTCATCAGCGGCGTGCCAGTGAACCCGATGTAACTGGCGTTTGGGAGGGCGTTACGCATGTTGAGCGCCAGGGTTCCGTACTGGGTCCGGTGCGCCTCGTCCGTGATGACGATGACGTCGTCCCGTGAGTTATATGGCTGCTTCGGTTCGACTTCGCGGTTGAACTTCTGGATCAGCGAGAAGATGTAGGATTTATGCTCTGCGAGCAGGCGGCTGAGGTGTTCTCCGCTTGCCGCCCGGCAGGGGTCGCGGTCGTTGTCCACGACGCCGCATCGGGCAAATGTCTTGTAGATCTGTGTGTCCAGGTCGTCGCGGTCGGTCAGCACGAGGAACGTGTAGTTCCCGCCGAGTTTGCGGTGGATCTTTCGCGTGAAGAAGACCATGGAGTAACTCTTGCCTGCCCCCTGGGTGTGCCAGAAGACGCCCAGTTTCCCCTGGCGGTTCTTACGGTTCTTTACCGCCTCTATGGCGCGGTTGACGCCGAGATACTGGTGGTTACGGGCAAGGATCTTCTTTGGCTCACCGAGGGGGTCGTCGAAGAGGATGAAGTTCTCAAAGAGGTCCATGAGGTTCTTCTTCTCGCAGACCCCCTTGAGCAGGGTCTCCATCTCCACCACGCCGGGCTCATCCTCTGCGAGACGTTTCCATTCGTGAAAGTGCTCAAAACGGCTGGTTATCGAGCCGACTTTAGCATCCACGCCGTTTGCGAGCACGACGAAGGCGTTGTGGTGAAAGAGGTGCGGCACCGTGTCCTTGTAGTCCTTGAAGTTCTGCTCGTAGGCCGCCCGGATATCCCGGTGGACGTTCTTCAACTCCATGAAGAGCAGCGGCAGGCCGTTGACAAACCCGACGATGTCGGCCCGCCGGCGGTAAAGGTCACCTCTGACCCAGAACTCCCGCACGCAGAGGAAGTGGTTGTTTGCCGGTTCGGCAAAGTCAAAGACCCGGAGGCGCTGCCGCACCCGCTCGCCCCTGTCGTTACGGAACGTGACCTGTACACCGTCGCGGACGAGGTCGTACTTCTCGCGGTTCGTCGCCGCCATTGATTGTGTGGCTGATGTCGTGACAATCTGGCGCACGGCATCGTCGTAGGCCTCGCGGGGGAGGCCGGGGTTCAGCTCGACCAGTCTCTCCCGGAGGTAGCGCGTCAGGACGACTTCCCGGTCGGATGAGCGGCCGAGGAGGCTCTTCGGCCCGAAGTCTTCGTTGTTGTAGGCGTACACCGAGTCCCACCCGAGGTGTCCGAGGTACTCGGCCGTGGTCTGCTGGACGAGGGTGTCTTCGGTGTAAACGCCTATGGTCAATTCTCAAACCTCTGTTTGATGTAATCCTGAGTCTCGCTCGCCTTCAACTCGGTCGTGGAAGGACCTGTGCGCACATAGAAATATTCGCGGTCTCCATCTTTCACGAAAACCGGGGCAGATGACTTCCGGCAGCGCACAACCATCACGCGTTCTCCGTCATAATCTTCAAAGTGCATGTGCATGGCCGTCAGGGTCTGGGGATTGATCCGTTCTTTGACGATGTTGACGAGGTGCAGGCTCATCTTATCTTCGCTTGCGAATCCGTCGGCTCCAATGCCCAGCGGTGCCCCATCATCTCTCATACCAATAACCAGCGTCCCGCCACCGGTATTCAGGAAAGCAGCCAGCGTCTTCAATACCGCCATCTCCATCCTTCTGTCCACTGTGCCGGTGTGCAGGTTGGTGCGCAGAGTTGACTTGAATTCTACGGCTTCAGACTCCCCGTAATCGATTAAGGTGGACAGGTCGAAGACCTCACCCTCGGGTTTCGCCTCGCTCCCAGCGGTCAGCCTCTGATAGCCCTCACGAATGATCTGTGCCATCAACTCCCGCCGTCGTTCAAGGAATGTATAATACTCCATCTGCTCCCAGTCCTCCGGCAGAGCATGATGATGGTACATATCAGCCAGTTCGGATTGGGAAAAGCGCTCTTTTAATTCCGGGAGGTATTCTGATGGTGCCTGGTCGGATATCCTGATGTTGTCTGCCCATTCGACATAGGCATAGTTCGCAATCTGATTGATCTCGCGTGTATCTGTGATGTTCAGAGTTGCCAGATAACCTTTCGGATACAGGTGATGTCGCTCAACGGCCGAACGATTGGCATGAATTGATGGGTCCAACAGTTCTCCAACCCGGGTGCTGGAAAACAATGTCGGGGAATCGAGCAGGACCAGAGCAGCATGGTATGCGAAGAGTGATGGGCTACGGGGGGATGACGTCGCCAGGTCGTTTGGCAGGGTCATGGTCCAGTAATCGTTCGTCAGGGAGATGTCGCAGACCTGCTGGAGATGGCTGACGAAGGTCTCAGGGCTATCTACATCGCGCAACCGGGCCAGGTCGGATTCCATCGCTGATTCCGGTGATCCGGTATACCGTCCGGTCACTGCTGACATGAAGAACCACTGTGCGATGATCTTGCGGAGAGTGAACTTTGTGACCCCGATCTCCGTGCGTCCGATCAGGTAGAGCATGTATGTGAACAGCAGGTTGTTCTGCGAACTGATCATCTTCTCACTGCGAAAACCGGCAAATCGGATGCAGTTGAGGAAATCATGCCAGTACTGGATGTTGAGCACGCGCGATTGGGCATCCTTGAGTCTCTCAAACTGCTCAATCCGGCGCTCATCACTGAATTGTTCGGTCTCCAGGTCTTTGCCTCGCAGGATGGAGTAGACGTATTTCAGGCGTGCACGCTTGAACGCCACGCCGACCGAGACGCGCAAAAGCTGGGCTGGTTCGGGCACTATGAAGTAATTGAACGGTGAAGGTTGGCCTCTGGTAGGCTGGCGTGCCTCGCGGCAGAAACGCTCCAGTTCAGCCCGCCCGTCATCCCAGAAGACAGACATCAGCGTCAGTATGAAGTCGGCCTGATTGAGTGGGGTACCTTTGCTGTTGATGCGCACAAACACATCAGCAACATCTTCTTCAGAGATATCCGGTACCAGTTCAAGCGCAATGAATGGATAGGTTGTCAATGATTGGAGATTTGAGAAGGTCTTTTTGATGTGCCGGACCTCGTCATCTGTCACTTCACGCGAGGTTCGCAGCCCTTCAAGGTAACCATCAACGATCTCAAAGATATCTGTTTCATCGCTCCAGACTTGCGAGATGTCAGGAATGAATGCTCTGTCGCGCCGGATGGCTGCATCAGCGACCTCGAAACGTTCTTCCAGAGGGTTGAAGGCTATGCATATCCGCTCGGCATCGTAGTTTTTCCTGATGATAGGTATACCTCTGACCACCGCATAGAGCGACGTGAGCCGCTGCTGGCCATCCACAATCACCAGTTGCGGCGGTTTTTGCTTTGCATCTGTTCCGATAGGCCGGTCGTCGGGCAGCCCGTTGCGCCATAACAGAAGATACCCCACCGGGTAGCCGTGGTACATGGAATCGAAGAGATCCCGTACCTTTGCATTACTCCATACAAACGGTCGCTGGATGTTCGGCAGGCCGATTGTGCCCAGTTCAATAAATTTGACCAGCGAATCAAGGTTATACCCAACCTGGGTAAAGACAGTTCTACTCATACGGCAATCTCTCCGTTCATCAGACGGGGGAGGAGGAGGTCGCGAGCCTGTGCGAGTCTATCATTCTGAGCCATCAGAACCCTAATTTGTTCAAAACTCTTAGACGCGATCTCATCAAACATCTCAAGCAAATGTTTGGGCGGAAGAGGCACACTGAATTCGTCGAAACAAGACACCTGGACTCGTTGTCTCCCTGAAGAACCAATCATACTTTTTATTGCATTTTCTCTAAACGGATAAGATCTGGCCAGACAGTAGGTAAAAACTGGACTCACTCTTTTACCGCGTAGAACAATGAACTCTGTCGAGCCGCAAGCGATTTCATCATCCTTAAGGAAATAAACAAAACCGGTCTTTCCGTTTTCGAGACAAGGCGTGATCCTCGCCAGCAGTACATCGTTCTTCTTGAACTTGACGTTGGTATGCTGTGTTCGCCGCTCGAAACTGCCGGTATCTGCTGTCATGCCCGTTTCGGAGAGTGCAGACATTGGTACATACCAGATCTCTTCTCCCTTCCCTATCGGGGTTTTCGGGTTAACATTAATCACATCTGGAAGGACTGTCATCTCCCACCCCTCCGGCACGCCATCTTTGATCGCAATATGCTCGTGGCCGGGGAAGCGGAGGTGGACGAACCATTCCCGGTAGAGCAGCCGCGCCGCCTCTTCCAGCAATGCAATCCGCCGCCGGTTGTTCTCGATCAGGTCGTCGTAGGCGGAGAGGATGGAGGCGATGCGCTGTTGTTCCCCCTTGGGCGGCAGAGAAAGCGGGAAAGCGCGAATTTGATTGCCTGAAATGTGAGGTACGTTCGTGCCACCCATGATATTTTTGGCATAAGCACTGAACTGGGGAGATGCAATAATATAACGCAGGTATTTGGAGCTGAGTCCGTTCACACCCCTCATACGGGCAACTCGCTGCACCAGGAGTGCCTCAGGATCGCGTTCGCTGATTACCGCAAATTTGAGGCCAGCCGATATCCACGGCCGATCCATAGCAAGGACGATATCACCAGGTTTGAGAACGAACTTATCATAGCCATCCGATTCGGTTCGCGGCCAGTATTTTGACTTATCCCAATGGATCATCCCTTGACCAATGTTCTCTCCCTTTACTAGTGGGGTATCGGATGGGTCATCGGTGAAATACCGACTCTCGAACGCAGGCCCAGAGATGAGGTCTACATGTGGGCCAAGGTTTGTCTTAAGCCAACTCACACATCCACCCCCCAAAAAGCCCCCCTTACCGGCTGCACAACCCGCACTGCTCGCCTATCGATCCCCATCGCTCCGGCGCGGACAGCGACCAGGCCAACACTACCACCTCCGGAAATCTGTGCAATGGTGCATTGCACAAACTCCTGGCAGGGCCACGCCCCAAAAAGAGCAGGCGCATCCGTCCCGCTGCAAATACCCCTCATTCCCCATCCTCCAGCAGCCTCGCGATCTCCTCCGGGCCCGGGAGTTGATCCCGGAGTTCCCGGGGCAGCTCCCTGACCGTCCGGTAGGTGGCGACCCCGATAGGCGAGGTGGAGGATTGCAGGGCGTACTCGACGATGGTGCGGTTCTTCTCCTTGCAGAGGATGATGCCGATGGAGGGGTTCTCACCTTCTTCGCGGACCTGCCTGTCCAGAGCGGCCAGGTAGAACTGCATCTTGCCGACGAACTCGGGCTGGAACTCCCCGATCTTCAGCTCGATGGCCACCAGACAGCGGAGCCGCCGGTGGAACAGCAGCAGATCGATGAAGTACTCCCTGTCCTCGACCTCCAGCCGGAACTGGCTCCCGACGAACGCAAACAGCCCTCCCATCGCCCGCAGGAAGTCTTCGACCCGGCCAATGAGGGCACGCTCCAGCTCGCGCTCGGAGTGCTCCTCCCCGAGTTCCAGGAAATCGAAGGTGTACTCGTCCCTGACCGCGAGTTTTGCCTGCGCCCGCAGTTCCAGCGTGAGTACTCGGTCGAAGTTGGTCTGGCCGAGGAGCGTCTTTTCGTAGCTCTGGTTCTCG
>CAYPRO010000002.1:0-89591 GCA_964413225.1 uncultured Methanoculleus sp. | reverse complement strand
AGCCGAACTTGCGGGTCATGCGGATGTAGAACACACGCTCCAGCGGATCCTTGCACCGTGACATGATGACAAGGTTGTGGCTCCAGCTGATTTCTCCAACCAGTGGTTGGAGTTTTTCGTTGTCGTGGTATTCCTGGTAGAACTGCCGCATATACCAGAGATTCTGGACTGAAAAACCTTTGATTCCGGGAAACTCCCGCTGAAGGTCATCTGAAATCTGCTCGACTACCAACTTGCCCCACCCTTCGTACTCCTGTCTTTGGGCGATCATCCTGCCAATATCCCGGTACAGGCCGATCAGCTCCTTGTTGACCGCCCTGAGCGCCTGGTACTGGCCGGCACGAATGCGTCCTTTGACTTCGAGGAGCAGCGAGCCATAATCGTCCGGCAGATCCGAGACCGTCATATTCCGAGTTCCTCGAAGTTCTTCTTGATCGTCGCCGCCAGCCGCACCGCTTCGGTGTTGAGGTCTTCCAGTTCCACGTGGATCTCGCGGAGCGCCTCCTCGAAGTCGAAGTTCTCGTCCTCCTCCTCGGGGGCGACACCCACATAGCGGCCGGGGGAGAGCGACCAGTCGTTAGCCTCGATCTCCGCCCGATCCACCAGTCTGACCAGCCCTGCGACATCGCAGAGTTTCGCCTCGGGGAACCGTTCGGTAAGCCAGTGCGCCTGCCGCCAGAAGTAGCGCACCTGCTTGAGTTGCTCGACAGCCCGTTGCCGTGCTTCGTCGGCAGCCTTCCGGGCGCGGGTGATCTCGCGGCCTGACCAGGCGTCACTGTCCCGGGCGTTGCATTCGTTCTCGCAGGTCTCGATGAGACGGCAGGCGAGCTTGTAGAGGAGGTCGCTCTCCTTGATCAGATCCCGGCTGCACCCGGCCAGCGGGGCGAGGCGGTCGACCGCCTTCTTGAGTTCGCCGTTGGTGGTCTTTTGCTCCTTCCATGCGTTACATTGCTCTGATACCGCTCTCTGGAACCTCCCCACATCATTCCTGAACAGCGGTTGTGCATCGTCGAGTTCCCTGAGAGCCTCGGCGTGGGCAGCATCGGCAGGCCGGATTGCCAGAAACGGTCGCAATGCATCTCGCAACCCATCCAGAGAGGTGATGAACGATGGCAGCGGCTCAATCTCTTCACCGCTCCCGGCAATGAAACACCCCTCCCCCTCGCTCAGCATGCGCCGGCAGTAATCCGCCACGAGATCGAGGTATTTTTCGGTCTCTCCGCGATAGAGCCAGACGATCGCGAGGAGGTTCTGCTCCTGCTCGGGCGAGAAATCGTAAATCTTGCGGGTGACCTTGCGGTAGATGTTCCGGGCGTCGATCATCAGCACCGCATCACGATACTCCTCGGGTTTATCGCGGTTGAGAAACCAGAGTTCGCACGGCACGGAACGGGTGTAGAAGAAGTTGGAGCGGATGGCGATCATCAGATCCACATCGCCCGTCTCGATCAGCTTCCGCCGGACGCCGGCCTCTGCATGCCCGGCGCTGGAGGCCTGGGAGGACATGACGAAGCCTGCCCGGCCATGTTCGTTCAGATAACTGTAGAAGTAGCTGATCCAGATGTAGTTGCCGTTGGATACCCTGCCCTTCTGGTTAACCCCCGGCAGGCCGAACGGGAGGCGCGGGTCTCTCTTGACTTTGTCCGCGTCGATCTCATCGACATTGAACGGAGGATTGGCCATCACAAAGTCGGCCTTGCCCAGCAGTTCATGGGGGTCCTCGTAGTAGGTGATGGCCTTCTGGATATCGCCCTCAAGACCGTGAACCGCCAGGTTCATCTTTGCCAGACGGATGGTGGTGGCGTTCTTCTCCAGCCCGTAGAAGGTGAGCTTATCGATAGGGTTTTCGTGGCGGCGCTCGACAAAGCGGGCGCTCTGGACGAACATGCCACCCGAACCGCAGGCCGGGTCCAGAACGGTGCCGCCTTCGGGTTCGAGAACGCCGGCGATGAGCGAGACCAGCGAGATCGGCGTGAAGAACTCACCTGCGTCGTGGGCTTTCTGGTCGGCGAACTGGGTGAGGAAGTACTCGTAGATGCGGCCGAACACATCCCCGGAGACGTGCTTGAGCTCGTCGGGGTTGAGTGTGCGGAGGAGCTGACCAAGCACGCTGTTGTTCAGTTCCTGGTATTCGCTTTTTGGGAGAACTCCCCGGAGGCTGGCGTAATCCCCCTCGATGGAATCCATCGCCTCGATGATGGCTCTTGCACGGTCGTCGCTATCCGTGAGGGAAACAAGATAGTCGAACTGTGCCTCTGGTTGCAGGAAGATGGCGCCCTTCTGCGAAAAGTCCTCCTTGGCCAGTGCCCGCGCCTTGCCGCCCCGTGTGGGAAGGTTGGCTTCAACGATGCCTTTGACGGTCAGGAACCTGCTGTATGCATGCCGCAGGAATATCAGGCCCATGACGGGCAGGAAGTACTCGTTACTCGCGTAGTTTGAGTTCGCCCGCAATGTGTCCGCCGCAGTCCAGAGCCGTTTTTCGATTGCTTCGATATGTTCGAGTTGAGCCATTTGTGTACCTTTCAGTTATACGGAGCCGGCAGCGGTCGATCTGCCGGGAGCGTGCTGTTCCGCTGCCCGGCTGGGTCAGATTCCTCCGGATCTGTAGATATTGGCCCTTTTACCTCTTTATCCTGGATTAATTGGTAACATCGGCCTTGATGTCGGTTACTTTACCAAAAAGTCCGTGTGCTATGCAATAAACGTTACTATTAACTATTATAGCTCTGGTTCCCGATGGGTATACTTGCGTGCCTACCTTCCCGGGGAGTTGGTGATGAAAGGCGTTCCGGTCAATTTCTCGTACAGGCCGTGCGAATCTTTTAGAATCGGCATACGCTCCAGAGCAGAAGAACACATCCGCACTCTTAGTCACATAGGAGTTGCGCAGATCTCACCTCATCCCTCTCAGAGCGCATATGCTGGGTTGTGTACATACTCTGCGATCGCCGCCTTTATTATCTCCCATTTTGCCTGATATATGGTAATCTCCCCTTGTTGCTGTGCTACTTCCAACCTGATGTATGCTCGGAGTGAACAGTTAATGTGGTTCCGTTGACCGAGTTCCTTTTGGACCTTACAATCTTCGACACAGCAGCCCGATACAAAGGGTTAAATTCCTCAAGACAACCTGGTACATGCCCGCGGTTGCGGGCCGAGGGGCTCATGGGAAGAGGGGAAGAGAGGCGATACGATCGTGGTCAGAGATGGGGAAGATCCGGCTGAAGAGGAGAACGAACCGCTGAGAGCCGTCAAACTGGAGGAAGTCATCGGGGTGCAAAAAGAACCGCCTTTCATCATAACCGGTATAGGGGCTTCGGCCGGGGGACTGGATGCTCTTGAGGCCTTCTTCAGGAACACGCCCTCGGATATCGGGGCGGGATTCGTGGTGATCACCCACATGGACCCCGAACACAAGAGCCTGCTCCCCGAGATCCTCCAGCGCTTCACGGCGATGCCGGTGGTGCAGATCGAGGGCGGCATGAAAGTCCGACCAAACTCGGTCTACGTGATACCGCCCAACACCCGCCTTGCCATCCAGGGCGGCACCCTAATCCTCGAAGAGCCGCTCCAGCCAAGGGGGAAGCGGCTGCCCATCGATTATTTCTTCCGCCGTCTGGCAGAGGATCAGGACTCAAAAGCAGTCGGCGTCCTCCTCTCCGGCATGGGGCACGACGGGGTACTGGGCCTCCGCGCCTTAAAAGAACGCCTCGGGACGGTGATGGTCCAGGACCCGATATCCGCTGAGTTCCCGAGCATGCCCCGGAGCGTCATCGTCTCCGGTCTTGCCGATTACATAGCGTCGGCGGAGAGCCTCCCAAACCTGCTCACCGATTACATCCGGTCCTACCGGAGCATCCGGGAGGCCGGGGATAATGAGAGGGTATACGAGAGCGCGCGCGCAAAGATTCTTGCCCTCATCCGCTCGCGGACGGGAGAAGACTACTCCATATTCAAGGAGAGCATTATACGCGGCCGTATCGAGCGGCGGATGGGGCTGCGCCAGATCAGGAATATCGACGACTACGTGCGCTACATCCAGGAGCACCCTGAAGAGATCGATGTCCTTGCTCAGGAGGTTCCAAACGGCCCGAACTGGTTCTTCAGGAACCCGGAGTCATGGCGAGTCCTGCGTGAGAAGGCGCTGCCCGACCTTATACGGGCAAGATCCGGTGATAACACGCTCCGCGTCTGGGTCTCGGGATGCGCCACCGGCGAACAGACCTACAGTATGGCCATCGAGCTTGAGGAGGCTATCGAGGCACTTGGCAGGAGCGACGACCTCCAGTACCAGATCTTTGCGACCGATATCGACCGGGAGAGTATAACTGAGGCGCGGGACGGCGTGTATATCAAGAACATCGAGATGGATGTATCTTCAGAACGCCTGGAGCGTTTCTTCATCAAGCAGGATAACATATATCAGGTCCGCCAGGAGATCCGGGAAAAAACCGTCTTTGCCCAGCACAACATGCTGACCCATCCGCCGTTCCTCCACCTGGATATACTCGATGTACGGAGCCTCCTCCTCTACACAAGCCCCGATGTGGTGCAGAAGTTACTCCCTCTCTTCCAGTACGCCTTAACCCCCGGCGGGATCCTCCTCCTCGGCATAGACTACTCCGCCCCAAATCCTCCAGCCTACTTCGAGGCCATCGATGCGAGATGGAAGATATATCGGCGCATGCCGACACCGGAGGGAGAGGCGATCCGCCTGGAGCTCCCCGCAACATTCACCATCCCTCCCCCAGGTCTGCAGGCGGGTGAGCCCCGATCCCGGAGGGTGAGCGAGGACTCATCCATCGCAGCGCTCGCCCGGGAATGGCTGCTGGAACATTACGCTCCCCCGGCGGTGATCGTGAACGAGGGCGGCGACATCCTCTACTTCCAGGGGAGGACCGGAAAGTACCTGGAGCCCCATCCGGGCAGGGCGACCCTGAACATCCATACGATGGTGCGGGAGGGCCTGCAGTATCCGCTCACGTTTGCCCTCCGAACCGCCGCCAAGGAGAAGCACACCGTCACCCGCGAACCCGTCGCCGTGCAGACGAATGGGAACGAACAGACGATCCGCCTGACCGTCCGCCCGATACGCCGGCCCGAGAGCACAGAGGATCTCTTCATGGTCGTCTTTGAGGCGGTGCAAAAACCGGCACCGGCGACCGGAAATGACAGTAGAGAGGCCGTAAAGGATAGTGCGCATACGGATCTGGAGAAAGAACTCACCGATACGAGAGCACAGCTCCAGCGCACGGTCGAGGATATGCAGGCCTCTCAGGAGGAGCTCAAGTCCATGAACGAGGAGCTCCAGAGCACGAACGAGGAACTGAAGAGCACGAACGAGGAACTGACAAGTTCCAAAGAGGAGCTTCAGTCCTTAAACGAGGAACTCCTCACCGTCAACGCCGAACATCAGAGAAAGATCGATGAGCTCTCACAGACCAACGACGATATGAGAAACCTCCTGCAGAGCACCGATATAGCCATGCTCTTCCTCGATAACGATCTCCGGGTTCGGCGGTTCACCGAACCCATCCGATCCATAATCAACCTGCAGGCCGCCGATATAGGCCGGCCTATCACCGATATGGTGATAGGCCTTGAGGATGAGGACCTCCCCCGCGACGCAAGGGCGGTACTCGATACCCTCCAGATGCAGGTCAAGCAGGTGCGGACAATCCGGGGCGGGTGGCACATGATGCGGATCGTGCCCTACCGCACGACGGAGAACCGGATCGAGGGGGTCGTCATCACATTCCAGAATGTAACGTCGCTCAAGAATATGGAGCGCTCCCTGCAGGATGCCCGGCAGTACGCCGAGAGCATCATCGCCACCGTCCACGAACCCCTCGTGGTGCTGGACGCCGATCTCCGCGTCACATCTGCAAACCGCTCGTTCTACTCTATGTTCGGCACCACACCCGGGGAGACTGAGGGTAACCTCATATATGCCCTTGGGAACCGGCAGTGGGATATTCCTCTGCTCCGCCAGCTTCTTGAGGAGGTACTGCCCAAAAAGACGGAACTTGAGGACTTCAGGGTGGAACACGACTTTCCCGGCATAGGACACCGGATAATGCGGCTCAATGCAAGGAAGATCCGCTCAGGCGCCGGACAGGATCTGATCCTTCTTGCCTTTGAGGATATCACCGACCGAAAACCCGGGGAGACACCGACAGAACGGGATGCCCCGTGATACGGCGATCTCATGCGGTTATCCGCCTCCACGGGAAGAGAGTTGCCGGCGATCCGCGGGGGAGGTACGGCCGGCTGCGGCGGGTTGCAGGGTATGGCAGCAAGGGAGGGATTCATGGAGCCTGTCGGGCGTGAAGAGTGTGATACGGCAAAGGAGCGGGATGAGCCTCTTGCCATCGTGGGTATAGGCGCATCCGCGGGGGGACTGGAGGCGTTCGAACAGTTCTTCATGAACATGCCGCCGGATACCGGGATAGCGTTCGTCCTTATAACACACATGGATCCTACGAAGAAAGGGCTCCTTCCCGAGATACTCCGGCGGTTCACCAGTATGCCTGTTGTGGAGACCCGGGACGGCATGAAGGTCGAGGCGAACACGGTCTACGTCAAACCCGCGCAGGCGGATCTCTCCATATTTCACGGCACCATCGGGCACCTAAGGCCCATCCGGACAGGCGGCCTCCGGATGCCCATCGACGGTTTCTTTCAGCGCCTGGCCGAGGACCAGAACGGGAAGGCGGTGGGGATCGTTCTCTCCGGCACGGGAAGCGACGGGACGCTCGGCATCAGGGCCATCAAAGAGCATACGGGCATGGTGATGGCGCAGGATCCGGGTTCGGCCCGGTTCAACGGCATGCCCTCAAGCGCCATAGCCTCCGGGTTTGTGGATTATACCGCTCCGGCCGACGAACTGCCCGAACTGCTCATCCAGTACGTGAGGTTCTCCGTGATGGTTCCCGCAGGAGAGGCGCTCACGACGGCGGTAGAGGAGGCGGATCTCGCGAAGATATTCACCCTCATCCGCCTGCACACCGGTCAGGACTTCTCCCGATACAAGCGGAGCACTATTACGAGGCGTATCGAGCGTCGTATGGCCATACACCAGATACCGAGCATAAGAGAGTATGTGCAGTTCCTCCATGCAAACCCGCCGGAGATCGATACCCTTGCAGGCGAGCTCCTTATAGGGGTGACGCGGTTCTTCCGCGACTCCGAGGCGTGGGTTGCTCTGGAAGGGCTGATCCAGAACGAGATGATCCCGTCACGGCCCGAGAAAGGCGTGATCCGGGCCTGGAGCGTGGGTTGCTCCACCGGGGAGGAGGCCTACAGCCTGGCCATCGTTCTCAGGGAGTGCCTGGATACCCTGAGACGGCCGGATGCGATCCAGATCTTTGCGACCGATGTTGACAAAAGGGCGATCGAGGTTGCGCGGCGCGGCACTTACCCGGTGAATATCGCCGCCGATATACCTCCCGAACGGCTGGAGCGTTTCTTCATAAAAGAGGAGAACACATATCGGGTAAGAAAGGAGATCCGCGACAGCGTCATATTCGCAACGCAAAACGTCATATCGGATCCTCCGTTCACGCATCTCGATATCCTCTCCTGCCGTAACCTCCTCATATACCTCTCGCTTGACCTGCAGAAGCAGTTGATCCCTCTCTTCCAGTATGCCTTGAACCCGGGCGGGCTCCTCTTCCTCGGGACGGCCGAGTCTATAGGCGGATTTGACACCCAGTTCAGGACGGTCGAGAGCAGGTGGAAGATCTTCCAGCGCCGGGAGGGAGCGCCCGCGCAGGCGCCCAGGCTGGACCTGGCGGCCGCATTCACACCTCCTGCCGCGGCACAGCAGCGGCAGCAGGATTTCGCAAGAGGGGAAGAAGCCGTCGCCGCACTCGCCCGGGAATGGATGCTTGAGGAGTACGCCCCCCCGGCGCTGATCGTGAATGAGAACGGTGATATACTCTACTTCCACGGGAGGACGAGGGATTACCTTGAACCCCGCCCGGGCAGGGCGAGCCTGAATATCCAGACGATGGCACGACGCGAGATCCGTGATGCCCTGGAACCCGTCCTCCGTGCGGCCGTCCGGGAGAAGGGGAACTTCATCCAGGAGGGCATCCCCGTGCATATGGGGGATGATCGCCGGCAGATCCTCCTCACGGTCAGACCGATAGGGAGGCGTGGAGATGGGATGCTCTACATCGTCGTATTCCAGGACGGGGGAGGGCAGGGGCGGGAGGTGTCCATCGGAGGCGATAGGGCTCACGATTCATCTGCCGACCCTTCGGTTGCGGGCTTAAAGCAGGAGATCGCCCGGGTTCGGTTCCACCTCCGGCACACTATAGAGAATATGCAGGCCTCCCATGAGGAGCTCAAGGCCATGAACGAGGAGCTCCAGAGCGCGAACGAAGAACTTCAGAGCACGAACGAAGGTCTGACAACATCCAAGGAGGAACTCCAGTCCCTAAATGAGGAGCTCCTCACCGTCAACGCCGAACACCAGAAGAAGATCGAGGAGCTCGCGCGGGGCAACGACGATATGAGAAACCTCCTGCAGAGCACCGATATCGCCATGCTCTTCCTCGATAACGATCTTGGTGTCCGGCGTTTCACCGAACCCATCCGATCCGTCATCAGCCTGCAGGCAGGGGATATAGGGCGATCCATAACCGATCTTGCTGTCAACCTGAAGGATGAGCACCTCATCGATGACCTCCGCGATGTGCTCGATACCCTGCAGATGCGAGAGAGGGAGGTGCAGACGACGGATGGGATGTGGTTTGATATGCGGATTCTCCCCTACCGGACGGTAGAGAACCGGATCGCCGGCCTCGTCATCACGTTTACGGATATAAACTCACAAAAGAGGCTCGAGTCATCCATCCGAAAGACCCGTGCCTGCGCCGAGGGCATCATGGCCACCGTCCGCGAACCCCTGGCGGTGCTGAGTTCCGACCTCCGCATCATAACGGCAAACCGTTCGTTCTCCACGATCTTTGGGGTCGCACCAGAAGAGGCGGAGGGAGAACTGATATACACCCTCGGGAACCGGCAATGGGATACTCCCGGGTTTCGCAGACTCCTTCTTGATGTCATATCCGGGAAGGGGGAGGTCGAGGAATTCGATATCGAACGGGGGGTTGCCGGTCCCGAACGCCGGACGATGCGGCTCAACGTGAAGAGGGTCTACTCAGATGCCGGCGAGGATCGGATCCTCCTTGCCGTCAGGGATATAACCGGCAGGCCCGTTGCGGAGAGTCGCCGGAGAGAAGGGAACACGGCGTAGATCCGATCCTCGCCTCTTGCCTGGACCGATCGTGGAACAACCCATAAATATATGAATTCAGGAATCAACCCTGAGTAATACGCAACCACCGGGCCTCCGATCACGAGGCCCCGGCACTGATCCGGCAGTTCCATGTTACCTGATATCGCAGAGAGAAAAGAGTATGCCCGACGATTGCAGGCGATCCTCAGGGAAGACTGTAAGGAATCCCCTGTACTCTTCTCTGCGATCTGCGATCTCTTCGATGAACTCACGAGGGATCGCTCCCGGATCGTCGAGGATCTCCGGCGGGAGAACGCAATGCTCCGGAGTAGAAACTCTCCCGGTGCCGGTGCGGAGGCACTCACGCAGGCTCAGACATATGCCGAGGAGCTGGCGGCAACAAACGAGGAACTCCGCCTGACAAACGATGAGCTGATCATCGCCCAGACGACCGCGGAGAACGAGCGAGAGCGTTACCACGAAGAGAGGCAGCGCTACTACGATCTCTTCGATGCCGCCACGGAAGGCTACATAGTGACGGACAGGAGCGGGACGATCCAGGAGGCCAACCGCGCCGCATCGGTTCTCCTTGGTATCCATAAAGAGAGCCTGAGGGGACGTAACCTCTTAAACCTCACCCCCAAAGAGCAACAGATGGATATCCGGGCCGGGATGAATCGGGCCATACAGACAAAGCACCAGCAGAACTTCGAGTCGGAGCTCCGGCCGTTCATGGAAGCGCCCGTATACATCTCTTTGAGCATCGTTGCCGTCCGCGGGAGGGGGGAGGAGGATATATCGCTTCGATGGATGTTTCGGGATATCAGCGAGCGGAAACGGGCTGAAAAGAACATCCGGCGCCACACCGAAGAGCTCGCCCGCCTGAACCAGAATCTCCTATCCGCTCACCGGGAGGCAAACCTCTACCTGGATATACTGACCCACGACATCCGCAACACCGAGAACGTCTCAAACCTCTACGCCGAACTTCTCGTCGATAGCCTGCAGGGGGATGCGGCACAGTATATGGCAAACCTCCAGAGGAGCATCAAAAAGAGCATCGAGATCCTCAGCATGGTCTCGACGATCCGCCGTATACATCAGGCGAGATCCGATCTCAGGCCGACGGATCTCGATGCGGCCATCCGGGAGGTGAGCGCGAACGTAGCAGGTAGCGACTTTCACTACCAGGGGACGCAGAGCCGGGTATGGGCAGACGACCTGCTCTCCGTCGTCTTCAACAACCTCATCGGCAACGCCGTGAAGCACGGAGGCCCCGGCGTCACCGTCACCGTCCGGGTCGAGGAGAAGGATGGCGATGTTCTGGTCTCCGTCGAGGATACCGGGCCCGGTGTGCCGGACGAGGCGAAGAAGGCTATCTTCCACCGCTACGAGGAGCAGAAACGCGGCGTAGGTGAAGGACTCGGCCTCTACCTTGTGCAGATCCTGGTCGAGCGCTACGGCGGGGAGATCCATGTCGACGACCGCATACCGGGCCGGCCGGAGTGCGGGGCGGCGTTTCGGTTCACGCTCAGGAAGGCACGGTGAGCGGTTAATCCTCCAACCGCTGGTTGGAGAACTCTCCCCCCCCGGGGGAGGCCGGGCCGACCGGTTCAGCAGCACTGCTGCTTTCCGCCGGCCTCTTCTCCCTCGATGAGGAGCCGGCCAAAGAGCATCCGCTCGAGCACGGCGGCCACGTACTTCATCCGCTGGGCCGCTTCCATATCCTCGTAGCGGTGAATGTCCGCGTAGACCTGCAGGCGGACCAGGCCGAACCGGAGGCGGTCAAGGTCATCGTCCTCAAACCCGGAGACCTCGCGGTATATCGGTTCGAGCAGGAAGGGGAAATCCTCGAAGTTATCAAGCGCTTCGGCTACCTTTGCAAAGACCGGGAGGGGTTCCTCCCGGCCGGCAAGGATCTGCACGTACTCCATCTATCAGCCCTCGACCTGCTCGACTAAGGCCCTCATGACGGCATCGATGCTCTTCCAGGTCGGGTTATCCTCGCTCCCGGCCTGGCGTATGATGAAGGGCCGCCCCTCGTCCGCCGCCTTCCGCATATCTGGATCGAGCGGTATGGCCCCAAGGAAGGGAACTTTGAGCTCCTTTGCCTCTCTCTCGCCGCCGCCCTTACCGAATATGTCGATCTCCTCCTTGCAGTGAGGGCAGATAAACCCGCTCATGTTCTCCACGATACCGAGGACAGGGAGCTCAAGCTTCCTGATGAACTGGACGGCTTTGCTCGAGTCGAGGATCGCAACGTCCTGCGGTGTGGTGACGATGACGGCTCCCGCTATGTTCGGGGCAAGCTGGGCTACGGTGAGCGCCTCGTCGCCTGTGCCGGGCGGAAGGTCGACGACCAGGTAGTCAAGGCTGCCCCAGTTGACATCCTCCAGGAACTGCCGGATGACCGTCATCTTCATCGGGCCGCGCCAGATCACGGGGGTGTTGCGCTCCGGGAGCAGAAACGCCATGGATATGAGCGCAAGGTTGCCGCTGATCCTGACCGGTTCGATGACCTTCCCGTCGTAGGACTGGAGGCGGGCATCCTCGACGCCGAGCATCTTCGGTATATCCGGGCCGTGGATATCGAGATCGATGAGGCCCGTGTTGTATCCGCGATTGGAAAGGGCGTAGGCGAGGTTTGCCGCCACCGTGCTCTTCCCCACGCCGCCTTTCCCGGAGAGGACGAGGACGACGTGCTTTACCCTGACATCCGCTTTCGGGGGGAGGCCCTTTGGGGCGCCCTCGTTTCTCTGGTCATCGCATTTGGTCGCAGACGGGCAGCCGGCGCAGTCTCCGGAACAGGTATCCTTATTGGGTTCATTTTTTTGAGCCATCAGAAGTATCCTCCGTTGTATTGTATCCTTCAGTAAGGACGATCTTGAGCTACTATATATTAGCGATAAGCGTCACAAAAAGATATAGTTGATTGCAAAATTTTCCCTATACCCCGGAAACATCTCCGTTTCATGAGTTTACCCGCCGCAAGCCCCCGGTATGGGACAGGGAAGGGTATCTTGTGCCGGAGAGGCCCCGCGAACCGGGCATCGGAGCAGAGACAATCTCCCTCTCCCATCTATCTCTTTATATGCCACCCGCCCGTCGCCTCGGGGATGCAGTCGATCTCGGGCGAGTAGGGTTTGATATCCAGCACCGGTGTCCCGTCAAGGGCATCGAGTCCCCTGACGGTCAGGACGGCGCCATCTCTCTGGATAAGGTCGACGATCCCGAACCCGATCGGGTTTGGCCGGGCGGGCGAGCGGGTCGAAAAAACCCCTCTTGCCCTGGTCTCACCCGGCGGCTTTGCAAAGAGCAGCCCGCGTTCCGCCCGGTCCAGCCAGTAGAGCACGATGAGGTGGCTGCTCCGCTCCACATCCTCAAGCCCGGGGACGTAGGCGTCGAGGATGTGGATCTCTGCAATGGTATCCGCAAGGCGCCCCTGGCGTGGGGCGTCGCCTCTCGCCTGGTAGGGCGACCGGACGGTGCCTATGGGGATGCACTCGATCGGGGCCATCCCTACCGTCTCCCTCCCGCAGCATCGAGCGCCTCGTTGCAGAGGCGGTCTGCGGCCCGGATGCAGGGGTGCTCCCTTGGAACGCTCTCGAACCTGACATCCGCAAAGTGGCGCGCCCACTGCCGCACTTCGCCGGCAAGGGCCGAGAGGTGCTCCTTTGCTATGCGGTACCGGCCCGTGAGCTGGCGGACGACCAGTTCTGAGTCCGACCTGACATCGAGCCTGCCCTGAGTGAACTCGCAGGCGGCGCGAAGGCCGTTGATGACGGCATGATATTCGGCAACGTTGTTGGTCGCCGTCCCGATGAACCCCGAACCGCTGCCGGCGACAACTCCATCCTGCACGATAACATATGCCCAGGCGGCGTTTCCAGGGTTTCCCCGCGACGCGCCGTCGGTGTAGAGCGTCACGCCTCCGGCTCCCTTCCCCGATCTATCTCTCTCTTGCATCATCTACCGGTTGATCATCGATCTGCGGAGGGTTATTGGTATCGCTCCAGGGCAAAGGGCCGGTCGCCAGAAGGTGTTAATATCCCGGCGGGCAAGGGCGGACTCATGCTGGATATGGGCCGGATCATTGAGGATAAATCGATGCGGGACCGCCTGAGGGTTTTTGCTGATCGAACCGATGCCGGGCGGCGCCTTGCTGCGGCTCTCTTGCCGCTGGATATGAGCGCTGAGGTGGTGGTCTGCGCCATTCCCGCCGGCGGTGTGCCGCCGGGGCTTGAGGTGGCACGGGGGCTTTCAGCGCCGCTCCGTATGGCGGTGGTGCGGAAGGTGCAGATCCCCTGGAATCCCGAGGCCGGGTTTGGGGCCGTGACATGGGACGGGCGGGTCTTCCTGAACCGCGCCCTTATGGCCGGGCTCGATCTTTCGGAGACCGATGTGAACGCCGCCGTCGCGAAGGCGAGAAGAAACGTGGAGGAACGCATGGAGAAGTTCTCCGGCGGGCGGCAGGAACCGGAGCTTGAGGGCAGGATCGCGATCCTGGTCGATGATGGTCTTGCGACAGGGTATACGATGCTTGCCGCCGTCGAGGCCGTCAGGGCCGCTTCACCCGCTGGTGTCATCGTGGCGGCCCCCACCGGCTCCCTCCACGCCGTCGAGTTCATCGCCCGGAAGGCCGACCTCGCCGTCTGTCTGAATATAAGGACCGGCCGCACCTTTGCGGTGGCAGAGGCCTATGAACGGTGGCATGACATAACCGATCAGGAGGTCGAGGAGTTACTTATCCAGGCCAGGGATATGGGGCTCTTCTGATAGATATGCCGGTATGGCATCATAATGGGCCAATCCGGGAATACCGAAAGGTGATAGCAATACCCCGGGAGCCGACAGGGCCCCCGATCTTGCGCCGCAATGGGTATATACAACCTCTCCCCAGGGGTGCCGGAGTGGTGATGAGTATGCATGACCTGAAGATCGAGATCGACTTCGATCAGTTCCCCCCGGAGTACACATGTGACGGGGCGGGCATCTCCCCGCGGATACGGGTTACCGGGTCGGATGCGCCCTACCTTGCGATCATAATGGAGGATCCGGACGCCTCAAAGGGCCTGTTCACGCACTGGACCGCCTGGAACATACCCTCAACAGAGGAGATCCCCCGGGGCATCCCCCCTGAGCCGGAGGTCGCCCACCCTATATCCGCCGTCCAGGGGATGAACGACTCCCAAAAGATCGGCTACAGCGGCCCCTGCCCTCATCCGGGCAAGGCGCACCGGTACTTCATACGGGTCTGGAGCCTTGAGAGAGAACTCGACCTTGCGCCCGGAGCAGAGCGTATAGAACTTACGGATCTGCTCTCATCCGCCGCCGTCGGGTACGGCGAGGCGATGGCGACCTACGGCCGGGAGAAGACAATCCAGGCACCGCCGACAACCCGGCCCCGGACGTAGGCAGCCATCCGCCGGCCGGCGCGGCCTCCCCGATCGGGGCGGGGGCTATGCCCCCGTTATATCCGGGCGATCGCCCTCTGCTCTCCGTGGCCGGACAAACATTTTTTACATCCTCGATATATCCCTATCGATGGAATCCTGTGGTATGCCAAAACTGATAGTGAGACTGGATTTTGAGGATTTTCCGGAGATCTACACCTGTAAGGGGGCAAACCGGTCACCCCCTATCCGGGTGGAAGGGATCCTCCCGAACATAAAGTCGCTTGCTATACTCGCGACGGTGACACCCGAGGAGGGGCATTCGAAGGTGGCATGGATCGCCTGGAACCTCCCCCCCGTCCCTCTGATCCCGGAGGGGTTTTCTGCCGGCGGTGTGGTGGAGTCGCCGCTCCATGCCGTCCAGGGCAGAAACGACTTTGGCAGCATCGGCTACCGGGCTCCCTGCCCCGGGCCCGGGAGGGGTGAGGCCTACCTCTTCCGGATCTATGCGCTCGATCTTGACATTGCGCTTGCGCCCGGGGCTGACTGGGAGGATATGATCCGTGCTATACAGGGGTCGCTGAATCAGTCGGGGGAGGCTATAGCCTTCGCAACCGGGTAAGGGCGGGGAAACCCCCGCCCGGAGAACAGGTGCCGGCCCCTCCGCTACATGGGTACGGGCACGGCCTCTTCTGGCAGGGGCGGGCTCTGCTTCTCTATGTTCTTTGCTATGGCGGCCATCTCATCGCCTAACATGCGTATGATATCATCCATGGTGACGATCCCGATGAGCTTGCCGGCATCATCGACGATCGGCATCCTCCGGATGCCCTCGGCGGTCATCTTCTGTATGGCCTCGTAGACCCCCATGTTATCGCGGAACGTGACAACATCCCGCATAACGATATCCCCCGCCCGGATCTCGCCCGGGCTCTTCTCGCGCGCCATCACCCCGATAACGAGATCGCGATCGGTGACCACCCCGACGGGCCGGTTATCGCCGGTGACGATGACGACACTTCCGACATTCTTCTCTCTCATTATCCTCGCCACATCCACCGCCGGCGTATCCGGCGAGACGGCGACGACCTGTTCACGGCAGCATTTCATAAGTCCCATACGCGGTTCCTCCTCTGGCGCCTGATCCATGCCGGTATGATATATGAATATAACCCGCAGGCGGCCGGCCTCCTCTCCTTATATACGATCGGCGAGAGACGGTGATCAGGGATAATGGACTGGGTACTCATCGTTCTGACCGTGGCGGGCCTCTGTGTCTTTGAGACCGTCTCAAGCATCGACAACGCCATAATCAACGCCGATGTCCTCGCGACTATGGGGGAGAAGGGCCGCAGGTGGTTCCTCCTCTGGGGCATGATCATTGCCGTCTTCGTGGTCCGCGGGCTCCTCCCGTGGCTTATCGTCTGGGCGACGACCCCATCGCTTGGGCCCGTCGGGGCGCTGTTTGCGACGTTCTCAAGCGATCCTGTGGTCGTGGCCGCTATAGAGGAGTCGGCTCCGGTTCTCCTTATCTTTGGAGGGACATTTCTTCTCTTCCTCTTCTCCCACTGGCTCTTCATGGAAGAGAAAAGCTTCGGGCTCCGTGGAGAACGGTTCTTCTCCCGGCAGGCGGTCTGGTTCTATGCGACGGTCTCGATCCTTCTTGCCGCCATAGTCTGGTTTACCCTCCAGATCGATACCATGATGGGGTTTTCAGCCGTGCTCGGCTCGACCGCCTTCTTCATCATCCACGGATTCCGGCAGAACGCCGAGGAGCAGGAGAGCCGGCTCCGAGAGCCCGGTATGTCGGATCTCTCGAAGGTCGCCTACCTCGAGGTTCTCGATGCGACCTTCTCGATCGATGGTGTCATAGGGGCGTTCGCCTTCACCCTCTCCGTCCCCCTCATACTGATTGGAAACGGCATCGGAGCCATCGTTGTCAGGGAACTGACCGTCCGGGGTGTCGATCGGATCAGGAGATACCGTTACCTCAAGAACGGGGCCATGTACTCCATACTTGTCCTCGGGCTGATCATGCTTGCGGACAGCTTCGGGTTTGGCATACCCGCCTGGTTCTCGCCGATCGTTACGTTTGCCATCGTCGGCTACTTCCTCTACCGGTCGGTGGAGGAGCAGAAGACGGGGCCGGCGGGTGCCGTGTGAAAAGGTTTATCCGAAACCGGGAGTGAACCGTATCCCATGACAATGCGTTCAATCGGTTCGCGGACCCTCCTCTACCCTCACCCCGTCCTTATCATAGGAACATACGGCCCTGATGGCCGGCCAAACGCCATGACCGCGGCATGGGGCGGCATATGCTCCTCACGACCCCCGGCGGTCGCTGTATCGGTCCAGAAGGCCCGAAAAACCTATGAAAACCTTATCGCCCGGCGCGAGTTCACGATCAGCATACCCTCAGAGGACTACGTCAGTGAGGCGGACTACTTCGGGATCGTCTCCGGCCGCGATGAGGATAAGTTTGCAGCGACCGGGCTTACGCCCACAAGGAGCGATCTTGTGGATGCTCCATACGTCGGTGAGTTTCCTGTCGTCCTCGAGTGCCGGCTCCTCCAGACGGTCGAGATCGGTGTACACACCCAGTTCATCGGCGAGATCCTGGATGTGAAGGTGGACGAGAACGCCCTTGGATCGGACGGCAAACCCGATATCGATAAGATCCGGCCGTTCTCCTACGACTCGATGCGGCAGGAGTACTACGGGTTTGGGGAAGTGCTTGCAAAGGCCTTCTCAGCGGGAAGGGAGGTCAGGAGGTAACCGGAGGCCGTCACCGCCGGCGGTCCCGCTTCACCTCGACCCACCGTTTTTGCTTTCCGCACCGTTCGCACCGCTGCTCCCACTCTATGACGTTTGAAGCGTATTCATCGTAGCCACGCTTCCTGCCCCAGCGGTGGAGCCCGATTCTACAGAGAATAAGGCCGATGGTGGTCAATGGTCTCCTCAGAACGTTCGTCTCTTTAACCGGATGAATATTGCCCTCTGCCGGCAGGCTTGCAGGTGCCATCTCCGGGGCGAGCGGGGCATCGGCAACATCACCGGCGGCGCGGCGCACGAAGGTTATTGAGTCCTCCCGCTAGGAACGGATAGCGTTTGCCGGAGTGCTCCGTCCGGGAGGAGATCGATATCGCGGCCGTCGAGGGGCTGGATGTCAGGAAGCCCCGGGAAGGGCCGATCGGGCGGAGGCAACCCTCGATGAGGGCAACCATGCCGTCGTGAAGGCGAAGACCGCACGAACCATAGAGGGAGCAGAAGTTCTCCTCTCAAACATAGGGGCTGAATAGGGCCTCTCAGGGTATGATCTCGCAGCTGTTGTACTTCCGGTGGTCGAGATCCTCCATCCGGATGATCCCTTCCCCGAGGAGGGTCCGGACCTCCGGGAGAGCCGCCAGGAGAGCGGCGTGGAGGTTCTCCACCGTTTCGCAGACGACCCTTCGCCCGGCCTCGGGCCAGGGGCGGGTTATGTTTGAGTAGAGGCATCGGCCGCCGCAGAAGTCAAGGAGCCGGCACTCCGTGCAGGGGCTCCCCACGGTCGTCACGGGGAGGCGGAGCGGGTCGGCCGTGGCAATATGCCCGACGTAGTAATCCTTCATGCCGACCATTATGGGGCAGGGGGCGATGTGCCCGTCGGTCATGATGCTGTAGTTTGCGTGGCCGCACCCGCACCGGAGCATGCTCGGCCGACCAAGGAGCATATCCTGCATCGGGTCCATGAAAGGGTACCACCGGAGCACCTTTCCTTTTGAACGCATCGTCTCGACCCAGAACCGGACGAGCGACCGTATGCCGGGGTTGTAACTCTCATTCACCCATGCGGCGTAGTCGCGCATGTGGTAATCGTTCCAGAAGTTCGCATCCATCTGCCAGTGTATGGCGGAAAACGAGAACCGGTCGTTTGCCGCAAGATAGCGGACGGCTTCCTCGATATCGGTATCCTCGGTCACGGTCATCCGGGCGATCAGCTCGCCGGCAAACCCACCGGCTGCAAGGCCCCTGAGATTTCCTATGATCCGTCCAAAAGTCCCCTCCCCGCGGTGGGCGTCGGTGAGGGCCTCCGTACCGTCGATCGAGACCAGGATCGTGTCGAACCGGTTTGCGGTCCCGCGGTCGAGGCGATCGAGGAGCGTGCCGTTTGTGTGCAGGATGAGCGCTGATGCCGGCGCCGCGCGGGCGATATCGCGGACGAGGTCCGCGGCAAGCAGAGGCTCCCCGCCATAGAAGGTCAGGACGGCGTCGGGGTCTTTTGCGAGGAAGCAATAGAGGTCGGCGAGATCGATATCGAGATCCACCGGGAGGTCCTCGTCGATGATGATGCCGGGCTGCTCGGAGGGTTCGACGGTGAACGCCTTTCCGCGGCAGTATGTGCAGCAGAGGTTGCAGTTGTCGGTCAGTATGAGGTGATAGTACACAAAAGGTCTCTTACGGATTTGGGGGCGGGCGGGAAAAAGGTGAGGATACAGGCGCTCGCACCCGGATGGTCGCATCGGTGCGGCGTAGCATGGCAGGCACAAAGCAGAATACCCTGCAGGGAGAAAGAGACTCCTATGCCCGAACCAGAGAAAGATAACCTCGCCGAGCAGATCATCAACCTGCGCGACTTCGTCGCCTACCAGCCGGGATCGATAGTCAGCCGGATGCTCATCTACAAAAAGTCGGGGACGATCACCATCTTCGCCTTCGATGCAGGCGAAGGCCTCTCCGAGCACACCGCGCCCTACGACGCCATCCTCCAGGTCCTCGATGGGGAGGCGCTCATAACCATTGCGGATAAGGAGTACCCCATGAAGGAGGGCGACCTGATCATCATGCCGGCAAAGATCCCCCACGCGGTCCACGCCGTCACCCGTTTCAAGATGATGCTGACGATGATCCACGCGTGATTCCGCCGCATCCCATCGGGCCGTATACATGGGCAGACAGCCTCTTTCCCTGAAGGGAAGGGGAACCCTGTTGAGCCGTTTGCTGTCGTCAAGACCGGTCGTGGTGATGATAGCGACCACCATTGCCGGTCTTGACTGCCCTTCATATCCCGATAGAGGTAACTATGCGCGCCGGGAGATCATAGCCTTCCTCCCGTCCCGCTCACCCGGCCGGCGCCGCAGAGAAGATCCAGGCTATGTAGCCGGCATAACCGATGAGCAGGATTATCGACCAGCCCCGGACGATGGATGGCGGGGCAAAGAGCAGGGGGAGGATTGCGACCGAAAAGAGGATTACGGCGATGACATCGGCAAACGACCCGATGGCGACCGGGGCGAGGAGGAGACTTATGCCGAGGACAAAGAGGAGGTTGAATATGTTGCTCCCGAGTATGTTGCCGACCGATATGGCACCCTCGTTTCTGATGGCGGCGACAAGCGATGTCGCGAGTTCGGGAAGCGACGTGCCGACGGCGACGATAGAGAGGCCAATGACGAATGCGGGGATGGCGAAGGCTTCCGCGATTAAAACGGCGCCATCGACGACCAGCCGGGCGCCGATGATGACGGCAGCAAGGCCGAGGGCGATGTAGAGGATATCGGCCCACCCACGCGACCTTATGTCGGCAGCGCCCTCCTCACGGGGCTCACGGAGGAGGACGAAGAGGATGATTGCAAATAGGATGAGGAGTATGACCCCGGCCAGGGCATCGAGCGTGCCTCTCATGGCGAGGAGGGCAAACGCCGCCGTCGCGGCGAGCATCAACACTGTGTGTCGGACGAGGGCGGAGCGCGATGTTCCCGACGCCGCGACCATGCCTGGCCGGATGAGGGTGCAGAGAGCGAGGACGAGAGCGATGTTTGCTATGTTGCTCCCGAGGACGTTTCCAAGCGCAATCCCCGTGTTCCCCGTGGCCGCCGCATCCGTGCTGACGACGAGTTCGGGGAGCGATGTGCCGAACGCTATGATCGTGGAGCCGATCAGGGCCGGCGATATGTTGCGGCTGAGGGCGAGGCCGCTCCCTCCGCCTACGAAGAGGTCAGCCCCTTTGACAAGGAGGGCGAGGCCGGCAATGAGCATTATGGCGGTCACGATCATGGAAATCATCCGGATACGGTAGTAGTGGTTTGGCGGGGCTCTCCTAATACGTTTCCAAATTCTGGCACCAGAGACGATGGTGCGCCCTTGCAGCCATGGGGTTCCTGATCCTCCGGAGGAGATATCCCCCATGCCGTCAAAGGCTTAAGGGTATACACTCCCGGCAGATCTGCCGGGCGGAGGTCGCTGCCGTATGCTCTCGTTTGACGAGCAGATATATGCCCTGGAGCGGGAACGCGAACTCCTTCTTGGGTTTTCCGAGGAGGAGTTCATCGATATAATACGCGACGTGGGGTTCTCATGCGACTGCTGCGGCCGGTGCTGCACACGCGAGTTCAACGGCCATGTCTTCCTGCTTGAGAAGGACGCCGAACGGGCCCTCCAGCTCCGCCCCGATGCCCTCATCCCGGCGCCGGACTTCGACGCATGCGACCAGGAAGGACGGTTCTACGTCTCGGGCTACGCCCTTCGGACAGAACCTGACGGGTCCTGCATATTCCTCAAAGCCGGCAGGTGCAGCATATACGACCGACGGTTCTCCATATGCCGGATATATCCCTACATGCTCCATCGCGAGGCCGATGAGCGGGGTGTTATAGACTGGCGTCAGATAAGCGGCTTAAACAGGCACGGGTGTTACAACACGCCGATCGATGATGCCGGGTGCGCCCGGATAGCCCGGGAGACCCGGGCATACGAGGCGGCATACCTCGACCAGGAGATCCGGTTCCGGCAGGCCCTCCGCGATCTCTTCGAGCGTGATGGCCTCCGCTACGTCCGACGGACCTACGACCTCTTTATGCGCGACTTTCGGAAAGGGGCCGAAGTCTGTGTCCGTGTCTTTCACTGCGGGGAGTTTCACCCGCACCGTATAACCCGCGGCATATATGGATGACCCGGTGAAGACGCCGTGCGCCCCGGTCTGACCGGCCGGTATCCCCATCGGGGTAAACATTTATGCCTGCCCATGGCTACCGGAGCACCGTTATGGAGCGGGAGTATGATGTTGTCGTCATCGGGACCGGGGTTGCCGGTACCGATATAGCCTGGCACTGCAGGGATGCCGGTATGCGCGTGGCGATCGCAGATCGGCGGGAGTATGGGGGGACGTGCGCCCTCCGGGGATGTGTCCCAAAGAAGGTGCTTGCCGGGGCTGCCGGGGCGGTGGAGCGCGTCCACGATCAGAAAGGAAACGGGATCCGGGGAACCGTATCGATCGACTGGCCGCGCCTGATCGCCTTTGAGCGCACGTTCACCGACCCTGTCCCGCAGTGGAAGGAGGAGGGCTTCCAGAAGGCGGGGATCGACACATACCACGGGACTGCCCGCTTTGCCGGCCAGAACCGGCTGACGATCGGTGAGGATACACTCACGGCCCGGCATATCGTTATAGCCACCGGGGCGCACCCCCGGCCGCTCGATGTCCCGGGTGCGGATCTCATGACATCGAGCGACGACTTCTTCACCCTTGAGACGCTCCCGGATCGGATCGTCTTCATAGGTGGGGGCTACATATCGTTTGAGCTTGCGCACGTGGTCGCCAGGGCCGGATCATCGGCAACCATCCTCCAGAGGAGCGGGCGGGTGCTCAAGGAGTTCGACCACGATATAGTCGACCGGCTGGTACTGGCATCAAAGGAGATCGGTATCGATATCCGGGTGAACATGCCCCTCATATCGATCGAGAAGACCGCTGTCGATCTATCGGTGCGGGCCGGAAAAACAGGGGAGGAGAAGGTCTTTGAGGCGGACATGGTCGTCCACGGGGCCGGCAGGGTTCCGGCGATCGAGGGCCTCGACCTTGCGGCTGGAAACATAGCAACCGACCGGCGGGGGATCGTGGTCGACCGCCACCTCCGGAGCGTCTCAAACCCCGCTGTCCACGTGGCCGGCGACGCAAACCCGACCGGCCTGCAGCTGACGCCGGTTGCGGCTGTGGATGCCCATATAGTCGCCGATAACATAATACACGGCGACAGCCGGGTTTCGGACTACTCGGTCGTCCCGAGCGCCGTCTTCACGACACCGCCGCTTGCATCTGTCGGGCTCACAGAGGAGGCGGCAAAGAAGAAGGGGATACACTACATCGCCCATACCGGCGACCTCTCTCTGCGCTTCACGAACCGGAGCATAGGCGAGAGACACGCCGGCTACAAACTCCTGATCGAGGAGGATTCCCGCCGGATACTCGGAGCCCACCTCATCGGGCACAACGCCGGTGAGGTGATCAACATATTCGCCCTTGCCCTCAGGCACAACCTGAAAGCGGATGATCTCACTCTTGACGCCGTCCCGTGGGCCTACCCAAGCCACACCTACGACATCATCCACATGATCGACCGGGGCGGAGTGCGAAAGTAAAGGGTTCGGGGCCCGGCCCCCCTCACGCGCCGGCGCTCTCTTCCGCCGGCTTCTTTGCCGGTTTCTCGGGCTTCACGTAGGTGATCGTGTAGCGCTCCACGACGTGCTCCGTCACCGGCGCGAAGTACTCCTGCTCCATCGTGAGGCTCTCAAACGGGCAGCCCTCGACGCAGTCGCCGCAGGCGATGCACCGCATGCGGTCGATCTCCCAGATCTTCTCCTCCTTGTCGAGGCGGAGCGCCTCGCACGGGCACCGCCGCGAGCATATGCCGCATGAGCGGCACGTGGCAGGATCGAAGACGACGTGCCCCCGGGTGAGGGGGCTCGTCCGCGCCGGGACCGCCGGATAGCACCTGGTGGCCGGCCCCTTCACAAGGTTTCGAAAGACCGTTTTTGTCATCTCAAAGAGTCCCATGCCGCCATCACCTCTCCGTGCAGCTTATGCAGGGGTCTATCGAGAGGACGATGACCGGGACATCGGCAAGCTCTGCGCCCGGGAGCATCTTCACGAGCGGGGGTATATTTGCAAGCGTCGGCGTCCTTATGCGGGCACGGGCAAGATGTTTGGTACCGTTGCCCCGCAGGTAGTGGACGACCTCTCCCCGAGGCTGCTCCACACGGGAGAAGTACTCGCCGTCCGGCGTTCCCTTCACCTTCACATCGATGGATCCTTCGGGCATCTCCTCTATCGCCCTCCGGATCAGGTCGATGGACGAGTAGAGTTCCCTGACCCTGACGGCACACCGGGCGTAACAGTCCCCGGCAGTCTCGACGACCGGCTCAAAGCCGAGATCCCCGTAGGCCGCATATCCGGTCTCCCGGTGGTCCCGTGCAACCCCGCTCCCGCGGAGGGTCGGCCCTGCGGCCCCGAGGGTGTAGGCCTCGTCCTTCGATATGACCCCAAGCCCCTGAAGGCGGTATTTCACCGTCTCATCGTTTAAGAAGACGTTGCCGAGGTCGCGGCACTTCTCCTCGAAGGAGTCGATCGTCCTGTGCATATCGTCGAGTTTCTCCTGCCCGATATCCCGCCTGACCCCGCCGACCTTGCACGTCCCCTGGATGACCCGCCCGCCGGTGGTGTCCTCAAAGACATCGAGGACGCTCTCGCGGAGCTGCCAGGATCGCATGAAGAGGTTCTCAAAGCCCATGGAGTCGGCAAAGAGACCGAGCCAGAGGAGATGGGAGTGGAGACGCGAGCACTCCGACCAGATCGTCCGGAGGTACCTCGCCCGGTCAGGGACCTCGATCTTCATGATATGCTCGATGCCCTGGCAGTAGCAGACAGCGTGCATGAAACTGCATATGCCGCATATCCGCTCCGCCACGTAGACGTACTCGGTGAACTCGCGCTTCTGCACAAGCTGCTCAAGCCCCCGGTGGATGTAGCCTATGGAAGGAACCACATCCACCACTTTTTCATCCTCGAGAACCAGGTCGAGGTGGATCGGTTCGGGCAGGACCGGATGTTGCGGCCCGAACGGCACGACTATGCGTTTCGGCATTGGTCACCCCCGCTCCTCGTGACGCTGAACGGATACTTCGTTGCCGTCTTTATGAACGTCCCCTTAAAGTCTATGTTGATGTTGGTGACCGGTATACCAAAGAGGTCGTGCACCTCGTTTTCGTAGACAAAAGCCCCCCAGTATATGCCGGATATGCTCGGAACCTCTGTCTCCGGCCCGATCGTCAGGCGGAGGTTCCTGAGCTGGTAGCCTTTGTCAAACGAGTAGTTGATCTCATAAGACCCCACTATATCCGTGCATCCTATCTGGACGAGGCGGTAGCCGTCGGCCTTGAGCCCCTCAACCTCGTTTAAGAGGTTTTCCAGGGCGACGGCGGTCGTTGTCTGCTCTTCGCTCACTATCGTCATCTTCCCTCACCCGCCCCTCTGGCAGGTCGCGCTGTCTCCTCTATCATCTTCATCCGCTTCTCTTCAAGGATCCCGAGCGCCGCAACAACGCCGTCGATTATCTGCTCGGGCCGGGCCGCACATCCCGGGACATAGACGTCGACCGGGATAACCTTGTCGATGCCCCCTGCTATGTTGTAGCACTCCCGGAATATGCCGCCGGTTGCAGCGCAGGCGCCGATCGCTATGACCACTTTCGGCTCCGGCATCTGCTCGTAGAGGTTCTTCACCACCGGTCGGTTCTGTTCGTTGATCCCGCCGGTGATGAGGAGGACATCCGCATGCTTCGGGTTGCCGGTATTGATGATGCCAAACCGCTCCACATCGTAGAGCGGCGTCAGGCATGCCAGCACCTCTATATCGCACCCGTTGCAGCTGGATGCATCGTAGTGAAGGATCCAGGGTGATCGCTTCAGGAATGCCATAGTACTCATGCACCTCCTGTCATCATATAGGCAAGGATCGCCAGGTTTGCTATGGCAAGTGCCGCCGCAAGCCACCCGGTCTTCAGCGCTGCCTGCCAGCGGACCCGTGCGGTGACGTTATCGATGTAGATCTCGGCAAAGTACGTCAACGCGACCGCGATGATCCCGACAACGGGGTTCCAGGCAAAGAAGAGGTAGACGAGCCCGAGGAGGAATATGTTCTCGTACCAGTGGGCGATCTCTACCTGGGCGAGCGTCGAGCCCGAGAACTCCGTCGTTATACCTTTGACGATCTCCTGATGCGCGTGGTGTGATGTCGATATATCGAAAGGCGACTTCCTGAGCTTGATCGTGAGTATGGCGGCAAACCCTACAAAGACGCCCGGGAGGTATATGATGGCCGGCACGGTCACGGCGGCGATGCCGGAGGCATAAAAGCTCCCGCTGACCATGAAGAGCCCGACGACCGCGAGGATGATCGCCGGTTCGTAGGCCATGACCTGGATCAGCTCTCTCTCGGCCCCAATGTGGCTGTAGGGCGAGTGGACCGCGTAAGCCCCGAGAACAAGGAAGACGTGGGCGAGAGTGAAGGCAAAGACGGTCAGCAGAAGATCCCCTCCCGCGTAGAAGATTGCCCCGGATAGAGCGATGAAGACCAGGTAGGCGAGGATGTAGAAGTTCTGCGCCGTGGTGACGACGACGTTCTCCTTCTCAAAGAGTTTTCCCACATCGTAGAAGGGCTGCAGGAGCGGCGGCCCGACCCTCCCCTGCATCCGCGCGGTTATCTTTCGGTCGATGCCGGCTATGAGGCCGCCCGCTATGGGCGCAAGGACAAGGAAGAGGATCGCTCCGATGAGCCAGAGCCAGCTCATAAGGCCACCCCCGCAAAGATCCACGATGTAAGTATCAGGACGATGCAGACCACCGCTCCGGGCCAAAAGAGGCGCGCCTCGCCGAAGTACCTGGTGAGGTAGTAGTTCTGCGTCTGGACTTCCCGTGTCACGCCAAGAGAGCCTGCAAAGTGCAGATCCGGCGTTGTCGGCCTCCCGCCCATGTAGACCGGGAGGTGTTTTGCGCTCCGTCTGAAGAGGGCAAACGATATCGGGAGTATCAGGAGAAGGGCCATCATCAGGAGCATTATGGCCAGGTTCGTCTGCGCCAGGTGTGCCGTGATACCGTATATGGCAAGGACATAAGGCTCGATCAGCACCGAGGATATGACCGGGAAGAGGAAGACGACCAGAACGACTATGCCTGTGGTTATGTAGAGGGGAGCCCAGGGCTCTTCAAAGAACCCCTTCTCGACCCGCTCCGTCCCCCGGGTGACCGCGACGAGTTTGCCCATCCACTTTGCCCAGAAAAAGACGGTGACGGCGCTCCCGTAGGCGAGTATGGCTATGAAGATAAGGCCGAAGGGGGCCTGGACGAACGCCTCGATAGCCGCCCATTTGGAGACCAGCATACCGAACGGCGCAAGGAACATACCGGCGATACCGATGAACATCATGACCGCCATCTTGGGCATCCGGACGATCAGGCCTTCCATATCCTCGATATCCCGGCTCCCGATCCGGTGCTCGATCGCCCCGGTCCCAAGGAAGAGGAGCGACTTTGCAACAGCATGAAAGACTATCAGGAGGATGGCCGCCCAGACGAGCATGTATGTCCCGACGCCGGCACACGCGGCTATCAACCCGAGGTTTGCTATGGTCGAGTAGGCAAGGACCGACTTTGCGTCGCTGCGCGATATCGCTATGGCGGATGCGACGACGAACGTCACCGCGCCGACGAGGCCGACGGAGATCCCGGCAAACGTCCCGGCAAAGACCGGAGCGAACCGGACAAGGATGTAGACGCCGGCCTTGACCATGGTACTTGAGTGGAGCAGGGCCGAGACAGGTGTCGGGGCCACCATCGCCCCGAGGAGCCAGGAGGAGAAGGGCATCAGAGCGGCCTTCGTTATGCCGGCAAACCCGATAAGGACCGCCGGTATGAGGATGACGGCGGTGTCACCTGAAGCAAGAACAAGGGCGAGATCGATGCCTGTTCCGGTCGAGGCGAGGAATATGAGCGCCACAACGAACGCAACCCCGCCGAGGAGGTTCATCACCAGGGCGCGGAAGGCGTTCGTCGTCGCTTCCTCTGTCTCCGAGTAACCTATCAGCCAGAACGAGGCAAGGGTGGTGACCTCCCAGAAGAAGAAGATCCACATGAGGTTATTTGAGAAGACAAGGCCGAACATTGCGGCAAGGAAGGCGAATGTGACGAAGAAGAAGAGCGTCTGCCGGTCACGCACCTCCGGGTGGTGGTGGTGGTAGGTCTCCATGTACCTGACGGCGTATACCGCTATGATGCTCCCTATGATCCCTATGATCAGGGCCATGATGATGGAGAACTGGTCGATGAAGAGGTTGTTTTCCGCATGGAGGCCGCCTGCGAAGGTCGTCTCGAGGTACACCACCAGCGCCGCCTGAATGACGGCCAGCGCGATTGCAATGTAGTTTCTGAACTTCGCGCCCATGTATATGATGTAGAGCGCAAGCGCCATCTCGATGGCAACCATGACAAGATCGGCCGTCCCCGAGGATGCGGCAAAGTAAACCGCCTCCCCTGACACGTACCGGATGAGCAGGTATACCGATGCCCCGGCGATAGCAAGGGCCGAGAGGGCGACCACCGCATACCGCGGTGCCGTCCGTTTCACGAACAATAAAAGACACGCGATGAGGATGGGAAAGAGTATCAGGAAGAGCAGCGTCTGCACTATTTAGTCCCTCATAGGGTAACTATGCTTTACCTTCATAATTAATCATTCTAAACGAGCACACCGGGTGTAGCCCGGGTAAACGCCCGGCGCCGTCTCAGTGCGGGGCGACGGCGGGCCGGATTGCCGGCGCACCACGCTCTTTTGCGCATCGGCAGGGTGGAGGTTGCGGCACGGTTCTGTGTGTTCCCGGGGAGTGTCACGCCGGCCGGCAGGGCAGAACACCCCGTACACCCCCCTCGTGTTCGCCGGCGGCGTCGCCCCGGTAGCGGGGTATGAAGTGGATGTGAACGTGCATGACGTTCTGCCCCGCCGCCTCTCCGACGTTGACGCCTATGTTGTAGCCGTCGGGGTGCCGCTCGCGGTCGGTCATGGCCCGGCACTCATCGATGAGCCGGGCAAGGGCCATCTTCTCTTCGTCGGTCGTATCAAAGTAGCTTGCCACATGCCGGAAAGGTATGATGAGCATATGGCCGGGGGTGACCGGGTGGATGTCGTAGAGAGCGTAGCAGAGGTCGTTTCTTGACACGATCGCATCGGGGGCCGGGTTGCAGAACGGGCACGGCATGGCTTCTGCTCGTCGCCCATACCTGATGAGGGTTTGGGCCTGCCCCGCTCACCCGAGCAGGCGGGCGAGGATCTTCCCCGGGAGACTCCGGGAGAGGGCTATGGCGTGCTCGGTGCATATCTCGTGGCAGCAGTAGCACCGGATGCAGAGCGAGAGGTCGACCGCTGCCTTCCCCTCCCTGAGGGTGATGGCATGCATCGGGCATATGCGCTCGCACTTCCCGCACCCGATGCACGCGCCCGCGACAACGCCGGGCCGTGGTGCATAGACCCTCCCGAACCTCCGGACAACGGCAATGACCACCCGGCGCCAGGGGCCTGCCCTGCCCCCTGAGTATGTCGAGGGTTTCAAAAAGTCGGGGACGACGAACTTCGCCGGATCATCGCCGACCGTCCGGACGGCCGCGGGATCGGTGAGGCCGCGCGCAGCCGCGCTCCTTGTCGTCCCTATCTCGAGCGGATCCATGCCGATGAGCCGCGCAAGAACGGTATCCACGGCCGCGTAGTCGCTCCCGGCAAGGATCACCCCGATCTTTCTCGGGCTGCCGGCCTGAGGGCCATCCCCCTCCATCCCCATGACGGCATCAACGACCTGGAGCCGGGGCTGCATGCACTCGTTGAGGTCGACGAGCATACTCCCGAACGCATATTCGTCCTGGAACCGGAAGTGAAAGACCGGCTTTTCGAGGCCGGGTATGAGGCCGAAGAGGTTCTTTGCGGCCGCCGTCATACGGGTCCACATGTGGGTCTTTGCCTTTGAGACGACAACGATTGCATCGGCATCCGCTGCCGGGGTGATGATGGGGAACTGTTTCACCATCACCCCCTCCGGAAACGGTATGATCCGAGAACTGGTGTCGTAGTTCAGGGCGGCACCGGCCTCATCCGCCGCTGCGGCAATCCCCGACCGGGCGTATGCCCGCCGCAGGTTTGGTTCGCTGTATATGATCCCGGCCCCGGGGCTGTCGGCTATGACGACACGGCACCCGTGCTCTATGAGGAGGCGGGCGACGGCGGCGACGACCGCCGGGTGGGTGGTGACGCAGCGCTCCGGCGCCTGCCCCTGCAGAAGGTTTGGCTTGAGGAGCACCGTATCCTGCGGCGAAACAAACCTCCCCGCACCGCCTATGAGATCGATAGCGCGGCGGACGGCAGCATCGACGTCTGCCGGCGCATAACCGTCGCACCTGACGACGGCGACGGTCGCATCCCGCACCTCACTCCTCCCCGAGGCGGCCGAGGGCCTCCCTTGCCGCGAGCATAGCCGCCCCCTGCTTGGTCGGCGCCTCCCCTCTCCCGAGGAACGCCCCCCCGACGGTCACCCTGGCGGTCCAGACGGGAGAACTCCCCGGACCCATCCTGCTGTAGGCGTAATCGATCCCGCCAAGGTTCTTCTGCGCGGCATACTCCTGGAGCCTCCCCCGGTAGTTCCGGCGGGTGTCGCACCCGGCTATCTCATCCTCGAATATGGCGAGCACCACCTCCCGGGCCGCATCGATGCCCCGGTCTATGTATATGGCCCCGATAAGGGCCTCAAACGCGTCGGCGATGATCGAGTCGCTCGGCGCCTGCCCCCGCCTCCTTATGACGCCGTCTATGCCGAGGCCCTGCCTGCGCACGATATCGGCAAGTTTTGTGTTCCTTGTCACCTGGAGCCGCCGGTTCATCTCGCCGGGCGGAAGGTCGTACTCGCCGTATATGTGGTCGGCTATGACGAAGTCGAGGACGTAGTTTCCTAAGAACTCGAGCCGCTCGTTGTCGTCGGCCGCCTCTGCCGGGTACTCCCCGCCGTTTGCGTATGATCGGTGGGTCAGCGCCTGATCGTAGAGGGGGAAGGCTGCATCGGCTATATCGGTGATACCGAAAGGCGGGCTGGCGAGGAGGGCGCGCACCTGCGCCCCCCGGTCAAGGCCAACGCTCTGTGGGCTCTCAAGAGCCCTTCTCCCGAAGAAGGAGCCAAAACGAAGTTTTTCCCGGAGGGTGGCGAGGCTCATGATCGTGGTGTGCAGGATCTCCTGCTCTTCATACAATGGCTTCCGCGCTCCCCGATAAACCTTTGCCGGGAACCATTTATCGTTCTTCTGGGAGATACATCTATCCGGATGCAACCCGCAGCGGGAGAAAACGGCGTGAGCGCCTACCTCGACATCGAGTTCGGGTATGTCTACGGCACCTGCCGCTCGGTCATGATGCCGATCGAGATAGGCGCCGTCATCCACCGCCGGGATGACGACAACACCCGCTATGCCGGGGAGCAATTTTGCTACGACATAGACGTTGAGATATGGAAGAAGGTGACCGACTCGTGCGGCAGGACAGTCGGTGTTGCAACGACTGTTGCGAACCCTGGCCGCGGCATGTATGATGCGGCCTACGACCACTCATTCCGGCTCCCGGCCGATGAGGTGCCGGCGGCCAAAAAGACCGCTCAGAAAGCCTTTGCCGACCTCGGGCTCTTCATGGAGTCGGCCCTCCCGGCAAAGGATATCCCCGAGATCGTCGTCTTTGCGGCCGATATGGAACGGAGGGCTTTCTGGACCGCGGATGTCTCGCTCGATGGGCGCCGTCTGATAGACTTCCAGAGGGAGATACGGCGGCGCCTCGGCATGAGACAGGTCCTCTCCCTCGACCGGCTTGCCCGCCTCATCGAGTTCTCCGTAGACGGCTCCACCGTCGCCTCGACGCACTTTTGCTACCCGGTTCCCACGGAGTACCGCCATCTCCTCGGCATCCACAGGGGGATGGGCGACGCCATACGGATGTTTCTTCTCGCGCGGGAGTTTTGTGAGCAGTTCCCGGACCTCGAAGGGCGTATTCGCGCCCTGGTGAGGAACTGCAGGGAAGAAGGTTGACGGGTCGGGGACCGTACTTCACCGGGCCTTTTGGTGCGGGTCCGACGTTTCCCGGGGGATCAACGCGGCACGGTCAGCAGGATATCGATATCCGTGCCTTCGGGGATATTGCCGATGCCCGCGGGGACGTGCAGGCAGGCGTTTGAGCGCACCACCGTCATCTGCATGCCGGCTCCCCGGGAGAGGGGGGTGGCTGTATACCCGTCTTCGGTGCGGGATACCGTGAGGAGGACAAACTCGTCAAACCCCGGATCCGTCCGGATCGCCTTTGAGAGCCGGGCACTGACGTGCTCTGCCGACCGGATATGAAATCCCCAATCCGCGAGAAGGGGGAGGGCAAGCTCCCGCACGGCCGTCAGCGCGGCTATGGGGTAGCCCGGAACACCTATCACCGGTTTGCCGGCGATCTTCCCGACGATCGCCGGTTTGCCGGGCATCATCGCTATGCCGTGGACGAGAACCTCGCCAAGATCGCCTATGACGCCTGCGGTGAAGTCCCGGGTGCCGGCCGATGATCCAGCGGATATGAGGAGGATATCGTTCTCCCGTATGCCTCGCTCGACCGCCTGCCCGAGCAGTTCCGGGTCATCGCGGACTATATCGTAGCGGGTCGTGGAGGCGCCAGCCTCTGCGAACCATGCCGCCGCAACGGCGGTGTTGCTCTCGATCACCTCACCGGGGCCCGGATGCCCGCCTGCCGGCACAAGTTCGCTCCCCGTGGGGATGAGGCCGACTTTTACGGCCAGAACATCGATCTCCGTGACACCGTAGGTGAGGAGCGCCCCGATGTCGCAGGGGCGGATCGGGTGCCCGGCCGGGAGGATCAGATCGCCGTCCCGGATATCCTCGCCGGCGGGGTGAACGTGCTCTCCCGGGACCACCGCCCTCAGGGTCTGCCAGGCGCCATCCCCTCCGGTGATATCCTCGATCATGACGACCGCATCGTGGCCGGGAGGGATTGGATTCCCGGTGTTCACCCGGCAGGGATCCTTGAGCAGGACCGCCCTCCCGTTCCCCGCACCGGCGGTCTCGCTGCTCACGACGGAAAACCCGTCCCGTGCGGCTATATCCGTTGCCGGGATCGTCAACGGCGAGTAGACGGGGCTCGCCGTCACCCGTCCGGCGGCATCCGCCACCCCGACCCGGACAGTCCGATCCGGGCGCGCAAAGGCGGATCGCATCATGGCGCGAACCTCACCGAGCGGTCTTAACGCGAGACGTTCCCCCATCGTGATCTCGCGCCCGCTCCGTGACCTGCGTCTCTGAGAACTCTCTCTCCCGAAAAAAAGGTCAGGCTCTGGTGTAGATGTTTGCATACACCGGCTTGCCCTTTGAGATCGGGTGGCGTTCGCCAAGATCCCCGACGTAGTGGGTGAATGTGGCCTTCTTACCGTCGACCTCCTGCTCCACCTCGCCGATTCTCTTGAACCCGGGGAGCGGGTTTTCTATCGTTCCGTAGACGTATATGTTGCCTTTCACCATCTGCCCGCCGACACGGCCTTTGGCGTTCCCCTTGATTATGACGGTGCCGCCTTCGCCGTGGGTGGAGACATGGATATCGGCGTTGCCGCCTATGATGATCGTCCCGCCGTTGATGAATGTGGCCGTATCGTTGCCGGCATCCCCGGCAACCCGGATCAGCCCTCCCTGCATACCGCGCCATTCGCCGCGGGGCGACGAACCCAGGTGGTGCCCGGCGTTCCCGTCGACGACGAGCTCGCCGCCTTCCATGCCGATGCCGCAGAACGAGTCGACGTTCCCTTTCACGTGGATCTTTCCGCCTTTCATCCAGCCGCCTATGTACATGTCGGCGCTGCTCCCTATGAGGATCTCGCCGGCGGTCATCTGCTGGCCGATCCTCTTGACACGGGTACAGTCACCGGAAATAACGATCTTCGTATCGGCGGCGGTCGCTCCGCCGTCGCCTGCAACCGAGAAGTACTTCCCGAGCGGGCTCTTCAGCTTGCCCTCCCAGAGATCGATTGCGGCGATCTCGGCCGCCGTCTTGCCTGCGAAGTTGTCCGGAGTTATGTTCTGCCCCTCAAGATAGAGTTCAGGGGGGTTTACCAGGGTGAGAGTTACTGTCTTCATGATCATCGCCTCACTGTGTCGTATCGACCTCGATCACCCTCGGGTTATGGAGGTGTTCCTCGAAGAGCTGGTAGTTGTTGACTCCCACGCTGTAGTGCCGGAGGAAGTGCTCGTGTATGTCCCTCTGCACCTGTGCGTTCTCCGGGACTTTCACGTCGACCCATATGGTCCGCTTTGCCGGTTCTGCGACGACTTCGCCGCCTTTGACGGCCATGACGCCATCTTTGACCAGGTAGGCGCACCGGGAGAAGGCCTTCTCGATCATATCTGGGTCGGAGGGCATATTCTCAGGGTTGATGGCGTAGACGGCGACATCGGCATCCATGCCGGGGACGAGCCCGCCGTATGTGTTGCTTATGCCGAGCGCCTTTGCCGGCCCGGCCCGGGTCATCTGCGCGATCTCGTAGAGGCCGAGCTCGCGGTCGATGCTGTCGATGGTGGTGGACTCGATCGTCCGGTCAAGCCACTTGAACGTCTTCATGGTCGCGTCACGCGCAGCCCGGCTCATCAACCACTTTATGACCCGTGGGTAGCGGGTGAACGGCCCGGCGTTCGGGTGGTCGGTGGTGATGAACGTCCGCATCGGATCCTTTGAATAGAGCCCAAGTTCCAGACCGACCGCCCACTGAATGGTGGAGACCTTGACGCTCGGGCTGTAGACGTAAGGAACGACGCCCGCAGCGGTCTCGAGCTCGACATCGGTGTTTGCCCACTTCAGGTGATTGAGGGACTGGAGGTGATGCTCAAACGGTCCGTCGGCGGTCATCGTCGTGGTCTCGTCAAGCGTCACCTGACCCATGTCGATGGTGATGTTGTCGTGCGAGTTCACGTAGTCCATGACCTTTTTAGCCTGTGAATCGATGTTCTTCCAGGAGTCGCCGCCGTAGGAGCAGAACTGAACGTGCGTGACGTGCATGACCTGCTCCCGGCCGAAGTTGTTCTTTGCGGTGTAGCCCTCGGCAAGTTTGAGCGAATCAAGGGTGTCGGTGTAGTTGCCCGGGTTACCCAGGTTGTTTGCGTGGAGGTGCATCGAGTGAGGGAGGCCCAAAAACTCGTTCGTCTCGATGAGGCCCTTGATGATCTCTGCCGGTGTGATGTCGAAGTAGGGGACCGTATCGTGGATGTTGTCGCAGTTTAAGCCCCAACCCCAGGCTTCCGTGCCGCCGGGGTTGACTACCTTGATCGCAAAACCCCGGGTTGCCCGCAGAAGCCAGGCGGTGTAGGCGGCGTTGTTCTCGATCTCGTTGTTCTTGAGGTAGTCGAGGGTGAACCAGTTGTTCCCAAAGACCGGCATCGCGGCGTTGTCTATGATCGGTGTGTCGCGGATCTCCTCGTGGACGTGCGGGGAGTGGAGCGGGGGCATCGCCGCCTCGTTGACGAAGACGTAGCCCATCCGGGCGTAGTCGTAGCCGGTCTTAAACGTGGAGGGAACCGAAAAACCCATCTCCATGCGGTTGCACGTCTTGAAGGGGCTCTTGAAGAGTTTGTCCTCCGGCCGGAAGAGCCGGCCGACGTTCACCTTCGGCCCGACGACGTGGGAGTGTATATCCACGCCGCCCGCCATGACAGTCATGCCCGCCGCATCGATGGCTTTCGGATTCGAGAGGGCGTTCGTCTCGACGATCTTGCCGTCCTTGATCCCTATATCCATCCGGTCGCCCTTGATGCCCTGCAGGGGGTCAAATACGAAGCCGTTCTTGATTATGAGTTCGCCCATGGTTTACTCCCCCGCACGGATGCCCTCAGGCGTGGCCTTCGCAGGTGCCCTTGCAATCTCTTCCGCCTCCAGCTCGCAGAGCCGCTGGTGGATCCGCTCGAAGAGCTCTTCGTCGCTTGGGACGCCATCGGGTGCATCGATGACCTTGCGGTACTGGATCGGGACGTTGTCCATCCGATAGACGATCCCCGGAACCTCGACGCCGACGATCCCTACCGGTATATGGAGGTCTGAGATCTCGGTCGCCATGTTGGGGTGGGGGTCGATGGTGATCCAGGGGTGCTTCCTGAGGCGTTTGACGGGCTCGATAGGGAAGTGAGCGGCGGCGTCGGTTCCTATGTTTATGAAGGCGTCCACCTCTTCCCGCATGGCGAGGTCGACGGAGCTCGTCTCGCCGGGGTTCATGTGAGCGATATCGCGCTTGGTCAGGTCCAGACAGTAGGGGAACCCGTACTGCCATGACCAGACCGCGCCCGGCCCGGTGATGTTGTAGTGGCCGCGCATAGCCATGATCGTCCACTTGGTGAAGTCGTTTAAGTCACGGGTCAGGCTGATGGCGATGTCCACGTTGTGGTTCCGGCCATCGGAGTGGCAGAGCCCCATGCCGTAGAAGATGGTGCCGAACCGGGCCTTCTTCATGATATCGACGGCTTCGATGATCTGCTCCTTCTTGACACCTGCAACCACATCGGGGATGTCGTGGCCCCGGGCAACGGTGCGGAACGCATCGAAGAGGTCGTAGTCGTACCCCTGCTTCACCTGCAGGTGGATGTCGGCCACCTGGGCGGTGTCGGTGTGCCGCGGGTCGATGACGATGATCTTGCGGCCTTTGTGGCCCTTGCCGGTGAAGAACCCGCGGGGGAAGATCGAGTAGCGGGACATGTGCCTGGGGTGGGCGTGAGCCGGGTTTGCGCCCCAGTAGATGATGACGTCGGCCCGGTTCTTCGTCTCGCCGAGGGTACAGCTCGGGTAACCGTTATCGAATATGGCAAGGAACGAGGATCCGTGACAGATGGATGCACAGTTGTCGAGCACGGCACCCGCCTTCTCGGCGACCTTGGCCGCGGCGGCCATGCCCTCGCAGTTGGTCGAGCCAAATCCGTATATCAGGGGTTTCTTTGCTTTGTGGAGCACTTTTGCCGTATAATCGATCGCCTCGTCGTAGGAGATCTCCTTGTAGGTTCCGTCCGGCTGGCGGAGGCGGGGCAGCGTGTGCCGGTCTTCCATGGCACGGTGAAAGACCGTGCTGCCTATGATGCAGGCGTTCTCAACCTCAATGATCTTCTTTCCGTCGTCAGAGACGGTGACGACGAGGTCGTCACAGCAGACACCGCAGAACGGGCATCCGACATTCTCAATCTTTTTTGCCATTACTGATCACCTCTCCACATACCGACCGCGCTCTGAACGAGCTCAAGTGTGCTCTTGCGCCTCTCGCCACCGGGAGCCGGCTCGACCGTCACGGGAAACCCGCTGTACTGGGGTTCCCCGGTTGCCTGGGTCCGCGGCGGGACTATCTGGTTTGCATAGACCCCCTGCGGTATGAACGCAAGGCCGGGATAGAGAGCCTGACGCCCCCTGACTGCCTTGACGATCACATGCCCGCACTCGCTCGTCACCTTGACGAGCTGATTCGGGACCAGGCCGAGCGCTTTGACATCATCGTCATGCATCTCGATGATCGAGCAGGCCTCAAAGTAATCCCGGGTCATTTTGCCCTTTACTATACCAACGCCTTCATCTACGGAGCGCTGGGTGATCATGTTCAATGTAATCTTCTTCGCCATGGTTCTGCCTCAACGTGATTGATAGGGCCGATCTTCCCGATCTCCGGGGTGGATTGACCCTGGTGAGTGGTGCCCTGAAGAGACTGCTATCGGGTCTTTCATGGTGTTGTGAGAGTGGCCACCAGGCCTTCTATCCGGGTTGCCGTGGCACTGCCAGACCCTGCGGAGTTACGCAGAGGGGGCCGCCAACCCGGGGTGGACTGAACTTCTCCTGGCGGAGCACCGGGTGGATCGTTTTATCATAACTTGTAATGTTTTGTATTTAACTATTCCGAATATGTAATTGATTCAATGTAATGAAATTTACATATGGCCCTTTATTAAGTGTTATCGTTCATATGCCATGCCGACCGGGTTTTTTTGTGGAGTTCATCCCGGGCCCGGGCATCTCGCGATCTCTCCCGGGGCAACGCCGGTATTCCGGTGCCCCGGGCGCCGGTAGCACTGTGGTCCACTGCCGTGCAGGGCGGCCCGGGCGTCCGGTAGCGGAGCCACGACCGGACACGTGGCGGTCGCCCCGGGATCCTGATGCCGGTAGTGCTATGGCTCCTCGCTGTGCAGGGCGGCCCGGGTGTCAGCTTCGGCGCAGCACTGTGCACCCGGAGTGCGCAGAAATTCGGGGTATGGGGCAACCGTCTCCCGGATCACCGTGAATGCGCGCTCGATAGGTCGGGGCAGAGCAGTCGGCGGAGAGGGCGTTCTACGATCGAACCGCACCTCTCTCCCGGATATTTTGCCGGGTCTGGAAAAAGGGGTTTCATGCTCCGGCTTTTTGAAGAATGTCGGCTACTGGAGTAGTATTATATATTTTAGAGGTCAAACCTACAGGTTCAGGTACAGTTTGTACCGCTGATTAAAATAAATCTTATTAATTGCTAATAGTATATTTTCCTTTATTACTTAATAAGTACTACTATATCAGTGCCCTCGATCAGACTTCTCCCCGGGTGTTGACCGACGAAACTCTTTTTAAGTACCACATTCAACCATCTGAGTCATCAAGCCTCGATTCTAAAATATCTCATTTTGAAGGTTATTGTTGGAAGTATTATATTGTGATAAAACTCTCTGTTTTAATTCGTAAATTTTATTAATAACCCTCCTTCTATTCTTATGGTCCCTTTCCGGGACATGCAGTAGCGGTTTTCAGAGAATAGGGGTGTGTGAGCGCTCCGATATCTCTTACGAACGGAATGCAGTGAACAAGGGTAAAAGGATGAAATACTATGGCTAAATACACGGAGACAATCGACCTCTATTCTGACGACGGGAAGCTGCTCAAGGGCGGCGTCACCCTCGACAGGATCAGCCCGCTGGTTAACCCGGCCACAAGTAAGATCATCGACCTGACGAAGAGAACGATCAACGTGAACCTTGGAGGCATCCAGGACGCGCTCAAGACCGGAAAACTTGGGAAAGGCAAGATCAAGGGAAGAGAGCTCAACCTCCCCATAATGGAGAACAAGGATTCCATCGTTGCCAGGATCAAGGAGATGGTCCAGGTCCAGGAAGGCGACGACACCGAGATCCTGGAGTTCAACGGCGGCAAGCTCCAGCTCGTCCAGGTCCCGACGAAGCGCCTGACGAACGCTGCCACCTATGACGCCGCGATCACGTCCGTCGCAGCTGCGACCACCTACGCGATCGTCAAAGAGTTCGACATCGACGCCTTCAACGCATCCACCGTCAAGGCAGCCTGCTGGGGCGGCTACCCGCACACCCAGGACATGGAGGGTGCGCTCGTTACGTCGATCCTGACCATCCCTCAGAACAATGAGGGTATCGGCTACGCGCTCCGAAACATCCCCGTCAACCACACCGTCATGATGACCGGCCGAAACGCCCTTCAGGGTGCCGCGCTCTCGTCCACCCTCGAGACCGCCGGCATATTCGAGATGGGATCTGCCATCGGGCCGTTTGAGCGTGCCATGCTCCTCGCCTACGCCTACCAGGGCCTGAACGCAAACAACATGGTATATGACCTTGTCAGGGCAAACGGCGAGACTGGAACCGTCGGCACCGTCGTCCAGAGCCTTGTCGAGCGCGCCATCGAGGATAAGGTCATCGTCCCGGGCAAGAAGGGCGGTTACTTCCAGTTCTACGACACGAAGGACCCCATGCTCTGGAACGCCTACACCGCCGCCGGGACCATGGCGGCCACCATCGTCAACTGTGGTGCCGGTCGGTTCGCCCAGGCGGTCTCCTCGACACTCCTCTACTTCAACGACCTGCTCGAACACGAGACCGGTCTTCCGGGCTGTGACTACGGCCGTGTCATGGGTACCGCTGTCGGTTTCTCGTTCTTCAGCCACTCGATATACGGCGGCGGCGGCCCCGGCATATTCAACGGCAACCACGTCGTGACCCGGCACGCAAACGGCGTCGCCATCCCCTGCGTGGTCGCCGCGGCAGCCCTCGATGCCGGAACCCAGATGTTCTCGCCCGAGAGCACCTCAAAGATCTTCGCCGACACTTACGGCAAGATCGATGTCTTCAACAAACCGATCCACCAGATCGCAAGCGGAGCCTGAAGAAGCGGAGATCCGGATGACGAACGCCAGATCTCTGCAGGCCGGTTATCGGGCCTCCCAAAGGCCGGCCCATGGCCTCCAGTGCGGCACAACGCCCGCCGCCCCTGCAGCCCTCCGGAGATATGGTCAGGAGTCGTTCAAACCAGCAAGAAATGGATGAGATAGCAACCAGTCTGAGGTGAATAAGATATGGCATACAAACCCCAGTATGGCCCCGGGAGATCGATCGTTGCCGAGAACCGGCGCAAACAGATGAACCCCGGCCAGAAACTTGAGAAGGTTCGTTCCGTAACGGATGAAGACATCGTTCTGATCCTCGGCCACCGCGCCCCCGGATCGGCATACCCGAGCGCCCACCCGCCGCTTGCTGAGCAGCAGGAGCCCGACTGCCCCATGCGCAAACTTGTTGCGCCCACAGAAGGCGCGAAGGCCGGCGACCGCATCCGCTACATCCAGTTCGCCGACTCGATGTTCAACGCCCCCTGCCAGCCCTACCAGAGGACATACACCGAGATGTACCGCTTCCGCGGTATCGACCCCGGCACGCTCTCCGGCCGTCAGATCGTCGAGTGCCGCGAGCGTGACCTCGAGAAGTACGCAAAGGACCTCGTCGAGACCGAGCTCCTTGACCCGGCACGCACCGGCATCCGCGGCGCGACCGTGCACGGCCACTCGCTCCGCCTTGCCGAAGACGGCATGATGTTCGATATGCTCCAGAGGAACATCCTCGGCGAGGATGGCGTCGTTCGGTACGTCAAGAACCAGATCGGCGAGCCCCTCGACCGTGCGGTTGCCGTCGGCAAGCCCATGGATGAGAAGTGGCTCAAGACCCATACGACGATCTTTCACTCGCTCGCAGGGACTTCCTACCGCGCCGACACCGAATACATCGAATACGTCCAGCGTATTCACTCGCTGCGGACGAAATACGGCTTCATGCCAGAAGAGGAGTGATCCAGAATGGCAAAGATTGAGAGAACCCAGAAGCTCTTCCTGAAGTCCCTCAAAGAGAAGTTCCAGGGACAGGACGTCGAGTCCGAGACCGCCGAGTTCTACAGGTTCAACGGTGTTCGCCAGTCTCCCCGTAAGGTGGAGTTCATGAAGGCGAGCCTCGCCATAGAGATGGACCGCGGCATATCCATGTACGACCCCGAACGCTGCCACCTCGGCGGTATACCGATGGGCCAGCGCCAGCTGATGACCTATGAGGTCAGCGGCACCGGCGTCTTTGTTGAGGGTGACGACCTGCACTTCGTCAACAACTCTGCCATGCAGCAGTTCTGGGACGATATCCGGCGGACGGTCATCGTCGGCATGGACCTTGCCCACCAGACCCTGCAGAAGCGTCTGGGCAAGGAAGTCACCCCGGAGACGATCAACGAGTACCTCCATATCCTGAACCACGCCATGCCCGGCGCAGCCGTCGTCCAGGAGCACATGGTCGAGACCCACCCCGGCCTCGTCGACGACTGCTACGTCAAGGTCTTCACCGGCGACCAGGAACTTGCCGACGATATCGAACCGCAGTTCCTCCTCGACATCGAGAACCTCTTCCCCGCAAAGCAGGCGGAGGAACTCAAGGCGGAGGTCGGCAAGAGCATGTACCAGGCGATCCACATACCGACCACGGTCTCGAGGACGTGCGATGGTGCAACGACCTCCCGGTGGTCTGCTATGCAGATCGGCATGTCCTTCATCGCCGCCTACCGCATGTGCGCCGGTGAAGCGGCCGTTGCCGACCTCTCCTACGCCGCAAAGCACGCTGGCGTCGTCCAGATGGGCTCCCACCTCCCCGCCCGGCGTGCCCGTGGCCCGAACGAACCCGGCGGCATCAAGTTCGGCCTCTTCTCGGATATCATCCAGGCAAACCGGAAGTATCCAAACGATCCCGCGAAGGCCTCCCTTGAGATCGTCGGCGCTGGCACCATGCTCTACGACCAGATCTGGCTCGGCTCCTACATGTCCGGCGGCGTCGGGTTCACCCAGTACGCGACAGCGGCATACACCGACAACATCCTCGACGAGTTCACCTACTATGGTATGGACTACATCAAGGACAGGTACAAGGTCAACTGGAGAAACCCGGGCCAAAACGACAGGGTCAGGCCGACTCAGGATATCATCAACGACATGGCGACCGAGGTCACCCTCAACGCCATGGAGCAGTACGAGCAGTTCCCGACCATGATGGAGGACCACTTCGGTGGATCCCAGCGTGCCGGCGTCATCGCCGCCGCATCCGGTCTCACGGCCTCTATTGCGACCGGAAACTCAAACGCCGGCTTAAACGCCTGGTATCTCTCGATGCTCCTGCACAAGGACGGATGGTCGCGTCTCGGTTTCTTCGGCTACGATCTCCAGGACCAGTGCGGTTCTGCAAACTCGCTCTCCATGGAGCCCGACCGCGGCCTTATGGGAGAACTGCGTGGCCCCAACTACCCCAACTACGCGATGAATGTCGGTCACCAGGGCGAGTACGCCGCTATCGTCGGCGGCGCCCACTACGGGCGCGGCGACGCGTGGTGCTTCGACCCGCGGGTGAAGATCTGCTTCGCCGACCCGGCGCTGAAGTTCGACTTCGCCGAACCCCGCCGCGAGTTCGCGAAGGGTGCGATCCGCGAGTTCATGCCCGCCGGCGAGCGCTCGCTCATCGTCCCCTCCCGGTAACTCCCCCACTACCTCTCTTTTTCACAGGCCGGCCATAGGATGCCTGATCCGCCCGTCCTGGCCGCCGGATGGATGTTTGAGCACCGCAAGGCAACCCCTATATCGCCGGTCTCCCAACACTACCGTAGCGTTTTTGGGAGGTGTTGGGAGAGTGACAGGCGGCGGCCGGATCGTCCTGCACGTGGATATGGATAGTTTCTTCGCATCCATAGAGGTCCGCTGCGACCCGTCCCTGGCCGGAAAACCGGTGATCGTCGGCGCCGACCCAAGGGGCGGGGCGGGCCGGGGGGTCGTGAGCACCTGTTCGTACGAGGCGCGCCGCTACGGTCTGCACTCCGGCATGCCCATATCCCGGGCATACGACCTCTGCCCGCACGGCATCTACCTCCCTGTGGACCGCTCGCTCTATCTGCGGGTCTCAGAGGAGATCATGGCGATCCTCGGCGGATATGCCGATCGCATCGAGCAGGTGAGCATAGACGAGGCCTACCTCGATCTCAGCGATCTCGGGAGTTTTTCGGCGGCAGAGGCGCTTGCTGCCGCTATCAAAGGGGAGATCCGGGAAAAGACCGGGCTCACCTGCTCGATCGGCATCGCCCCGGGGAGAGCCGTCGCAAAGATAGCCTCCGACCACAACAAACCCGACGGCCTGACGGTCGTCCTCCCCGACGACGTCGCGGGGTTCCTTGCCCCCCTGCCGATCGACAAAATCCCCGGCGTCGGGAGGAAGACCGAAAAAGACCTGCGGCGGATGGGCATCCGGACAATCGGAGATCTTGCATCCCGCGATATCCAGGAGATCATCGCCCGGATCGGGCGGGCCGGCATCCCGATGCACCGCCTCGCCCGGGGTATCGACGATGCCGGGGTGATGGGGAGGGATGGATGCAAGTCCGTCTCCCGGGAGACGACGTTTGATGAGGATACAGCCGATCCGGGCAGGCTCTCGAGCGTTGTCGAAGACCTTGCGGATGATGTTGCGGGGACGCTTGCCGCCGACGGCCTCCGGTGCCGAACCGTCACCGTCAAGGTCAGGTACAGCGGGTTTGAGACGCATACCCGGTCCCGGACTCTGCCGCGGTACACAGCGGACCCCGGGGTGATCCGGCGGGCCGCATCCGCCCTGCTCCAGACGTTTCAGAACGGCCGATCCGTCCGCCTCGTCGGTGTCAGGCTCTCGGCCCTTGAGGGAGGCCGCACCCGGCAGGCGTCGATCGACGAGTTTGTACCCTGACGGATCGTGCGTGGAAAACCTTATTCACGTCGCACGCGCACAACACCGCCGGCATGCTCGATGTATGGATCGTGCTCCTCATCGGGGCGATCATCCTGATCTTCGCGGTACCGGCCGCCCTCTCGCAGATGACACGGTCCCGCCGTCTCCGGGCGATCCGGGATCTTGAGGCGGAGCGCCGGAGCCGGGTAATCGCCCTCATCCACCGACAGGAGCCACTTGCGTTTCTCGGCATCCCTCTCCTGCGCTACATCGATATCAACGACTCCGAAGAGGTTCTCCGGGCTATCCGCCTCACGCCGCCGGATATGCCTATCGATCTCGTCGTCCACACCCCCGGCGGCCTTGTCCTCTCATCCGAACAGATAGCGATGGCCCTCCGGCGCCACAGGGGAAAGGTGACGATCTTCGTCCCCCACTACGCCATGTCGGGCGGGACACTCCTCTGCCTTGCCGCCGACGAGGTGGCGATGGATAAAAACGCCGTTCTCGGCCCGGTCGATCCCCGTATAGGCAACTACCCGGCCGCATCGATCCTGCGGGTTCCCCGGTTGAAACCGCCCGGGGAGATAGACGATACGACGTTCATCATGGTCGATATAGCATCAAAGGCGCAGAACCAGATGCGGGAGTTCGTCACCGCCCTTCTCCGGGATAGGATGGGCGTAGAAGGGGCGGACCATACAGCGCGCCTGCTCACGGAGGGGGTGTGGACCCACGACTACCCTATCACGTTTGAGCAGGCGCAGGACCTCGGGCTCCCCGTCACCTCCGGTCTGCCCGCCGGGGTATACCGATTGGCGGATCTCTATCTGCAGGGTGTGGCGCGCCGGCCGTCGGTCGCCTATGTGCCGGTGCCCTACCGTGCGGAGGAGGAGAGGTGACTATCCACGACACTTATCGTATATCGCAACCTACCCTGGTTGACCGTGAGCACCTGCACCCAGCTCCGCCTTGATGCGTTTGACCGTTCAAAAGGCCCTCTCTGCGCCGACCGCCCCGACCAGAACGGTTTTTACCGGCTCTGCTGCCAGTGCCCTTTTGCCGCAAGGGGCGCAGGGGAGGTATACTGCGAGAGGTTTGCAACTCCCATACGGGCGCGGGAGAAGTACGCCCTGCGGGGATGGAAGGATATACGGAACACCATCCTTGAACGCGACGGGCACACCTGTATCATCTGCGGCGGGGGGGAGGTTCTCCACATCCATCATATCGACTGCGATCCCACAAACGACGACCCCTCTAACCTCATCACGCTCTGCGGCATCTGCCACGCCCGGGTGCATTCCGGGCTGCACCGCGAGGGCCGGGTGGCGCGGGTGATCGCGGCGGCCCGCCGCCGCTCCGTCTGACTCTCCCCGTCGGCCTGTCATCAGCGCCGGGGCAATGGTTATATGATATGCGCGCTACCAGTTGCGTGACCATGGGGGGAATATCAGGAATGGGTATAGCTGAACGGCTCTTTGGCAGGGGGGGCCCCATAGACCGGGATGACCCGGAGGCTGACGCTGCGGTGAGCAGGAAGGCCGTCTCCCTTGCCCAGCGGGGAGAGTTTGATGAGGCGATCGCGTGCTTTGACCGGGTGCTTGCGCTCGATCCGGCCAACGTGAAGATGCTGAACAACAAGGGCGTCTTCCTCGATCTTCTTGGAAAGGACCAGGAGGCTCTCGCCTGCTGGGAGAAGGCGCTCTCGATCGATCCCGTGTTTGCTCCGGCATGGGTCTCAAAAGGGATGCTGCACCGGCGCCGCAACCGTCTCGATAAGGCGCTCGCCTGCTACGACCGTGCCGTGGAGATCAACCCGGCCTCCGCGGTCGCCTGGTACAACCGGAGCAGCGTATACACTGCTATGCGCCGGCTTGACGATGCGGTCGCCGGCTATGAGAGGGTGCTCTCTCTCGATCCCCACTTCACCGCGGCCTGGACCGATCTCGGCTACGCCCGTTTTCTCCAGCACCGGCCCGAAGAGGCCATCACATGCTACGATCGGGCCGTCGCCGACGACCCCGGGAGCGTCCGTATCTGGAGCCTGAAAGGCGGCGCCCTATACGCTCTCGGGGAGTACCGCAAAGCCCTTGAGTGTTTCGACCGGGTGCTTGCGATCGACCCGAAGTACGCCTCCGGGTGGAGCATGAAATGCAGCGTCCTCTACCACCTCGGCATGTATCGCCACGCTCTCGTCTGCGCCGATAAGGCGCTCGCGATCAATCCTTCCTGCGAGCTGACCCTCCAGGTCCGAAAGATGCTCGTCGGCCTCATCGATAAGTGGTGATGAACCCGCCCCTCTCCGGAAGGTTGACGCCGGGCGCCGTCCAACCGGGAACTAACGGGGCGGCAACTCCCCCCCGAGAAAGGCTCCGCCTGCCTGAACCAGAAAGACGTGGTAGCCCCATCCGGGCATATCCAGGTAGAGGGGGCTTCCCCCGTCGCGGTCATACTGCGCCGGCCCCATGATATCGCGGAACCGGACCTCCTTCCCCACAAGATCGGCCCACGGGAGCGGGACATAGCACTGGCCCCGGTCGGGAGCGTAGTTGACGGCGACAAGGTAACGTTCTCCTCCCCCTTCCCGGGCAAAGGCGATGTAGCCGGCGTGGGAGAAGTTCCCCTCCCATGCGGGCGTGCAGTCGATGAGCTGCCACTCCCCGCCCCGGAACGCCGGCAGACGGAGGGTGGCAGAGAGCCGCCGGTAGAACTCTTCTATGGCCGGATCGGTCGGCTCCTCCGGCCCCCGGCAGAGGTGGACGGAGACCTGCTTTTTGTGCCCGATCAACTGCCCCTCGTGGAAGAACCGGAGGCCGGGGGTGAGGTATGTGAGGATGGCTGCGGCCCGGTGGCGGTCGGGCGGGAAGATGGCTGCGGCCCGGGGTTCGTCGTGGTTCTCAAGGAAGTGAACGGACCTGCGCAGGTATAGGGGGTCCGCCCGGAGGTGATCCTGCACCGATCGGGCGTCGCCCCACCGGAGTCTATCATAGAGCCGTTTGTCGTATGTGTAGTCAAACCCCTGCTGCTGGAGCGTCCACTCAAGGTCGCGATAGACCTCCGCCATGAAGATGAACGCCGGGTGCTCCTCCCTGACCGCACCGATCACCTTCGGCCAGAAAGGCTTCATATCCCGCCCCCATGTCTCCCTGAATATATCCGGGAGGATGAGCATCGCCATATCGCACCGGATGCCGTCGCATACCCCCGCGATCTGCCGCACCCCGGCATTCATCGCATCCGCAAGCGCCGGGTTGGCGTAATCGAGCTGGAGGGTGTCGGGCCAGCCGCCGGATGAGGGGTCCCGGCCGTGGGCCAGGATGATCGGTCCCCCGGATAGATCCATCCTGATGAAATCCTGCGGCCGGCGGGCAAGGTCTTCCTCCGTACCGTGGATGTAGTAGTCCGGGTGGTCGCGCACCCAGGGGTGGTCGGGGGCGGTGTGGTTCGGGACGAAGTCAAGCATGAGGAGGAGACCGTGCCGGTGCAGCCGTTTGCGGAATCGCAAGAGCGCGTCAGGCTCCCCGAGGTCGGGGTTGAGACGGTAGGCCGTGACGGCAAACGGGGAGCCGCATATATCCTCATCCCGTATATCGGGGATCAGGCTCCGGTAGCCGCGGAGCCACTCCTCGTTTGAGCGGGAGATCCGGCGCCCGATCTCTCCCGTCTCCCACGCGCCCATGAGGTAGACCCAGTCAAATCCGCAGGCGGCAAGCCCCGCCATCCAGGCGTCGGGGATATCGTCGAGGGTGCGGTGGTCTCTTCTCCGAAGATGGATGCGTGCGTTGACCTCATAGAGGGAGGGGGAGAAGGGTGTGTTCATGCGGGAGTCCCTGAACCGCCCAAACGATAGATGTATCCCTCACCAGATGGCGGAGTGGAGATCGTCATCTTGCAAAAATCCACGAAACGACCGCGAACCCTGGACGGCATCGATGACCCGGGCGTTCGCGGCCTTCATGAGCGCCTCGAGGGGCGCATGCAGCCGCCCGTCCAGACGGCCGTAGAGGAAGTCCCGGAGCGCCGCCTCCGCCCGCAGCTCCGGTACGAGGCGACGGTCGAGGAGGGCGGTGTATGTCTCGCCGGCCGGCGCACCCCCCCTGAGGGCGCCGTCGACGGCGTGGGCGGCAAGTTCCGCTGTCCGGTGGGCGTAAAAGATCCCCTCACCGAGGATGGGGCTTGCAAACCCGCCGGCATCGCCAACAAGGAGCGTCCCCTCATGGGCCGGCGAGGGTATGAAGTTTCCAAACGGCAGAAGGCATCCTGCCGGTTTTCTCCCCGAAAAAGCCGAAAATCCCAGGGATTTGAGGAACTTTGCGAACTGGCCGCGCTGATCGCCACGGTTCTTCTCAAGCAGTCCCCCCATACCCACGACGAGCGCATCACGGTTCGGGAAGACCCATCCGTAGCCCCACCGGCAGGCGGCAAGGACGATGCGCGGTATCGTAAGATCGGCATCGATCGGCATCGCGCCATCGCCATCCGCGAGCATATCCACCTCTGTTCGCGGGATCGTAAGTTCCAGCGCCCACCCGAGGTTCTCCTGCCACCGTTGCCGGTCGACGACGCTTTCAGGGAGGGAGCGCCGGACCCGGCTGTTGATGCCATCGGCCCCTATGATGACCCGTGCGGCAAACCGCTCTCCCTCTGCCGTCGTGATGGTGCGCCGGGCGTGATCGATAGCGGTGACTTCTTTGCCTTCGTGGATATCCGCCCCGGCATCCGCTGCCATCCGGGCAAGGAAGGTGTCGTAGCGCTCCCTCCGGGTGAAGTAGAACGGCTCCGCAAGGTCGCCGGCAAGGATGGGTCTATCTTTGATGTAGAGCGCGTATCCGGTCCCGACGGCATCGAGCAATCCCTCGTCGCGGAGGGCGGCGACCGGAAGGGAAAAGACCCTCTCGAGGAACCGGACGGACTTCTGGCTGAGGCAGCCGCCGCAGACCTTGCCCCGGGGATACGTCTCTTTCTCAAGGAGCGCCACCCGGTGCCCGAACCGCGCGAGCAGGGCGGCGGCGGTGCTCCCGGCAGGCCCGCCCCCTATGACGACGGCGTCATACGTCGATCGATCTCCCATATGTCTCTCCTTGTAGAGTCCGGTGCATGCCATATCTCTTCTCCTCCGGGGGATGCGGCGGGCACCGGGATCAGATAGCGTTTCTAAATGGAAGTATTTACGGGCTCTCCTTTGCCGCACCGGCGCCCCTGGAGACCGTTTCCTCATTTTCTGGCACTTGAGCCCGGCATTTGATCCCCCGCCCGCCGGGGGCGAGGAGGGCGTCTCCTCCCCGAACACTTTCACACCGCACCCGGCAGGCTCTTTTCTTCCCCGGCCGATGCTTCCGGTATGTCTCTTCTGGAGCAGAAACTCACCCATCTCACCACTGCCGGCAGGTTTGACCTCTGCTGCCCCGGAGAGTGCATCCGGATGCTCTCCAGCGCCTCGTACGTCACATGCAACCCCCGCGCCAGAGGGTGTGAGAGGATGCTCAGGATCCTCCTCCACGGCTCCTGCTCCTACGACTGCGCCTACTGCTCTGTCCGCCTTGAGAGGGAGCGGTTCTCGTTTTTCCCCGGCGAACTTGTCGATACGTTCCTTCCCCTCTGGCATGAGGGGAGCGTCGACGGGCTCTTCCTGAGCTCCGGTATACCCCGCGATCTCGATATCGCCATGCACGACCTCGTGGAGACGGGGGAGATCCTCCGCCGGCGCGGCTACGACGGCTACCTGCACCTGAAAATTCTCCCCGGCGCGACCCGGGCGGATATCCACGACGCCGCCCGCGTGGCGGATAGGATCAGCATCAACCTTGAGGCGACGTCTTCTGATCGCCTCGGAGGCCTTGCCGGGGTGAAGGACTACAGGCAGGATATACTGAAGCGCCAGGCCTGGGTGGCGGAGGAGAAACCCGGCGGCCACACCACGCAGCTCGTCCTCGGTGCGGCGGGTGAGACCGATGCGGAGGTCCTCTCCTGCGTCGCCGACCAGTACCGGCGGGTCCGGCCCTCACGTATATACTTTGCCGCATTCTCTGCCCTCCCCGGGACTCCCCTTGCGGCGCACCCCGATACACCGGCATGGCGGGCGCGGCGGTGGTACCAGGCCGACTGCCTTCTCAGAGACTACGGCATAACGGCCGATGAACTCCGGACGGTCCTTGACGATGAGGGGTTCTTCGCCGATCGCGACCCAAAAGCGGTCCTCGCTGCCGGGAGCGAACCGGTGAACGTCAACACCGCCCCGCGCCGCGACCTCCTCCGCGTTCCCGGCATCGGGCCAAAGACAGCGGATCGGATCCTTGTCCTGAGGAGAGAGAGGCCGTTCTGTGACCCCGCCGATCTTTCCCGGGCCGGCATCCGGGGGAAGACCGCGGGGCGCCACATCACGTTCGGCGGGCGGGAGACTATCCAGACGAGACTTACCTTCTGAAAAATGGGGGCGGGGTTACCTGGTTCTCCCGAACTCTTCGCTCACCTCTGCGGCTGAGCGGTATGTTCGGTCGGAAAAACCATCGAGCGTCGCGATCACGCTCGCCGGTGCATCGTTCTTCCGGGCGTGGGCGACGAGATCCTGCTTTCCCACCGGATAGTCGATACCCTTGAGGTAGACCTGCAGGTCGGCTGCGGAGAGGTGAGAGTGAGATGGGACGGCGGGGGCCGGCGGCTCCGTCCGGACCTCTGTCACCGGCTGCGCCGTCGCGCCGGTCCCCTCAACCTCCCCGGCTTTTATCTCTCTCCCTTGCGCCTTCTCCCGCACCTCCACCCGCTCGGTCGTGACAACCTCGCGGGCCGGCGCCTCCGTCCGGGTCACGGCCCGCGCCTCCTCCTGACTTGGGGGACCTATGGGCCGTTTCGTCTCGATCAGATTCCAGTTCGCCTCTTTTGGCCATTCTCCCTCCTGAAACCCGGGATCGTTCTCGACCTTATGTTTGCTTATGTTCACCACAAAAACATCATCCCCGGGCCTGTAGACTATGGCCTCAAGGGGGATGGCGAAGAACTTTGCCCCTAGACCGAACATGCCCCCGGTCCTGAGGACCGCATACGCCACCCTTCCCGTGGGAAGGCCGACACGGAGGCTCGATATCTCGCCCAGGTCATATCCTTCTGGATTCTTCACCCGCTTTCCTACGATATCTTCGGACGCGAGATACTCCTGCCCCTCGCTCCTGCGCACTTTTTGCTCCAGAGCCGTCTCTGCCATTGGAATCACCATCTCCGTTCTCTGCTCCCGGAGGTGTTTGCCACCCCCGCGCAGAGCGGGCGATGCGCTCTGTGACTATATAACATTTCCCCGGTTTTCGGGAGGAAGCCCTCTCCGGCATAAAGAGCGTGGAGAGGGGAGCAGGGGCTCTTTTCCTCCATTGCCCCGAATTAAGGGTTTCTATCTGACCTTTCCAAACTCCTGGCTCACCTCTGCGGCGGAGCGGTAGGTCCGGTCGGAAAACTGCTCAATAACTCCGATCACACCCTCCGGGGCGTTGTTCTTTTGAGCGTGGGCTATGAGATCCTGCTTTCCCACCGGGTAATCGATGCCCCTGAGGTAGACCTGCAGGTCGGCCGCGGATATGTGAGCATGGGACGGTTCTGCCCTCCGGGTCTCCGGCTGCTCCTCTGCGACGGTCTCTTTTTGCGCCGGAGGTTCGCGTCGGATCTCTTCGACGACGGCCCCGGTCGTCTGCGCCTCCGTCCGGGCCGGCTGCTCTTCAGTCCGCGGTCTCGTCGGCACCCCTCCCCAGCCGCCCGCGACCGTCTGGACGGCCGGCGGCACCGGGGTGTAACTCTCCCCGGTCCCCGGGGATACGTTCTCCGTCCGGGCCGCCGTTTTCGTCTCCCCCTGTGCCGATTCTCCCTCCCGCGTTACCGTTCTCTCCTCCTTTGCCGCCGGCTTTACCTCCTGCGCTGTTGACTCCTCCGCCAGCGGCGGCGGTCCCTCCCTTCCCATGACGTGGGACGGGGGTGTCCTGATCAGGCTCCAGTCTCCCTCCATCGGCATCTGGTCGCGGGAGAACCCGTGAGACTTATCGAGTATCTCCTTATCCGTATCCACGACGGCGATCTTCTCACGGGAGCGGATACGGATCCCCTCCCAGGGTATGGCAAAGTGCTTCTCGCCGAACCCGAGGATCCCGCCGTATGCGAGCACTGCGTATGTGATGCAACCGTTATCACGGTCGATAGCGATATCGGTGAGGTCACCGAGTTTCTCTCCGTCCGGGTTCTGCACCTTGATATCCCTGATCTCGCGCGTGCGCATCAGGTCTATCTTCTCTGCAGGTTCCGGCCGCGTCGCCAGTACCTGTCCTGCTTCTCTCTCGGCCAATCGTCTCGCCTCCAGCCTGCGGAGGGTCTCCCCTCCCGGGCGGGTGGAGTAGAGGATCGAGTATACTTAAGGGTTTCCCGTCAAGAAGATCAGGGGAAAGGTCGCCCGGGCGGCGTTCAAGCCCCGGCCCGGGAGTACCGGAGGATGAGATCGGTTGCCGCCCTGATATCCCGCCCCTGCTTCCTTGCCTCGGCAAGATAGGCGGCGTAGACATCATCGGTCACGAGACGCATCTGCGGACGGAACATATCGGCGTGCATCATAAGGTCAAAGCACCGTGCCTCGCTCTCGGTGAGGTTGAGTGGACGGTACTCGCCGGTGTGCGGCACGAACGCCGGGTTCTTGTCGCGGGGTGTCCTGATCGCGAGATCGGCAAGAGGCGTCCCCGGTATGGGTTCGGCGCCGCTCACGAAGATATCGTCAAGGGTGAGCGCGGCGATGAGATCCTTTGTCGCCTTGTAGTCCCTTTCCGTCTCTTGGGGGTAGCCGACGATGAAACTACCCGCAACCTTGAGGCCGTGCTCCCGGCACCGCTCCACCGCCTCCTCTACCTGCCGAACGGTCGCCCCCTTGCCCATAAGGCGGAGCACCCGCTCGCTCCCCGACTCTATCCCGAAAAAGACCCACCCGATCGTGTAGCGCCGGATGGCATCCAGTATATCGTCGGTGATGCAGTCCACGCGTATGTCCGGCGAAGAGACGTTTCGCGGCCCCATCACATCCGCCATGCCCCGGAGGAGGGCGATGAACGCCTCCGGATCCATCTCGCCGCCGGCAGACCCATAAAGCGACCCTGTCCCTCCAGAGACCGAGAGCCGTTTCGCCCCGGCTGCGCGAAACGCCTTCACCTCCTCGATTATTCTTGAGAGGTCGCGGCTCCTTATCTTTCTCCCAAAGAACCTTGGCACCTGACAGAATGTGCACCCCCCTATGCACCCGCGATGGGTCTCTATGTAGGCGCTTGCGCCCCGGACGCTCTGGCTCCCTATATCATCCGGTATGAGGGGGAGCGGCCGGTCGATCGCCGCCGGCGGGGCGGGGGTGTTCACAACCGGCCGGCCGCCGTCGATGTAGGCTATGCCGGGAAGGTCAGGTGACACCCCTTCCCTTATCAGGCGGACCACCGTCTCTTCGCCCTCCCCTACCACCACGGCATCGGGGGCAAGCTCCCCAAGGACCATATCCGGCGCGGCCGAGACCGGTCCACCGACGTAGACCGTCCCTCCCCCCTCGCGGTGAGCCCGGATGAAGTCCCGGATAGAGGGGTCGAGGAGGTGCTGGGTCGAAAAAAGGCTTGCGAGGAGGAGCGAGCCCTCCGGAGCGGCGGGGGTTCTGGTGAGGGAGACACGGTTGCCCGCATCAGAGAGGACGCCGCCGATGAGCATGGCGCCGTAGGTGTATATGCCGGGGGAGAAGATCGTTACATCCATGGTATACAAGTATCTGCAAGAACAGTATACAAAGGGTGGGGCTCAGGAGGATACCGGCTGTCTGAACCGCCGGGCCTCGGCGACGCTGTGAGCCCTCCGATCCGATGCGGCGATCAGTCTGACCTGGAGCCGCATGATATCGGCTATGAGGGGTTGCGGGTTACCCTCCAGTATCCGGGCCGCAACGGCGCGAGCCTCCCGAAACCGGCCGGCCCGGCGGAGCAGGTCCACCAAGAGCGCCTCGTCGGCTCCGTCCTGGGGAGCCAGCCGTTCGCCCTCTTTGCGGGCCCGCTGCAGGAGGTCGGCGGCGCGCCTCCTGCATATCCGGGCGGGCACGTCCTCCCCCTCGTCATCGCAGATCCAGGCGGCATGCAGGGACGCCCACGCTGCCCGGGCCGGGGCACCGAGATCCTCCTGTATGATCGACCAGCAGAGGAAGGTGTTTGCAATGTCGGGGAATTTTCGGGCGTCAAGCTGCCAGCGGTAACGCGGGAGTTTCACAACATCAGCCACCCCTATCGGGGATATCCCCGGGTCGGGGGCGCAGTAGCCGCAGGAGGGGCACCGTTTCACCCATGCGTATATGGTTGACCGGAGGGGCTCGCCGGGACGGGTATCGAGATCCCGCGGCCCGACGCTCACGGCGCCCTCAGGGATTGTGAACCGGCAGGACTCGCCGCAGACCGCACATGTGGTGGTGAGGTAATGAAGACGGGTCATCGGTGGGCTGAATTGTATATTATGAAATATATAATTTGTCCCCGATGGAAGGTGGCGGGGAGGAAGATCCGCCAGAACATAACCGGCCGGCCCGGCCTCTTCCCTCACCCGGTCGCCGGGGCTTCACCGACCCGCCGCCCGTAGGCCGCAACGGCGATGGCAAGGAGCGCTGTTATGCCCGCGGCCAGGAGAAGGACCAGCCAGTGTACCGGATCCTGTGTCCCCACGGCAAGCCTTACCACGAGGTTGAGCGGGTTACAGGGTACAGCCATGACAAGGAGGAGGACCACGACTATACCCGTCGAGAAGACGAACTGGGCACTGGTCCTCTCGCGGTAGTGGAGCGCTGTTATGGCGCCTAGCAGTATGAGAGAGAGGCCGACGACCGCAACGTGGAGGAGGATGGGGACGGCGTTCTCGATTGCTATGCCGTTTGCTTCGAGGAGGAGGATCCATACCCCGGCCTGGACCGGGACGATGGCCCAGCACGTGACGATCTTTCCCGCGACCATATCCGTGAACGTGACAGGCGTCGAGAGGAGGGTATCGAGTGTCTGACGCTGGTACTCCTCGGTTATGAGGTCTATTATCAGGGCCGCCGATATGATCGCCGGGAGGAGGACGAGCAGAGGGAGGAGAAGACCGTAGACGAACTCATAGAAGTTCTCCGCATCGCCGGCGTCGGGGAAGTTCAGCCCGATCGGGAAAGAGACCATACGGTCGGCCCGCACCTCGCGCAGCTCCATCTCGTAGCCCTGGAGAACCTCTTTTACCTTCACGTTGATGATGCTTGACTGCAGGTCGTTCTGTATGAGGTAGAGCGTTATGACGATCGGTCCTTCGGCATCCGGAGGTGTATCGGGGGCGTAGACAACCGCCGATATCTTCCGGTCGCGGAGAGCCGCAAGCGCCGCTGAGAGGTCCATCCGGTGGAGGGAAAGATCGTCGCGCTTCTCAAACTCATCGATGAGCGGGGAGTCTGCTCCGGCATACCCGACGCCGTAGACGGCCGTCGAGTAGCCCTCAAGCGCCTCCGGGTCGTACATCGCCGTGAGCCCCACCATCAGAAACGAGGAGAACATGGCTATGAAGACCTGCAGGAGGATGGCAAAGACGATCGTCTTCTCCGTCGCAAGGCCGAAAAACTCCTTCTTTGCGACGATACCGATATGGCGGGCGTTCATGGCAGCCCCCCGAGGAGGAAGTGGAGGTTGTAGAGGCTGTGGACAACGCTTGCCACGACGAGGCCGGGGACGTAGGCGCGCTTTCCGCCGGCAAAGAGGAAGGTCCCTGTGATCAGCACCCCCGCTATGTGGAGGAGGAGGGGCATCCAGAGCACCTGGAGGGAGAGGAAGAGGACGCTCCCAAAGATTGATCCGGTGATCTGGGAGAGCGTGGCAAAGAGGAGGAGTTTCTCGCCTATAAGGAACCCGAGGCCTATTGCGACCGCTCCGGCGAGCAGGTTTTTAGGCGTGAAGAATCCCGGCCGCTCGCCTGCCATGGCGTAGAGCCCTATGGATTTTGCGATCTCTTCGATGAACGCCGCCGATACGATCAGGAGGACGAGGGAGAGGGGCATAGGGATGTTGAAGAGGATGACGAGCGCCATCATCTGGACCATGAAGACGAACGGTATCGTGAAGGCGGCAAGGAGGAAGAGCGATACGTGCGGGCGGCTGCGGCTGATTGCGCCCGCGATGAAATCCATGAGCCTCGACGTGAGGGGCCTTTCCGAGAAGAGGCGCTCCTCGCGGAAGTTGATCGTCCCCGCGTAGAAGAGGACGGCGCTTGTGGCAAAGAAGAGGACGGTCGAGTAGACGTACTCGGCGGCGGTGAACCCCTCCCCCTGGAGATCGAGGACGATAAGGGTGAGCGGGGATATGATGCTCACAACGTGGGTGTTTGCAAAGACAGTCGGGAAGAAGAGGTAGGATGTGGCGAGGGTCGAGAAGAAGATAGAGACGAACGAGAGTTCCTTGAAGCTCCTTGCGGCCATGCCGATGATCAGGGCGCTTGCAAGGAAGAAGAGTATGACCGGTATGAGCGGGAGGAGGATCGTCATCGGCGCTCCTATACCGAGGGTGATCGCGGCCGAGAGAAGGAGCATGATCGTGAAGTAGGGGATCGCCTTTCCTATTATGATCGCCGCCGGCCGAACAGGTGCGGCAAGGAGCGCCTCCCCGGCCCTTCCCACCCTCTCGTTCATGATGCTCATCATGAAGAACTGAGATGTGAAGTAGAGGGGGAATATGAAGACGAAGATCAGTATGAGGGCATCATAGGGGAGCGGCGGCGAGAGTTGCGACGGCGTCCGGAGCCCATCCATTGCAGGGTCGCCCGATATTATGCCGGTGTAGCGGGAGAGGGGATGGGTGCTCTCCATATCGGCCAGATGCTGCCGGAGGTCGTCTTCTGAGGCCGGGATCGATGAGGGCGGAAGGGTCACCGCCTCAACCGGGCCGGATGGGGCAGGAGATCTCTCCGCCGGTGCGCCTATCTGCTGCCCGCTCTGTGTCGCGATGAAGTCTATCTCGCTCCTGACGTACTCCAGATCGATCCAGAGGGGGTAGCCGGCAAAGAGGTCGGGCTGCTCGGCGGCGATGCGGGATACATAGGCTTCGTGATCGCGCCTGAGCGCTCTCAGGGCCGCCCGCCCTTTGTCGGTCTCGGCGGCGTAGACCTCTCCGCGGATGACGATGACATCGTACGAAAACCGGTTCTCCCATAAGGCGGATCCGTCGGCGGCATCGACGGTGAAGCGGCTGTCGGGGGCGACAACCCGGGCGATCCCGGGGTCGTCGATGCCGATGCGGTATATGCCATCCTGCATATGGATGCCGCTCTCTGCGGCAAACGCGCTCACCAGGACCAGGAGGACGAGCAGTCCCGCAGCAAGCGGCAGGACGCTTCTTCCCACCGTTGTCATAGACCGGTTCATCTCCCAGACGGCGATCGTCCGGATGGAGGAGGCAAGACTCATGATAACCCCGCATAGAGTCAGAGGAGCATACCTCTGTACAGCAACCTATTTGTAGTCATCGGAGTCATAGGGAGATTCGATGATCACCGCCCGCTCTCTTGTCAAGCACTATGGCGACTTCCCTGCCCTCGACGGCGTCACGTTCGACCTTGACGACGCACGGATACTCGGCGTGATCGGGCATAACGGGGCCGGCAAGACGACGCTATTGAAGATCATGGCCGGCCTCACCACGCCGACGGCGGGGAGCCTCCTTATCGACGGCATCGATATCGCCCACGGTTCTCAGGACCTGAAGCGGAACATAGGCTACCTCCCTGAGGAGTCGCGCCTCTACGAGACGATGACCGCGGATGCATACCTTGCGTTCTTTGGCGAGATCTACGGTATGCCGCAGGCGGCGATACGGGCCCGACGCGACGATCTCCTTGCGGGGCTTGCTCTTGAGCTGGATAAAAAGAAGATAGGCGAGCTCTCCAAGGGGATGAAACGAAAGGTTGCCATAGCGCGGTCGCTCATGCACGACCCGGATCTCCTCATATACGACGAACCCACATCCGGCCTTGACCCCATGACATCCCGGTCTGTGCTCGACTACGTAAGAGGCCTCCGTGAGGCGGGCAAGACGGTGGTCTTCTCGGCCCACAACCTCTTTCAGGTGGAGGAGGTCTGCGACCAGATCCTTATCCTGCGCCGGGGGAGGGTGGTGGCCGGCGGGACCATATCCGAGCTCCGCGAGACCTTCGGTTCGATCACCTACCAGGTCTTCTTCCGCATACCGAACGTGTCGACCTTCGCCACATCCGTTGAGTATGCCGCCCACGATGGCCGCTATCTTGCCGAGGCGCGCTCCATCGACGATCTGAACCGGACGACCGCAGCTCTCGCGGCGGATGGCGCCGGGATCGAGCGGATCGAGTCACGCTACCCGACGCTTGAGGATATGCTCGTAAAGATAGGGCGGTGAGCCGCGCCCGCAGACCCCCCTTCCCTTTTGATCCTGTGGCGGATAGGTACAAAACAGGGTTTTTTTCTGCAATCGCTGCCCCTTGTATGATAGCCTCCCCGTTTTTTTGCCGGCGCAGTGTTTATATAATAGCGGCATATATGTGCCTCCGGAGTCCAAAAAATCCGCAGTAACCGGCCTCGTGCGGGAGGTCGCGGCGCGGATGAAGGCCGGCGGGGGTTGACCTGATGGTTGCGCGTCTCGCCGGTTATGGAGATACCGCTCCGGAAAGGTGATGCAAAAACCCGGCTGCCATATGGAGAAAGAATATCAGAAGAACAGAAAGTCAACGGGCCTGAAGGGATTTGAACCCTTGGCCTACGGATTAAGAGTCCGTCGCTCTGCCGACTAAGCTACAGGCCCATGTATCTGACTCAATAAAATAGTACGGGAAGAGGTATAAACCTTACGAGCCTCTCCCGCAAATCGCCTGAATGGAATCCCTTAATACCATGAGAAGTTACACCATTGTACGCATGCCCGAGGCGGTTCAGAGCGTTTCAAAGGAGCGTATCAAGTATATCATATTTGGCTGTGGGAGCACCGGCTATAACGTTGCGGAGGAACTCGGGCAGGAGACCGAAGACCTCATCATCGTCGATAAGGACGAGAAGCGGGTCGAGGATCTCCGTGACCAGAAGTATGAGGCGATCGTCCGCGATATCCGCGACCCTGCCCTTATGGATGGTCTTCCCGTGCCTGAGGTCGCTTTCATCCTCGCAAACGACCGCGATGCCAACCTGACCGCTCTCAAGACCATAAAGAACCGCTACCCGGCAACCTACGTCATAGCACGCGCCACCGATCCTGTCGGTGTCGATCTCCTCCAGCAGGAGGGCGCCGATATCGTCCTCTACCCGCAGGAGGTGGTTGCGAGGACCGCCATCCACCACATACGGAAGCTCCACTCCTCGCGCCTTGCGCTCCGGCTCTACGATATGCTTGCCGCATGGGAGGGGACACTCTGCATCGTCACCCATTTAAACCCCGATCCCGACTCGATATCGAGCGCCATGGCTCTCTCGATGATCGCCCGCCACGCAAGCCATAACAAGCTGAACTGCCGCATCCTCTACGAAGGGGATATAGGGCATCAGGAGAACCGGGCGTTCATCAACCTCCTTGAGATCAAGATGGAGCGGCTCACCCCTCAGATCCTTGCCGAGTGCAAATACATCGCCCTTGTCGACTCGTCCGGGCCGGGCGTGAACAACGACCTCCAGAAGGCCACCCGCGTCAACATAATCATAGACCACCACAAGAACAACGGTCAGCCCCCTGGCGCCGCCGACTTCGTCGATATCAGGCCCGGGGTCGGCGCCACGGCAAGCATCATGACCCAGTACCTCATGGAGCTTGATATCCCCGTGAACAAATCGGTGGCTACCGCTCTCCTCTACGGTATCCGGGCCGACACACGGGACTTCAAGAGGAACGTCACCCCGCAGGACCTCAACTACGCCGCGTTCCTCCTCCCCCTGACCGATTCAGATCTCCTGGATAAGATCACCTCCCCCTCCATATCCCTGGAGACCGTGGAGATCATGGGAAACGCCATCCGGAACCGGCGGATCAGGAGCGGCTACCTCTTCTCGAACGTCGGCTTCATCCGAAACCGCGATGCGCTCCCGCAGGCGGCCGACGTCCTTATCCACCTTGAGGGGGTGAACACGGCCCTGGTCTACGGCATAAGCGACCAGAACATAGTCATATCGGGCCGGAACAAGGATATAAGGCTCCATCTCGGGAACGTTATGGCCGAGGCCTTCAGCCCGATAGGCGAGGCCGGCGGACACGCGACTATGGCCGCCGCCATGATCCCGCTCAACTACTTCTCTATGGTGAAGGAGAAGGAGGAACTGCTCGGCCTCATCATAGACCCGATCTTAAAGCGGTTCTCTAACATAGTCGGCCTGGACAATAACGAGGGCAAGCAATGAGGTTTTCGGACTGGGAACCTCATTACACCGCAATTCTTGAATATTTCGGGTTTGAGCGCGAGGCGGACGAGACGGCCGCCCGGCTGCTTGAGGATATTCTCGATCGCGACGACATCGGGCTCCTTTCAGCGCTCATACAAGGGAGGATGGTGACGGTCTGCGGGAACGCGCCCTGTCTTCCCGATGAACTCGACCGCATCGAGGGGACGGTGCTTGCCGCCGATGCCGCCGCCGAAGTCCTCGTGGATCACGGCATACGGCCCGACGCGGTCTTCACCGATCTCGACGGTGCAACCGATCTCTTCGTCGACCTCTCAAGGCAGGGGACGGTTATGGTCGTGCATGCCCACGGCGACAACATGCCCCTCCTCCGCTGCTGGGTGCCGAGTCTCCCTGGCCCTCTCGTTGCCACCACACAGGCGGCGCCATTACCCCGCGTCCACAACTTCGGCGGGTTCACCGACGGCGACAGGGCGGTCTTTGCCGCCGATGAACTCGGCGCGGCGGATATACGGATCATAGGGTTCGATCTTGCCGACAAAAACGTCGACCCCGTCAAGCGGGGCAAACTCTTCTGGGCGGGGGAGCTCCTCCGCCTTATCGGGTATGACATATAGCGCCCTCATCATCGACGGCTACGTCGACGAGCCGGCATGCCTCGGCGTTGCGCCCTACATATCCCCTTACATACGGGAGGTTGCGGGCGTCCTCTCCTGCCACGGATACACCGCGGGCTACGTCACCATAGACCAGGCCCGGGCCGATCCGGCCCTCATCGCCAGGCGCGCCGAGATCGTTGTGATGATCGCCGGATTGACCGTTCCCGGCGCATACATCGGGGGGAAACCGGCGACCCTGACAGAGATCCAGCAGATCGGGACCCTTCTCCGGGTTCCGGCCACCGCCATAGGCGGTCCCATAGCGTTTGGCTACGCTCCCGGCGGGGGAAGAAAGGCGATTCGCCAGGCGATCGCCGGGTTCGATGTCACGCTCTCGGGATCGCCTGCTGTTGCCCTCGATGCCTGGCTCTCAGGCAGAGAGCCCGCCGGCGCGGGCGACTACTCCCTGACCGACCCCTGGTCTGTTGCGGGTGCCGGCATCATAAGGGAGCATCCGGCGTTCCCGTATGTCATGTGCGAACTCGAGACCGCTACAGGATGTTCGCGGGCGACGGTCGGGGGATGCTCCTTCTGCACCGAACCGTTCTATGGGCTCCCGCGCTACCGGAGCATCGAGGGGATAGCAGAGGAGGTGGCGGCGCTCCATGCGGCGGGCGCCCGCCACTTCAGGCTCGGCCGTCAGCCAGACCTCCTTGCCTACCAGAGCAGAGGCGGGGAGTTTCCTGCCCCGCGCCCGGATGTGCTTGCCGAACTCTTTGCGGCCATACGGGCGAGCGCTCCCGCTCTTGCAACCCTCCATATCGACAACATCAACCCGGGGACCATCGCCCGCCACGAGGATGCGGCGCGGGAAGCGCTCGGGGCGATCGTCGCCGGCCATACCCCTGGCGACACAGCGGCCTTCGGCATGGAGACCGCCGATCCGGCGGTCGTGGCGGCAAACAACCTCAAAGCCATGCCAGATGATGTCTTCCGCGCTATAGGGATCGTGAACTCCGTCGGCGCGAGGCGGACGGGGGGCATCCCCGAACTCCTCCCGGGCCTGAACTTCATAGCCGGCCTTGCGGGGGAGACACCGGCGACGTATGACGCAAACGAGGCCTTCCTCCGGCGGGTGCTCGATGCCGGCCTCATGGTCAGGCGGGTGAACATACGGCAGGTGATGCCGTTTGAGGGGACGGCGGCATACGATGAGAACACTCTTGGTATGCACGATGCACGGTTCCGCGCCTTCAAGGAGAGGGTCCGGAGAGTGTTCGATGAACCCATGCTCCGCCGGGTCTTTCCCGTCGGCACGATCCTCCCCGATGTCGTCGTCGAGATGCCGGGCCGGCCGTCGTTTGGGCGGCAGATGGGGTCGTACCCGATCCTCGTTGGGATACCGCTCGAACTGACGGCGGGAACGGTCCTTGACGCCGTTGTGGTCGATTGGGGCATGCGGTCGGTGACGGCGCTTCCCTGCCCGGTGGATATCAACATCCTCCCGGCGGCGGCGCTCCGGTGGATACCGGGCGTAGGGAAGAAGAGGGCGGCAACCATCGCCGCCCGCCGGCCGTTTAAGAGCCTTGACGAGTTTCGTGCGATAGCGGGGGAGACCGGGATCGAGAGTGTGATGAGGTTTTAGCACGGCGTCTCACTCCCGGAGGCCGATGGCGAATCCGTTTTACACGCACTGACGAGAAAGACCCTCACCTCGCCCTGGTTCTCGACAGGATCATTTTGTCGGATGCACAGCAGGGTATCGCCCTTCCGTGGCGAGTTCTCAGAGTGACCGGGAATCACCGCCCCAAATATTAAGTATAGCCCTTGCCTGTAATGGCCCGCCATGTTCTTCATCGATCCGCGATACGTGTTTGTCCTCCTGCTTGTGATGGGCGGATCCTATACGCTCCTCTGGGTATGGGTTATGCGGAGCAGCGGGGAGAAGGCTGAGTACGGGGAGATCACAAAAGGGCTTGAGTCGCTTCGCCGGCGCCTCTTCTCGGTCATTGCCCTGGCCGCAGTTGTCGTATTCCTGGGCACCCAGGCCATCCTCCCGTATCAGCCGGTCAGGGATATAACGGTGGGGGAGCCCGTCGTCGTCATCAATGCAACGACATCGCAGTTTGCATTCACGCTGAGCAGCACCACGATCCCGGCCAACGTCCCGGTGGAGTTTGCCGTGACGTCGCTTGATGTGAATCACGGGTTTGGCATATTCGATCCGGACGGAAAGATCGTCGCACAGACCCAGTCCATGCCGGGATACACCAACCGCCTGATCGTCAACTTCACCCGGACAGGGTCGTATCGTATCCACTGCCTGGAGTACTGCGGCGTGGACCACTGGGGGATGGAGGCGTTCTTCAATGTCGAGTGATACCGATCCTCCCCTGCCCGCCAACTACGGGGGTGTTCTCCGCTTCACCCTGACCGGCATGGTCTTTGCCTTCGTTATGTTCGTCGCCATGGGCATATTCGGCCTGACAATGCGATCGGTGCAGTCGGGGCTCCTCGATATGGTGGGGCCCGAGCTCTTCTACCAGATAATGACCCTGCACGGCCTCTCCATGGTCTCCCTTGCTCTGCTCGGGTCGATAGCGGGGTTTGCCGCTGTTATAGGCCGGAGGGTGGCTCTCGATACCCGCTGGCTGTGGGTGACATTCTACTTCTTCTTCATGGGTATGATGTTTGTCCTCTTCAGCACCCTTGCGGGGGGATTTGCAGCGGCATGGACCGCCCTCTACCCTCTGCCGTTTCATGGGGGATACGCCTTCTTTGGGGTGATAGGGGCAACCGTCGGCATAGGATTTGTGCTCATCGGGCTCCTGATATACTGTATACTCATCATTTACTCTGTCTCCCGCGTACATGGCGGGGTCATCAGAGCTCTGGGTTGGCCACTGATCCTGGGCCGGACCACCCATCAGAAGAACCTGACCATATCGGACGTTCTCGCCGTGGCCGTCGCTATCCCAGGCGTCGTTGCCGTTGTGGCCGGCTATATATGGCTCATCCCCCTCTGGATGCAGGCCTCCGGGCTGATACAGGGTATCGACGTGCTCTTCATGAAGAACTTCGACTACCTCTTTGGGCATCTTCTGGTGAACCTGACCATCTACTTTGCCGCCGGATTGATGTACTTCCTCCTCCCCGCCTACACCGGCCGCCCCTGGAGACTGAACCGCACATATGCCCTCGCCCTCAACGCCATAACGTTCATAGTCCCCGTCATATACCTCCATCACCTGTATCAGGACTTTGCTCAGCCCATAGGGCTCCAGCCCCTGGGCCAGATTATGACATACGTCTCGGTGATACCGGTGATCCTTGTCACGCTGTTTGGAGGGCTCTCTCAGTACTACCGCTCGGGCATACGGTGGGATCTGACCACCGGCCTCCTCGCCATCGGTCTCTGGGGGTGGATGTTCGGGGGCATGGCCGCGGCTCTCGATGCAACCATCGCCGTCAACCAGGTGATGCACAACACCCTCTGGATCCCCGGCCACTTCCATACGTATTTTCTTCTGGGCGCGGTGATATTCCTCTGGGCGTTCCTCTTCTCGATCACCCGCACACTCTCAGGGGCAGGAGACGATCATCCCCGCACGCGGTATGCCGCCCTGGCATACGGGATAGGGGGGGCCGGGTTTACACTTGTGTTCCTTGCATCCGGAGCGTTCAGCATCCCCCGGCGGTATGCCGTCTACCTCCCCGAATGGCGGGTGTTTGCCCTGATGGCAGTGCCTTTCATCATATTCCTTGGCGCCGGCATCATATGGATGGGCTACGTCATGCTCTCGCGGGTGGGCAGGGCCTGGAGGCACACCGATGGTTCTGCTGATATACTGCCTTACGGGGGGGCGTAGCGTATGGAGACCATAACCGATCGGGGCATCCCCCCGAAGCGATCCACAAAGATCATCGCGAGCATCACCGCGGCGGTATCTCTTGGTGTCGTGATATTTCTCTGGCCGGCCCTTGAGGAATCTTTCACGGTGCACATGATCGATCACATGATCCTGATAGGGGTGTTTGCGCCATCCCTCCTTGCCGCCGACTTCTTCCTCTGGTGGCTGCCGGCCGGGGTGCTTGAGGATCGGGCCGCCTTCCGGGCCATCCGTCGCGGCCTTTACGCGATATCCTACCCGGCCGTGGCGTTTATCCTCTCAACGGCCGTCCTGTGGTTCTGGCATATCCCCATACCGTACGATGTCACGCTCACCAATATGCCTGTGCACCATATCGAGCATATATCCCTGGTCATAGTGTTCCTTGCGTACTGGGCGCCGCTTATACCGGGATCAAGGCTGCGCCTCCCCTTTCTGAAAACGACCGAGGGTAAGGCGTTGTACATAATCGCCGGGGCCATGCAGGGGATGATCCTCGGTGTGATCATAACGTTTCAGGACAAGATCATATACGCGTACCCGTCGATCGCCCATATGCCGGGCATTACGCTGCTCTCGGATCAGCAGACGGGGGGGGCGGTAATGTGGTTCTTCGGTGCGGCGATCTACGGTGTCGCGGCAATCCTCGCTTTTCGTTTTGCAAGCCCCGATACCCGTAAGGATATCCTGCCGGTCGGTGGGGAGTGAGGAGATGACAGCTGCTGGGCTCGTGGATCGACGACTGAGGGTGTTGCCGGCCTGTCTTGAGGTGACAAAGCCCAGGGTGGTGTTCCTGAACCTCTTTGTGGGAGTGGTCTCTTTCTCTCTTGCCGGCCCGCGCCTCTCTCTTTCCCTCCTCTGCGCGTTCCTTGCCACGGGATACCTTGTGGCGGGGGGGTGCGGCGCGATAAACTGCTGGTATGACCGTGATATCGATCGGCTGATGGAGAGGACCGCTGAGAGGGCCATCCCCCGGGGCAGCCTCTCTTCGGATCGTGCTCTCTTTCTTGGATTTGCCATGCTGACCACAGGGCTTCTATCGGCCGCACTGGTCCTTTCCGTTCCTGCGGCCGCCATGATGGCGGCGGGCGCCGGCATCTATCTTATAGTCTATACCGTCTGGCTGAAGCGAAAGAGCCACATGAGCGTTGTCCTGGGAGGGACGGCTGTCTGTTTTGCCGCGTTTGCGGGGTGGACCGCTGCCGGTGCCCATCTTCCGGCGCCCACGCCGATTGTGATCGCGCTTCTTGGGTTTTTGTGGACACCGGGGCATTTCCGGGCGCTCGGTATATACCGGGATCATGACTATCGCCTTGCCCGCATCCCCGTACTCCCGTCTGGTGCAGCGCGGACCATATTTGCCTGGAACGCGGCAACGGTGGGCCTCACCGTCATCATCCCTGCCATAACGACGATCGACCGGATCACCCTGGTCGTCATGGTTCCGGCCGGCCTGGTACTCCTCTACCTCAGCCTGAGGCTCCTTCTCTCGCCGTCCGGCAAGAGGGCGGCACCCCTCTTCTCCTTCTCGATCGTCTACCTTATGAGTGTTCTGGCTGCGTTTCTTCTTCTGGCCGACGGTCTGCCGGCGGTGTAAGGGGCTGTGCAACCCCTGCCGGCCAGGGCAAACGCCAGGCAGCCCACCCTCTGTGGCACCAGAGGCGCGATGTCTTCTGATAATGGCCCGGAGGGATCTGCCATGTTTGCAGGCGGGGGAGAGATCGGGTCTTGAGAAGTATTGTTGGAGTGACGGGGGAATATTTCCCCTGGAAGCCCTGATCAGGGAGCGGATACTGCAGAAGAGTGAGGTGCTCATCGACAGGATAGAGTTCATCGAACGCCACCTCTCTGATGCTGTAATGAGCGACCGTATCCTGCGCAAGGCACTCTACAAAGAGTTTCAGGAGGCCGTGGGGGCGGTTACAGATATCTGTGCGCTCATCCGCCGGATGCTGCACTCCTCTGCACAGGATGACTGGATTATCTGGTGACTGAAGGAATCATCGATCCAGAGACAGATATAAGATCTGCCAGCGGGGTTAAGGAATCGTCTTATCCACGGGTGCGATTGTATCAACGACCATACTGCATATGCTGCTATGCAGCGGTTTATGCCTCGCCTGTGCAGGTTTTCAGAGGAGGTGCTTGTATGGCTGAATGGGACCTGATCCTGGACCGCTTCCGCGATATCCTTCCATCGATCAGGGCTATTCTGCTCTTTGGTTCACGCGCTTCGGGCTACGCAGGCCCACACTCCGACATCGAATATGCCTGATCTTATATGATAGGGCGGATAGGATCGCGGTGCATGAGAGGATGCTCCTCGCCCCCGAGGAGTACGATATCACCATCTATGACGAGATCCCCTGGTATCTCCGCGGAGAGATACTTGAGCGGCACTGTATTGTCTATGCAGGGGACCCTGACGATCTTGATTTCTGGGTCTACAAACAGCACCGGATATGGTCGGACATGAAACGGCGCCAGCAAAAGGCGAGCGCCGGGGATCTCCTGAAGCGCATAAGGCGCATCTGATCGGTTTTTGGCGGGTCAAAAAGGGACGGACGCTCCTGAACCGGACGAACCGCGGCCATCTCAGGGAGTTTGAGGAGCAGGGCTCTGTGGAGAGAGAGTGGCGGGGCCGAAACTCGAAGCCCGGGGAGCGTATCGCATGCGTGAGCAGGTTTCTCCCCTGCTTGAAGGGCAGAGTGTGCAGCAGCGGTTGCTATCCGACAGTGCACGCCGCCTCGATATCCGCGAGGTCGTAGATGAAGTATCCCTCTTCACTGAGCTGGTCTTTTCCTTCGATACCGCCGGAAACAAGGCAGAAGCGCTCATCAGGATAGGGATCGTGCCGGACATGCTCCGCTTTCTGCACGAGGCGCGTGAGCACGCCGCGCCCCTCCCTCTCCGTAAGGTTTCCCCACTTGCACTCCCCAAAGATGATGCTTGCGTCACTCTCCCTGACGGCGACGAAGTCGATCTCATCGCCGCGGTACCACCACCGGCCGACGGTATACCCCGAAAAGATCTCCCGGGCGAACTCGTTTCGCACGAAGACCTCAAACTGTTTGCCGAAGTAGGAGTTCATATCGATGGCCCCGGCCGCATGGTTCTCTGTCTCGATCGCCTGCCGGTGCGAGAAGACGAAGTTGTACCAGAAGTCGAAGATGCAGTCCTTGATCCGGTACAGCCCCTGCCGCTGGTTGGCGAGGAGGGGCAGTTCCCTCTCGATGATCCCGAGTCGCGTCATCGCCTCGAGGTAGGGGTAGAGGTGGCGGGCATCCATGCCGCAGAACCGGGCGATGGCACCCGGAGCAGTGTTGCCAACGGCGACGGCGTTGAGGATCGCCTGGTAGGTCTTGAGTTCCCGGAACTCCTGCGAGAGGAGGAAGTAGGGCTCCCGGTAGAAGTAGCCGTACTTATTGAAGAACTCGCGTTTGACGAAGGCGTCGTAGTTCGAGTAATCCCCGGCCTTGAGAAGGTACTCGGGAATGCCTCCTATGGTCAGATGAGCCTTGAGAGCATCCCGGAAAGAGAACGAGGGGAGGAGCCGCCATGCGTCACGAAATCGGAGTGGCCCAAGGAGCATATCGCGGGTCCGTCGCCCGTAAAGGGGTGATGTGTAGGAGAGCGCGCTATCGGTCATCAGGCCGAGCATCGACCCGGAGAGGAGGATGCACCAGTTCGATTGTGCGAGGGCGGTGTCCCAGGCCTTCTGAAGTGCAGATAGGATCTCCGGATTGTTCTTGATCAGGTAGGTGAACTCATCGATGACGAGGTAGCGGCGCTCCGTGAGCGGTATCCGGGCAAGGTATGTGAAGAGCTGATCCCATGTCGTTATATCGAGCGTTGAGAGGAGCGGGTCGGCGAAGAACCGCGCTATCTCCTCTTGCAACCGCCGAATCTGGATCTGCGGCGCGGTATCCTCGGCGAAGTGGAGGATGCCCTCCTTGCCGCGGATGAACTCGGTGATCAGCCGGGTCTTACCGATCCGGCGCCGTCCGTAGAGGATGATCAGCCGGCCGCCATCCTTTTGCCACTCCTCTTCGAGAAGAGCGCGCTCGGTCTCGCGGTCGACGAATTCCCTAATCATGATTAGTACTAATCTGGATTAGTATTAAAGGCTTCGATGCAGGGGCAGAGGGACCGGGCACACCGGTTTCAGTCCGATGATCCTGACGTCGGATCCCCTCATCGTTGGCCGGGCGTCGGCACCCACGGCTATAAGGAGGTGCACACAGCCGGGCGGTATGCATACCTGCGGGTCAAAAAGGGACGGACGCTCCCGAACCGGACGAACCGCGCGGCCATCTCAGGGAGCTTGAGGAGCAGGGCTCTGTGGAGAGAGTGGCGGGGCCGAAACTTCTCTCTCCGGATGACGAAAGCCTCCCTCACACCTCCGGAACCCATCCGATCCCAAACCGCCATCCGGTCACGGGCGAGGTCTCAAATATCACCCGCCACAGCCTTCCCTCGTACTCGTACTCCACCGTTCCGTTCTCAGAAGAGCAGATCGTCTGCACGGCACGACTCATAGAAGATGTTCCCTGCCGTTCCATATCCTGAGCTATCCGCTCCCCCCGGGAGTGCAGGGCGATCTGCCCGTCCGGGTTGAGGGCAAGGAAGAACATGCCATCGGGAAGCATCATGTCGCGTTTCAGCGTCTCGCTCAGCGAATCAAGGTAGATCGACGCGCCGAGCACGCCGGTGACCTTGCTCTCATTCACGATAGGCACCGCCGCAATAGCGGTGTCCCTGCCGGTCGAGTGGCTGACCACCACCGTCCCGATCGAGATGTTCCCTGCAAGAACTCCCGGGAAGTACGCCCGATCCTTCAGGCTCGAGCCGGTCAGGCCGTCGACCGGGGTGTAGTAAGAACCGTCAGGGAGGGCATACCACGCCCGTATGGACGGCTCCGGGTTCTTCTCTATCCCGGCAAGTAGCGGCCGGATGCGTTCCCATTCCCCCAGGACCGCATCGTCCGTCAACGCAAGCGCCTCAAGCGATCTCGCAACCGTCAATATCTTCTGATCCGCAAGCGCTGTCAGTGCCGAGAGGGCCGATTCCACCGGCACCAGCTCTTCCGCTGGTGGGGAGGAGACGGAGGGGGCACCGACGATCGCAGCATACGTCCCATCCCGCTTCATCGCATCGAGCGTCTCCTGCCACTCCGTGACGACACTTGCCGGTGTCTGCTTGTTGAACGCAATGAAGAGCTCGATCGTCCTCACCGGGTAGACTTCCACGATCGCCATGGGATCGACACCCACACTTAAGGCAGTCCTGGTTGCCGTATCTTTGCTCCCGAGCCAGAGATCGGCCTCGCCGCGAATCAGGCTCCGGACGCACTCCTCGTCGGTCGAAAGAAGAAGCAGGTTCGTCACGTTGTTATCGACCAGATACTGGTGCCGGACATCATTCCTGACGACGGCAACAGCCTTCACCCTCCGGACAGCCTCAAGGCTGTCGATCATGAGTGTTGAACCGTTTCGTTCGCAAAAGACCATCTCGTACGGTGCAATCGGCCCGACCCATGAAAAGAGTGTCTCTCGCTGCGCGGTGCGGGCTGTGGAGTAAAGTGCCACGTTGGGGGTGCTCAGTGCTCTCTCATAGCCCTCGTTCCACGGCATCAATTCTATGTCGGCAGTCCTGTTCAATCGTGCAAGGATCGTCCGCACGACCTCGGTAGATCGGCCGACAATCGCCCCGGTATCGTCCCGGTAGTTGTTCGGCCAGGACTCCTCGGTTATGATGAGGAGGCCGGACCCGGTCATTTTGGGCTGTTCTTTTGCGCCGGCAGAAGGGGTCGTGCCGGTACAACCGCTACAGGCGATGAGACCGATCAGTACGACCGCAGATACCCAGACAAGGGATTTTTTGCTCATGGTTTCCATCCAGATACTCTCACGATTGACCGAAAGCGTCTCTCGCAACTCTGGATACCAGACACAAACCTCACCGCGAGCGCGCCCTCGGAATAAGGAGTGCTTATCCTCTTTCTATATAAATCAGATAGATCTGATCGATGCAGTTTCGCGTGCTTTTCCCCCATTCCTACACGGGAAATATTTTGGTTCATCGATCCCCGGGGGGGTGCGATTGCGCATACAACAGGAGGCCGGGCCTTCCGGTGTGCGGCAGTCCGATCCCGGGCGCACGCAAGCGTGTGCAGAACCCCGATCCGGCTCCTGAACTCCGCCGGCCATCCCGGCTGCCCGGCGGGGATATCCCGCCGGGGTGGCGATCCGGCAGTCCTGTAGATCTGAACCTGAATGGATAAGTAGAGCCCACCGGAAAATGATTGCAATGACCTTCTTTCTGATCCATACAAAACGTCTTGACCAGATCCCGGCAACGCTTGAGATTCTTGAGGCCTATCGCCGGAGCCTTGCCCGCCTTCTCGATGCCTCCATACCGGGGTCGTGGCGGTGATCGTGCGGGTGCTCAGGCGTGGGGGTGAGGACGGTAGATGTCCTCCCAGACCCATATCTAACCTGGAATCCCGGTCCCATTCAGAAACCCCTAAACAGCCCCACTGCCATAACCTCTTCATGCGCTATCGTCACCGGCGGGGCCGGCCCGGGCCTCAAACCTTGCGGACACCTTATCGCAAAACCACGACGTCGTCATCATTGATAACCTCGCGACCGGGCGCCGGGAGAACATCGAGCACCTCCTCGCCGGGTGACGTTCATCGAGGGGAGCATCACGGACCTTGATCTACTACGAGAGATCTTCCCCGGCGCGACCGGCATCTTCAGCGGCCATCCGTGCCCCGGTCGGTGAAGGACCCCCTCGCCTCGAATGAGGCAAACGTGACCGGGGCGCTCGATGTGCTCGTGGCGGGTTGCCTTCCCAACTTTAAGGTAAGCCATCCGGCATGGCAGGTAAGCCATCAATGGCCCCACTTCCTCCTTTCCCCGGGATGGAGCAGCTGCCGGGTAGGGGTATAATACCGTCGCCGATGCGCGGGAGTGCTGCACGAGTAGCCCCAGATCCCGGAGCCGCCGTAGCATTCCACTTGCTGCAAGCGTATCAAGACCCGTGTAATCCCGGCAGATGACATTGGCGAACCCTGAGTACAGACCGGGGATGCAGATAAAATGGATGTGCCGGGTATCGAGCATATCTGCAGCTTCCAGCAAAACTCCCCCCTGCCGGGGTAAAGATTCAACCGGGGAGGCCGCTACTCAAGGGCGAGGGGCTTATGGAACTTCTCAGGATGGTCGTCCCGTGTGATACAGTGACCCTCGCCATCCGGGCGCCTTTTAGCGATGACGATCAGGGAGTCGGGTGCGACCTCACTTGCGGGGCGATCGCGCGCATGATCCAGAGTGGATGCCGCGGGATGGGGGAGTAACTCAGACCTGGATGCCTGCCCGGACGAGTGCCTCCTTGATGGAGACGAGTTCCTTTCTCATCTCTGCGAATTCGTCCTCAAGGTGCTTTTTGGTGTCACTTCGAAGCCCGACAATCTCTTCTTTCGTCTCTCGCGCGATCTGGAGGGTCTGGTCCTGCTTGTCCAGCATCTGGTCCTGCTTGTCCAGCATCTGGTCAAATTTGATATCCATGCTGTGCAGTACGTTCCCGGCATAACACAGCCACTCGAATATTCCCTCCTGGATGTCTCCCCGGAGGATCTCAAAATCGACGTACTCCCCTGTGGCTTCTTCCCATTGAACGGTGAACGATCTGACGGCAATCGGTCTTTGTATGATGTTTATCTTGTTGATGAACTCCCGGAGATCCTTTTCGCTCCCCTCTGCAACGATCTCGACCTCTCCGGTATCGAGGTTCTTCACATATCCCGAGATATTCCGGTCGAACGTCTCGTTGTACACATGCTCCCGATAGCCGACCCGCTGGACACGCCCCCGTGCAGTGGCCACAAATCGTTTCATTCAATTTCACTCAGTATAGCGGACATAAATAGTTTCTCCGGACCTGCACCTCGCCCGGCGAAGGTCTCTTTGGACCCTGCCTGTACCACAAAAGGGGATGGCAGAAGGCAGAATATCAACCATGAAGACAAACCAGAGATGCGCACAATGACCGAGAACCTTGCTCCCCTCATCGAGAATCGCGGCCCGATCCGGAGAATCGGCGTCGTCGGGATGGGCTACGTCGGCATCCCGGCGGCGGCGCTCTTCGCGGATGTGCCGGGAATTGAACATGTCTACGGCTTCCAGCGGTATTCGGCTTCCTCGGGCTACAAGATAGCGATGGTGAACCGCGGGGAGTCGCCCTCCGGGCGAGGAGCCCGGACTTCCCGAACTGCTCGGAAAGGTCGTCGGTGCGGCGATACTCTCCTTGAGTCCAAACATTTGTTTGGCCAGTTCCCGGCGTATAACGCGGATCACCGGGGATGACTCAACCCCGGCCGACCGCTACGTATATTGCTGAGGATCGTGACCGTGGGATCGGGAACCCGTCCTCTTTGAGTCCCTCGATGTGGAACTCAATCGCTTCGTGCATCCGCTCTTCTGCCTCTTCACGAGTCGCTCCAGTGGCCACACACCCCGGCAGATCCGGGGAGTAGGCCGAGTAGTTGCCATCAGTCGGTTCGACGATAACAAGAAATCGATACATCATTTTCACCTCATTTTATGCAGTCTCTCACTTTCACCTTTTCCCCCTCCCTTGCACGAAGTAGCTAAAACTCACGGGGGCAAGCGCCCTCAAGTACAAATTATATTTACGGAAGTGCTCATATCCCTTATGTTCCGGCCTGATCGCATACTTTTCTACCGGCGCCAACCTCTTTGTGACGCATGGGCCGGCGGGTCAACCCTCTGGAGTGCTGCGCCCCCGATCCGCCAAAGAAGGCAGCCGGCAAAAGAACGCGGCTCTGGGCGGCTCCAATGACGCGCGGAACGCGCCGGCGGAGGATGAAGGGGGGATGCGTGCTGCCAAAGGAGGTAGTCTCTGAGGATGGTTGCTCCTCCGGAGTATCTTTGTTCGCGAATTTCTTCGAAGAGGCGGGCACGACTCAATCGGGGATAACTCTTCAGTCCCTTGAGGATATATGGTTTGTAAGGATCCAGATTGCCGGGTTTGATGCGGGTGCCGGGCGTCGTCGCTCCCTCATTCTCCTCGGTCTACGGCAACACCCCCGGTTCCGGGTTCATCCCCGCCTGATCAGGAGCGACGATCGATCCGGGGTTTCTGATCCGCTACAGGCAACCGTTCCATCATCAGGGTCGCAGCGGGGGCGGACCACCCGTCTTCAGCCTGTCCCGGGCACGAGGTCGACGATCCTGACCTCGCGAGCGCTTTGAAATGCTCGTGGCGGGTTGCCTTCCCTACCTGAAGGCAGTCCCACGCCGCCTCAGCGCGTGGTCGCCACATCGGCTGTCTGCAATTGTCCGGATGCTGCTATCAGGATCGGGGATGAATTCCCGGAGATCTGGAAGTTTTGTCCGGTGAATGCAGATTTTACACACCTCTCCTGGTCTGGGTTTTGTCCGTGATTGTACCCTTCTCCTGTTTCCAGTATCTCCATATGCACCGGGGGCCCCGGCATCCGCCCCGGCCACCCCGTGTCGCCATGGCAAAGCGGGTATAAAGCCGCTGCCAATGTAAGTATTACATAACATGGACCCGGAGACCGACATCTCTACTCTCCTCGTCCAGAAACGGGACGAGATCCTCTCCCTTGCATACCGAAGGGGAGCAAAGAACGTCCGGGTCTTCGGTTCCGTGGCACGGAACGAGGCCCGGGCGGACAGCGATGTCGATATCCTGATCGACCTTGATCCCGACCGGAGCCTTCTCGACGTGGGAGGGCTTGCGATGGATCTTTCGCTCCTGCTAGGTCGTTCTGTCGATGTCGTGACGGAAGCGGGACTCCGGGAGCGAATCCGCTCCCGGGTCTTACAGGAAACGCGGGCCCTATGAGAAACGATCGCGAACGGATACTGGATATCATCGAAGCTATTGTCGTGTTGTTCGAGAGGAGACCGGCTCCGGGACGATGGTGAGGGGGCTCTTCGTCTTGGAGAGGTTGTCTCCCCGCGGACGCCTATCACGGGCTTGTGGATGAGCCGACCTCTCCTGCACCCCCGGAATTAGCGCTAGTTTTATGCGATCTCCGTTCAATCTTAGTATCAGGTACAGTCACTTCATTCCTGGACGATCCGGGAGGATAACGATGATCGAACATGATAGAGAACACATGGTCAGGGAGATCGGCCGGTGCCTCTTCGGCGTCGAGGATCTTTTGCTGGGTTACCTCTACGGCTCGTTCCTTGTGCGGGACGACTATCACGACATCGACATAGGGCTGCTCGTTGCCGGAGAGCGCAAGCCATACGAGCTCTTCAAGTATGCCATGAAGATCGCATCCGATCTGGAGCGATGCATCACGCCGAGGTGCGAAGTGGATCTCCGGATCCTCAACACGGCACCCATAGAGTTCCAGTACGAAGTGGTGAAAACAGGACGGGTTGTCTTTGCCCGGGACGAGAGCCTGCAAACTGCATTCGAGGCCGATGTCCTGGCGAAGTACCTCGATCTCAAGTACCTCTACGACAGGATGGACAGGGCGCTCCTTGCGCCGGTGGGACGATGAGGGTGCTTCGTCCCATGCAGGAGTTGCAGGATGCGTTGAGGGACTGGGAGCGGTATCAACGCATTCCGCGTGAGCAGTTCTTCTCCGACCGGGACACCCGGAACATGGTCTTCTACGCTATGATGCTTGGTATCCAGTCCGCGATCGATATTGCGACTGATCTGATCGCCGCAGAAAGGCTCCGGAGGCCTGCAAGTTACCGGGAGACATTCGAGATCCTCGGGGATGAGGGGATCCTCCCGGAATCGCTCGTTCCCGATCTCTCGGATCTGGCGGGATTTCGGAATGTCCTGGTCCATATCTACTGGGACCTGGATCTCGAACAGGTCTACGCCATCCTGCATCAGGACCTTGGTGTTCTGAAAGCATTCCGTGATGCCGTGCAGGAGCATCTCCGTGAGCGGAGGTCTCTCGACCCATAGGCAACCCGCACCCCCTTCCTCCATCCGGGCAAGGAAACCGGGTGCATGTTCTGCTGCCGACCCCTTGCGGCAGGCGAGGTTGAACTCACCGGGGGAAGGAAGAGGCCGGCAGGTGCGGTGGCTTTTGGACCGGCGGCAATACCGTCCGGCCAGTCGCGGCAGGACAAGCGTTTTTCCACCGGGATGCTCCGATATAGCCCTTACGGTCAGCCTTTTTCTCTTCGACCTCCTATTGTCCTCCTGGAGGGTTACTAAGATGACTGACGCGAAGACCACCCGGGAGCCCGGTCTTACGAAACGAACCGGGACGTGAAGTGGATCTGCCGGACGCTCCGACGGATGGAGGCGCAGGATGAGGAGTTTGAGAGCCGGATCCGGGCGCTGGAGCGGCTCTCGGGCGGAGAAGGCGGGAGAGGAGCGGAGGGTTTAGACGGTGAGCGCCGGCGCCGGCGGGGTGGCTGAGGGGTGATCGTGAGGGTGCTCAGGCGTGGGGGTGAGAGGTTGTATCCATTCCCCCTCCAGGAGGCGCTGACCGAGGCTGCCCTCGACCTCTGCCAGGGCAAACTTGAGCACGGTCGCCGTGCCCCGGAGGATGCGCGGGATGCTGGCTTTCCCTCGTATAACACCCATCAGGATACACTCGATGGACTCATCGGCAGGAGAGGCATTCGGCGGGATGAAGGGGTGGGCCACGCTCGCGAGTTTTGTATGGCTTTTGTCCGAGAGTGCGGCATAGATCTCATTACGGTCCTTGACGGTGATTCGGGGAGCATTCCTGAGAGCCTTCCGGATCTCATACGGCTTCTCCAGGTTTTTCAGGCGTTTCAAGATAGCCTCCTGCTCAGCAACCAGGGCCCGGGCTCTTTTCAGTATCATTCCCGTTGCCCGGACCCAATTCCTGTCGGATTTCGACAAGGGTAATATCGTAGAACTTCTCCCCCAATTCGCGGCGAAGGAACCAGAACAAAAAGAGAACGTTATACATCACATTTTTCAGCGATTCAAACAGAAGACTGGTATGAGCCCATCCCCAAAGTGCCCAGGTCCTGGTTGCGAAGATATCGAGATGGCACGGGCGTTCATACACGACATGGGCGAGGAGGGGAATGTAGTTGAGGTTCCTATCGGGTGGTGGTGCCCCTGCTGCGGGTGGTTGGTTAACGATATTACTCCAGAGAAGATAATTGCAATCCATGACACCCTTATCGCACTGCACAACAGAGCAGAAGATCAGGGTTGGGAAGGCGTAAAGACGCCGGGCGAGATTGAAGCCTGGGTGGATTTCTGGAACGATTTTTGGGTTTATCGCGAGAATATCTGCGAAAAGGCCGCGTGGTTCCTTGAGAGGGTCACTAACGGGCATGCCTTCTGGCAGGGTAATAAAAGAACAGCCTATACCGTTACTGATGTTCTCATATTACGCGCAAATGGGTTTGCCTTTGATGTCGAGGGCGATGAAGCGGATCGGTTCATGGTAACTCTTGCGAGTCTGGATAGCGAGGGCAATGCCACATATACCCGGGAAGAGGTCGAAGAATGGATCCGCAAAAATACAAGGAGATTGGATGACTTTTTTAGTGTCGACCAAGGAGATCCAGCGCCTTCTGGTTCTTCTTGATGGAGGCCTCTAAGGATCGCCTTTCCATGACGGTCAATCCCATGCCGGTGGACCCTCTCATCCGGACACTCCGATGTCGGTTATTCGTTGTATGACATGTTGCCATCGTAGTAACCTCCACGAGAACAACATATAGTCTATTGTAGTATTTCATTAAAGTATCTGTTTGGCGGAGCGATCTGTCAACTACCCCTTCCTTGCGTCGGGGACACGATGCCATAAATTGTCCGGATGCTGTTATCAGGATCGGGGTCAAATTCCAGGAGTTCTGGAGGTTTTAGTCGCGGAATGCAGAATTTACATGCCTCCCTCAGTCCGGATTTTGTTCGCGCTTGTCCGCAATGACGGATTGAGCACATATCGCCGCAGCCCCCCCTCCCGCTTCACGGCAATTATGCTCATCTCGGCAAGAGTGGAGAGATCGCGCCGGGCTGTCCGTGCGGTGCACCCGTAGACGTTTCCGTACTCCTCTGTCGATATGAGCTGTGACGTTGCGGCAGGGTCAGAGCAGGCGCTACAGCACCAGTTCAGTCGGGGCGCTCATTGTGGCACTTTTACTCATTGTGGCAATTATGCACATCAATAAATACCATAACGATCCACAGAGATGCATGTCTTCCGCCACAAGCGATGCCGGCAGCCAGATCAAGCGCATTCCCGTGAAGGAGCCCACCTGGAAGGACCTGCACGACCTCAAAGAAGCCGGAGAGAGCTACGATGAGCTGCTGAGCCGGATGATCCGGCGCGAGCGTGACTATCGCGACTGGAAGATGGTTGTCGAGATCGAGGAGACCGGCGAGTTCGTAGCCTTCGACCCGGACGAGATTCTGCGGGACGACTGAGAGCGTGTTCACCGTTCTGATCGAGAAAAAGGCACGAGAGTTCTTAAAGCGGCTCCCCCCAAAAACCCGACGGATCGTCGTCGAAAAGATCCAGGATCTCGCGGAGAACCCGTTTCCTGGAGGAAACAAGGAAAAACTTGAGTACCCCCACCCTCCTACAGTCTACCGCCTCCATGTCAGCAGATCCTTCACTGTCTTTTACATCATTGAGCACGAGGAGAACAACGTCAAAATCGAGAAGATCGTGACGATCGAGAGGGGCCACAAGGAGTATTCACGCCGGTGAGATCCGGGCCGTGCTCGCGGTTCCGGACGCGCCCGAAGGGGTTGTCCTCGATGACGGTGGTAAACGACGTTACGGTGGCGATCGGGGTCGCAAGATCCCGGATCGCCGTCTTGTTCACGGTCTTCTGCACGAAGTCTGCCATGGTTGGTATTTCCTGCCTGCCAGGCTCCCGGGAATATGACAGACGATTATAGGGTATACCCGGGAGGGGATTGGCCTGACTTTACCGGGGAGCTAGAATTTCGTCCCAGGCCTGATTATCACCCAATTTCTGAGACATATGGAGATACCAGGCCCCCTGCATTTGATGAGGGAGCACTATCCCGGAGATAGAAGGAAAGCCTGATCGGGAAAACATTCTTGTCCGACCTTGCCCAATAGGTATCTATCCGGATCGTGGATCAGAACGCTTCCGGGTGGGAAACGCACAACAGATCCGTAGATCCTTGTGGAGATGGGTGCCATGACAGGTATCGAAGAACTCGTGAGGAAATTCTCCCCCGAACACCGGAGAGAGGCATTGGACTTTGTCGCCTATCTGCTCCAGAAACAGAAGCGCAAGCGGACTAAACCGCTCCGACAGACCTGGGCTGGGGCGATCCGCCGGTACCGGGATACTTATACCGCTCTCGATCTGCAGAAAGAGTCGCTGTCGTGGCGCACCGAGTGAAAATGTATCTGCTGGATACGAATATCTGGCTGGAGCGCCTTCTCGACCAGGGCCGTTCGGGAGAAGTCGATACGTTCCTCTCTTCGGTTCCTTCTGATCGGTTATTCATCACGGATTTTCACTTCATTCCATTGGTGTAATCCTGGGCCGTCTCGGGTGCATGCCAGCCTTCTGCGGTTTCATCGAGGATCTCTTCATCGACGGCTCGGTGACGGTGGTCGCTCTCAATCCCGTTCAAAGGAGGTGTCTTGTCGAGGCTATGGAACTGTACCGTCTCGATTTTGATGACGCATATCAGTATACCGCAGCGGCTGAGTACAACCTCGCGCTTGTGTCGTTTGACAGCGATTTTGAGAGAACACCCGGCGGGAGACTGATGCCTGCAGACAATGAGCGGTGAGAAATTCCAGGGTGAACCAGCCGTAGAGGCCATACCGGTACACTGTGTAGCCATTACGGTCAGGTTTTTTCGTTTTGGCGCCCTATCATCCCTCAAAGGGGTTACCAGGATGACCGGAGAGAAGACCACCCGGGAGCTCGGTTTTACGAGACGAACCGGGACGTGAAGTGGATCTGTCGGACGCTCCGACGGATGGAGGCGCAGGACGAGGATTTCGAGGTCCGGATCCGGGCGCTGGAGGGGTGGCGGGCGGAGAAGGATAATCTCTTCATGCGCTCCATCATCACCGGCGGGGCCGGCTCGGGCCTCGAACCTTGCAGACACGCGATCACGACGTCGCCATCATCGATAACCTCGCGACCGGGCGCCGGGAGAACATTGAGCACCTCCTCGCCGGGTGACCTTCAGCGAGGGGAGCATCACCGACCTTGATCTACTACGAGAGACCTTCCCCGGCGCGGACGGCATCTTCAGCGGCCATCGGTGCCCCGGTCGGTGAAGGATCCCCTCGCCTCGAACGGGGCGAACGTGACCGGGACGCTCAATGTACTCGTGGCGGCGAAGGACTGCGGGGGTGCCGGGCGGTTCAAATTCGCCCGTATCGCCGATGGGCTTTTTCGATGGACATGATGTGGGTGATATAGACGAGTTTGTCGTCTGGATCGATATTGTAGATTACCGTGAACGAACGTGCGACATGGAGTCGGTAAGATTCCCGCTTTTTATTTGTACGGAGTTTTTCTTTGTCTCCATCCGAACCGGGGTACGGATTGTCCTGCAAAATTTTCAGTTTTTCTTTGATGACCCGTTGATCTTTGGCATCGAGAGAATTTAAGAAGTCCAGCGCACGTTTGTCCACCATGAGGCGGAACGTCACAGGTCTAACTCCACGAACTCGTTCCTTGCCATGATTTCTTCGACATCATCCGTGAGCCGCTGTTTCTTTACCTTCTCCACCAGCCTCGCAAGAGTCTCGTCAAGTGTCTCGCCCGGGTGCCTGAGATCCAGGATCTGGTTATAGGTCTCTTCCGATACGGGGATGTTTTCCGCAGCAGACATTGAACCATCTTCTGTGTTGATCGTGGATATACTTTCTTGCGCCGGGTGGAAGGCTGGCAAGAGGAGAAAGTGGGCGAGGAGCGGCGGCTCTCGACGCTCGGCGCCGGCGCCGGCGGGGTGGCTGAGGGGTGATCGTGAAGGTGCTCAGGCGTGGGGGTGAGGGGGGGACGGCAGATGTCTTCGCAGACCCGTATCAAACCCGGATGCCCGGGCTCAATTCAGAAAGCCCTAAACCGCCCCCCAACGTAACCTCTTCATGCGCCACATCGTCACCGGCGGGGCCGGCTCGGGCCTCAAACCTTGCAGATACGCGATCACGACGCCGTGATCATCGATAACCTCGCCACCGGGTGAACGTCGAGCACCTCCTCGCCGGGTGACGTTCATCGAGGGGAGCATCACCGACCTTGACCTATTACGAGAGACTTCCCCCGGCGCGGACGGCATTCCGCCGGCCCCCCGGTAGAGGATCAGGTCGGTACTGGCAGAGATGAGTCGGTTTGGCCGGACATTACTCGGTTTTCGAAGCGTCCCCTCTACAAAATTCATGTCGGTGATACCGACGGCATAGTGATCCCGGACCTGCTGGCTTGTGATCTGACAGAGGATGACATCGTCCCCGCCAAGCGCCGCAACGACAGGAGCCGGACGCCGCTTCACCGTCGACAGGTCCGAGAAGGGAAACGGCACAACGACGACATCGCCCTTTACAAATCGCTCCATGCCTCTTCCTCCTCGGGTCGGAGCCAATCTTTCCGGAGCACGGGTTCGCTCGCGAGTGAGGTGTCCGGGGTGGCCTTTCGGTGCCGAGACTTGAGGAACCGGATGAAATCGAGCACCTCACCATATGTCCGGGGCGGGAGGTCGTCGAGCTCGTTGATGATCTCCTCTTTTACCTGGCTCATAGTAGCTTCGCCTCTGCGATATATGATCCTCTGGTGCTTCAATTTACATATCTCTGTCTGAAGTGGGCTGTTTACCGGGGTGATCCATGCCCCGGCACTGAGAAAAGTTACGTGGGGGACTTCCGCTCCCCTCTCACGCCAGCGCGGGGACGGTGTCCGCCCAGGTCTCGACCGTGGCCTGGATGGCGCCGTCCTCGCTGGACGAGATCCAAGAGATTGCCCGAACTCTGAACTGGGATCTCACAGAGGACCAGATCGACTGAGGAGTGAACCTCCTCAAGAACCTTCATCTTTCATGACGGGGGAATCGCACGCTCACGTATGAGACACACGTCAGGGATCCGCTCTACGGGTACATCGGGCTTACCGGGGATGAACTCCGCCTTTTAGATACCCGCCCCTTACAGAGACTGCGCAGGATCAAGCAGCTTGCCAACGTACACCTGGTCTACCCTGCCGCATGCCACACGCGTTTCGAGCATTCTTTCGGCGTCCTGCACATCGCCACCCTCACGGCGCGGCAGCTGCAGATAGAGGGCGACGACCTTACGGCCCTTCGTTACGCCACCCTGCTCGACGACATCGGCCACGGGCCTTTTTCTCACGTCTTTGAGGTGCCCCTGAAGGAGATCAACGGGAAAAGTGCAACACATGAGGAGATCACCCGCCGTATCATCAGGGAAGACGAAGAGGTCACCTCGATCCTCGGCGAGGCGGCCGAGGATGTCGCGGTCGCCCTCTCTGAGGACCGGAACGGTATTCTCCACCAGATCATCTCGAGCAATATCGATCGCGGACTGGATACCAAGCATCATAGCGTAGAAGACCATGTTCCGGGTGTCCCGGGCGAAGAGAAGATCTGTTGAAAACCTCCTGCAATTTGCACAGGAGCGGATTATGATCGATGAGGTGATCGTGAACCGTGCCCGAATGTTTTGTGGGATGGGTATTGGCGCATTTGATGCTCTGCACCTCGCATCTGCCGAGAGTGCCGGCGCCGTGTTTCTTACAACTGATGATACCCTCGTAAAGGTTATTATGAGACATTCGGATAAGATCTCTATCGAAATACATAATCCTGTAGAGTGGCTCATGGAGGTGACAGCCAATGGAAGTAAAGACGATCAATGAGATCAGGATCCAGGGATTTGAAGTACTGGTAAAGAATCTCGGGCCTGCAGATGCGATAAGGTTCATCCAGAGTTATTCCCACGGTAGCGGAGATTATACGAAAGAACGCAAAACCTGGCTTTTGGAGGATCTCGATACAGTTGTTGCGGGGATCCTCGCGCGCCGGAAGAAAGAAGGGTCTGCCTGATCGCCCCGGCGCGGACGACATTCCGCCGGCCCCCCGGTGCCCCGGTCGGTGAAGAGACCGCTCGAACGAGGCGAACGTGACCGGGACGCTCGATGTCGCGGCGAAGGATTGCGGGGTGCCGGCCGTGGTTGCGGCATTCTCGGTCTACGGTGATACCCCCTGTCCGAGACCGTGGAACGTTCGGGTTTACCTTCATCCTCCACCCGGGATGGGGAATACCAGGCACCCGGACGCACCGCCGGACAAATGCCCGTAAACCTTCAGTTTTCTACTTCATTTCAGGGAAGACATCAACGACTCGGATGATGCGAGAAACACACCGGCGGAGCCGTTCCCTGATGTGGCACTCGCTGTCGATGCGCTCGCTCGTATCCACGATCCCCGGGTGGATTTTGTGACGTCGCTGGACGCGCCGCCGGGGCTCTCACGGGATCTCGAGGGGGTGTTATCGGGTGCAGATGCGGCGGTGATCTTTTCGGGGAACAAGGAGTGACGGGGGCTTCTCCCCGCACGGGTGAAGGGGTTGTGCGCGGCCGGCGATCGTGGATGGACGCAACGTCGTGGATCCGGATGCATGGATCGGCGCCAGTTTCGCCTACCGCGGGATCAGCCGGGGCGACAGAAATAAGCACGCATTAAGGGAATAACACCCCGTTCCCCCTCATTCTACCGATATGAGGATACCCTTCCACCCTGAGGCAGATTTGATCTCCGTCAACCTTGCTGTCGGGCCGCCATTCAGCGTTGAATGCCCGGGGGGTTCTGGATCGAGCTGACCCCCGTATAGAGTGCCACAGGCTATCCGCCACTGGAAGGATTGGTTGACGGGTGAGATCGCTCCATAACCACAAGCAGGAAGTTTGATGGAACCTTCACGCCGTCGATTTCTTCCCGACGCCAATCGGATCGCCTGCATCGCCTTCTCCAGGTCATCCGCAAGAGGGGCCCGGAGTCCGGCCGCGTGCTCACACTATCGGTATTCCATCTCCAGCAATTTGTGATAATCCATATACATATGGACCGGATCGGTAGATCTTCTGGTTGCTCGTTTGAACCCGAATTTCTCGTAAAATCCCACAGATTCCTGTTTTGAATCCACAGTGATGATCCTGCACCCGACATATTTTGATAGATTCATCGTGAGCGCCAGAACCTCACCGAGCATCAGAAACCCGATACCGATTCGTTGATATTTTGAGGAGGTTGCCAACCGGGCGATTTTTAGAGCGGGGTATTTTCGGTAAGGGTACCCTCGTCTCCCATCCTCCGGGGCTACCTGCTTGACATCAATGCAGTCGGTGACGAGGGTGAAAAACCCAACCAGTTCAGAGTCGATATACGCAAGATGGGTTACCGACAGTCGCTCTTCCTGATACTCCCTTGAATCCTCGATCAAGAACTCATCCAGATCGGCATGACCACACCTGAAGGCTGATACATCCAGGTCACTGGAAAGCGGTAAAAAATGGAGTTCCGGGAGAGGCATATCCTCACAGGCGCTGATGTTGCGCTCTGTGCGCCGCAAACCGGATCAGTTTCCGCGCGTCGTCGGTATAGGTGGGTCTCTCCATGTACTCATGGAAACGCCGGGCATCTTCGCCCTCAAGGGTAAGCCCAAGTTCGATTGGTTTCGCCATTGTCGCTCCACCTCTGGATACGATATAATAATCGTGGCTACCACAAATAGGTTTCGTCAGGTTCCCGGGTTAACTTTCTCCGAGCTCTCCGGATCCACTCATCACCCCCGATGCAGGGGATCTGTGCATTGGTGGATCTCCTTACCCAGGTTGTGCAGAGACCGTAGCACTGCCGGCGAGCGTTCCCTCTCCGGTTCTGCCGAACCATTCGCCGTTTGACAGTGGATGACATCGTCCCCACCGGGTGTCGTACGTCGCACCTGATGGTGCTCCCGCTCCGGCGGACCATCGCGCCTCCACCCTCAATCCGGTAGCGCCCGGCCTCGACGGAGATCCTGAGCGGTCCATCCATGCCGTGGCTGAAGGTATCCACCTCCCGGGTCATGGCCGCCCCCGCTCGATGCCGGCCGTATACTGGTGGTTCCAGGTTCCCGGTGGACATGGATCTCGCGAACGGTTCTCCCATACAGGCGGATCCCATCCGACTCTGAGCCACTCTGGCGAGCATCTTCCGTTCTACTGGATCACCTCATCCCGTCCGTTCCACCCCCGGACGGGCCTTGCGTACCACGGATCACAGGGTCTCCAACGAGCGGTAGAGCCTCGCCGCAGACATGCCGGGTTCGACCTTCGTCCGGTGGTCGAGGGCGCCGAGGGGTTTACCCGACAGCAGAGCGACAGCAGGTGCTGTCACTCTGCTGAAAACTGCTGTCATTGCTGTCACTCGTCCTGGTCGTCATCCAGTCGGGTGGGAGAGCCTCCGCCCCTATTCGACTGACTGTACGGGGTATAGATTCACCGCTACAGCAATGTACCATACCTCCATCTGGTGCGAGCGCATGCTTTCCGGGACTACCTTGGTGCAAAGTACTATCCTGATCAGTACAGAGCTCTGTGCATATTTCCCCAATACCAGAACCCTCTCCGTTATCGCCACCATCCTTGTTTACAGTTCTCTTTCCGGCGGCCATCCGTGTCCCGGCCGGTGAAGGACCCCCTCGAACGAGGCGAACGTGACCGGGACGCTCGATGTCGCGGCGAAGGACTGCGGGGTGCCTGCCGCCTCATCCTCGGTCTACGGCGACACCCCACCTGATCCAGAGCGATGATCGTTCTGGAGCTCCAGATTCGCTACAGGTGACAGCTACATCACCGGGTCGTAGCGGGGGCGGATCGCCCGTTTTCGGTCTGTCCCGGGCACGAGACCGAAGATCCTGGCCTTCGCGAGCGCTTTGAAATGCTCGTGGCGGGTTGTCGTCCCGACCTGAAGGTAGTCCCACGCTGGCTCAGCGCGTGGTCGCCACATCGGCTGTCTGCAATCGTCCGGATGCTGCTATCAGGATCGGGGATGAATTCCCGGATTTCTGGAGGTTTTAGTCGCGGAATGCAGAATTTACATGCCTCCCTCAGTCCGGATTTTGTTCGCGATTATCCGCAATGACGGATTGAGCACATATCGCCGCAGCCTCCCCTCCCGCTTCATGGCAATTATGCTCATCTCGGCAAGAGTGGAGAGAGCCCGCCGAGCCGTCCGTGCGGTGCCTTCCCGTCGCGGAAAGTTGACCGACACAACTCCTATATAGTGTCATGGACAACCCTCCACTGGAGGGAACGCATGTCAGACACTCGTCTCCGCTATACAGTTCTTATGGAGCAGAATGAGGACGGAGGGTATACTGTAACGGTGCCATCCCTTCCAGGGTGTGTCAGCGAGGGGTCCACCTGGGAAGAGGCGCTGGCGCAGATCGAGGAGGCGATCACGGGGTATATCGAAGTAGCTAGGAAGCTTGGAAAGCCAATCCCGGTTGAGATCTCCGTACCACTGAACACAACCAATGCAGGGATATGAAACTCCCCAGAACCACCGGCGAGAAGGTGGTCGGTGCTCTCAAAAGAGCTGGCTTTGAGGGGGTTGGCATCCGGGGAAGCCACCATTATCTCTATCATCCGCAACGTGACGTGATTGTCACCGTCCCCGTGCACTCCGGAAGAACTCTTGCGCCCAAGACGCTTCAGACGGTTCTTTTCCAGGCCGGGATCACCGTCGACGAGTTCCGGGCACTCCTGTAGTTCCGCTCGTTTTCCCGTGAGGTTCCGGCTTACGGGATCGAGGGGCCGGATGGGGTTGTAGCCTTCGACCCGAACGAGGTATCTGCAGGGTGGCCAACAATGCCGGGGGTGGATACGGTTTCGCCATTGAAAGAGCGGTACGGGGGTTCGTCAGAAAGATCCTCCCCAGAAAACCCGGTGTGTCGCCGTCGAAACGATCCTGGAGCAACGCTCCATCTTCAAAAGAGTCAGGGGTGTGTTCCCCGCCTCACGCCAGAGCGGGCACGGCGTCCGCCGAAGGCGCTCGCACCGCGATCCGGATGGCGTCGTCCTCGCTGGACGAGACCCGGACGGTCTTCCTGGCGGGGGTGACGTAGTAGTCGCGACGGGCCAAAGGGCCGGAGCGAGAACACTGCAGGTGCGACTCGCGATGCTCCATCAGGAGCGGAACGGGACTGCCGGGACGTGCGATGCTCCATCAAGCGGAACGGGAGAAACCGAGAACTTCGACTTGCGGGTTTTGAGGGCCGGTTCCATGCTCCACTGGAGGTTAGAGCCTGCCGTAGCGTTTATGCGCCTGCTCGATGGTCATCAGGTGGGTGATCTCGACCCAGCCCCTGTCGGTATCGGTATGGACGATATAGAACGCGGTAAACGATCGCCCGATATGGAGGCGAAATACCTCCATGCCATCCGTATTCAGGCGTTCTTTATCTCCCCCGCTGCCGGGATACGGATCGGCCTTGCAGACGGCAAGTTTTTCCGTGATGATGCGTTGCGACTTCTCCGGTAGCGCATTCAGGAAATCAGCCGCCGACCGCCTGAACAGAACGGCGAATGTCACAGTGAGATCTCCACGAGTTCCTCCGTCTCCTGGATCCGCTTGATATCCTCGACAAGCCGCCGCTTCTTTTCATGCTCGATCATCTCCTCTATCAGTTCCGAGAAGGTCATCCCCGGCTCCCGCATGCTGGAAAGAGCGGCCCAGACCTCTTCCCTGACAATGATGCGCTTTGTGGCATTCATGGCATCTATGACATGCGCACCATTGACGGAAAAAGATTGCTGATGGAGCGGTACTCACCGGCAGCTTCGCCATCCGGTCGCCGGATCGGAGTCGGATACTCTTCAGCACGTGCCTGAAGTGGCAGCGGGCACGGCCTGCATCCGCTCGACGTTCCTCGATGCGGGAGAGCGTGGCTGAAGAAAGATCGCGAACGTAGTGTCGAATCCGCACTGGAGCAGGAGGGCGAAGTATGAAACTGATTCATCGGCGTCAGGTTAATTTTGAGAGCTGGCTGTATACGCTCACTCAAAATTGCCCGGTGGGCTCGTTTTTGCCCGCCCCTCGTACTTCACTGTCCACGTCCTATGGAGATACTCATTTCCTCACCGTTGCCTGAATCTGGTGCCGTTCATGTTCATCACCTGATATCAACAGCGGCATGAGCTATGTGCACTTCCGGCGGTCTAAAAGTATACACCGACTGAACCGTCGGCGCACGATCTCTCTCAAATCCGCCGGCTGATCCCGGGCTTACCGGCACCCCTCGCCGGGAGTGTGACCTCTATCTCGGCAGTCCTCACCGCACCCCCTCCCCTCTGTTCCACTCCCGCACGAGGCGCGAGTAACATCCTTCGCATATCGCCGTCCGGGCCTCCGGCGAGCGGTAGACCGCCTTTTTCTCCTTGCAGATGTCGCATCGGCCGATGTCGACCTTCGTTCTCTCGAAGAGACGGTGGTCGAGGATGCCGGGGAGAGGCTGCACCTTTGCCGGCCGTTTTGCCGCTTTGAGGCAGCCGTAGCAGAGGTACTTACCCCCGCCGCCGCGTTTGACGGAGGATGTCGGCCGGCGGCCGCATATGTGGCAGGGCTCATCCTTCTCCATAGGGAGGGGGATGTAGTCGGCGGGGTCGACCTGACAGCATGGTGACAGCACAGTGACAGCAGAGTTACAGCAACTGCTGTCATTCAACGGACGATGAATTTGAGGCGCTTTCGGGTTTTGCCCCTGATATCCGGGTTTTATGGTTTTAGCTACAGCAACCTGAGGAGCAGAGAGAGAGACACCGTCACCGGGAGTTATGGTGTGTGTGCTCTCTCTTCCCTCACTTTGCTCTCTTCCCTCACTTTGCTCTCTTCCCTCACTCTGCTGTATATGTGTGTGGTTGTCCAGGTACGTACCACTATACTGAGAGCCGTTTCCAGAACCATCCCCGTTCTGCGCACTCTCTCGATGACAGCAGTTGCTGTAACTCTGCTGTATATTGCTGTCATTGCTGTCATCGTCATCCAGCCAGACCGAGGCGCTGTTGCTCCATGTGCGGTAGACCTCGATATCGAACGTGAAGAACTGCTCCCGCCGGCGGATCGTTGTTCCGTAGTCGCCGTCCTCCGTCACGGTGGCGTCATACAGGCTGACCGCGGGGCACTTTGCGAGGAGGCCTGAGTAGGGTGTCCCCCGGCTGACGTAGCCGTGGAGGAGCCGGCGGGTCTTCTGGTAGGGGAGGCCCATGGCCGCCTGGAGTTCGCGGACGGTGAAGACCTCGACCTTCATCCGTGCGACCGTCGCAAGCGCCGCGGCCTCGTTCTTTGTGAGTTTCGTCTCCTGGCCGCCGGCATCACCGTTGAGGACGGCATAAAGGTTCGCCGCGGCCTTGAAATCCTCTTTTCGGGCGATCACCGCCCCGTCATCGTCGCGATCCCTCTGAAGGGCAAAGAGCCGGGCCCGGCACTTGATCAGGTCAAAGAGCATACCGGGGTTCCGGCGGTTCTGGGGGGTGGAGAACTGGATTCTCCGGGCAAACGGTATCCGGACGGGGAGGATCTCTTCTTTGACGATCTCCCAGATCGCTCTTGCGGTGAGGATGTCATCCTCTTTCCTGCCGCAGCGGGCCGCCTCGGCCTCCTTCATGTGGGCGAGCACCTTTCTATCCTGTTCGATCGAATCATCGATCCAGACCGTGAGCATACGGTTCATCGTCTGGTCGTCGCCCATATCCTCGACTTTGGCAAGCCACCAGACGCAGCGCTCGGGGATGGTGCAGATTTTGAGTTTCCTCTCGATCGTGAGGGTCCGGTGCTCGATAGGCTCGCAAAAACTCGTCGTCGCGGATTTGAGAACCTCCTGGAGGTCATCGGAGAGCGAGACATCATCAAAGAGGATCACCGTCCCCGGCCGGAGGCTGTCGTCGTAGTAGAGCGCTTTGTCCGAGACGGTGCCCTTGATCCGGTACGCCTCCGGTACGAGGTTTAACATCGCCCTGCAGGCGTGGGTCTTTCCCTTCCCGGAGTTGCCGGATATGGCGACGTGGAGGCCGTTTGTGTTCTCAACCGACTGCGAGGCAAGGGAGAGGGCGAGGCACT
>CAYPRO010000001.1:120788-284581 GCA_964413225.1 uncultured Methanoculleus sp. | reverse complement strand
CCCACACGCAGGCTCTCCTCGTCACCCAGCCGGTCATCTTTATCTTTGCGGTCACCGGCTTAGCATATATCCTGCGAGAGAGGCGGCGGACCGGGGCAGGCGCCGCCTCTCAGCCGACCGGGAGCACTGACCATACCGCGCAGAGCAGATAGACTCCGATCGCTCTCACCCGGTCGGATCTCGCAAAAGCCTGTGTTCTGGCCTCCACCCTTCAGAGAGGAGGGGGACTGAAATTTAGCGCAAAAAGCTGGGAGGCGGGTTATCGGTGCGCAAAATACGCGCTCACCCGGCCACCCTCCACCGAATCTATCCGGGCAAACCCGATCCGCTCGAACTGAACGACGTTATTCACCTCGCCGGCGACCAATGGTTCGCAGAACCCCTCGATGTCCCCGTCCTGCCGATGGAGGGTGCAGGGGAGTTTTGTATCCGCCGGCAGCCACTGGATGATCGGCGCCTTCTCGCGCCGGGCATCCTCAAGCGAATCGCCCGCGTAGGATAAGCGCGGTGCATCTTCGCCCTGAACGATCCTGATATTGTAGAGGTCCTTTAATCGGACCATTCCCCTCCCCTCGATCTCTTTTCCCGGGAGGATGACCCTACCCGCGGTGACGAGGATCCTGGCCCCCCGCGCGGGATCGTTTGGGTGGAGGGCCGCATGGGCTGAATGGACCGGCGCCCCCTCCACGGCGACCTCGACCGGGTCGGGTACAAAGAAATACCGGTTCGCCTTCGGATCTACGATCTCCTTGTTCCTGGCATACAGGTTCTCCCACGAAAACGTTATATCAGTCTCTCCGATGCTGATATCGACCATGGCGTTTCGGACTGCTTCGGGCTTTATCCCCCGGCGTGCGATCGCCCGCAGCGTCCCGAGGTGGATATCGTCCCAGCCGGTGTAGAGGCCGCTCTTGATCCCCTCGCGCATACCTGAGGTCGAGAGGACGACCCCCGATATCCCCATCCGGCCATAGTGGCGGTAGACCGGGGTTTTCCAGCCGAAGTAATCGAAGATGTAGCGCTGCCTCCCCGTGTTTGCTATGTGGTCCTTTCCGCGGATGACGTGGGTGATGCCTAGCAGATGATCGTCCAAAGCGACCGAGAAGTTCATCAGCGGAAAGACCGTGGCGTCCACCCTCGGGTGGAGTGGCGCGTTCACTATCCGCATCGCCGAGAAGTCCCGCATCGCCGGATCAGGGTGGGCAAGGTCCGTCTTCACCCTGACGGTCGCATCTCCCTCATAGAACTCGCCCTCAAGCATCCTCTGCCAGAGTTCCAGGTTCTCCTCCACCGTCTGCTCCCGGCAGGGGCAGGCCTTCCCTTTGAGTTTGAGTTCTCTGAACCGTTCAGCGTCGCAGACGCAGACGTATGCGCCGCCGATCTCTATGAGCCGGCGGCACCAGTCGTAGTAGACATCGAGTCGGTCGCTCTGGTAGACTATATCGGTGATCCGAAGTCCCAGCCACTCGATATCCTCAAGCACCATCCGGTAGGCCTCAGGGTCGACCCTCCGCGGATCCGTATCCTCTATGCGGAGGATATACCGGCCCCCGTAGCGCCTGACGTAGTAGTCGTTCAAGATCGAGGCCCGCGCGTGCCCTAGATGCAGCGGCCCGCTCGGGTTTGGTGCAAACCGCATCACCACGCCGCCTTCCGCCCCCTCGAGCGGTGGGAGCTCCCGGGAGCGCTCGTGCGTCCCGGCGAGGTCATCGAGGAGATCAGGGGCGAGTTCCAGGAGAGAGTTCTTTCTCTCCGTTGCGGTCATATCCGCCACCTTTGCGATCGCCTCTTCTGCAAGCGGCCCGATCTCGCGGGCCAGGCTCCGGAACTCCGGATGTTTTCCAAGCACCGTGCCGATGACCGCCCCGCTCTTAGGTGTGCTGCCGTGCTTCACCGCGTTCTGCAGGGCGTGTATAAAGAGCAGATGTTTGAGATCCGTATCCATGGTATCAGGTGCCCCGCTCTATGAAGTAGTCGGCGATCTCGGAGAGAAGACGCTTCTCCTCTGAATCCGGGAGGATCCTGAGCGCCCCTTTTGCGGCGGCGGCCCGTTCGATGGCCGTGGCCCGGACCTCTTCGATGATGCCGGCATACGTAAGAGAGGCGATCAGGCCATCGATCTCCGCATCCGTAAGATCCCGCCTGTACAGCGAGAGATCAAGCCCCTTCTCCCGCGCTTTGATCGCGATCAGGGTCTGCTTCCCCTCTCTTATATCTGATGCGCGGTCCTTGCCGCTCTTTTTTGCATCGGCAACAAGGTCGATCAGGTCGTCCTGGATCTGGAAGGCGACGCCGCTGTTCACACCGAACTGGTAGAGGGCATCGGCCTGGACCGGGTTTGCACCTGCGAGGATCCCGCCTATGGCAGCAGATGCGCCGTAGAGCACACCGGTCTTCTTGCTGACCATCTCGAGGTACTCCGCCTCCGAGACATCGTCCCGCTCCTCAAACGCCATATCGAGGCTCTGCCCCTCGCAGATCTCGGCACACGTCCGGGCGAGCATCTTTGTCGCCCGGATCTTTGCGACATCTTCAGCATCCGAGAGGCAGATGAACTCAAACGCCTTCGCATACAGTACATCGCCCGCAAGGATCGCCGTCGGTTCGCCCCAGACGGTATGCACCGTCGGGACGCCGCGCCGGGTGGCATCCCCATCCATGATGTCGTCATGGATGAGGGTGAAGTTGTGTGTCAACTCAAGCGCGAGAGCCGCGGGGAGCAGGTCATCTGATGCCCCCCTCTTCACCGCATCCGCAGCCAGGATCACAACCGCCGGGCGGAGCCTTTTGCCTCCCGCAAGGAGCAGGTGGGCGCTCGCCAAGAAGAGATCGCCGTGAACATCCCCAAAGTAGCGGTGGATCACTTTATCGATGCGGTCGGCGTTCCTCTCCAGATACTCGTTCAGCGTCGTCATACCTTTCTCCTACTTCAGCAGCACGTTCTGCCCATTCCTGAGTATATGGAGATCGTTTCCGAGAGTATATCCGATCTCCTCCGCGAACTTCGCGTAACCGCCGGTCATGTTGATATCACCGTGGGACGGGATGATATGCTGGGGGTTTAAGAGGTGCAGGAACTCGTAATGGTCCTCGCGGTACGCGTGGCCCGAGACGTGCAGTTCATCAAAGATCCGCACACCTGCCATTTTAGCGCGTGCCTCGACAAGGTAGCGCTGCCCGTGGTTCATCGGGTTTGGGATCACCTTTGCAGAGAAGAGGATCTTGTCGCCCTTCTCCAGCTTGTAAGGCGTATCCCCCATAACGATCCTGGTCAGGATAGCGCCTGTCTCTCCCTGGTGTCCTGTGACGATCGGGATGAATTTATCCTTCCCGGTCTTCATGATCCGCCGTAGCGTCCGGTCGACGGTTCGGCGGTTGCCAAACATAGAGAGGGTCTCAGGGAAACCGACCAGTTTCAACTGTTCGGCCGCCGAGCTGTAACGCTCCATCGATCGGCCCAGGAGAACCGGTTTTCTGCCGATCTCATGGGCGCATTCGGCGATGGTCTTGACACGGGAGATGTGCGAAGAGAACGTGGAGACAAATATGGCGCTCCTGTCATCTTCGTAACTCGTGATGGTATCTCTGACCAGATCCCGTGCGATCTTCTCGCTTGGGCATCGTCCCTTATCAGCGATGTTGACGCTCTCCGTTATGAGAGCGATCACACCCTCCTTGCCGAGTTGCCGTAGTCGGGCAAAATCCGGCGGTTCTCCGATGACCGGCGTCCGGTCCAGTTTGAAGTCGTTTGCGTAGACGACGGCGCCCCTTGGTGTATGCAGAACCGGGAAGACGGTATCGATGATCGAGTGCTGGGCCCGCACGAACTCGAGCGTGAGGTGCGGGGAGATGGTGTAGCGCTGCCCGGCCTTCAGGGAGAAGAGTTTATTATTCACCCCGAACTTCTGTTCACCTGCAATCTGTTGCCTGATCAGTTCCGTGGTATAGGGCGTGCTGATTATGGGAGCGTTGTACCGATGTGCCAGTTTCGGTATAGCACCGATGTGGTCCAGGTGTCCGTGCGAACAGACGATCGCCTTGACACTCCCCTCCACCCCATTCATGATGGTATCATCAGGAATAGCCTTCATCTCGATCAGGTCCAGAGAATGCATGTTCTCTATATCAGCATCCTCGTGGATCATCACCTGATCGAGGCGCAGGCCCATATCAAATATGACAATTTCCTTTCCGCAGCGGACGGCGGTCATATTTCTGCCGACTTCGTTATATCCACCCACCGCTATGATCTCAATATCCATGTAGCCTCTCCTTGTAGTATGTCTTCTGTGGTTTTTGGTTAGTCGCTGCTGTCAATCATCTGCCGGGTCAATCCGGTGATATACGTCCGCGTGTGCCCAAGATCCCGTACCGTCCGGGACCCCGTCAGGAACATAGCAACGCAGAGTTCGCGGTGTATCCTCTCAACGGCTGCAAAGAGTGCATCTTCGCTCTCCATGGCCGGTTTCAAGAGAGGGAGCGCCATGCCCCCGAGATCTGCCCCGAGTGCAACGGCTTTCGCTATATCTATCCCTGAACGCAACCCGCCCGTCGCAATGATAGGACCCCCTATCTTTCGCACCTCGCAGAGGCTTACCACGGTCGGTATGCCCCAGGTGAGGAACGCTTCCCCGAGATCGGCGAGATCGGCGTCATCCGCCCGCAGGCGTTCGACGTTCGCCCAGGATGTTCCTCCGTAACCACCGATATCGATGGCATCTGCTCCGGCTCCCCGGATTAACTTCGCGGCTCCGGCAGATATGCCCGAACCAGTTTCCTTCACGATGACCGGGAGGGGAAACTCATCGCAGAGGCTGCGGAGTGCATCGAGGCATCCCTCCGCGTTATGATCGCCTTCTGGCTGAATCGCTTCCTGAAGCGAGTTGACGTGAATGGCGATCGCCTGTGCGTCGATCATATCGACAGCCCGCTCTGCCCACTCTATGCCGTGGTCACGCAGCTGGATGATCCCGAGGTTCGCGCAGAGGAAGGCATGTGGCGCTTCCTCCCGCACGATGGTGAAACTATCCTCCAGTTCCGGCCTCTCCAATGCCGCTCGCTGAGAACCTACGCCCATACCAAGGTTATATCGGTCGGCAGCACGTGCAAGCCGCCGGTTCACCTCGAGGGTATCCGGGTGTCCTCCGGTCATCGCTGCAATGAAGAGGGGGGAGGCAAGTGTGTTATCGAGAAACCGTGCTCTGGTCTCGATCGCGTCCATATCGCATTCCGTGAGGGCGTTATGCACCAGGCGGACATCCCCAAACCCTGCGTCGCCTGCCTCGATCGGCTTTTCAACGCATATGCGAAGGTGATCCCGCTTCCGTGAGGATGTCTTGGTCTCATATGTCATTGTGCGCCCCTCCACGCGACGGTCGTCCCGCCGTGCTCTGCGCCGGAGAGGAATCGACCGATCATCGATATATGAAATATATGTGATTCGATGCCGGCATCAGCGAGTGCGAGGAGCTCTGCGATCTTGCCCCGCATGCCACCGGTCACGTCGGTGTTTGTCGATCCGCCGATGTCGAGCGTCTCCGCGACAGACCGGTCGATGCGTGGTATGACCGACCCGTTCTGGAGAACGCCGGAGACATCCGTCGCAAGTCCGACACGCCTGCTCGCAAGCGCTGTTGCAAGCCGGGTCACGAGCTGATCGCCCGAGACGATGCAGGACCCCCGCCGGCGATCCATCACCACATCGCCATGCAGCACGGGCACGATGCCGTGTTCTGTCATCTCGGCGATATGGCGGGTCTCAAACGAGACCAGACGACCGTCTTCTGCGAGGGCGAGGGCGAGGGGGTGGATGCCGATCGCCTCGACGCCTGCGTTCCGCAGGGTTTCGACGACCGCGGCGTTCAGGCGTGAGACGGCGGCGTGCGTGTGGTATACGCCGGGCACGTTCTCGCCCGTGAGACCGCCGTTGATCCGGTAGCGCCGGGCCTCCGGGTGCCCGCACGATCCCGCGCCATGGACAATGACGAGCGCGGTGGCTCTCCCTCTGGCGATCTCTTCTGCAATCCCGCGCAGGCGCACGTGATCGATGGTGCAGTCACCCGACTTATCGGTGATCACGCTCCCGCCCAGTTTCAGTACCACGGTCTCATTCATGCTTCTCTTTTCTCACGCCGTCGGTGTCTATCGTGGTGATGATTGCCCTGCCCTCGCAGGCCTCGATGGCCCCGGCAACCCGGCTCTTTACGCGCCTGGGACAGAGGGCAATGATGCATCCGCCGCCGCCCGCCCCGGTTATCTTTGCCCCATAGGCGCCGCTCGCCCTTGCCGCGAGGATGAGTTTGCTGCTTGCGGGGTGTCCGACACCGAGGGCCTCGAGGAGGGCGTTGTTCGTGTCCATGCACTGCCCGAGCATCTTCGGGTCGTTGATGTTGTGGAGGGCGGTAAGTGTCACCGCCCCGATGGCATCTAAGATCGGATCCGCAATATCGGGGTGCTTCTTCTGCAGGATTCCGACCTGTTCCACCATCTTTGCTGTGCTGTGCGGCACGAGGGTGTTCCCGACGACGAGCTGGAGGCCCTGCGGCGGGAGCCGCCGCTTGGATGCCCCGGTGATGAGGACCATACCGCCGTTTGTGCAGACGTAGGTGTCGGTGGGGCTTGCCCGCCCGTTCTGGACCTTCTTCTCGATGGTGAACGCTATATCAGCGATCTCATCCCGGGTATGTCCGATCTCGAACTCGTCGTTGATAGCAGAGAGCGTCGCCACCGTCACCGCGGCCGATGACCCAAGCCCGGACGAACTCTGGAGCTGCGAGTTGATGTAGACGCTGCCCCGGATGCCCATCCGCCTGAAGCACTCATCGATGTATGGTGATTTCGGGTTGGTCGGGTTCCGCGATTTTCTCACGGTGACAAAGACCCGGGGTTTGATCGCCATGGCCACCCCTGGTTTCCCGTAGACCACCGCATGCTCGCCAAAGAGAAAGACCTTGCCTGGCGCGCTCCACGTTGCCAATCAGACCACCGCTATCGCCGCATACCCCACTACCTGATCGAAGTCCCCCGTCACATCGCCGCTTGTCGTGTACCGGAGCAACTCTCCCCGCTCTGCACCGAGCGACCGGCAGGCTATGCACATCGTCGCGATCGGGCCGTAGCCGCACACCGTAGCACCGGTCTCCCGAATTCGGCGGTAAAACGCCGGCAGATCCAGGGTGGTGAGAGCTTCGATCGCATAGAGGTCCTGCCGCCGGGCGGTCTCGTTCGGGACGTAGTGGGAGAAGTCGCTTGAGGCGACGATCCGCACGTTCCTTCCCGTGTGCCTGATCGCCCGGAGCATCTGCTCCGCAAGACTCACTGCCGCCTCGTATCGCTGGTCTCCCATCATGACGGGAGCAACCCTTGCTCGCGGGAACCGGTACTTGATGATGGGCATCTGCACCTCGATCGAGTGTTCGTTTTTGTGTGCCGCCTCATCGATATCGATCTCCATCGCGTCGATAAGCTTCGTGTCGACATCGACAATCCCAAGCGGTGTCTCCCATGGCACGGCGGAGGCACAGGTTCTGTACCCACGGTGGCTTGGGCCTATGACGATGAGGGTGCCGTCAAAATCGGGTGGTATGGTCGAGAAGGCGCAGGCCGATGTCTCTCCGGAGTAGACGTAGCCCGCGTGAGGAGAGACGATCCCCCGGGCATCGATACCCGGGGCCTTCCTCTGGAAGAACGTCTCCAGCAGCTGCTCAAGATGCCGGGGCTCGGCAGGGTAGAACATTCCCGCTACACTGCATGGGCGCATATCCATCAAGATTGAACTCTTGTGTCTTTAAGTCTTATAACTCTGTCTCAAAGTCTTCGGAGGTGAGAGACGTGGAAACGCCGCGCAGGCGAAGCACCTCTTTTGTCAGGAGGTAGTAGATCATCGAGAGCGCTTTTCTGCCCTTGTTGTTGGTGGGGATGACTAAGTCGACGTATTTTGTCATGTTGTTGGTGTCGCAGAGGGCGACGATCGGTATGCCCGCCTGGACGGCCTCGTTGATCGCCTGAGAGTCGCCTATGGGGTCGGTAACAACGACCACGTCGGGTTCGATGTACTTGTTCAGGCGCTGGTTGGTGAGCATCCCGGGGATGAACCGGCCGATGACCGCCATGCCGCCGATGACGTCGGCGAACTTCTTTGCCGGGTACTGGCCATACTGCCGGGAGGTGACGACCAGGACCTTCGCGGGTTCATACTGCGAAAGGAACTTCGCGGCTGTCTTGATCCGGTCGTCGGTCGCCTGGATATCCAGGATATACAGTCCATCCCCGCGGACGCGGTAGATGAACTTCATCATGTCCTTGCTCTTCTGCTGGGTGCCGATATGCACGCCTGCTGCGAGGTACTCCTCCACGGGTACCAGCGGTTCTTTCAGTTCGATCTCGAGTTCGTTTCCTGTCAAGTTAGATCAGCTCCTCTATACGAATCAGTTCATTCAATTTGGCTATCCGCTCTCCGCCGACCACGCCGGTCTTGAGGAATATGCACCCGAATGCGGTTGCAAGGTGCGCGATCGTCGCGTCGGTGGTCTCGCCGGATCGGTGGCTCATGACGGTCTCCATACCGCTCTCCCGGGCAAGCTGGATCGCTTCGTATGTGTCGGTGAGCGTTCCGATCTGGTTTGGTTTGATCAGGACGCAGTTTGCCGCGCCGGTCTCAATGCCCCTTGTGATCCGCTCGACGTTGGTCACGAAGAGGTCATCTCCGCAGATCAGACAGCGGTCCCCGACCAGTTCGGTCAGGTCGGCAAATGCCTCGAAGTCCTCCTCAAAGAGAGGATCCTCGATGTATATGAGGTCGTAGCGGTCGACAAGGTCCGCCATGTAGGCGATCTGATCTTCGCGGGTCCGGGTGGCGCCTTTGTAGTGGTAGTGTTCGCCGTCCCAGAGTTCGCTTGCCGCGACATCGATCCCCATCCGGATCTCGACGTTTGTCTCATCAGAGACGGTGCCGATTGCACCGGTGATGATATCAAACGCTTCGGTATCGGATATGGCGGGCGCCCAGGCACCTTCATCCCCTTTACCGGAGAGTTTGCCCTCTGCCTGCAGAATCTTCTTTACGGCCCTGTGAACGGCAGCGTTCACGAAGACGCCCTCCGTTGCGCCGGATGCTCCGGTGGGAACCACCAGGAATTCCTGGATGGATGTGGCGCCCGATGCATGCGCGCCACCGCCGATGATGTTCCCGAGCGGGAGAGGTGTCCTGGCGGCGAAGATGCCGCCCAGGTACCGGAAGAGTTCAAGGTCGAGAGACGATGCAGCCGCTTTTGCGCACGCAAGCGAGAGTGCTACAGCGACGTTTGCGCCGATCGAGCTGAAGTCGGATGTCCCGTCGTTCTCCCTGAGCAGTGCGTCGAATGTGATCTGGTCGTGAGCATCCTCACCGATGAGCGATGGAATCAGGTTTCTCCGTGCGTCCTCGATAGCCTCACGCGGTGGCCGCACCTTTGCCTCATGGGACCCGGTGCTTGCGCCGCCTGGAGCCGCCGCTCGCCCAAAACCGCAATCCGTATGGACCTCGGCCTCGACCGTCTCGTTTCCCCGGCTATCCAGGATGGTTCTCAATATAATCTGTTCGATGGTCGTCATCAGATCACTACTTTCTCTTCACTGTTATGGGGATCACGCCTCGATCGAACTCTTCAAGTGCGATCTCAAGCGGCTCGGTCCTGAGCGTTTTAACCAGAACCGGCGCACCCATCGATATCTGCAGAGCACGAGCCCCTACGATCCGCGCTCGTTCGTATCGGGTATATGATTCCATCGTGCAGCCTCAAAATCATCTATAATGAAATGGGGTCGCTGAGATTTGAACTCAGGTCACAGCATCCCGAACGCCATAGGATAGTCCAGGCTACCCCACGACCCCTCATTGGTACGGGTTCAAGTCCTCCACTACTTCCTTGTGCGTCAGCAGCATCCGCCTGCAGCAATATCGCGTGAGGCCGAGATCGTCGAGGATCCTCCTTGGATCCTCGCCCGCATCCCGCCGCCTCTCGAACTCCTTCCAGGCTGTAGAGATGACTTTACCGCATGTAAAACATCGTACGGGTATCATATAAATTGTCCTGTATTCTTTATATCTCTTTTCCTCACCGGTAGGACTTCTGGAACCGTGCCCGTGCGCCCGGACCGTGCGGTTTCTTGGTCTCTTTCTGCCTTGAATCGTTTACGAGCAGTGTCCGGTCGTATGCCAGGAACGCATCCTTGATCGCGGGGTCGTTGTGCCACTCCACTATGCCGCGTGCAAGCGCTGTCCTGACCGCCTCGGCCTGCCCCACAACGCCGCCGCCGAAAACGTCGACCGCCGCATCGACGCCGTCGAGGGCGTTCGGGATCAGCAGCAGGGGTTCGGCTATCTTCATGCGAGTCAACTCGGTCCCGTAGACCTCCAGGGGCACGGAGTTGATGCGGACCCGGCCGTTGCCGGGCCTCAGGGTCGCCCGGGCGATTGCTGTTTTTCTCTTACCGCTTGTATTGATGACTTTAGCCATTCCATCACCCTGTCTCTCAGTATTTTGCTCCGAGGTTGGTGCTTATCGCCCCGACCGTTACGTACCTCGGGCTGCTTAACCGGTCGATATGGGCCGCTTCCAGAGTCTCCGTCTCCATCCCGGCAAGTTGCATCGGAACGCCGACATAAGTCTTTATCCGCTTGAACGCGGCTATGCCGCGCTCGCGTTTGTAGGGAAGCATGCCTCGGATGGTGCGCTTGACTATGTGGTCGGGTCTTCTCGGGAAGAACGGGCCGCCCTCGCGGGACCCCCGGTCGCGCTTCGTGTAGTAGGTTGAAAGCACGTGTGCCCGGTTGCCCGAGACAATTGCCTTCTCGACGTTCACGAGGGCGATCTCTTCGCCGGCGAGCGCGCGCCCTGCGACGATGCTTGCCATCCTCCCGAGCAGCAGTCCGTCTGCATCGATTACTGTAACCATTCTTCTCACCTGAGGATCCTTACCCGGCTCCCCTTCGGGTTATCCCGGAGGAGGTCCTCTATAGTCATGCACGTCCCGTTGGCGCCGGTGATCTTGCTCACCGCAGCCTCGGAGAAATCCAGCGCGGCGACCTTCACCGGCAGGTTGAGCGCACCGCTGCCGAGCACCTTGCCCGGCACAAGGATCGTCTCGCCCGCACTTGCGTACCGGTCGATCTTGCTGAGGTTCACCTCAGCGTAGTTCTTCCGGGGTGCATCCAGCCTGCGTGCAATCTCGCGCCAGATGTTTGCCTCGTGTACGCGCGACGCATCTTTCAGCGTCACAATGAGGGCGGTCAACCGGGGGTTCGATTTATTCTGGGTAGTCTTACTCATTCAGTCCCCTCTCCCGTTATATCGTTTATCACGTCTACCAGGTCGTCTGATGTTTTCTCTATGTACTGGAGCGCTCTCTCTATGATCTCGCGGACGGGCATCGATCCGTCGCTCTCCACCACGAAGATGAATCGCTCCGGTTCGGTGCCTATCTGGATGGCCGATCTGGTTCCTATGCCACCGGCAAGGCACGCCCGCTCGCAGAGTCTGCAGAGCGAGCATTGCTCCAACCGCCCGTCGACGATGCGGGTCTTCCCCTGCCCGGCCTCGAGCACACCGCGCGGACACTCGTCGATGCACATGCCGCACCCGTCACACCTCTCATCGATGGTGATCGTCGGGTAATTTTTGTAGCCGCAGGCGGTCGTCGCCTGCCACTTAGCATGCTCCTTTCCGGTGCCGACGATCGCATACGCCTCGAGCACGATCTTCTGCTCCGGCCCGAGATCTATGATGGGGATCTTTTCCTCAGCCGGCGTGGCGTCGGGATCCTGCGGGATAAGGTCGCTTGAGTAGACCGTCTTTGGCCCCTCGACGGAGAGCGTGTATGTGGCGGTGCAGACCGGACAACCGGTGCCTCCGCAGGAACATTCGCTCCGGATGGCGTAGCGTTTGAGGTCAGTCCGGAGAGGTATTAGCCCCAGCCGGTGTGCCAGCATCTCATCGAATATGACGCTTGTGTTGTCGTATATGCGGACATCCTCGATGGCGAGCGTCGGCACTTCGCTGATCATCGCTCGCCGGAGCATATTCGCAAACGACGTCGAAACGCCGCTTATGGTGAATTTGGCGACTCTCTCGTCCAGTCGAGAAAACGCAATCTCCATTACACTCTCCTTCCTCTCCGGCCACCCTTGCCGCGGATGCTGTCGTGGGGCACCGGAGTGACATCTTCGATGCGGCCGATCCGCATTCCCGCACGGGCGAGGGCGCGGATCGCTGCCTGGGCGCCGGGGCCGGGGCTCCTCTGTTTGCCGCGTCCCGGTGCGCGCACCTTCACGTGGACGCCGGTGATCCCTTTGTCGCGTGCGTTCTGGGCGACCTGGATCGCCATCTGCATGGCCGCATACGGCGAGCTCTCGTTTCGGTCCTGTTTCACGACCATGCCGCCGCTGCTCTTGGTGACCGTCTCGGCGCCGGAGAGGTCGGTGATGGTGATGATGGTGTTGTTGAAGGAGGCAAATATGTGGGCTATGCCCCATTTCTCTTCTGCCATGGTCTTACCTCACTCCTGCGCGGGCGATCCGGCTCCTCTCGGGATGAACGCTGTTCGTGAACGGAGAGGGGCCGTAGTAGGCGATCTCAGACTCCTCAGATCTCTCGACGCGGTAGCCCGGCACGGTGACCCGGCGGCCGGCGATCGCTATGTGCCCGTGGGTGATGAACTGGCGGGCCTGTTTTGGGGAGCGTGCGAGCCCCTTCCTCTGGACCATCGTCTGGAGGCGGCGATCAAGCTGCTGCTCGACCTTCAGCGCGAGGATGTCGCCGAGATCGGCGCCTTCGCCGACGAGGCCGTAGCGGTAGAGGTGGTTGGTGAGCTGATCCTTCTTCTTCTGGTACTCATCCACGTTGAGGTCTGCTGACCGCAGAGCCACGAGCTCACGGGCGGCGGCACGGTACTTGCGCAGGATGCTCTGGGCCCTCCAGAGTTCACGCTTGTTCCGGAGCCCGTAGTCGATGAGGAGCTTTTTCTCGTCCTCAAGTCTCGTCTTCTCGAATCGCCGCTTGGGCGTCGCGTACTGTTTATGGTTCTTTCCGGGGTATCCCATTCAATCACCGCGTTACTCTTTCTTTCTCTTGACGCCGACGGTCGTGCCCGTCCTACCGGTGGACTTGGTGCGCTGGCCGCGGACCTTCTGCCCCGTCTCGTGCCTGATGCCGCGGTAGCTGCGCATCTTCCTCATGCGGTTGACGTCATCATCATTCGCCATGGTGAGATCGGTCCCGAGAAGATGGCGGGCCTCTCCGGTGTAGATGTCTTTTGGACGGTTCACCATCCAGACAGGCACCTGCTCGGTGTAGGTGTCGACGGCGTTTGCAATCCGCCCGACTGATTCGTCGTCCAGCTTGCCGAGTATGGCGAGAGGATTCACACCGGCAAGAGCGGCGATGGTGCGTGATGTGTGCGAACCGACGCCCTTGATGCCGGTCAGTGCGATGTGCACGGCCTTGGTGCCGTCGAGATCAGTATTCCTGACTCGAACAAAGTATTTTATCTCTTCTTCATCCATGTGATCGCCTCTTCATCGACGTTGTCGGTGAAAGCGCTGAGGGAGGGATTTGAACCCTCGAGTCCCAGGGGGACACAGGTTTAGCAAACCTGCGCCATACCAGGCTTGGCTACCTCAACATAGAACTTCGCATCTTTCGACACTCGCAGCATACAGGTGCTGCTCCAGACACAGCATTCTATGACTTGTGCTTACCAGTTTTGGAGATATATACTAATAATGGTTGTGGTGGTCCGGCACCGGGTGCCGGCTCCCGGCACGCCTGCTCTTTGCGTGAGGATTATCTTCTCTTCTGTTGCTCATCATGGCATCGTGATGGGTGCGAGAGCCGGCCACGAGGCTCTCCTCTCAGCGTGCACGCTTTACCCCGCTCCCGATCAGAGCCGAAGCGACTATGGGGAGTGCGATCGTGGCGTCGCAGAAGCACTGGACGCGGGGAGACTCCGGCGCCTCCTTGCCCCAGCTGATCGCCTCCTCAAACGTGCACCCGGAAAGCCCGCCCCAGTGGGGGGCATCGGTTGTGTACTGTATGGCATAAGCATGCCCGCCGAGGTGCTGCTCGTGGATGGAAGCGATGACCTGGGTCTGCTGTATGAAGTTCTTCGGGACGCCGCCGCCGACGTATATGACGCCGGTCTTCTTCGACTCCTCGACCATACGTGTGATCTCATCGGTATCGGCAAGCTGGTCGACGTCGACGTCGACACCGCGCCGCCGCGCCATCACAAGGCCGATGCCGATCGACGAGTCGCCGAGGGCGGGGATGAATATCGGGACATCATACTCGGCGCATGTGGCGATGAGCGAACGGCCTTCCGGCCTTTTCTCGCGGAGCCAGTCTCCGAGGCGCCGGATGAACTCCCTTGATGATCCCCTGAAGGGTGCGACCTCATCGGCAAACCGGGCTATCTCTGCATCGACGCCTCTGAACTCCTCCTCGTAGGCGAAGACATCGTATATGCGGTCGATCCCCTCCTCAAAGAGAGCCGCATCGTCGGCATGGTGGTGGCCGATGTAGTGCCGGATGCCGAGGTGCTCGCAGGTGTCATGGAATATGTTTGCGCCCGTGGAGACGAGGACATCGATGTAGCGGTGCCTGACGAGCTCGATGAGCACGTTCTGCATGCCTGCCGGTATCATCGCGCCCGATAGCCCCATGAATATCGTGCAATCTGGATCCCTGATCATCCTGGTCCAGACACCGAGCGACTCCCCGAGTTTTCTTCCCTGAAAACCGGTCCTGCTCATGGATTCAAGGAGGGCCGTCACATCCCTCTCCGGTTTGACCGGCTGCGTAGGTCTCATGCTCAGATCTGGTAATGGGTTTGACCGGTGGATATTAAATGCCTGGTACGGGGGCGGCGATGCCTGATGAAGAGGGGGCCTGCGGTGGATCTGGCAGATACAACCGCTCCCGCGGCATCAGCGCCCACGCCCGCGTTACGGTCCCGATCGGCGCCGGTCATATCCCTCATCTGCCGGGTCCTCCCCCGGGGATGCCGGCGATCCTCCGCGCATACTCCTGTGCAGCCGGGTAGGCCGGTGCAAGGATCGCACCGAGATCACCCTTCCTGACCGTGAACGGAGGTTTGCCGAGCGCCCGGAGGGCCGCCCCCTCGCCCCGGGCTCCTCCTATGATGCTGATGGAGAACCCATCAAGCGCATCATCCGCCTGCCAGAAGCGATCGGCAGAGGGGGGCGCGACCGGCTCTTCTGCCTCCACCGTCCGCCGTTCCCTGAGTGCCGCCACGACATCATCCCTGCTCCGCCCCCGGAGGGCGAATATGAGGAAGGGGTCCTCGTCAAACCGTTCCGCAAGGAGGTAGTAGACCGCCGCGATATGTTTGCAGGGGTTCTCCCAGTCGGGGCAGGAGCAATCCGTCGTTATATCCTTTCGGGCGAGGGGAAAGAGCGATACACCCGCCCCGGTAAAGACCTCCTCGATCCCCTGAGGCACGACGCCGGAGAGGAGTTGCGCCGCAAATATGGCCTGCTCGCTCATGATATCGAATACCCGGTTCCACTCGGCATCGGTGAGGGAATGGAAGCGGATGGTGACGCGGTAGGGTCTTGCTGCGGAACCCTGCACCTTTGCCTGCACACCCCCTTCTCCGACCACCATATCGATCACCTGCCCCTTCCGGGCATACCGCTTCCCGCGCTGGAGCCTTGAAGCGTTCCCCATCCCCTCGAGCGCCTCGATGAACTGCTGCGACCACCATTGCTCCCCGATCTTCCCCCGTTTACTCCGTGCCTTGATGCCATCCTCTACAGGCCGCGGGGCGGACGGGGGAGGATAGTAAGGATACCATGGAGCCATGCTTCAGTCCTCCACCGCATCCCGGCGCAGGGTCAGAAGGTCGCGGAGCTGGTCGGTGGAGAGAGAGCCTATCCAGTCCTCCCCTTTGCCGACGACCTGATCGGCAAGCGCTTTCTTCTCCTCTATCACCTTATCTATCTGCTCCTCAAGCGTCCCTGTAGCGATCATGAGGCGCACCTGAACGTCGCGCGTCTGACCTATCCTGAAGGCGCGATCGGTCGCCTGGCTCTCGACGGCCGGGTTCCACCACCTGTCCAGATGAAAGACGTGGTTGGCCGCCGTCAGGTTCAGCCCCGTCCCGCCGGCCTTCAGAGAGAGGAGGAATATGGATGGTCCTCCCGGCTGCTGGAAACGCTGGACCATCTCATCGCGCATCTTCCGGGGTGTCCCGCCATGCAGGTAGAGGACGGCAGTGCCAAACCGCTCCCGGAGGTGACCTTCAAGGAGCTTCCCGAACTCTGCAAACTGCGTGAATATGAGGGCACGCTCACCAGCATCCAGAACCTCCTCAAGCATCTCCTCAAGGCGCGCGATCTTTCCGGATCTCCCGCCGAAGGCGGCTGCATCGTGCAGGAAGAGCGTCGGATGGTCGCAGATCTGCTTTAGGCGGGTGAGTCCCCCAAGGACGATTCCCTTGCGCTGGATGCCCTCGGCCTCATCGGCGCGTTCGAGCATCTCCTGCACGACCGCCTCATACAGCGTCGCCTGCTCCGCCGTGAGGCTGCAAAAGATCTTCATCTCCATCTTCTCAGGAAGATCGCTTATGATCGAGCGATCGGTCTTCATGCGCCGGAGTACGAACGGCCGGATCAACTCACGGAGGTGGCCGGTCCTGGCGGGGTCGCGGTAGCGCTCGATCGGGACGGAAAAATTGGACTGAAACGACTTAAACGAACCGAGGTAGCCGGGGTTGAGGAACTCCATTATCGACCAGAGCTCGGTTAAGCGGTTCTCCACCGGCGTCCCGGTCAGAGCAATCCGCTCCGGCGCCCTGAGCGCCCGGACGGCCTGCGCCTGCTTTGTGGAGGGGTTCTTTATGTTCTGGGCCTCATCTATTATGATACACCCCCAGTCCACGGCCGCAAGAAGATCTTTATCGCGCGCGGCCACCTGGTATGTGGTTATGGTGACATCTGCATCGGCAACCTGCTGAACGAACGCATCGCCGCACGTCCGGGCGTTTCCGTGGTGGACGGCGACGGTGATCTCCGGTGCAAAACGGGCGAACTCGCGGAGCCAGTTTCCGACGATCGACATGGGGCAGATGAGGAGCGCCGGTGTTGCCGGGGTATCGCTCTCTTCTTCGGCGAGGAGGTAGGCGATCACCTGAACGGTCTTTCCAAGCCCCATATCATCGGCAAGACAGGCTCCGCACCCGTTGCGTGCAAGAAACGAGAGCCATGAGAGTCCGCGCTCCTGGTAGGGCCGGAGGGTGCCCCTGAATGCTGCAGGCTGCGGGACGGCCGTGAGCGTCTCTCCTCCGGCTGTCCGGTCAAATAACCCCTGGAGCCATCCCTCCGCCACGACCTCCCCCACCGCCGGCCCGTCCGGGTCTGCTCCCGCGGCTATGCGGAGGAGTTCCCCGGCCGTCATGGTGCCTCCCGGGTACTTCTTCGTGAAGGCTTTGAGCGCCTTCTTGATCTCATCCTGGTCGATCGAGCGCCACTGGCCGTGCATCCGCACCAGGGGGACCTTCAGGAGGGCAAGCTCCTCAAACTCCTCAGGCGAGATCGCCCGGTCTCCTATGGCAACCGTCCAGTCATAGTCGACGAGCGTGGCAAGGCCAAGCCTCCCCTCCTCGCGGTCAGTCTTCACCGTGAGGCAAAGGCCGGGGCGGGAGGCCGCGCTCTTCCACCATGCGGGAAGGATGACGCCAAAGTTGTTCTCCATGAGGAGAGGAGCCCACTCGCTGAGGAAACCGTAGGCTCCGGGCGTGTCGAGGTTCACCGCAGCCGGGCGCGCCGATGCAAGGCTTGATTGGAGCACCGGGTATATGCGGGAGGCGCGCCCGAGATCGATGAGGAGCCGGTCCTGTGGGTCTTCAAACCTCTGCGCAAGGGATCTGCGCATCTCTCCGCGCTTCTTCCATACCTCGCCGGCCGGTATGATGATCCCGGGGTCATCGGTGGCCTGGAGGTGGAACGAGAGGCGCCATTGCTCGCTCTCCCCCTCGGGCTCTTCAAGGCGGAAACAGGCGCGGAGAGGGGCGGGAGCGACCGCCGGCGAGAGCCAGCCATCGAGCTGCCCGTAAAATCGGTCTATCTCTTCCTTATCCCCGGTAAGATCGTCCCGGCGGCCCGAGAGCACCTCCACCCACTGTTCACCGAGCGGAACGCTCTTCCTCGGCCGGCCCCGTAGTTTCTGTAGCAGCGGCTGCTCAGCGAGGGCATCGGTGACGATCGTGTGAACCGCGCGGTTGATAAATGACATCACAAGCGCTTCCGGGTCGGGCGGACGTTCTTCCTCCCCCGCGGCCCAGAACTGGCAGGCCGGAGGGAGCGCTCCGACAAGGCGTGCTCTGCTGTCGTGGTCTTCTCCGCGGATCAGGGCTTCCCACCCGTGCACGCCCGGCACGAACGACTGCCGCATGACGAGCCCGAGGGCAAATCGTGCTGCCTCCGACCAGAACCTTGTTGTTGCCCCGTACCCGGGCCCGGGTGGGAGGTTTGCAAGAGAGGCGACGGGCACCGTCCCGCGCAGGCTGATGGCGGGGACCTGGTAGGGGGAGCAGGTGGCCTGGTCCGGCAGGATCAGCCCCGGTTCGCACTCCGGCGAGGGGAGGGGATAGGGCCCGGCGGCCGGGAGGATGATGGTTTCTGTCACGGGTTCTCCGGCAATATCGAGTGCGCTGGCGAGCGCGGCATGGTCGGCTGCGAACGGGTGCAAAAGAACCGGCGGTTTCTTCGGTTTCCTGCCGCGTCGTGCCGTCCCTCTCCTGGGCAGGGCTGGATCTTCTCCCCAGACATGGAATGATCCATCAGATCCGCCCGTCCAGTAACTATGGAGAACGATCATGTGATAATACAGGTACGCTTTTATATGACATGAGTTTAAGGGATCGAAAAAGAGGTCGTGCCGGCCCCCCTCTCAGAGGGCCTGGACGAGTGAGTTTCGGGTTACAATGCCCGCGATCCTGCCGTTCTGCGTGATCGGGACGGAACTTATGTTCTTCTTGAGCATCAGGTCTATGATGGCTGATATATCCGTATCTGCGTTCACCGATATCAGGGGTGTGCTCATGATATCGCGCACGAGGAGGTTTCTGATCCGGAACTCCTGGCGTGTCCCTTCCACGATATCCTTGAATGCGTGAAGCGCCTTTGCGACATCTGTCTCCGTGACGATGCCGAGGGTCTGGTCGCCCTCTTCGACGATGAATCGGTTGATCCCACCGTCAAGCATCCTCCTCCGGAGGTGGACGGCGCGCTCCTCGCCCTGGATGGTGTGTGCCGGCTCCATGACATCCGGGGTGCCGCCGGCCGGTCGGAGCACCTTCAGGAGATCGCCTGCCGTCACCTGGCCTATGAGGCGGTGTTCGGCATCAAAGACCACGACCAGCTTGTAGTGCTGGAGCAGCGGCACCAGTATATCGATATCCTGGTCCGGGTATGCGGAGGTGAAGTTCTCCTCGACCGTGTTCGCAACATGGATGGATGTGGCCTTCAGCGCCTGGGTCTTTCGGCTCCCGAGTGTCTCGGCGATCGCCGCACGCGACGTCGTACCGATGACCGTACCGTTGTTGGTCACGATGAGAGGGTCAACACCCTCATCGAGCATCTTTTCGAGCGCTTCGCTGACAAAGGCAGATTTTGCGATGGTGATCGGTTTTGTCATCACGTCTTTGACGAGTATCTGAAATCTGTCGCTCATTTTGCCACTTCCTTTATGATATCATCTCTCTTGAGCACGCCCCGGATATCGTTTTCCTCCACGACCACGAGGCTGTTGATCTGGTGCTCCAGCATCAGCCCGACGGCATCCTGGACGGACACATCGGGGGGGACGGTGACGACCGGGCGGCTCATGATGTCCTCTGCAACTGCCGAAACCTCGATTACGTACCTGAACCGCTTCGGCCCTCCCGGCTCCTCTTTGCGGAGATGGGTGATATCTTTCCTCGGCAGGTTCTTCTGCCAGTCCAGGTACTCGTAGAACGCGAGGTTGCTCTCCGTTATAATGCCTGCAAGGCTTCCATTGTCGTTTACGACAATAAGTTTATCGTTCTTCCCTTTTATCGTATCGATGACGTGGTCCAGCGAGTGATACCGGCTGACGGTGACTGCATCCTCCATCATATCGCCGACCCGCGCGGAGAGGCCGCGGACATGGGCCGAGCGCATGATATCCAGTTTGGTGACGATACCGACCACCCTGCCGCCGTCGACGACGGGTAACCCCGATACATCGCGGGAGAGCATCGTTGCGGCGATATCATGAATGGCGGTCTCAGGCGCCACGGTGATCGGATCTACTGTCATAAGGATGCTGACCGGGATCCGGTCGATTGGTCGGCGGCGCCATATAGGCTCTGTCTGCCTAAGGCGGTAGGCGATATCTTTCTTGGTGAGGATGCCCCGGAGGTCATCCCCCTCCATGACGGGGAGCCTCGATACGCGGTGCCTGAGCATGAGGTTCCGGGCATAGGCTACGTTATCCGCCGGTGCAACGACATACACCGGCGCAGACATCACATCAGCGGCATGCATACACGCAATCACTCCTCTGCAAATGCTTTCACAAGGTCGTACTCCGTCACGAGCCCGACGAGGCGGGAGTCTTCTATGACAGGGAACGCCCCTATACCTCTTTTGACCATCTCGATGGCGATATCGTGGATGTTTTTATCCGGCGTGGTGGTGTAGAGTTCTCCGGAGAGGAGCGACCGCACAGGCGCCCCCATAACTTCGGCGGAGTCCCCTGTCGTCAACTGCTCAAAGGCCCTGCCTTTCCCGAGGTAATTCATTATGTCGGTGGCGGTGACGATGCCGCAGAGGAGATCGTCCACGACGACCGGGAGCCGCCGGAACCTGCACTTCACCATCTCCCGGCAGACGCTGCCGATCGGGGTGTTTGGGCTCGTGACGCGAACCGATGATCGCATGACATCCTCGACCCTGCGATCCGAGTGTTCGGTGGCGAGGACTTTCATCACGTCGCGCTCGGTCACGATGCCCTTTAAGTTTCCTTCGGCGTCGGTTATGGGGATCCCGCCGACGTTGCGGTTGACTATGATGTCGACCGCATCGGCGATGCTCCCGGTGGCCGGCATGGTGATCGGCTGCGCTGTCATGATCTCGCGGAGCTCCTCGTTGATGGCGGCAAGGAAGTTGCCCCCGTGCTTCACCTGCACGAGGTTGAACTTGTCGCCGCCGCCCATGAAGTCGATGATATCGCTGACGGTCACGATCCCCCGCAACCGGTGTGTTCCCGCATCGACGAGCGGCAGACGGCGGAACCCTTCCCGGGTCATGATCCCGACCGCCTGTATGATCGAGGTGGTCTGCTGCGCTGTGACGACGTTCTTTGTGGCGATCGCCATGATCTCGCCTTCATAGCCCGAGATCCTTGTTTTGAAGCCAACTGGTCCGCGATCAAGCTTTCCCGGCATCTTCAGGAGCCGATCAGCCGGTTTCTTCTCTGTGTTATTTGAGTTCGGTTGCACGGTATCCCTCCTCTGGGGTGTGGTATCGGGATGCCCTCACGGGGTGAGGCAACTTGAGACGTCGTGGCGGTCGATGACGCCGACGATCTTCTTCTTCTCGTCGACGACCGGAAGAATGCTGATATCGTGGTCGACCATCAGTCGCGCCGCCGTCGCGACCGGATCATCAGGCGTCACTGTGATGACGGGGGTCGTCATCACCCGGTCTACGGTGGTGTCGGCCTGGTTCTTCACCGATATGCGGACGTTCCCGGCGCGCAGGAGGTCCCGCCGGGATATGATGCCGATGGGCTCCCTCTTCTGCACAACGGGAAACGCTATAAAACCGCTTGCGATGATGAGGTTATATATGCGGTGGATGGGGTCTTCGGGTGCGCTGGTGACGGGTTCCCGCGACATGGCATCTTTGACCCTGCCCGGTATATCGCGGCGGGATATAAGGATGGGGAAGAGCTCTGAGAAGAGCACCCCGCCGAGGAAAGCGCCGACTTCATCGACGACCGCGGCGCTGTTTGTGCGGGCGTTCATGATGGCGCGGCCGACATCGGTGAGAGGCGTATCAGGGGAGACCCGGGCGGCATCCTTGACAAACCCCTTTATGGTGACGTTGGATTTGGTGTCCACGACCCGCAGGACGTCGGATATGTCGAGATAACCTGCCAGACGATTTTTTTCATCCACGACGTAGAGTTCGCGAAAGACGTCGTCGCGGAGGATGCTCCTCGCTTTCGTGACGTAGTCGTCGTTATGCAGGGTGGGTATGTTCACCATCAGGTTTGCGGCCGTCTTCATAGCAACTGCTCCTCCTCCCGACAGGCGTGGCAGAGCATAAGGTTGTCGACCCGCGAGAGGTCGTCTGACATATCCCCACACCGGTCGCAGACGCCCATGGTGTAGCCTTCTTCGCGGTTGATCTCTATGAGATCCGCAAGCAGCTCGTTCACCTCGGCCGCGACGGTGAGGATATCTCTGACCGTGACAATCCCGATGACCCTCTGGTTCTCAACAACGGGGAGCCGGCGGACGCGGTGTTTCACCATCATGGCCACGGCATCCCCTACCATCTTATCGGCACCGATCGTGATCAGCGGGGTGCTCATGATCCCGTCGACACGAACGCTGCCCGGTCGCATATCCTTTGCCACAACTTTACAGTTGATGTCCTCCTCTGTGACGATCCCTATGGGCAGGCTGTTTTGCAGTACGATACAACTGCCGACCTCGTCGCGGCACATGGTCTGCGCCGCACGGGCGACTGTCTCCCCCACATCGATGGTCGTTGGATGGCTCCGCATGACCTCCCTGATAGGTACCCGCGTCTCGAAGTGGATGGCGTCGCTATTGTTCATCATGGGATTCTCCTGATCTGGTCGTTGTAAGAGCCTATTCTCCAGGTGCAACTGTATCTACGTTTTGACAGTATAAAAGAATTCTCTCATTCGAGGATTGCTGTTTGTCTCCGATCTGAGGGGAATACGCCGGTTGGAACATATAATTATATTTATTCCGGGGTGCCATACTCACTCAGGTGTCGGTAAATCGGCCTATCGAAGGGTGTCAAATGACGTTCTTAGTGCGTACAAAACAGAAGATCTCGCGGTTCTTGAAGGCGCTCTTTAAGAAGCGGACCAACCGCATAGGGATCTACGGCCCTCCCAATGCAGGCAAGACAACGCTCGCCAACAGGATTGTGCGGGATTGGACCGGCGATGCAGTCGGGCCGGTCAGCGAGGTGCCTCACGAGACTCGCCGCGTGCGGCGCAAGGAGGATATCACGATATCGAACCAGAACGGCAACTCGGTCACGATCGATATAGTCGATACGCCGGGCGTGACGACCAAGATAGACTATAACGAGTTCGTCGAGTACGGTATCGATAAGGAGGAGGCGGTCAAGCGGGCCAGAGAGGCTACGGAGGGCGTGGCCGAGGCGATGCACTGGCTCCGCGAGGACATCGATGGTGTCATATATATGCTCGATGCGACGCAGGACCCGTTCCAGCAGGTGAACATCATGCTTGTCGGGATAATCGAGAGCAGGAAGCTTCCGGTCCTGATCGTTGCAAACAAAAACGATCTCCCCGATGCATCTCCTGCGCGGATCAGGAGCGCGTTTCCTCAGCACCCGGTGGTATCGATATCGAGCCTTGAGGGGAACAACATGGATGAACTGTATGAGAAGATGACATCGTATTTTGGGTGATGGAGATGATACAGGGTGTACAGATAGACCTTATATCGGCGGAGCGCCTGGAGCGGCTCACGGCAATGGAGAAGATTCGCCTGATCCTCGACGATGTCATGGAAGGGAACATCGTCATACTGGAGAAGGGTCTTGCACCGGAAGAGCAGAGCAAGCTCATCGAGATCACCATGCGGGAGATTGCGCCGGATGGGTTCTCTGGTATAGAGATGGAGACCTATCCGGTTAGAGATGCACCGGGCGGGTTTTTTGGGAAACTCTTCGGGGGGAAGCGTACCGAGACCCGGTTGACCGTGATCGGGCCGGCAAACCAGCTCAAGACGCTCAGGAAGGAGAAGGATCTCATCAGCGCATGGGTCTCTTCATCGAGGTAGGCGGGGGGACGCGGAATGCCTCACAAGTGTACCCAGTGCGGCAGGGAGTTTGAGGACGGTTCGACGAAGATACTGAAGGGGTGCCCTAGCTGCGGCGGGAAGAAGTTTCTCTACGTTCGTGAGGCCGAACGACACGACGATGTGTTAAAGGAGAAGTCGATCGAGGATATTGTCCGGGATACGGGTGAGGATGTCCTCGAGGTCCGTACGGATCGGCGAAAGGCGGAGCTTGAGGTCTTTGAGCGGATCGAGAGCATCCGTATCCTCGGCCCGGGTTCGTACGAGTTGAACATCGAGAAACTGGCCCGGTCGGATGAGGTCGTCGTCGGTCTGGAGAAAGAGGGGAGGTATGTGGTGGATATCCTCTCCATGGCCCGGAAAAAGAAGTAACCATTATTTGGAGCCGTATCGTGAATATTGGCCCGCTTTCACGCGATATTTCTGCTCTTCCCAAAACTATTATATACCCTCGGGCCCTTTTTTGATACCTGGTATAACCCGGCATCCTGCGGTGCATATCCGGGCGGTGGTTTCTGGCATGTGAGCACGGCACTCTCACGAGCCCTTTACCATATTCGATTGCCGTATTTCATGCCCTCATGAATCCTCTCGCCGGTTGCATTGCGTAGCAGAGGGTGCCGACGTGAAGGAAGACCATGAACCCGACGTACATCACATCGCTGGATAAGGTCGCCGGCGTCAGGGCAGAGGAGCGTGCCGCCCTCGCGCCGGTCCTGGACCTCTTTGCGTTCCGCTCGAATGACTACTACCTCTCTCTGATCGACTGGGAAGATACGAAGGATCCCATCCGGCGCCTGATCATGCCCTCTATGGATGAGCTTGAGCCCTGGGGCCGCCTCGACCCGTCGTCGGAGCACCGCTACACCCGGGCGCCGGGGCTGCAGCATAAGTACCGCGAGACTGCTCTTTTGCTCGTGAGCGACCTCTGCGGCGGGTTCTGCCGCTACTGTTTCCGTAAGCGCCTCTTCATCGGAGATGCGCGGGAGGTGAATAAGGATGTCTCGGAGGGGCTTGCCTACATCCGGGATCACCCTGAGATCACGAACGTCCTCCTGACGGGGGGCGACCCCCTGATCCTTGATACCGGCCGGCTGCGAGATATCCTCAACCACCTCCGGGCGATCAGACATGTCCGGATCATACGTATCGGGACGAAGATGCTGGCGTATGATCCCTACAGGGTCATAAACGATCCGGCCCTTCTGGATGCGATCCGGGAGTGCTACGACGGAGAGAACCTTGTCTACATCATGGCCCAGTTCAACCACCCGCGCGAGCTGACCGATGCGGCGTGCCGGGCAATTGCGCTCCTGCAGGATGCGGGAGCGGTCATAATGAACCAGACGCCCCTGATTCGCGGGATCAACGACGATCCAGCGGTGTTGTCGAGGCTGTTCGGGCGGCTCTCGTTTGCCGGGGTCAACCCCTACTACGTCTTCCAGTGCCGGCCGACGACCGGGAACCGGGCGTTTGCGGTGCCGGTGGAGGAGTCTTACCGTATATTCGAGCAGGCGCGGGCGACCTGTTCGGGGCTTTCAAAGCAGGCGCGGTTTGTCATATCCCATGCCACCGGGAAGATAGAGGTGGTGGGGAAGGCTGGGGGGTTCACGTACTTCAAGTACAATCAGGCGGCGAATCCTGAGGATATCGGGCGGTTCATGGTCTACAGGAGCAACCCGCAGGCTTACTGGTTTGACGATTACACGGACCTCGTGGATGAGGGGAGGCCGGGGGAGAGCGATCTGCCCGCAGATACCGATACCATGGGGGTTATGGAGGAGGCCGGCGAGAGTCCGGAGGTTTTGTAGGGCGGTTGGGGGGCTACCCGGGTGTCAGCGCCTGACGGCTTACCGGCCGGGCCTGCGGAGGCCATCCGATGCTCGGGGCTGAGGGGGTTCATCAACCCCTGAGGTCGGCCATATTGCCGGCGGCCTTGCCGTATATCCACGGGCGATCCGCCGGCCTACCGTGCGATCGAGCGCCTCAAGGAACCGCCGATTTCTCGAGCGTGTAACTGGCGATTGATCCTTCAAAGTAGATCTTCATCAGAGAATTATCCAGATTCATCTTCCCGTCTGCTCCTGGCATCAGGTTATAGAGTGTGATCTTTTGGTCATCATCTCCATTGATGAGAGTTTGACCATCTACCTCAAACTTTGTCCACGCCCTTTTCGCCGGTACGTTCAGTGTCAATGTTGAGACAAGGTTGCTGTGGTTTGATATATAAATTCCTGTGATAGAGCCGCTTCCTTTTGAATTATTGTTGATGTATAGCACTATGTTATTATAACTAAATACTGTGATCATTGGTCCATTTATGAAGATGTTACCGTTTCCATTCGCTCCCATTACCAGCCTCACTGTATCGTTGATTGCGAGGTTGTAGCGTGTGCCGCCGAGCTCCACATAGGAGTTAGCTCCTGTCACCCGGAACTCAAGGTAACCTCCTTGCATCAGAGAACCCGATTTTCCTTCTGCCGTGTTGAGCAGAATATTATACCTGGTTTGGGGTGATGTAACGGTGATGTAGTCGCCCTTCACCGTGGTGTTGTTGCCATAAGCGTTGCTCGCGTTCAGGGTGACGGTGTAGGTGCCGGCAACCGCATAGGTGTGGATGGGGTTTTGGGCGGTCGAGTTGGTGCCGTCCCCGAAGTTCCAGAACCATGCGGTGACATTGCCGGCACTCTGATCGGTGAAGTTGACCGCGAGCGGAGCAGGGCCTGAGGTGACATTCGCGGTGAAGTTTGCTGCCGGCGGCGCCAGGACGGTTATGTAGCCAACCTTCGTCTCGGTGCCGCTGCCGCCGGGTCCGGTTGCCGTGAGGCTGACGGTGTAGTTGCCTGCGGCAGTGTAGGTGTGACCCGGACTCTGCTCAGCCGAGGTTGTTCCATCCCCGAATGCCCAATTCCATGAGATCAGGCTTCCGGTGGAAGCATCGGTGAACTGCACAGCAAGCGGGGCAAGGCCGGAGGTGATGTTGGCGGTGAAGTTCGCAACAGGAGCCGGCGGGGATATGGTTCCTGTTGGTGTCGGCGTAGTCCCCGTTGGTGTCGGTGTTGCAGTCTGTGTCGGCGTGGGGGATACGGTCTGTCCCGGGGTAACATTCCCAATCTCATGGAGGAGCCAGTTGCTGCCGGTGCGGCTCATGCCTTCTCCGACGATCTGAATGCGATGATTGATGGAGATTGTCACACCGTCATCGGGGGCGAGGACGAGAGCCTCCCCGGTTTCCCACGTTGTCCATGTGCCGGGTTCGTGTCTGGTTCCTGAAGCATCGATGAGGGCGGCGTCACCTATCTGGTCGCGGCCATCGATGCGGAGCTCAAAGTGCCCCCGTTCAAGGGGGTCGCCGCCATCGTGGTAGATGTAGAGATTCCCATCCTCTGCCACAGCACTGCGAGCGATCATCGCGGGCGCCGCATCTCCCGGCGGATAGGAGAGGAGTGTCACTCCGATGATCGCCGCCACTGTCACGAAGACGGCGATGAGCGCCATGACGGCGATGAGGTCGGAGACGGCGGTGTCGGATTCCATGGTGGTCATGCCTGGTCTTCCTGTCTGCCTCAGAATGGATAATCGTCTGGATTGGTGATGTACACATTGATATTCTTGAAGATAACCGTTGATCCTCCATGTATTGCGAAAAATCCGTCGCTAGCGATCACGGTCCCTTCAAAGCGTTCACCATCAAAGATCACCCTCCCTCGGGGGGCAAAGAAGACACCGGTTACCGTGCTCCACCCACCTGTGATCGATATGTCATCGTTACTTGCGATGATGACAACGTTGTTTGCAGAGTTCCCGGATGTGGAGATATAACTCGGGGCAAATATCTTCGCATCGTTCATCAGGGCACCGCCTGAAACGTACCCTTTTGATGCATACCATTCTGTGGGTTTTGGGGAGGGTATCACATGGTCCGGCATCCGGACTTTAGGCACAGTGTCCAGTTTGATGCACTTTGCAAGGATTTTAGCGCTATAGTCGTCGGAGGGCTTTGTGAGTTTGCCGGTGTAGTAGATGTGTGCCCCTTCCGCGAGCCAGGGAGTCCAGCCCAGCGTAAGATCTCCATCAACGTAGACATTTCTGTGGATCCACGCATCCTTCAGATTGAAGTTGCCGGCCACATAGACATCGCCGTATATGTGCCTCTGCCCATTCCAGAGCGTAAGACTCCCATTGATGTATATACCTCCAGGTACCACCGGGGAACCGAGGCTGGCACTCCCGCCATCGAGGGTGACATCCCCGTCGATATAGATGTTCGATACGTTGATGGATGCGCCCCCGTTGAGGTCGCTTGTGACCAGCCCCCCGGTTATGATGACCGTTGCGTCCTGGCCGGAGACGCTGCTTCCGCTGAGCACGAGGGTGTTGCCGTGAACAAAGACATCCTCATCGATGACGTAGTCGATGTAGGAGGTTGGTGTCGGGGTTGGTGTCGGGGTTGGTGTCGGGGTTGGAGTCGGGGTTGTGCCGGTCGGGGTTGGAGTCGGGGTTGTGCCGGTCGGGGTTGGTGTCGGGGTTGGAGTCGGGGTTGGAGTCGGGGTTGTGCCGGTCGGGGTTGGTGTTGTATCCGGAGCTGTTTTTCCCGACCTGTAATCCAGGTTGGCGATCACCATCTCCCCGCTGCCCGGATCAATCACCGAGACGACGACCCGTTCGGGTCTGGTCGTACCATAATCATAGGTGAGGGTCTTGCCGAGCGACCAGGTGCTGCCTCCCCCCGTGAGGATGAACTCATCGGTTTTATCCTCAAGCCCGTTACCGGCATCTACGTAGATACGATAGTTTCCTCTCATCAGGGCATCGCCACCCTCATGAGAGATGGCGAATATGGTCCCCGTCTCCCCCGCCATCACACTCACGTGCGGTATCTCGGAGGGTGCCGGCTGGGAGAAGTATGTCACCGCCACAAGCCCCACCCCGATCACCGTCACCGATATAAGGAGGATAACCCCGATCACCTCGGAGACTGCCTTTTCATCTCTTAGCCTCATCCTTCTACCTCACTCGATCAATGACGCCGCGGATATGATGTTCACCTCGTATGTCGCCCGATTGACCACTAGAGATACATCCGGTGTGTTCTCATCAGATGACGAGCCTCTGACATGCAGGTATGCTACATTTGAGTCCCCGTTGCTGACATCATACAACGAATAGTCGATCTTGCCGCGCCGCATCGTCTCTTTAAACACCCTCTCCCATGCCCGTGCATATCCCTTGTCGCCTGCATCAACCGATATGTTCACCCAGGGGAAAGATTTACCCAGGAGTTCGCTATCTGATGTCCTGTTAAGCAGCATTGTCTCGATACGAACCGGCCCTGAGCCCACGAGAGAATCTGACCCTGTGATGCTCATCGGTGTAATGTAGATCGAGGTTGTGGCTGTGGTAGCATCATAGGAGACCGACATCGACGGTGCGACCCGCACCGTCGTCCCTTCCCTCTGGGTGAGGAAGACCGCGCCCATCTGGTAGGTCCAGGTCTGGTCCACCCAGTAGTTGTTCGAGGACCGGTAGGCAAGGCTGCCGAGGGGGATGGTCACCGGATCCCTTCCCGCGGGCTCGATCGTCAGTTTCGCCCCGCCCTCCTTCACCTCGACCGTCCCCCCCGATCCCGCGGGGGTGAGGATCGGGAGCGAATAAACCGTGCCTGCCGTTGCCGGCGCCCCCGTCCCGAGGTCGAAGGATGTCGAGAGGAGCACTCCCTTCATATCGTTCACCCAGAGCGAATCCAGAGCAATCTTGTAATCCACGAACCGGTCCTTCACGTGGTTCATGTGAGCGATCTCGTTCTCTCTCCCCACAGCCGGCACACCGTAGACCTGGTAGAGCGAGAGCGCTACAACAATCATACCAAGGATCAGAACAAAACCGACGACCTCCGAGAGACCGTCATCGCGCGGGCGGGGAGGCATACTCAGAGTAATTCTTTGTTCAGGCCTTATATGTAACTGTTGCTCTCAGCAGCCCTCCACCCGCCGCATAAACCCAGAACAGATGACTCCCACCGGCTCCCCGTGCCCCCGCCGGCTTTCTCCAGCTCCCTCCTCTCAACCGTCAAACCTTTTCATCTCCGGCCCCCATACTTACAGCAACATGCAACAGGAGTCAGGGGCATACCCGGGCGAAAGAAACCTCTCCCGGGGGTGTGTCCTCTGCCATCAAGGAGCAAAGATGGTCCTCTTCGTGACCGGCCGGTGTCACAGGACATGCTGGTACTGCCCGCTCTCGCGCGAGAGGAAGGGCCGGGATGTCGAGTATGCAAACGACCGGAAGATCAGATCATCACCCGACATCATAAGGGAGGCCGAGAACATGAGCGCTCTTGGGACCGGCGTCACCGGCGGCGAACCGCTCCTTGTCCTCGACCGGGTGGTCGAGTACTGCACCCTCTTAAAGGAACACTTCGGAGCGGATCACCACATCCACCTCTACACCGGCCTTGCGCCCGATGAGCTCATGCTCGAGTGCCTGCGAGGGCTCGTCGACGAGATCCGGCTCCACCCGCCGCACGAGTCCTGGCCGCAGATCCTCGATACCGACTTCGCCAGCTCCGCCGCCCTCGCCCGGCGGATGGGCTTCTCCATCGGCATAGAGGTGCCGGCGCTCCCCGGCATAGGAGACCTCGCCGCCGCCCTCCCTCTCCTTGATTTCCTGAACATAAACGAACTCGAGTGGGGCGAGACCTGCGCCGCCGCCATGCGCGAGCGCGGGCTCGAGCCCGAGGACGGCCTGCACAACGCCGTTCGCGGCGCACGAGAATGGGCAGAGGAGCTCCCCGCCGACCCGAAGATCCACTTCTGCTCGTCGGTCTTCAAGGACTCCGTCCAGTTACGGGAACGGTTAAAACGTATAGCTGCCAATACTGCGCGACCGTTTGAAGAGGTGACCGACGACGGGACTATCGTATATGGGGTGCTCGAACCGGCCGGCGCCCTTGACGGATTCCTGGAGAGCCTCGATGAGGATGAGTACACGGTCTGCGAAGGAAGGATCGAGATGGCGTGGTGGGTGCTCGTCGAAGATGGCGTCGGATTGCCGGGAAAGAAGTACGTCGTCGAGCGCTACCCAAACGGCGGCATGGTCGTGGAGGTGACCCCGCTCGATGCTGCGATCGAAGATTGAGCCCCTTTACGAACGCTACCTGCGCTGGCAGGTGAAGCATATCCCGCACCATATCGCCGTTATCCAGGATGGAAACCGCCGGTTTGCCCGGGAACAGAAACTCAACACGGCGACCGGACACCGGCTCGGGGCGGACACAACAGAGCAGGTCCTTGACTGGGCATGCGACCTTGGCGTCCGGCACATAACGCTCTACACCTTCTCGACTGAGAACTTCCGGCGGGACAGGGACGAACTCTCATCCCTCTTTCTCCTCTTTCAGGAGAAATTTGCCGCCGTCGTGACCGATGAACGGGTGCACCGAAACCACATCCGTGTGCAGATGATCGGGGACCGCTCCCTCCTCCCCGACGACCTCCTTGCAACCATCGATGCCGCCGAAGCGGCGACGCAACACTACACCGACTACCACCTCAACATAGCCCTTGCCTACGGAGGCCGAAACGAGATCGTGCATGCCGCCCGGTCGATCCTTGAAGAGGTCCGGCAGAAAACCATCGATCCTTCTACCATCGATCCTGAGACCGTCGAAGCCCACCTCCATCGGGGAGCGCCCATCCCCCCTGTCGACCTGATCGTCCGCACCGGCAACGACTACCGGACATCAAACTTCCTCCCCTGGCTCGCAAACGGCCATGAGTCCGCCGTCTACTTCTGCGCCCCCTACTGGCCGGCGTTCCGAAAGATCGATCTTCTGCGGGCCATGCGCGTCTACGACCAGAGGATGCGCTTGAAAGAGCGCATGGCCCGGCAGTAACACAGAGCCGGCGTGCCCTGAAAGCACACGAACGCCCTCTCTTTCAAAGGTGCGGTCACCGCCCGAACCGGCGCGCCCGTGACTGGAAATCCCGGAGCGCCCGTATGAAGTCCACCTTCCTGAGAAGCGCCCAGTTTACATCCAAAAAGAAGAGCTCGGAGTAGACCGACTGCCAGATCAGAAAATCGGTCAGGTGGTCTCCCCCCGTCTTGATGACGAGATCGGGCTCGTATTTGAACGTGAGGTAGGACTCAAGAACATCTTCGTCGACCGTTCCCGGGTCGATACCATCCTCGGCCATCCGCAAAACGCAGCCGGCGATCTCCTCCCGCCCGCTCTTTCCTATCGCCACCGTCACATCCATGCCCTCCCCGCTGACCTCTCTTCTGTCCCGGTAGTGCAGGGTCAGACGCCCTATCGAGGAGATCTCGCGGATAAGGGGGAGGCACCGGTCCAGCCGGGCCGGATCGTCCGTGCTGATATGGAACATGACACTCCCTATACCGAGGTCGCGGCACCATTGGGCAGCAAGGTTGAGGTTGCCCGGCGAATCAAGCATATCCTGCTCGGTGATCATGAAACAGATCTGCTGCGGGAGCGTACAGAGATCCCGGAGGAGGAACTTCTCGTAGAGCCGGTAGATCACGCTCTCCACCCCATCAGCTCCGACAGAGTTAGGGTATTTACGACATCATCCGGGGCGCACCAGCCCCGGCGTGCCAGCAAAACGGCATAACGCATATTTGAAAACTCGCCCGCCCTGTGCGCATCGGTCCCCGCAGCCAGTCTCACTCCTCTCTTCTTGGCGCGCCGGATATAAATATCATCAAGGTCCAGACGGTGAGGCGACGCGTTGATCTCAAGAGCTGTCCCTGTAACCGCCGCATGCTCCATCACCCTGTCAAGATCTATCGCGTAAGCCGGCCGTCTCAAAAGAAGGCGCCCCGTGGGGTGGCCGATGATATCGACATGCTCGTTTGCCATGGCGGTGAGGATGCGCCGGGTCAGGATATCCTCGTTCTGGTCAAACCCCGAGTGAACCGATGCTATGACGATATCGAGATCGGCAAGCACCCGATCGGGGTAGCCGAGCGTGCCGTCGCTCCTTATATCCACCTCGCTCCCGGCAAGGAGCTGGCAATCGTGCCGCCGGTTGACCCGCTCTATACCTGCCCGCTGCCTCGCGAGGGCCTCCGGTCTCACCCTTGAAGAGTGGTCGGTGATCGCTATGTACTCGTAGCCCCGGGCATCCCCGGCCGCCGCCACATCCTCAAGCGACTGGCGGCCGTCGCTTGCTGTGGTGTGGGCATGCAGGTCCCCCCGGATATCGGATATATCGATGAGATCGGGGAGAGCGTGGCGGAGGGCAAGGTCGACCTCGCCCCGGTCCTCGCGCAACTCCGGCGGGATGGTCTCCATGCCGAGGAACATAAAGACCTCCTCCTCGCTCTCAAACGTATGCAGGCGACCGTCTGAACAGTCCCAAAGACCGTCGGGACCGAACCGATACCCTTGCGCGAGCGCCGCCTCCCCGAGCCTATCCAGGAACCCTGCAGAACCGGTGGCAGAGAGAAGCGCCGTGCCATACCGGCCGGGTTCGGAAAAGAAGATGTTCAGGTGCTCGCCGCCAGAAAAGAGCGAGACCCCCCCCGCGGTCTTTCTTCCGCCGGCGGCAGAAAGACGGCGCACGAGGAGATCTCGATCCCCTGTAGCGACGATATCTATAGCGCCGACGGTGCTCGCCCCTCTGCGGTAATCCCCCGCGACCGTATACCCTCCATCCGAAAAGAGCGCCGTCACACCGGCGAGGATGGCATCAGCCCTCACCCGTGTCATCCGATCCGGCATCTGGCGAAACTGCTCGATACCGCGCTCGATCGCCTCCTCCTTCTTGGGGCCAAACCCCCTGATCGCCCGGAGTCGGTGCCCCTTCACCGCCCGCTCCAGGTCATCCACGGTCAGTATGCCGAGCCTTTTCCAGAGGATATGGAGCGTCTGCGGCCCTATGCCCCTGATGCCGAGCATATCGGCGAGTGATGCGGGGACAGCCGCCCTCAAATCGTCGAGTTCGCGAAACGACCCCGTCTCCACGATCTCGTGGATCTGTCCGGCTATCCGGGCGCCTATCCCCGGTATAAGGGCAAGCGCCTCCGCCTCAAGCCCGGCGACAGGCGAAGAGAGCCGGTCGACCTGCCGTGCCGCCCGGCTGTAGGCCTCGCTCCGGCGGCGGTCCTCTCCGGCAATAAGAAGCAGGCGGCTCATGGTGAGGAGTTCTTCGGCAACATCCCTGTTTGTGGCCAGAATCTCCATGTTCACAGGATCGCCCGCATACCATATAAGGCGGCGGCACCCGCCCGGAGGCCGCAAACCACCCTTTGCCGGTGCAGGGGGATCTGGCCTTTCACCGCCGGAGAATGTGGCCGTATCTCAGGGCGCTGTAGATTGCATAAAACCCAAAAATCACCGCAAAGACGTAACTCAGGACGGCAAGGGTCGCGACGTAGCCGGGGACCGGGGGCTCGATCACCCGGAGCACGAGAGAAGAGCCCACTACGACCGCGGCGACCACCAGCCCGACGATGACCTTATCGCTCGTCCGGTCGATGACACCGACGATCCTCCCGAGATCGCCATCCTCGAGATCGATCGTGATGGTCCCCTCCGAGAGGGCCTTTAAGGTCTTGTTCACGTTTGCCGGGATGGCAAGCAACCCCTCCGCTGCGCTGGCAATCGAGTTTGCCGCATCGATTATGGTTTCGGGGGAGAGCCTCTCCTGCGCCACGATATCCGTCAGATAGGGCCGGATCCGCTGGTCGAAGTTAAACGCCGGATCGAGTCGGGTGCCGATATCCATCACCATGATGATCACCTTCATCATCAGCATCAGGGTGGACGGAACCTGTATGTAGTAGCGCCGGAGGGTGTCGGTCAGGCCCTGGAGCGCTCCCGCGAAATTCATCTGTTCAAGGCTCATCTCCTGGTAATCGAGCAGGACCAGGTAGAGGTCATCTTTGACGGCATCGAGATCGGCAGGGCTGATATGCACATCGAGCTTCTCGAGCGCCAGGACCAGGCCCGCAACATCCATCTGGGTCATGGCAAGGAGGAGAGCGATGAAGGTGCGCTTCCTCTCCGGGCGAAGGACCCCGACGATACCGTAGTCGAGGAAGACGACCTCGCCCCGCTCTGTCACGATGAGGTTTCCCGGGTGCGGATCCCCGTGGAAGAACCCATCGATGAAGATCTGCTGGACGTAGGCTTTAAAACCGATATCCGCGATCTCCTCCGGGAAGAGGCCAAACGCGCGGATGGCCGCCACATCGTCGATCCGGACTCCCTCGACGTAATCCATGGCGAGCAGGCAGGGGCCGGAGATCTCCCAGTGGATCCTCGGGATCTTCACGCACGGTATATCGCGCATGTTCCTCCTGAGGCGATCCGCGTTCATCCCGTCCTGAGAAAAGTCCAGCTCGCGCCGGATCTGGACTGAGAACTCATCCACCATCCCCTGCAGGTTGTAAACCCGCAGGTCCGGGAAGAGCGACTCCACCCGCCGTGCAAGCGAGTGCAGGATCAGGAGATCGGCCTCGATCATGTCGGCGATGCCGGGGCGTTGCACCTTGAGGGCGACGATCTGGCCATCCTTCATGACAGCCCGATGCACCTGCGAGAGAGAGGCCGCCGCGGCCGGGTCGGCCTCGATGATATCGAAACACTTCTCAAGGTCCGGGCAGTACTTCCGGATCTCGGGCAGGATCTCCTCAAACGGGACCGGAGCGACCTGATCCTGCAGCCGCTGCAGCTCCTCGATCAGTTCGGGAGGGAGGAGCTCCCGCCGCATGCTCATGATCTGGCCGAACTTGACGTATGTCGGCCCCAGTTCCTCAAGCGCAAGGCGGATACGCTCGTACACCGACTGTTTCTCTTCATCAGGTTTTTGAGCCCCCCGCAATCGCCCGATCCCGGGGAAGAACTCCTCGACCAGTATGCCGAAACCGTACTTTGCCAGCACATCTGCGATCTGCCGGTAGCGCCGGAGCCGGGTGATCATCGGGGGGGATTCTGCACTCCCGATACTTAAGGTGTGGGACCCTCCGGGTCATCCCCGGGCAAGAGACCTCCAGGGGTAGGGGACGGCGAGGAAGAGCGGGAGGGCAAGTATGATCGCTATGGGGATGGTCATGAGGGCGAGAGGGAGCGAGGCCGTCACGTCGGCGATCCACCCGGTGACCGCGACCCCCATACCGCCCACGCCGACAGCGAGACCGAGCATCAGGCCGGAGACGAGCCCGACACTTCCCGGGGCTATCTCGTGGGCCATGGCGACGGTGACGGCGAAGGTCGACCAGAGGATGAACCCGAATATCATCAGAGCGACGAGCGAGATGATACCGCCGGTCGAGAGGAAGACGATGAACGGCGGTATGGCGGTGACGAGGCCGATAAGCGTGTACTCCTTGCGGCCATAGCGATCCGAGATAGCACCGCCGACAAGTTGCCCCACAACTCCTGCTATGAGCATACCTGAGACGAGCAGGTTTGCTGTCACGAGATCGACCCCCCGGAGCGTGAGGGCGGTCGGGAGGTAGGCGACGGAACCGAAGATCGCCCATGCCCTGAGGCCCGAGGCCACGACAAGGAGGGCGATCGCCCGGTGTGCGGGCCGTTCACTCCGGGCGGGCACCGTCCGGCTCTCCGGGCGCACCGGGGCAGGGAGGACCCGCCGGAGGATCACAGCCACCGCCAGTCCGGGTACGACGAGGACGACGAGGCCGGGAAGACCCATGAGGCCGACGGCGACGCCGGCGCATATGGGGCCGATCGCGTAGCCAAGGTTTCCGCCTATGACAAAGTAGGATGTGATCCGGCCCCGGCTCGCGTCGTGAGTCAGGCGGCTTACGGTTCCAAGCGCGCTCGGGTGGAAGAAGGCGTGCCCCAGCGCCGCGACGGCGACGGACGCAAGGACAAGGGCATAACTATCGAAGAGACCGATGATGGATATGAATATAGCGCTTATGGCGACACTCGTCCCGATGTGGACGGCAAATCCCCGGGTATCGAAGGCCCAGCCGACGAGCGGCTGCACAAACGACGATGTGAGGTTGTAAACGGTGACGATCAGCCCCGCGAGGAAGAACGAGTAGCCCTGCTCGGCGATGAGGAGGGGGAGTATTGCAGGGAGGACTGGCGAGTAGAGATCGGTCACAAGGTGGGCGGCCGAGAGCCCCCAGACGGATTTGGTATCGGAGGTCACAGTATTAGATCCGCCTTAAATGTATGATCTCTACGGTAATATCCACTCGCTCTTTACGGTGGTGGGTAAACGTCCGCCGGAGGGGAAATACGCACCGGATAACCTCCTCGATCGTCGCCCGGCCCTCGGTGTAGGCGGCGACGAACGGGGTCGAGCCTCCATTGAATATGCCATAGACCTCCTCCGCAAGGTCGAGCGCCCGGTCGATGAACGGCCGGTCTGCGTGCGCCTTCTGCGCTCCAAACGGCGGGTTCATCACGACGGTGTCACATGCAAACCGCCTGATGGCAGGATCATGGATGTCGGCGATGATGAACTCCACGGAGACACCGAGCATTCCTGCGTTCCGGCGGGCGGCGTCGATCGCGGCCGGATCGATATCCACCCCGGTCACGGCTGACGCGCCAAGGAGCGCCGCACCGCAGGCGAGGATCCCTGCCCCGCACCCGAGATCGCAGATCCGGCGCCTCTCGATCGCGCCCTGCATCGCTGCATGGTAGAGTAGGCGGGCAGCCACCGGCGCCGGTGTCTGGTACTGCTCGAGACGGGCGGTCGGCCGCGCAAAGCCTTCGAGGCGTTCAAGCCGCATCTCAAGGTGCCGGAGGTTCATGGGGAGAGGTACTCGTCTATAGTATAATCGTCCCATGACCGGGCGCCGCAGAGGATCTCAAACTCCGGCGGCGCCAGCACCGGGACGGGGAACCGGGCCTGGTCATCGTAGGCGAGCCGGGGGCAGGCGGTGTTTACGTATGCCGCAAAGCCGAGATCGAGGAGCTCGCCGGGCGAGACCTCGCGCATCATGACGAGCGTCGCCCGATCGGAGAGGGCGGCGAGCCGCCGGGCAAGCCCCATCCTCTGCTGCCCGCTCTTTGTGCTGACGATGATCCCGAAGTTTGCGGCGCCCTCTGCCTTTGCCATCACCGCGGCGCGGCGGCGGATCAGGCGGTCGGCGTCGACCACCTGTGCCTCGCGGGTGTAGGGGTCGAGCGCCACCACCCTTGCACGGGTCGCAAGCCGTATACCGATGGGGTGAAAGACACCCGTCCCGACAAAGAGGATATCATCTGCGCCTGTCGCCCGTGCGGCGGCAAAGTTGCACCCGAGCACCTGCCCCTCAAGCGGCGTGCGCCGATCGCCGGGCAAGACGACCGCCTCAAACCCGCGCTCGCAAAGGTAGGCCGCCATCGCGCCGAGCAGGTGGACGTGCTGGACTGTCGTGACGAGGCCGATCCGGCGGGAGCAGAGGAGCGGGATGGCGCAGTCGAGCACGTTCACGTCGAAGTCGAACCGAACCGGCTCATATATGATCTCCGGGCGCTCATCGACCGGTGCGTGGCCGAAGTGGACAAGGAGATCGGCGTGCGCGAGGGCATCGAGAGCAAGGTCGCAGGCCCCGTAGCAGGGGTCGCCGCTGACGATCACAGAGAATCCCGCGTCGCGGAGGGCGGTTGCCACCGCCGGCGCCTGCCGCGCAAGACCGGCGGGGAACTGGAGGGCAACGGATCGCGCCCCACGCTCCCGGAGTCTTGCTATGAGGTCAGAGACAGGTATCGACGACACGCACACGGCCCTCGGAGACCTCGATCCTGACCAGGGTCTTGAACGGCCGGCCGATATCCGCGTCGCCCCGGCCGATGACCACGCATATGTCCGCGACAGTAGCGCCGGTGCTCTCGATCGCTCTGACGAGGGCGGTAAGCGTCCCTCCGGTGCTGCAGACGTCATCGATGATCACGACCCGGTCGCCCGCACCGACGCCGTTTAAGTAGAGTTCGCTCTTTGAGTAGCCGGTGGTCTGGTGGACCGCAACCTCTCCGGGAAGATTGTAGGGGCGTTTCCTGACGACCACAAGCGGGATATCGGTCATCATGGAGAGGGCGATGCCTATCGGGATCCCCATCGCCTCGCAGGTGACGATCGTATCGACGCCCGCAAGATCGAGGACCCGCACCATGGCGCACCCGACCTCGCGGAGGATGGCCGGTTCAAGGAGCGGCACCCCGTCGGTGATGGGGTGGATGAAGTAGTTATACTCCCCGCGCTTCATGACCGGGGAGGCTTCAAGAGACTGTATAAGGCGTTTAAGCATGCATATCACTCATATCTCCAAGGAACGCTTCTATCACGTCGCGGGTGACGTGGGGCATGCAGACGATCCGCATATGCCCGGCCCGGGTCGTCGAGACCCGCCACCCTTTTGGCGCACGACTGCAGGAGAACGTTGCCACATTGACATCCGGTGTCACCGCCCGCTCGCAGCCAAGCGTCTCCATACCCTCGATCAGCCTCCGGGTGTTCTCCATGCATCCGGAGACCACCGCCCGCATGCCATCCATCCCCATGTACTCGAGGACCGCAAACGCGGCGGCCACCGACGCTCCGGGTCGGGTGCCGGCAAGGGTGCATTCCCGCTTCACCGTCAGGTAGGGCGTATCGACGTTGAGACACGCGAAGTACTCCGGATCTCGGAGGAGAAGGCAGCCGGCCGGGATGGTGCTCATCCCCATCTTGTGGGGATCGACGGATATGGAATCGACCCCGGGGAGGCGGAAATCGAACGGGATCGGCCGATCGAGGAACGGCACCACCATCCCGCCGAACGCGGCGTCGACGTGGAAGAAGACGTCCCGGTCAAGAGCGATCTCTGAGAGCGCGGCGATGGGGTCGACCATACCATACTCCGTCGTCCCGGCGATCCCGACGATACAGACCGTGTTCTTATCCACAAGCGTCTCTGCCGCCTCCGCATCCACCCGGAAGTGTGCATCGAGCGGCGCCGTCCGCATCTCAAGCCCGAGTATATCGCAGGCCTTCTGGAACGAGAAGTGGCTCGACGCCGGGACAACGACGTTTGGGGCCTCCACCGATCTGTGCTTTTTTGCTATACGAAACGCCTGGATATTGGATTCTGTTCCCCCGCTCGTCGCATAGCCGCCGGCTTTTTGCTGATGCATCAGAGCACCGAGCCTCCGGACGAGGAGTTCCTCGAGTTCCGCTGTCCCGGGGAAGAGCCCCGGGTCGCCGAGGTTTGTCTCAAGGAAGATGGCATGCGTCCGGGCCGCAATCGGATGGGGCGGCGTGCACATCGAGCTCAATATGTTCCGGTAGCCGAGATCCTTCTTTCGCTGAGATAAGAGGAAGGAGAAGAGATCTTCCTCGGAGCATCCGGTCTCACGCATTTCTTCTCGCCGCATCTAACAGGATCTGCCGTTCTTTGCGCGCAACAGCCTCGCGGATGCGCGGGACGGCATCGATGTTTGCGGAGACGCTGGTGATGCCGTGCCCGACGAGCCATGCGACCATAGCGGGGTCGGAGCCGGCCTGGCCGCATATGGAACACTCGATACCGTGCTCGCGGCAGGCTTTGATCGCGTGGTCAATCAGCCAGAGCACGGCGGGGTGCTCGGGCTCGTACATGTCAGCGACATGCTCGTTGTTCCGGTCGATGGCAAGCGTGTACTGGACGAGGTCGTTTGTGCCAAACGAGGCGAACCGGATCCCGGCCTTGATGAAATTCTCGATCAGGATGGCGCTGCTCGGTATCTCGATCATGACGCCGAGGGTTGCCTTTTCCACATCGACCCCCCAGTCTCTCATCATGGCCCGGGCCCGGGTGAACTCGTCGGGATGGTTGACCATGGGAAACATAACGCCGAGGTTGCTGTAGCCTGCAGCCCAGAGCCTCTTGAAGACCTCGACCTGCAGGCGGAACTGGTCGGGGCTCCGGAGATCCCGGCGGATTCCCCGCCACCCGAGCATAGGGTTGTGCTCGATCGGCTCCTCCTCTCCGCCCTCCATATTACGGAACTCGTCTGTCGGGGCGTCGAGCGTCCGGACCCAGACAGATCTTCCCGGGAAGGCATCGAGCACCGTCTTGATGCCGCTGTAGAGTTCGTTGATGAACTCTTCCTCCCGGTTGTGCTCGACGTACCAGCCCGGGGTCTTGTTCAGGCCGAGGATGAGGTGTTCGATCCGGAGGAGGCCGACGCCGTCGGCGCCGGTTGCGGCGGCCCGTTTTGCGGCCTCGGGGAGGGAGACGTTCACCTTGACGAGCGTACCTGTGATGACCGGGGCAGGCGCTGCCACCGACGTCACGGCTGCCGGCGCCGCCGGGGTCGCAAGCGCTCCTTCATAGATGGTGCCCTTCTCACCGTCGACGGTGATGATCTGCCCGTCCTTCAAGATCTTCGTCGCCTTCTTTGTCCCGACGACCGCAGGCGTCCCGAGTTCGCGGCTCACGATGGCCGCGTGGCAGGTCATGCCGCCCTCATCGGTGACGATGGCGCTGACCCGCCGCATCGCCGGCACCATGTCGGGGTTGGTCATCTTCGTGACCAGTATGTCGCCATCCTTGACGGCGCCTGTCTCCTTTACGTCGCGCACGATCACGACCCGGCCGCTCGCGATGCCGGGGGATGCGCCCTGGCCCTCGAGGAGAACCACGCCAGACGATCTTTCGGGCTGTTTGCCGGCCCCGGAGCGCGGGAGATCGGGTCGCCGGATCGTCGTTATCGGCCTTGACTGGAGGATGAAGACCTCGCCGCCGACGATCGCCCACTCTATGTCCTGCGGGATGCCGTAGTGATCCTCGGCGATCCTGCCAAGCGTTGCGAGGCGCGCCACCTCGGCGTCGGAGAGGACCGGAGCGGTTCGCTGTTTTCCAGAGAGCTCGACGGTCTTCGTCCCGTGCTCTCCCTCAGGCACGATCATTATCTCTTTTTCGGCGATCAGGCGATCGACCACCCTTCCCGAGCGCAGGTCAAAGACATAGTTGTCGGGCGAGACGCTGCCCGAGACGACGGCTTCCCCAAGCCCCCAGGATCCCTCGACGATCGTCAGGGGTTCGCCGGTGACGGGGTGAGAGGTGAACATGACGCCGGACTTCTCCGACCGGATGAGTTCCTGCACGACGACGGCGATGTTCACGCTCCGGTCATTGAACCCCTGTTTGGCCCGGTAGTATATGGCACGTGCGCCATACAGCGAGGCCCAGCACCGGTGGATTGCACCGATGAGGTCTTCATTGCCGAGTATATTGAGAAAAGTCTCCTGCTGGCCGGCAAAACTTGCCTCCGGCAGGTCTTCGGCGGTGGCGCTCGAGCGGACGGCAACAACCGTTCCGTTCGCCCCCATCCGGGCGTATGCATCGATAGCCTCCTCGCGGATGTGGTCGGGGATCTCGACGCTCAGAACGAGGTCCTGCACGTCGCGGGAGACAGACTCCAGCGCTCCGTTGTCATCGACATCGAGGCGTTCCAGTTTCCGGAAGAGCGCCTCCTCGATCCCGGTCTCGACAAGGAACTTGCGAAACGCCTGCGCGGTCACCACAAACGCTTTCGGCACGGGGAGGCCGATTGCAGTCATCTCGCCAAGGGATGCCCCCTTTCCGCCTACGGAGGGGATATCTTCCTTTTTTATTTCTTCGAGCCACAGAATGTTGGGCATTTCCTTCATTCTCGCACCACACATATACTTCTCATCATTACATAAAAGATTTCGGAGGAAAAAGCATCAATACACATGATGTCGAATCAGATATGGGTTGAACTGTGAAATATAGAGTGCTGGTCAGCGACCCGCTGGCAGAGGAAGGGATTGATATCCTCAAGGGTTTCTGCGACGTGGATGTCAACACCGGGCTGACCGAGGACGAGCTCGTTTGCGTTATCGGGGACTATGATGCCCTGCTGGTGCGCTCGGGCACCGAGGTGACGGCGCGGGTCATCGACGCGGGAACGAAGTTGAAGTTCATCGGCCGTGCCGGCGCCGGTGTCGATAACATCGACACCGAGGCGGCGACACGCAGGGGCATAGTAGTCGCAAATGCTCCCGAAGGCAATACGCTCGCAGCCACGGAGCACACGATGGCGATGATGCTCTCGCTTGCGCGCAACATTCCCCAGGCAAACGCGTCATTGAAGAAGGGCGAATGGAAACGCTCGAAGTTCATGGGGATCGAGTTGAACGATAAGACCCTGGGCATCGTGGGGTTCGGACGGATAGGTAACGAGGTGGCGAAGCGGGCACGGGCGCTGGAGATGAAATGCATAGCCTACGATCCCTTCATAAGCAAGGAGAGGGCGGCAAAACTCGGCGTCGAACTGGTCTCGCTTGATGATCTCTTCCGGAGGGCAGATGTCATCACGGTCCACACGCCTCTGATCAAGGAGACGCGCCACGTCATCAACGCGAAGTCCATTGCCACGATGAAGGATGGGGTGCGGTTGATCAACTGCGCCCGCGGCGGGATCATCGACGAGAAGGCGCTTGCGGATGCAATCGTGAGCGGCAAGGTCGCAGGCGCGGCTCTGGATGTCTTTGAGAGCGAACCACCGACGGATTCGCCGGTCATCGGCCTCGACCATGTGATCATCACACCGCACCTTGGGGCAAGCACGGTCGAAGCGCAGCAGAATGTCGCCATATCGGTGGCAAACCAGTGCATCAGCGTCCTCTCGGGCGGGCCGGCGAAGTATGTGGTGAACGCGCCGATGGTCCCTGCGGAGCAGCAGGCGCTGGTCGAGCCCTACGCTGTGCTTGCGCAGAAGATGGGCCGTCTCCTCATCCAGCTCATAGAGGGGCGCCTTGAGTCGATCGAGGTCACATATGGTGGCGAGGTCGCCCAGATGCCGAACACGAAGTTCATCACCCGCGTCATATTAAAGGGGCTGCTTGACCCGATCCTCCAGACGCCGGTCAACATCGTGAACGCGGAGTTCGTCGCAAAAGAGCGCGGCATCCGGTTGAGCGAGACGACGACGGAGGAGGCGCAGGGGTTCAGGAACATCATATGCATCACGGCAAAGACCGACCGCATGACCGAGACGGTGAGCGGGAGTGTCTCAGGCCCGAACCGCGCGCGGATTGTGAGCATCGGCGGTTACATGACCGACCTGACACCGACCGGCCATGTGGTTATCTCCCGCCACACCGATAAACCTGGCGTCATAGGGAAGGCCGCGACGATCCTCGGTCGGGTGAACGTGAACATAGCGGGGATGCAGGTGGGGCGCCACCGCCCCGGCGAAGAGGCGCTGATGGTTCTCACGGTCGACTCTGCGGTGCCGGCCGATGCGATGGAGGAGATCAAAAAGATCGACGGCATCCACACGGCAAAGCACGCCGAGATCTGATTGGTCCCGGCCCATCACCCCCTGTTTCACTGCGTGCCGGCTCCCGATGGGGCGGAGCCGGCAGGCGGGGGTTTTTAGGGAGGAATAATTTTATACCCGGAAGATCAACCTTATTGATCGTCAGGCAGACACGGGCTCGTGGTCTAGCTGGTTATGACGTCGCCTTGACATGGCGGAGGTCCTGAGTTCGAATCTCAGCGAGCCCATCTCTTTTCAGGAATAAGCACCAATCCGTGACTCGTTGTCATTTCCGAGTTTAACCGGTGGTAGTTGACTCTCCGACAACTTCTCACCCTCAAAGCGCAGGTCGCCGAGCGGTAGCTCTTGAAAAAATTCTAAAAAGTCCCCGAAAATCCGGGGGTGCCGAAAGAAAATCCCTCCCGGTGAGAGAAGGTAGCCGGGAGGAGGAGCGAGTTAATCGCAATCCTCTGCAGAAACCACCCTCATGAGAGGCGCAACCCTCATCATCACCGGCGCCAATTACTCTACAATGAAACCCCGGGATCTCCCTGTCGAGGAGAAGCAGCAACTCCTCGACCTTCTCGCCGGACTGCTCTTAAAGAGAGAGGAGATTCTCTTTGTCTACGTATACGGATCGTTTCCGCACGGCCCCTTCCGCGACATCGACATCGGCATCTTCCTGCAGAAGAGCAGCAACGGGGCAACCGATACGCTCCGATACGAGATGGCGCTTGAGCAGGAACTAGAGGATGCCGCAGGCGTGCCCATCGATGTCAGGGTCCTGAACGCCGCGCCCCTGCCGTTCGCGTATTCGGTCCTGCAGACCGGGGAGGTGCTCATCTCCCGCGATGAAAAGGCTCGCTGCGACTTCGTATGCAGGATCTATGCCCACTACCACGATTTCGCCTACTACCGAAAGCGTTACCGGAGGGAAGCCCTTGGTCTCCTACGATGATGAGAAAGTCACCGCACTCTCGTCGGAATTGGTTCAGGCGTGCGAGCACTTAAAAGACCTTGGCGAGATGGAAAAGGGGGTCGTTATCAAAGACCCACACCTGATTGCCAGCGCCAAATACCACCTCATCGTCGGCATCGAGGCTGCCATCGATCTCGCCAACCATCTGATCGCGAAAAACCGGTGGAGAGCGCCGGAGGATTACGCAGACACATTCCGCATCATGGAGGAGCAAGGTCTCATTGACGCGGAATTCTCCGCTCGCCTCCAGAGGATGGCGCGGTTCAGGAACCGTTTGATCCACATCTACTGGGATGTCGATAATGAAATCATCTACAACCTCCTCCAGGAAGATATCTGCGACATTGAAGAGTTTCTTACCGAATACCTCCGTTTTCTCAGGACAGAGTGAAGGTCGACACCTGCACCCCCTGAACGGGGTGACGGATCTTCTTGTGGCCGCTTGAAGATGTTACGAACCCGTTGCTCCGGAGGGAACGACCCGGTATCCAGAACCTCTTTACCCCTGCCGGTCATGATCAGGAGGTATATGGCAGACCTTCATCCCTCCCTCCTCTTCGTGCTGGCAGCCGGGAGCATCATTGCTGCCGCGATGATCGGCGGATGCCTCAGCGCCGCCCCTGCACCGGTAAACCAGACCATACGGACAATCCCGCCCGCCGAGGCGTTTGCCCTGATAGAAGAGAGGGGACACGATCCTGGTTTCGTTATAATCGATGCGAGAAGGCCCGACGAGTTTGCCGGGGGGCATATCGCGGGTGCGGTCAACATAGATTCGGCAACGTTTGCAGAGCGTATAAAAGATCTCGATCCGGGCGTGACCTACATCATATACTGCCGGACTGGCGGGAGGACTGCCGGCGTCCGCGATATGATGCGGGATGCCGGGTTTAGCGAGGTCTACGAGATCCAGGGTGGAATCAGCGCCTGGACGTCCGCCGGGTTCCCTGCGGTGAAGGAGTGATCCTCAGTCATAAGGCTTCACGCAGGTGACGCCTTCAGACTCCCCGCTTCACCCCGGGTTCCGGTGACCCGGTCAAAAAATCCCTGCTTTGAGCCCGGCATCGCGTCTGGGGGAAAAGAGCCTCAGCCTATGTAGTTCAGTTCTTCCCGGCCCCTGGCTTCCTCGGCTTCCCGGATGTTCGCTATAGCCTGCTCCATATCCTCGGCGCGCTGCTGCAGGGTGGTGTGGTCGATATCGATCCCGATCAGGCGGGAGAGGACGGTGAGGAGACTGTCGGCGCTCCTTGGGTCGACGATGTAGCCGCTCGTCTCACCCATCAGGCAGATCCCCTCGATGCCCCGCGCCTTCCCGAGGCCGAGCAGGAGGCCTGAGGCCCCCATGATCATGCCGCCGCCCCCGGCGTTCTCAAACGATCCCCCGGCCGCCTCCACGTCCGGCCGGAGGCGCTCCATATTGACTGCGGAGAGCACCCGCGGGTGCTCGACCAGGTGGCCGACGCCGTAGCCCCCGAGCGTGTAGATCCTCTGGACACCGAGATCTTCGGCTATATCCAGGTAACGCTCGGCCAGGACATAGTGGCCTTCGGCCGAAGTGCTCTGGAAGTCACCCACGAGGAAGAGGATCGCCTGCCCATCCCTCTTGCAGCGATAGATCTCGTTGTTGACCAGGTGAGTGACGCCCTGCTCATCGACGATCACCTGCGGCGGGAAATGGACCGAAGAGATCTCCGCTATCTTCTCGCCCTCAAGCTCATCGATCATGTGGTCGGCAACAAGTTTCCCGACGTGCCCTATACCGGGCAGCCCCTCGACCAGAACCGGGGCACCGCCGGCATCTTTGAAAAATTTCACGACGACGTCTTCCATAGGCGCACCACCCTCCTGTAGTTGCAGTATCTATCTTCGGGTGAGAAACGTGCCGGATGAGCCGGCCGAGTCGGCCGGCCGCAGATCGGACAGACCGGCGCAAGCGTGTACCTCAGGTCATCCGGGCAGCGGCGAATGCGATTGCTCATGACGCTCTATCCGGCCTTCTGCTTCCGGATGAACTTGCCGGACCCGCCCGCCCGCTCGACAACGCCGACGGCGGCGCTTGCCGCCCTCTCGATTGCCTTCTCAGCCGCCTTATAATCGGGCGCGGTCACTTTTATCCTGTATTTTGGCGCTCCGATGTAGATCAGGTCGATATCCACATCATCGATCTTCGGCTGGGCGCTCCGGAGCGCGCGGCGGATCACGTTGACGCCGTCAGGCCGCGGCGACGTCAGGACAAGGTGCCCCGTTATGGTCACCTTCGAGACCTTCACGTTCTCGTTTGCAACGGCGGTGAGCGCCTCCCTGACCGGCTCATCAAGGCCAAGCCTGTCGGCCGCCTCGCCGCCGGTGGTGACTATATCCTCAAAGGCCGGATACAACAGGCCGTATTCACGGTATATGGGCTCTTCGATGACCTTTCGGTCAACGCCCGCGGCCTCAGAGGCAAACCCGACCCATTTCGCGGCCTTCTGCTCGTTCTTCCACTCGTGAATCTTCTCGCGCCGCTGGTGCTCGTTGACATCCTTTAACGAGAGATCGATGTGGCCGCGGTTGGGGTCGACACCCAGGACTTTGCAGACGACCTTCTGTCCCTCCCGTATGTAGTCCCGGATATACTTTATCCAGCCCCGCGCTATCTCGGATATCGGTATGAGCCCTCTTCGCTCGTCGTACTCATCCAGGGTCACGAACGCCGCAAAATCCTTGACATCCGCGACCGTGCAGACAACAAGCTCTCCCTCTTCGGGCCACTCTCTCTCGTGCATGGCATGATCACTCAAGCACTGCCAGTATATCAGCCTTTATATCTGCCTTTCCGCCGTGAGGCTCGGCAAGGATACGCCCGCAGACGCTGCACTCCACAACGGTGCTGGCTCGTTCAAAGACTATCTGTTCGTTCTCGCAATCGGGGCACTTCACCCGGAGGAATGTGCTCCTGTTCTCCCTGTTCAGTCGGACCATGCTACCCTCACTCCGTAAGCTCGAATTTGCCGAGCCGGAACCCCGGCCGGAGATGTGCCTTCCCGCAGACAGTGCAGCGGTATTTCACGTTGATCTTCTTCGTCGGTTTGTCGCCGCCGGGCACCTTGCTGAACTTGCCCATGTTGCCCACCATGCTCCTGCGTTCCTTCTGGCGGTCGATCCAGTTAAAGTGACGCACTTTGCCCTTCTTCACCTTCACGACCTCATGGGTCTGGTGATTTCTGCAGAACGGACAGTACGTCTTGAATTTTGATGGCATTTTCATGATAGCAGCCTCTATTCAATAGGTTCGAGTACCTATATTACTTGTTAAGCCTGATATTTAAGGCTATGTCGTGCTCGCAGAGGAGATCTGCATTGTTCTCCGGCAGTGTGACGATATCCCCCCGCTTTAAGGCGTAGACCCTGCCGTCCACTCCCATGAACGACTCCACATCGGAGCGTATATGCACGAGGGCATACAGAGAAGGGGCCGGACGGGTAACGGTTGCCGCCGGCACCCCCGATCCGGCGGGAGGAGGAAGTTCCGCCTCTTCGATGGCATCCACGGCCGCAGCACCGCTGCCCCGCAAGGAGCCCTCCTCCCCGCGGACGAGCGTCTCCCTGCAGCCCTCGATGGCATCGATGATCTGCCCGTACATAGCCCGTTCTGCGGGGAGCATCCTCCTTGCCTCTTCTCTATCGAGATACTGACCCTCGATCTGCTGAAACGCCAGATCGAGGATCTGGCGGGTCCTGATGGAGAAGATCTCCTGCACGGTCTCGGTGACGCTCCCGATCTCTTCGATGAGGAGGCTGCCTGACCGGCTCTCAAGGGGGTTTTGCAGACTGTAGTAGTCGGCCTTGAGCTTCCTGATGTAAACCCTGGCGCCCTCATAGAGGCCGGGCTCGATATCGGCAAGCCTGCCCGAGTGATGCATATCAAGGAGTGTCTGTCGCAGTTTCTCCAGGGGATCGGCGGCCATGGCTCAGGCACCTCCGGCGATCTCCGCCATGTTCCGGCAGCAGAGGAAGACCGCAAGCGCTTCGGGGACATTTGCAGGGCCCGCTTTGAGTGCGTAGGTGTTCCCGAGCAGGGATGTGGTGAAGTTTGCCTTCATGTCCACTAAAACCTCGCGGTCGCCAAAGACAACCGCATCCACGAGCGGGTCGAAGTCTGCGAGGTCCCGTATATCGAGTGGCACCACCCGCATACCGCTGCCGCCGTGCAGAGACCCCGGCGCCCGGATCAGCCGCTTGATATCGGTCGTGACCGGCTCATCCGCACGCGCCCCGGCGTCCCGGACCCGTTCCGCAAACTCGGTGGTGCCCGTGATCGCCCGGACGATCCTGTTCTCCCGGAGGGCGCCGCTCTCCGCCTCCCTGAGGGTATAAAGGTCGGAAAGGAACTCCGTTGCCGCCCGTCTCCCGATACCCGCCGGCCCCGTGAGGTATGCCGCCGCCTCCGCCGGATCAAGGCCCTCGAGCCAGAGGAGATGATCCCTGAGGGCATCGGCATAGCGCCGCCGCCATCCGACCGGGGCTCTCCCGGGAGAAAGCATCACATCCGGGTCGATCCCGATCCCGCATATATAGTCGACGATCTCGCGCCGCTCCGGGCTCTCCCATCCTCTGACGGCGATATCGATGATGTGGACATGGTAGCCGCGCCCCCCCGAAAAGGCGATCCGGATCTGATCTCTGGCAAAACCAAGCTCATCGGTCAGCATCCCGACCAGTTTCACGGTCTCCTCCCTGACCCGGGCAAGCATCATAGCGTAGGGCCCGCGGACGATCTGGTCGGCGTCGAGGTCGAAGACCAGGTCGGCGCCGGCCCAGTGCTTATCGTTCATCGTCGCCGCCGACGGCGTCTGGTAGTAGGCCGTCGAGTAGTAGACGTGGGCGGGGATCAGGCTCCTGATGTAGGCGGTGAGTTCCAGCGGATCAGAAAACGCCACATGCCGCCGCATCCGCACGGCGGTCGTAGCATCAAAGAAGGCAAACCCCCATTCGCGCTGCTCAAGAGAGGATGGAGCGGCGAGGGTCTGCCTCTGGTAGTAATCGGCGAACCTCTGCTTCACAAACTCGATCGTCGCAGGCCTCATGGGAACGTCTTGATCATGTATGGTCCCGCTCGTTCATATCCCTGCTTCCTGTAGTAGGGCCGCACCCCTACACCGCTCATCACCGCAAGCCGCCTGTAGCCCTGATCGTAGGCCGCCTCCTCGGCCGCGGCAAGGAGCCGCGCCCCATGGTTACGGTGCTGCCACTCCTCTGCCGCGGCCGGGGCGCCGAGAGGGACCACGCTCCCGTAGACGTGGAGCTCGCGCAGGAGCGCTGCCTCAGAAAGCTCGTCGCGGAAGGGCCGGTGCGGGAACCGGAGCCGGGCAAACCCTATGAGGGCATCTCCTGATCCGGTCTGGATGAACCGTTCCTCTCCGCCGCAGGATTGGTAGGCAAGTGTCGATATCGCCGTCTCCTCCGGCGCAACCGACCTTCCCACCTCGCGGCACCGGATGCACTGGCATCTGAGCCCCTGTTCGTGGAGCCGCGCCGCTGCAAGCTGCCGGAAGTTGCTGTGCCGCGAACCCGCGACGATCAGCTTTGCCGGTATGTCCCGCTGGATCCTCTGGAGGCGGACGTACTCCGGGAGGAGCGATTTTGCGCAGGCAATAAGGTCGATAAGCTCCTCCTCGGTGTAGGGCCGGTAGTCTCCCCTCTCCCAGAGGGCTTCTATCTCCGATCCCGGAGTCACAAGGGTCGGGTAGATCTTCAGGAAGTCCGGCCGGAACCGCGGGTCGGCAAAAAGTTCCAGAAACATCCTCCGGTCGTCATCGATATCCGCCCCGGGGAGGTTTGGCATCACGTGGAACCCCACCTTCAGGCCGGCGTCGCGCAGGAGGCAGTTTGCTGCGACCGAATCAGCGACAGTATGGCCCCGGCGGTTGTAGTCGAGTATCCGGTCGTCAACCTGCTGAACGCCAAGCTCCACCTTGGTCACGCCCATAGTGAGCATTCGGTTGATGTGCTCTGTCCGGCACCAGTCAGGCCTCGTCTCAAACGTTGCCGCTATGCACCGGACACTTGAACGCTCGTTTGCGGCAAAGATAGCATCGAGATCAGGTCGCTCCTGCGGGGTGCCGGCTCGGGGATAGTCGTTCATCGCCTGCACGGCGGCCCCGACGAACCATTCCTGGTATTCGACCGTTCGCGCGGTCATCGTCCCGCCCATAACGATCAGTTCGGCCTTATCGACATGGTGTCCGAGCGCTTCGAACTGCCCGAGCCGGGCCTGCACCTGGAGGTAGGGATTGAACGCGTGTTCGCGGGCCCGGAGTGCCGCCGGTTCCTCTCCGGTGTAGCTCTGAGGAGACCCAAACGGGTGCTCCGGCCCGCCGGGGCAGGGGAGGCACTTCCCGTGAGGGCAGGGGTGCGGCGATGTCATCACCGCTACGGGCGCCACACCTGAGAGCGTCCGCGTGGGTTTGACGAGGAGGAGCGGTCGGAGGCGTTCACGTTCATCGGGCGTTGCCGCGGCAAGAATTGCGGAGTTTTTGGGCATACCGGCGCCCCGTTCCCGGCAGAGATCAAGTTTGATCTTCTGGATGCCGGCAGGATCGGGTCTTGCAGAAAGGATGCGGGAGATGATCTCCCGGAGGGTATCGATGTCGTTCATCGCTTAATGTTCGGTCGCGACCTGTCCGGATGAAAAATCAGCGCGGTATCCGACATAAGGATTGTGATTGGTCCGGATATGCTGGACGATCTCGTTTCCGAGCGTCAGGATCGCCTTTTTATGCGTGACTTTATTCTTATGGAGATGGACGGGTGTTATGTGAAGAGCGTTGTACTGGTCGGTCGAGACATCCTCCCCCGTGGTGTTTTCATAATATTTTCGTACGTGAACTAACAGCATGTGTAAGTGAAGCAGCTCATCTTTCTGCACATTATCACCTTTCCTCGAAGAATACTACTGCCCGCGGGTAAATATAACTTATTGGTGATCTTTTTATATGCACAATATGCGGGCGGTCGGGGCGTTCATCGGGCTTGCAATCGGCGATGCACTGGGCGCGCCCTTAGAAGGACTTTCGCCGCCTCCGTTCGCCGTAACGGAGATGGAGGGAGGCGGTATTCACAACACCCTCCCTGGGCAGTACACCGATGACACCCTGCAGGCGTCGGCCCTTGCGGAGACGCTCATCCGGTGCGGGGGATTGGATCCTGGCAACTTCTCCCGGCGCCTGATCATGGCGTACCGGGCGCATCCGGAGTTCTTCGGGCCGACATCGGGGGCCGTCCTCGATCTCATAGAGAGCGGCGTCGGCCCGGAGGATGCCGCGAGGAAGGTGCATGAGGCACGTGGGGGAAGCCGGAGCAACGGGAGCGTTATGCGGGGGATCCCGATCGGAATATTTTACCCGCCGGCAGAAGTGCGGGAGGCGAGCCTTGCGGCGTCGCGGGTCACGCACTTCGATCCCGCCGCCGGTGAGGCCTCGGCGTTCGTCAACCGGATGGTCAGCGGCATGTGCCGTGGCGAGGAGGCGGGTCCGGCGTTCGGGCATGCCCTTGCCGCCTGCCGCGACCCGGAACTCCGCGGCCTCCTTGAGGATTACCTGGCGCACCCGCTTGAGCCCTCGCTTGATGCCCTCCTCTGCACCCACTGCGCCGTCAGCGTCTTCATGGACGCGCCGTCCTTTCGCGACGCTGTGGTCACGGCGGTCAACCTCGGAGGCGACGCTGATACTGTCGGCGCGATCGTTGGAGGCCTTGCCGGGGCGCACAGGGGGTTTCAGGCGATCCCTGCGTCCTGGCTCCATGCGCTCCGGGACCGGGACGAACTCCTCGATCGCGCCCGGCGTCTCTTTTGCGCGAGCAGGCCGTAGCCTCAGACGGGCCGCAGTTCCACCAGTTTCAGGGGCCGGCCGCGCTCGCAGAGGTCGGGGGCGTTGCCGAGGACCTCCCCGACGATATACTTCTCCCCCTCGATGATGCCATCAGGGTGGCAGAGCCGGTAGCTCCGGCACGCGGTCCTCGGGCAGGAGAACTCGTAGCTTATCTTTGAGTTTGCGATCGCCATATCGGCGCTGATCAGCGCGACGATGGGGGCCTCCATCACATCGACCGCGACCGCCGCCTCATGGTGAACCAGACAGTCATGCCGGGTGTTTGAGCGGATGGCAACCACCCGGTACTTCTTCCCGGGCTGCAGGTTGTGGCAGACCTTGCGCACCTTACAGTTCTCGCACTCTGCACAGGTGCTGCCCTCATACACAAACTCAAGCCCGGCCCTTGCAAGCGCAGCGCCTATCAGGGTCACTTTTGTCTTCTCTCTTGCCATCTCCCTCACTCCCGGTAGAGCATCTTCACGAGGTCCCGCGCCGATTCCGCAGTCAGCCCCATATCGAGTATCGTGAACCGTTCCGGCCGGATCGTCCGGGCGGCAAGCAGCGCTTCCACTGCCGTCTCATCGTCGACGCCGATATCGGCGGGGGTCGTCGGTGCGCCGATCTTCTTTAGAGAATCGCGGATCCCCTCCCAGTCCCCGCCGTGGAGATACATCGTGATGATGGCCCCGATACCGCACTTCTCCCCGTGGAGCCCCTTCCCCGGCGCAAGCCGGTCAAGAGCGTGGGAGAACTTGTGCTCGCCGCCGCTTGCCGGCCGCGATGAGCCCGCTATGCTCATGGCAACCCCTGAGGAGACGAGCGCTTTCGTCACGATCCAGGCACTCTTCTCGGAGTGGGGTTTGATCAGGTCGGCGTTCTTAAAGAGAATCTCGGCGGTCATCCGCGAGAGCGTCAGCGCATACTCCGAGAGCGGTTCGCCCCTGAGGCGGTGGGAGAGTTCCCAGTCGAGTATGGCGGTATAGTTTGCCATGATATCCGCACACCCGGACGCAAGCAGCCGGTGGGGCGCCGATGCTATGATGGCTGTATCGGCGACGACGGCTATCGGCGGTTCGGCGGCAAGGGAGACGTTCCCGTCGACTGTCGGGATCGAGGCCCTCGATGAGGCGATGCCGTCATGCGATGCGGCGGTGGGAACGCTGATGAAGTGGCGGTCTGTGTTGTAGGAGGCGATCTTCGCGGTATCGATGACTCTCCCGCCGCCGACGCCGATGACGAACCCGACCTGTGCCGCCGCCGCCTCGGCTCTCTGGATGGTCTTTATGGGGTCGAGGGGATCGGCGGAGAATGTCGTGGTATCATAGGAGCCAGAGAGCAATGTTTCGACCCGTTTTCCGGCCAGTTCCCGCGTCCGGTCCCCTGATATGATGAGCACAGAGTCGCCGAGCGCAAGATCCTCGCAGACAGCCGATATCTGCTCGATGACATCGTGGCCGATGACGACGTCGCGGGGGAGCTGCATCCATTTGGACTTATCGAAGACCTTGGTTCTGAGTAGGTTTATGCCGTCTGCGCTCATTCAGATCAGTAATGATTAGGGAGTTCCTCTACAAATACTACATCGATCCCATCCGTTACGGCCAGCCGTATACACTCGTCGATACGCTGACCTACGCCCTGATCCTTATCGCAGCGGTCTATATCGTTTATCGGGGGCTCCGGCGCTACAGGATCGCCGTTGACGATGAGCTGGTGCTTGCAACCATGCCATTCGCCGTCCTTGGAGGTCTTCTCCGGGTCGTCGAGGATACCGGCATGATCACATCGGATCTCCGGTTTCTCCTGATCACGCCCCTGATCTTCTTCACCATCTTTGCGATCGCGGCAATAGCCCTCTTTGTGGGGAAACTCTCCGAGAATCTGGGATTTGTCTCCCGCTACAGCCGGGTCTACGGGGGAGCGGGCATCGCCGCCTGCGTCATAACCAGCGCAGCACTCGCCTGGTTCGGGCTCACCGAGACGCGGATCGCGCTCGATGTTCTCGCCATCATCCTTGCGCTCGCATCAGCCACATCGCTTGCCCTCTGGGCCCTCCTCGTCTACGGCGCAAAGTGGGAGTATGCCTCAAACATCCTCTACAAACTCCTCATATTCGGCCATATGCTGGACGCAAGCGCAACGAGTTACGGCATCGAGCTTCACCCCGTCCACTACGTCGAACAGCATGTCGTGGGCTCGAACCTGATCGAGGCGACCGGCACCGCGTTCTCTATGTTCCTCCTCAAGATCGTGGTGATCATCCCCGCCATTTATATCCTCGAACAGTACCGGCGGGAGGGGAACCCGGGGCTCTGGCACCTCATACTGCTTGCGATGATCGTTGTCGGCATGGCGCCCGGTGTACGGGATATGGTGCGGATGGTGCTTTATGTCTGAACGGCCGAGCATACAGGCCACGATCGTTGCAGCCGCCTTCTTTGCCCTCTCAGTCGGCATCGGCGTCGCTATCGTGACCCGCGACCCGGCGGTCGGCGCAGAGGTCATGACCCTCTTTCGCGATACTGTCGCAGGCCAGCTCCTCTCCGACTCCCCTGCGGTGCTCGCGGGCAAGATATTCTTAAACAACCTCGGCACCTGCCTCCTCCTCTTCCTCGGGGGCGCATCATTTGGCGTCGTCACCCTGCTCGTCCTTACGGTGAACGGCCTCCTGATCGGTGCGGTGATGGAACTCGTGCGGCAGCAGCAGGGCCTCCTCTTCGTCGCGGCAGCGCTTGCCCCGCACGGCATATTCGAGATCCCCTCCTTCCTCGTCGCCGGGGGCCTCGGGCTCCTCCTCGGGCAGGAACTCGCCGCCGAGTGGCACGGAAGGGGTGATGCTGCATCCAGAGCTCCGCCTCTGGCCCGCCTCTTCCTCCGAGTCGTCGTCCCGCTCCTCGCGGTTGCCGCGGTTGTGGAGGCCTTTATTACGCCGGCAGTCCTAAGTGTGATCGCATAAATCAGGCAGATCAGCACTTTTTGAGGTACGAGGCGGATGGAAGAAGACACAGGCGCACTTCCCCGGAAAGAAGATTTTTCCGAGTGGTATAACGAGGTTCTCTGGCGAGCTGAGATCATGGATGTCCGCTACCCGGTCAAGGGGCTCTACGTCTGGTACCCCCACGGGTTTGCCATCCGAAAGCGTGCATACGGCATACTCCGGGATCTGATGGATCGCGACCACAGCGAGACGATGTTTCCCCTCCTGATCCCGGAGACCGAGTTCATGAAGGAGGCCACGCACATCAAGGGGTTTGAGGATGAGGTCTACTGGGTCACCCACGGTGGCAAGAACGAGCTCGACGTGCCGCTTGCTCTCCGGCCCACGAGCGAGACCGCCATATACCCGATGTACTCTCTCTGGATCCGGTCCCACACGGATCTTCCCCTTAAACTCTACCAGATCGTCAACACGTTCCGCTACGAGACAAAGCACACCCGCCCCCTCATTCGCCTCAGAGAGATCACATCGTTTAAAGAGGCCCACACCGTGCATGCGACGCGTGAGGAGGCAGAGGCACAGGTCGAGGTAGCGCTCGACCTCTATAAGGAGTTCTATGAGCGTCTCCAGGTGCCGGTGATCATATCCCGCCGCCCGGCCTGGGACAAGTTCCCTGGCGCTGACTACACCATCGCGGTCGACACCATCATGCCTGATGGAAAGACCCTCCAGATAGGGACGGCGCACATGCTCGGTGACCACTTCTCAAAGACATACGATATCACATACGAGGACTCAAACGGGGAGCGGCGGTATGCCTGCCAGACCTGTTACGGGATCTCCGAACGGTCGATTGCAGCCGTGATCAGCGTCCACGGCGACGATAAAGGGCTCGTGCTGCCGCCGGATGTCGCGCCGATCGAGATTGTCATCGTGCCGATCATCGTCGGGAAGAGGCGCGACGAGGTGCTCTCGGCTGCCCGGACGCTTGCAGAAGAGCTCCGGAAGGCCGGATTTTCCGTGAAATTAGATGAGCGGGATCTCCGTCCAGGCGCGAAGTACTACCACTGGGAGATGCGCGGCGTTCCGCTGCGCCTTGAGATAGGGCCGCGCGACATCGATGCGAAGACAATCGTCGCCGTGACCCGTGACGGCCATAAGATAACCCTCGACCGGAGGGGCGTCGTTGAAGGCACCTTCTCGGTCCTCGCAGAATTCAGGCGAGGTATCCTGCAGGCGGCGCGGCAGGCGATGGCCGACCGGATCACCGTGGCGGCAACCCTTGATGAGGCCGCTCTTGCGGTGAAGAGCGGGGTTGCGGTCGTTCACTGGTGCGGGTCACAGGAGTGCGCAGAAAGGATAGAGGCGGCGGTGGATGCAAGCATCCTCGGGTCCGATATACGGTCGGACCTGATCGTCGCCTCTGAGGGTCCATGCATCGCCTGCGGCGGAAGCGGTACGTCTACCCTTGTTGCCCGGACCTACTGATCAACAGGACGGGCAGATATATTTTCGGGGGTGCTCAGGAGCCGAGAGGTCTCCCGATATGACTGCTTTTCCGCCGAAAAAGAATATCCTGCCGCATTCCGAGCATCGTTTCGGGAGCAGCCGTTCCCGGCGGCTCATCGGAACTTCCAGAGTGAACTGCATCTTCTCCGCATCGGCGGGGTTGCACTGGGCAAGCTCCTCATACCGGGAGAGGACCTGCATGATCTGGAGCGGGTTTGCTCCCTCGCTGCAGAACCGTCTGAATATAAAAAATTGAAGGATCATCCACCCAAGGTCGGAGCGCTCGAGGGTCTCCTCGTACTCGCTGCAGACCCCTTCATCTTCGTCGAGGGAGTAGCCGCAGAGAGGGCAGCGCCCGCCCACGAGTTCATCCAGGAAGACCTCTTCATGGCAGCTGGGACAGGTGGTGTGGGGGGTATGCATTCTGGAAGTCATGGTTGTACCGGCCTCATACTTTTTTATCCTTTCAATGGCCCGGGCAGAGCCGTATGCCATTTGAAAGCATTCCACGCACTATGCGCGGTCTCTACAATTGCCTTGAGGTTTACTACGTATTGCGTGCGTGGTACTCTTATACGTGTCGAATGCGGTTATCCTCGATCACATCTCCCGGGGTGTGCCGGTGCCGGCACAGCCTTTTAGATGGCGGCCTGGGCCTATGTGTGCTGCTCGCGCATCCACCCCGCCTCCTTTTGGCGCCCGGGCGGCCCGGAGGGCTAAACCCGGATATCAACCCTTTTCCTCCGATCCGGGTTCTTTCCGGGCCGGACGGCGTATGTTTTTATAGGTTGGCAGAACACCCTGCGCGCATGGCATCCCCGGCAGCAGCGGAAGTTTACGTCATCGATGCATCGGATCGTAGCCACGCTATTGAGACGCTCTGGCACGAGGTCAACCTTCCTCTCTTCACCGGGAAGGGTGTTGCGGTCAAGGCGAACTTCAACAGCGACGACCCGTTCCCTGCCACAACCCATCCCGATACCCTGGAAGCCATCTTCGGACTGGCCCTTGATGCCGGCGCCAGGACGATCCGGCTCGGGGAGCGGAGCGGTATGGGAAAGACCCGTGCGGTCCTGAAGAACCGGGGAGCCGCCGGCGTCGCGGCCCGGGTGGGGGCTGATGTGGTGACGCTCGATGATCTGCCCCGGGAAGGGTGGGAGGCGATCCCCCCGGACGGCCTTCACTGGAAGCGGGGGTTCTTAGTCGCCCGGCTCTTTTTAGAAGCTGATGTGACGATCCAGACATGCTGCCTGAAAACCCACCGGTTCGGCGGCCACGCCTCCCTCTCGCTGAAGAACCCGATCGGAGCCGTGGCGGAGATAGACCCTGGGGACGGATACAATTACATGATGGAGCTGCATACGTCGCCTCACCAGCGCCGGATGATCGCCGAGATCAACCGGTTCTTCCCCTGCGCGCTCTCGATCATGGATGCGACGGAGGGGTTCTCGACCGGGGGCCCCGAGCAGGGCCGCCACATCGCCCCGAACGTCATCCTCGCAAGCACCGACCGGGTCGCCCTCGACGCCGCCGGGATCGCCCTCCTCCGTCTCTACAGCTCGACGCCGGAGGTGATGCGGGGAAGGATATTTGCGATGGATCAGATAGCCCGGGCGGCGGAACTCGGCGTCGGTGTCCGGTCGGCACAGGACCTGAGGCTCGTCGCTCTCGATCCGGAGAGTAAAGAGACCACCCTCGATATGCGGCGGATCCTGGACGAGACCGGGTGAGACGTCATACGCCAGAGAGGATGCGAAGACCGATGCCGATCAGGATAACGCCGCCGAGGATCTCCATCTTCTGACCGAATATCCGGCCAAATGCGCTCCCCATCAGGACGCCGGCGGCGGAGAAGGCAAAGGTTACGGCGCCGATAACGACTGCAGGCAAAAGGATCGGCGTATCCAGAGCGGCAAACGTGACGCCGACGGCGAGCGCATCGATGCTTGTCGCGACCGCAAGGAGGAGCAGGGTCACCAGGCTCGCGGCGGCAAACTGCGCGGCCTCGCCATCCCCCCGCACCGCCCCGGCGATCATCCTCCCGCCGATCAGGGCGAGCAGAAGGAAGGCGATATAGCGACCATAGGCCCCGAAGAAGAAGGCCAGGTTCATCCCGCCGAACCACCCCAGCACCGGCATCCCCGCCTGAAACCCCCCAAAAAGCGCCCCGATGGCGAGAGCCCACCTGAACCGGCCCTCCCGCACGGTGGCGCCCCCGCTGATCGAGACGGCAAAGGCATCCATCGCAAGACCGACGGCGATGAGGAAGGTTGTTATAAACTCCATCTGCCCTGTACATCGTGCCGGCAATCGATATAAAGCGCTGGAGCGCCTTACGATACGGAGAGATGATACAGATGAGCACACAGAAGATCGGCCTCATCCAGACTGCCGCGGGCGACGACCTCGACCGCAACCTGGAGCACACCATCGTCCTGGCAAAACGGGCGATCGCGGAGGGTGCCCGGATCCTCTGCCTGCAGGAACTCTACCGGGTCCCCTACTTCCCGCAGTATGAGGGCAGAGACGCATCCTCCTTTGCAGAGACTATACCGGGCCCCTCGACCGATGCCTTCTCGGCTCTTGCCCGGGAGAACGGCGTCGTGATCGTCGTGCCGCTCTATGAACGGGCGACGTCCGGCAAGTTCTACAATACAGTGGTCGTCATCGATGCGGATGGAAAACTTCTCCCTCCCTACCGGAAGGTGCATATCCCCCGTGACCCGCTCTTCTACGAGAAGGATTACTTCCAGCCGGGAGACTGCTACCGGGTCTGCGACACCCGGTACGGCCGGATCGCCGTGCTCATCTGCTACGACCAGTGGTTCCCGGAGGCCGCGAGAGTAGTTGCTCTGCAGGGCGCAGAGATCATATTCTACCCGACCGCCATCGGCCGGATCTCCGAAGAGGAACCTCCCGAGGGCGACTGGCGTGAAGCCTGGGAGACGGTGCAGAGAGGCCATGCGATAGCAAACAGCATCCACATCGCCGCCGTCAACCGTGTGGGTACAGAGGGCGACATCCGGTTCTTCGGGAGCTCGTTCGTCGCCGATGCCTTCGGGAACATCCTTGCCCGGGCAGGGGAGACCGATGAGGAGGTTCTCGTCGTTGAGGTCGACCTTGCAGAAAACAGGGCCATCCGGGAGAGCTGGGGGTTCTTTTTGAATCGGCGGCCGGAGACCTATGGGCCGATCACCCGTAAAGTCATGCCGGAGAAGACACCGCAGGCGCTCGGGTATCATATGCCGGCGGAGTGGGAACCGCACGACGCCATCTGGCTCGCATGGCCGCATGACCGTGAGACGTTCTCCGATCTTGCAACGGTGGAGCGGACCTATGTCGATATGATCGCGGCGCTCCAGGGCTCCGAGATTGTCAACCTCCTCGTCACCGATGAGGCGATGCGTACCCGCGTCACGGCGATGCTCGAGGAGGAAGGGGTCGATCCGGCCGGTGTGGCCTTTCACATCGCCGACTATGCCGATGTCTGGTTCCGCGACTACGGCCCGACGTTTGTGGTCAATCGGGAGACCGGGGGTCTTGCGATGGTGAACTGGACGTTCAACGCCTGGGGTGAGAAGTACCAGGAACTCATGGGGGATACCCGGATACCGCTCTTCATGAACCGTGACATGAACCTCCCCCTCTTCACGCCCAATATCGTCATGGAAGGGGGTTCGATCGATGTGAACGGGTGCGGGACGGTGCTCACGACAGAGGCCTGCCTCTTAAACCCGAACCGAAACCCGGATCTCTCGCGGGAGGATATAGAGGCCTACCTCGCGGCTTACACCGGGGCCGGCCACGTCATCTGGCTCAGGCAGGGGATCGCCGGCGACGATACCGACGGCCACATCGATGACGTCGCCCGGTTCGTGGACCCTACAACGGTCCTCTGTGCCCTCGAGGAGAACGAGGACGACGAGAACTATGCGGTTTTGCAGGAGAACTACGAGATCCTTTCATCGTCGACCGATCAGGACGGCAACCCCTTGACGGTCATACCGCTCCCTATGCCGGGGGCGACCGGCGGCGAGGATAGGCTGCCGGCAAGCTACGCGAACTTCTACATAGGAAACACCGTTGTTCTTGTGCCGGTCTTTGGCCACCCGAACGATGAGGTCGCTCTTGCCCGGATAGGACAGGCCTTTCCGGATCGCAAGGTCATCGGGATCGACTGCACGGCGATGGTCGCGGGTTTTGGCGCGATCCACTGCGTCAGCCAGCAGCAGCCGTCGCCGTGAGCATCTACTCCCGGACGTTACGGTGGATCCGGTCCTCGCTGTAGCAGTCGACCTGGGGCGGGTATACGGCCGACGGTGCCCGGGGGCGAAAAAAGGTTTTCAAACCCGAGCATCAGGTCCGCATCCGGGCAGATGGCGGTCCAGATGGCCCCGAGAGCGTGGGCGGAAAGGAGTATGTTTTGTGTCGCCGCGGCGCACCCCGTATCGGGAGGCCGGGAGCCTCCGGGAGGATGATAGCGCCATCTGATGGTGCCGGGGTGCTGTCCTTGGCCGGGAGAAGGGGATGTCGGTGCATCCTATAGCGAACACCGCCATAAGCGGCACGGTGGCAAGGCCAGGGGGGCTCATCAGACTCATGATGTCGGGCAGAAGCTCTCCCGACTGATGAATGTATCTGGGCCTCTCCCTACCGCTTCCTCCTCCGCCCGGCCCTTGCGGATGAGAAGGGGAACTTCACCAGATCTCTGAGGCCTCCCGCTGACGAGAAGTTACGCATATCCCGCCGGACCCCCGCGATGAGATCATAGACGACCTCCTGCTCTTTTGCCTCCCCCTCCTCCTGCACCGCTGAAAGGCGGTGGAGGGAGTAGAGGCCGAGGATGAAGGCAAAGAGGAAGAAGAACTCCCACTGCCGGAGGTCAAGGGTGACAAATACCAGTTCGCGCACCGGGCTCTTCCAGATCAATGTCCATATCAGTTCCCGCTCGGCAAAGAAATCCACGAAGAGACCGCCGAGGATCGGGGCGATCCCGGCGGCGACCGAGTTTGCAAAAGTGCTCGCCGCAAGGTAGCTGGTCGCCTGGCCTCTCGGCGCCATCTTTAAGCTTATGTTTCCTGAGGCAAGCGAGACGCCTGCAAGCGATATCCCCATCAGGATATGGATGAGGATGAGCAGCGGGTAGGTCAGGGGATAGACATCGGGGAGCGTGACGAACATCCACGCGAAGATCGTGAACATAAAGAGCGGGCCGCTCACGGCAAGGACCGATTTGTTGGAGTAGCGATCGGAGATCCGGCCCCAGGACCGGTAGAAGGCAATGTTCATGATCTGGCTTGCGACGCCAAGGGCGACGATGACCGTTATGTCTAGACCGATCCTCTGAAGCATGTAGACCGTGAAGAACGGCGCCGCAAGGTTGACGGCAAAGTTCCACGACCCGAGGAAGATGATCAGATTCTTAAAGTTGACATCCGCAAACGGTTTTTTTATAGCGGCGAGCAGGCCGTCCCCGTCATCTTCGACGACCATACGGGGCTCGGGCGTGCGGGCAAGGAGGATGATCCCGACGAGGCCGGCGATGAGACCGAGGAGGAAGAGGGCGGAGTAGCCGTAGGCGGCAAGGTCGGGGAAGGCGACCTTCCAGGAGTCGATGAAGAAGCCGGCGGCGAGGCTGATGACGAGAGCAAGAGCCGTCGAGAGGGTCAGCCGCCGGGAGAAGAAGGCCCCGAGCCTATCCTGCGGTATGAGGTCCCGCATCCAGGAGTTCCACCCGCAGTGCGAGAACGCCGAGAACGATGCGTAGAGGGCAATCGATGCTACGAGCACAAAGATCCCCTGCCCCGGCGAGAGGAAGAACGGTATCAGTACGATCGGCAGCCAGCAGAGGCGGGCGGCAAGCGACGCCGTCACGACAACGAGTCGCCGTTTCTGGACTCGATCGACGATGTATATCGCGGGCATCTGGAGGAGTTCGGCAAGCGGCGGTATGGCGGCAAGCAGCCCGATGACGGTGTTCGGTGCGCCGAGCTGGAGTGCAAAGGCTACGAGGAAGATGCCGCCGGTCAGCGTCACCATCGCCTGGGTGGTAAGGCCATCCTGGATGACGAGGTTTAAGCCGTGGCGAACCTCTTCGTCCGTCAGGCTCTCTTTTGTTTCAAAGACCATGGTTTCCCGGATATCCTGTTCTTGTGCTCACGAACCTGTTCATATCAAAGGATCGCCCGGGAAGTAGGATGGGAGCCCCTCGTGCCGGAACTCCGGCGATGGATCCTGCACCGGGCGCCCATTTTCAGGATCTTATTTTATAAAAATGAAAATATATTAATCTGCTCAAATGAATCCACCGGCCGGGCGGGGTTCTGCGGTGGATATATCTGTGCGATGGCAACCGTTCGCGGGATGAACTCCTCACCTCCCCGACGACCACGGCTCCCTGAAGTCAGCGTAGAGGGTCAGACCGCCGTCGACGTAGAGCGTCTGCCCGGTTATGTAGGCGGCCTCATCGGAGGCGAGAAACGCGAAGATCCCGGCGATCTCCTCCGGTTGCCCTATACGGCCCATCGGTATGTGCCCCTCCACCTCCGCCCGCCTGTCGGGGTTCTCCAGCCACTCGCTGTTCATAGGTGTTGCGATGGCGCCGGGGGCGACCGTGTTGACCCTTATGCCCTCTCCGGCGTACTCGAGCGCAAGCGTCCTCCCGAGGGCTGCAAGCCCCGCCTTGCTCGCGGCGTAGGGGGCGTAGTAAGGTTTTGGGATGATCTCGTGAACCGATGTGTTGATGACGATGATTGATGAAGGTCTTTTGGGAGTTCACCTCCGCCCCTCGATCACCTTCCCGATGAGCGCCCTCCGATCCGGCTTTCCGGCGGTGAGCGCCTGGAACTTCTCCTCGTATATCGGCTTTTTAACCGAGTAAAACGTCCCGAGCGCGATAGGCGCCTCCCGGTCGTAGTCCCACTCCCGGATCTTTTCCTGAGCGCTCTCAAACCTGCCTGTCTCGACCTCGCCTTCCTGCAGTTCATAGGCGTGAGCGTTGTAATAGTCAGTCAGGTTGAAGTATGTCGCGCAGATCTGGAGGACATCGACGAACGAGAACCCCCGGTGCAGGATAGCCTCCTTGAAGAGGTCTTTTAGGTGCCGGACCTTTCTTGTGTAGCCCCGGGCTATGTGGGTGGCCCCTGCGGCAAGCATCACCTCGAGGGGGTTGATGGGGTGCTCCGTTATCCCGCCGGGGGTTGACCGGCCGCGAAACCCGAAGGGTGACGTGGGTGTGTACTGGCCCGTCGTCAGACCGTAGACCCGGTTGTCGTGGACCACGACCGTTATGTCGCTGTTGCGCTTCGCCGCAAATATGAGGTGGTTGAGCCCCTCCGCGTATATGTCGCCGTCTCCAACGTGGCAGATGATCTTTAAGTCCGGGTTTGCAAGGCGCATACCGGTCGCCGCCGGTATGGATCGGCCGTGGATGCCGTAGAAACTGTTGATGTTTAAGTAGTCGACCAGTTTTCCGTGGCAGCCTATTCCCCCGAGGAGGACAAAGTTCTCAAGGGGTATCCCCTCCTCCTCCGAGAGCTCGGCGATGGCCGACTTCATCATGTGCTCGATCGCGAAGTTGCCGCACCCGGGGCACCATGTGTTCTGTGCCGGGCTTATGAGTCCGCCGGCCGGTTTCGGGCTCATGCGAGCACCTCCGCAAGGCGCATCTCCAGTTCATCGACGGCAAACGGCCGGCCGTCGTACTTCAGGATCGGCCGGCCGGGGTCGAAGCCCTGCTGCCGGAGGAGGCGGGCGAGCTGTCCGGTGGCGTTGTTCTCGACTGAGACGATCTTTCCCGCCCCGATCATCGCCTCCTTCCAGTGCCGGGTGGGGAACGGCGCGAGGACGAGCGGCTGGACGACCCTTGCCCCGAACCGTTCGGCTGCCTCGATACACGCCCATTTCTCCGAGCCCCAGCAGACGACCGTCGCCCCGACATTCCTGGGGCCGTATATCTTTACTGTGGGATACGCCGCCAGTTCCGCTCTGAGGCTCTCGCCCTTCGCAAGCATCTTCTCCTGCAGGGTCGTAACGGTCTCTGCCTCTTCGGTGGTGAATCCGGCCTCATCGTGAGCATAACTGTTCGTCTTGACGATGGCGCCCTTCCTCCCCGGAAAAGCGAGCGGCGAGACCCCGTCCTCTGTCGGGGCATACCGGCGGTACTCCCCATCGCCGCCCCAGAGCACGGGGTCCAGGTCGGGCGGCGGAGTTACGGCATCGATGTCGAAAGAATACCCACCCTCTGCGAGGGTCTTGTCGGTCAGTATGATCGAGGGCACCTGGTACTTCCAGGAGAGCATCAGGGCGGTCGACGACCAGGTGTAGGCCTCTTCGATGTCGCCAGGGGCGACGACGAGCCGGGGGAACTCGCCCTGGCCTGCGGAGAGGACGAAGTGGAGGTCGGTCTGGGAGGTGTAGGTCGGCATGCCGGTGCTCGGGCCGGGCCGCTGCCCCATAACGATCGTCACGGGGATCTCTGCCATCCCGGCAAGCGAGAGCCCTTCGGTCATAAGGCAGAATCCGCCGCCTGATGTGCCGACCGCCGCCTTCTCGCCGGCATAGGCAAGCCCGAGAGCCATAAGGATGACACTGATCTCGTTTTCCGGGTGGAGAACCTTGATCGCAAGATCTTCGGCGTGATTGGCAAGGAAGTGGAGGAGGTTTGATGTCGGTGTCATAGGGTAGGCGACGTATGATTCAAGCCCTCCGTGGATGAGTCCGAGCCCTGAGGCCTCGTTCCCCGTCAGGATCGGGAGGGCCGGGGCATCGAGGGGTTCGACGGAGAGGACTTCCCAAACGGCATCGTAACCCCGCCCGGCGACCCTGAGATTGGCCTCAAGATATTTTGCGGGGACGCTTTCGCGGAGAACGTCCTCGTAGATCGGTCGATCGATGCCAGCCACCCGGGCAAGCGCTCCAAGCATCGCGGAGTTTCCGGTTATCGGTGGTGCGTCCTCCTCCCTGACGATCGTATCGAGCGGAAGGCCGTAACCCTCGCCTCTCGTCACCTGCGAGGCATCGTATATGACGGTTGTACCTTCGTGAATTCGTCCGCGGTGATTATCGATGCTGTTCTGGTCAAAGGCAAGGAGGACGTCGACCGGGGTGCGGTGCGCCCCTATCGCCCTCTCAGCGGCACGTATGATCGCGAAGTTGTGGCCGCCACGGATGAGGGAGGGATAATCGAAGTACATGTAGGTGCGATAGCCGAGACGGGAGAATAGGCGGGCGATGGAGAGGCCCGCGGTGTTTATCCCCTCCCCCGCTTTCCCTCCGATGAGTACGGAGTATTCGCGCATGATGATCTGGCGTGTCATGCCCTGCCTACTTATACGTTGCGCCCTGGCCCCTCTACCGCACAACCGTCGATGCCGTCTCGTCGAAGGGGTTTGCGCGCATAGCAAACGAGAAGAGGTATGGGTAGTTGCGCCCGAGGTACTCCATGTAGGAGAGCCATTCTCCGGTGAGAAGGCCGTAAACACGGCTGATATCCCCCGTAAGGTGTCTGATGTCGCTCTCCGGGAGTCCGGCAAACTCCCCACGCCGTTCGAGCTCCTCGGCGAGGTGGAAGGTCGCCCTGAGGAGATCGGTGAACGATTCGTGCTCCAGGAGGACAGGGTTCTCAAGCAGGCGGAGGAGAAAATTCCGCCGTTTTACAAGGTAGCGGCGGAGTTCTTCAAGATCCGCGGCATCGATGGCGACGCCGTAACGGTGGTGCCGGAGGCGATCGCGAACCTCAGAGAAGATCTCCGGCGTCCAGGCCTCCGTTACGATGAGGTCCTGCCGGATTCCGGAGAGATCCGGGTCGCGATCCGATATGGAGGTGAGGAGATGGGTGCCGACCTCCGAGAAGAAGGTGCCTATGACCATATTCACCTTCTCCAGTCTCTCGCGCCTTGAGCGGACACTCAGGAGCTCGTTGAGGATCAGGGTGACCAGAAGGACGTTTATCGGCAGAAATCCGAGAGCGTTGAATATGTACTGATAGGTATTCCCGGGGTCGCCAAACAGGAGGAATTTTATGGCGTATATGGTGGCCGAGAAAAGGACCAGGACGATCCCGAGCCGCACTTCCCAGGTGCGGAGGCTGAAGCGCATGGTATGATAGCGTGCTTTTGGCGGTAAGATAAAGGTTGGGCTCCGGGCGCCCCTCAGACCCGGAGGCGCGAGGGCGCCGGAACCTTGAGAGGCGCCGGGACCATCCGCCGCTCTGCTATATCCTTCCTGACCCAGGCGGCAAGGTCAAGCAGGCCCGCCTCAAGGGTGACCTCCGGTTCAAAGCCGAGGACTTCTCGCGCGCGACTGATATCAGCCGTGCAGTGGCGGATATCCCCAACGCGCCCAACCCCCGTGATCTCGGGAGAGAGATCCTGTCGCCGGGTGATCGTCATCAGCCGGTCAGCGGTGGTTCGGAACGTTGCGGGGCGGCCGTTTCCGATATTGAACGTCTCTCCAGCGGCGCGGGGAGACTCAAGGGCCAGGCGGAAGGCGCGCGCCGCGTCGTATACGCTCACGAAGTCGCGCTGCTGGTAGCCGTCCTCAAAGAGGCGCACGGGAAGACCCTGGAGCAGGCGGGATGCGTACTCGGCCAACATGCCGGAGTAGGGGTTGGCATACGCCTGGTGCGGGCCGTAGACGGAGAAGAGCCTGAGGATGGTCGTCGGTATGCCGTAGGTCTCACCTATCATCCGGCACATCTCCTCCTGGTCGTGCTTGGAGACGGCGTAGATCGAGAGCGGCGACGCCTCCTTCGTCTCCGGCGTGGGGAGGGGATAGATCACCTCGCCGTCCGGGCTCCGGGGCTCCCAGTCCCCCCTTGCCATCTGCCACGCGGATCGCCGAACCTTCGGGTAGATGGTGCCGTTGTACGAGCAGTATAATCCTTCCCCGTAGATGGCAGAGCTCGAGGCGACGATGAGGCGCCTGATCGGGTGGTCCAGCAAAGCCTCGAGGAGGACGGCGGTACCGGAGGTGTTGACGCTCATGTACTTCTCGATCCTGTACATGCTCGACCGCTCCCCCACGACCGCGGCGAGATGGATGACGGAGTCTACCCCGTCGAGAGCCTCCCGTAGCCGGTGCGGGTCCCTGACATCCCCGACGAAGACCTCAGCCTGCCCGTCGAGGTGCCGGGGTTGTTGCCGTTCCGGGCCGTGTACCTGCGGCGTCAGGTTGTCGAGGATACGGACCCGGTAGCCGTGCCGCAACACCTCGGTTGCGATGTGTGATCCGATGAACCCTGCCCCCCCGGTGATGAGGAGGGTTGGACTGGTATCCGTATGCATGGTGTATCAGGGCAGACCTGATGCGCTCTTTGCATTAAATATTATCTCAGGTATAAAATAATGTTAAAACGCGTTTATTTCGGTTAACGGGGTGATATATCCTGGCTGCAGATTCACCCTCTCCGGATGGGGGTAGTCTGCGCCTTCCGGCAACCTCTCCGCGCGGCCCCGGATGCCCGGATGCTGGCCAGCAGCCACACCGGGTATTTATATCATCATACCGTCGGGACGCCGGGAGCGTGGCGAAAGGGTAAAATACGTTGATGTAGATGAATGCCTTATGAACTTCAGGTTGCTACCTGCTCTGATTGTGCTTCTGCTTGCAGTATCTCTCAGCGCCGCCTGCACAGGCTCTGGCGACGCCGGGCCATCCACGCCGGGGGCCGGAACACCGGCGGCTACGGCAACCCCCGCGCCGACGACAGGGGCCTCACTTGTGCCCGGCCCGACGCAGACAATGCCGCCGGGCAAAGAGGTTGTCTTCCAGATCGAGGGCGGATTCCCATCACGGTTCACGCACGACCTCACCGTCACCTTCAGCGGGGGCAAAGGCCAGGATTTTGTGAACGGTATCAATATCCGCGTGACCAAGTCGACCGGGGAGGTCGTCACAAAGACGATGCAACCGCGCATAGGGGATGCGGTCACCATTCATGATGCAGAGGGTGAGAACCGGGTTGAGATAAGCGTCTCCCTCTTCTCGGGAGGCCCGTACAAGGTTATCGATAAGATTGAGAAGGTCCCCTGATCCCCTTTCGTATGAAAATGGCCTTGGGTCATTTTCATCCGGTGTGCCTGTGGCCTCCACAGGCATAATATGGTTTTTTTCGGCCGTCGGCCTCATCCGGCGGTTGATCCTCTCTCCACGCTCCACCGTATGAGAAGGCCGTCATCGAGCCGCTCTATCTTGATGATGCGCAGGCGAGTAAAATCCGCCTCTTTGAGAAAACCGGCGCCATCTGCAGGCGTAGGAGCATCCTTCCCGCCGATGACGATGTTGCCTACGAATGTCTGGAGCTCATCGACGAGCCCCTCTGCAAAGAGCGCCCATATAAGGGTCCCGCCCCCCTCGACCATGAGCCGCCTGACCCCCTGCCGGTGGAGTTCCTCAAGCAGGGCCTCAAGATCGACGGCATCTTCGCCGGCAACGACGATGGTGGCGTAATCAGCGAGGACCGCCACCCTCTCTGGATCTGCCCTCTGTGAGACGGCGATGATCCGTCTCCCGGTCCCTTTGTGGAGGATATCCGCATCCGGGGGAGTCCGTCCGGCGCTATCCACGACGACGCGGACGGGGTGCTCGTCCTTCCCCGCCGCCCGCCGGCCGGCGCGGAGCTCCGGTGATTTTACGGTGAGCGAAGGGTTATCCGCAATAACCGTGCCGATGCCGACCATGATGGCATCGCTCTCCGCCTTGACCCGGTCGACCCTTAAAAAGTCCGCACTCCCTGAGATCCTCACCTGCCGCCGCTCTCGCGTCGAGATCTTCCCGTCGGCACTCATGGCGACGTTGACGAAGACAAACGGGCGCATATTTCAGGGTTATGCGGCGGTCCTCATATATGCTCCTCCGAAGAGCGGTGCCGGCCGCCATCCGGCGTCCGCGCCCCCCCTCTTTGGCCGGGAAATATTCGGGATGAAGATCCCGGGGAGGTGAACGGACATATTTCTTTTATGGAAAAGTTATTTAATTACCTGTGTTATATTTCGAACAGTATATATACCCGCCCCTGATAATTCTCTGTATCCTCATGCCCATGAACCGGCGCCTGCCCACCCGTCTCCAGGTAGATCTCTTTACCGGGACGGATATTGTCAAGATGATCGTGGTCGTCTCGTTCTCGGCCATATCGTTTATGCTGACGGTGATCGCACCGGAGTCCGGAATATACCCCCCCTCTTCTCTGGTCTACTGCATATCGATACTTCTTGTAGCCCTCTGGTACCCCGGGCAGGGGCTCAGGGTGACCACGCTCCTCGCCGCCGGATTCGTCCTTATCCGGATATACCTCGCAATCCTTGGCTTTGCCGTAGATCCGGTGATAACGGGGCTGCAGATGGCGTTCTTCTTCTGGATCTTTGGAGCGACGGTCCTCTTCTCGCAGGCCCCGCACCTGGCCACATCCCGGTGCAGGCAGGTCGTCGGGAATACGCACGACGCAAAGTTCCTCTGCGATCCAAAGACCCTCCGTCTGCTCTGCGCCAGCAGGCGGTGCGCCGATCTCCTCGGGTATGAGCCCCACGAGCTCATCGGGACCCTGGCGGAGAAGTTCTGGCCGGATGAGGAGGGTAGGGCCCGGTTCGCCGTGGAGATGGGGCGAGAGGGTTATATCGGCAACATCGAGACGATATTTCGCACCAAAAATGGCGATGCCCGCGCGGTCCTCGTATCCTGTCGGGAACTGGCCGCCGAGAACCTCTTTGAATGCACGGTCGTGGATACCGGCAGGCCCGGAGACATGTGCACCGCCTCCGCCCGGTCGGATGGGCAGTTGACGGAGCTCATCCACCAGTCAAACGATATCTTCTTCATGCAGGATGCCGCGGGCCGCATACTCCACTTCTCCTGGCTGCGCGCCCCCGAATACGGGCTCTCCCCCGAGACACTCATCGGGCAGTGCGCGGATGCTCTCCTCCCCGCCGATATCGCCGCACAGCACATGGCGCATCTTTACGATGTGGTCGAGGGCCGAAAGAACGTGCATTACGATCTCAACATGGAACTCTCGGGAACCCATCATGCCTTCTCCGTCACAATGGTCCCCTATTACGGGGCGGACGGCAGCCTCATCGGCATCGCAGGTTCGGCGCGCGACATTACCGAGATACGGCGGCAGAGGCTTGCCTGCCGGCAGATGACCCTGGAGGCCAACCAGTGGAAAGGGCTCGTCGCCGCCATCTCCCACGAGCTGCGCACACCGCTCCAGCCGCTCATCGGGTATCTCCAGATGATCATCGAAGATTTTGAACACCATGATCTTGGGGAGGCGACAGGGAGGCACCTTGCGACCTGCCTTGAGTGCGCCCGGATGGAGTACGCGGTGGTGGAGAGGATGGTCGGGTTGAGCCTATTTACAGCGGATCAGATCGAATTCACCATCCAGGATGTGCTCCTTCGCCGGCTTGCCGATTCCGTCATATCGGGGGGCGGTTACGACCGGGAAGCGGAGTTTTGCAATGATATACCGGAGACCGCCCATCTCTCCGGAGATCACGATCGGCTCTACCTGGTGGTGGAGAACCTGGTATCGAATGCCGTTAAGTATAATGAACCGCCAAAAAAAATATGGATCCGGTATGCGGAATCAAATAAAAACCATTATATCATGGTGTGCGATAATGGCATCGGTATCCCGGCCGGCACCATTAAATCGATCTTTGGGCCGTTCTACATGGGGGGCGCCGAACGACTGAACCGCAATGTGGGGCGGATGGGCCCTGGCCTCTCGATCGCAGATAAGTATGTCCGGTTGCATGGAGGGGAGATAACGGTGACAAGCGTGGTGGGCGAGGGGAGCACCTTCACCATCAGGATACCAAAGGAGGTGTAAAAGAGTGGGAAAGAAGATAATGGTCGTCGACGATGATCTGCCGACGCTGGAAGTAATGGAGCTGTTGCTCAAGAAGATCAACCGTGAACCGCTCCTGGTTCACAACGGATGGGATGCACTGAGGATGCTCAGGAAGGAGAAGCCTGCGCTCATAATCCTTGACGTGATGATGTCACCCATCGACGGGTGGCAGTTTCTGGAGGAACTGAAGCGCAACGAGGATTACAAAGAGATACCGGTACTGCTCTTCACCGCAAAGCATGTCTGGCCCGAGGAGTTCTCCCGGTATTCGGGCGATATCGTCGGAGTCCTCGAAAAACCCATATCGCTTGCCGAGCTAAAGACAGCCCTCGAGAGGGCGCTTCCAAGGGACGCCGCACCCGGTACCGATAACGACGCTCACCCCAGGTCGCAGGCCCGGAGCGGGTAGCCTCATCCTCCAGGCGCATCTCTCTCATGCGCCTCTCCAGCCGAAGGGTAGGACCCTGCCCGGGAGGGTTTCCCGAACCTCCCTGCCCTGTTATATACCTTGATGCTGAGGATGAGCCCGGTGATAGGGAATGAAGATAGCGGTTGCCAGTGCAGGATCCGGGGGGCTTGACGATACCGTATCGCCGGCCTTTGAGGCGTCGCCCTCGTTCACCCTGGTCGATGCGGAGAATCAGGAGATCCTTGCTGTGGAGATCATCGTAACTCCGGCGGATTGCAAGCTCGGAGGCGCCGGCGCAGAACGGTTCGCACGCGACCTCATCGACCGGGGCGTGGATGTCGTCATCGCAGGGGAGTTTGGGCCAAAAGAGGCCCGGGTGTTCGCGTCGGCCAGCATCGGTATCCATCGCCTCCAGGATATGCCGGTGCGGGATGCCGTAAAACACCTCCTGAACCTTGCTGCCGATACCGTGCGGGATATCGGACGCGGGATCGTGCCGACGGACTACGAGACCCTGACATACGGCGGAGGCGTCGGCTTTGGCAGCCGGCGGCGGACGGGCGGGGGGCCGCGGTAGCCCCCGTCACCCGATGGGGATCTCCTTACCCCCGGCGGACCCGCCCCCAACCTTCTTCAGGCATACCTCAAGAACGCCGTTTCTGTACCCCGTCATGGCGCCTTCGGTGATCACGCTTGCGGGCAGGCGTATCAGCCGGCTCAGGGTGTTGTCTTCCCGCTCCCCGGCATGACCTGTGCGCTTTGCCGTTATCCGAAGTGTCTGCGGATTTAAGAGCCGGATGGCGATCGTCCCCTCATCGATTCCGGGCAGTTCCGCAACCACGATCACCCGGTCGCCGTGGTCGAGGATATCGGCCCTGAAACCTGCGGGGAGACCGGAGAAATCGCGGCTATTTTCACGGGATGCTGTAGATTGCTCCTCAACCTTCCGGTTCCGGGCGATCTCTTCAAGACCTGGCTCCCGGTTCTCGGTCGCCTCGTCAGGCTCCCGTTGCCTTGTGCCGGGAGATTCATCTTCGCTTCCTGTCAATGGCCCCCATCTCCTGAACATCAGGTGGCCTGTCGGCCACCCGGGCGATCTCTCTTCTCCCGGCACACTTAATCTTTTTTACGGGGAGGGCATGCAACAGCAGATTATTTTTGCAGTTTGTGCGCCCTCAATACCTTTATCGTCCTCCTCTCAAGAACCTTAACTGAACGGATGAAGATCATAAAGGACCCGGTGCATGGCTACGTCGAGGCGGATGCGCTCGCGCTCAGGCTGCTCGACTCAGAGGTAATCCAGCGCCTCCGCCACATAACCCAACTTGGGTTTGCAAGCTTAGTCTACCCCGGCGCAAACCACACACGGTTTGAACACTCCCTCGGGGCGATGCACCTTGCCAGGATAATGTGCCGGGAGCTCGGTCTTGATGGTGAGGAGACTCAACTCGTCACGACTGCCGCCCTCCTCCATGACATCGGCCACGGGCCGTTCTCCCACGTCACCGAGCCAGTGATGGAGGAGTTTGTGGGGAGAGGCCACCACCAGATCGGCTCTCTCGTCAGGGAGGGAGCAATCGCCGATATCCTCGAGGCGGAAGGGATCGATCCCGCCGAGGTCTGCGCCGTCGTCGCAGGGGTGCATAGCCTTGCAAGCATCATTCACGGGAGCCTCGACGTCGACCGGATGGACTATCTGATGCGTGACGCCCACTACACCGGCGTGCCCTACGGGACGGTCGACGCCCACCGGCTGATCCGGTGCTCGGTCCTCACCGAATCGGGCATCACGCTCGATGAGAGCGGTATCAACGCCGCCGAGTCGCTCCTCATCGCCCGGACCCTTATGCGCCCGGCGGTCTACTTCCATCACGTGAGCCGGATAGCGACGAGCATGTTCATCCACGCCCTCCGCGAAGAGGTGCAGAGCGTCCCGGGCGCAGATGCCCGCGACCTCATGCGGATGGATGACGCCGCCTGCATGGAGCGGTTGAAGCACTCGCCGTGCGAGATCGCCCGCGACCTCGCCCGCCGGGTTTACGCCCGGAATCTCTACAAGCGGGCGCTCTACGTCGGAAAAGACCGGGTGAACACCGCAGCCCTCCGGCAGGCCCCCGGGTCCGCCCGGGAGCGGGAGATCGCCATCGCCGTCGCAGAGACCGCCGGCGTCCCGGCGTCGGATGTCCTCGTGGATATCCCCCCACTCCCGCGGGCGCTCTCGATGGAGGTCCGGGTCCGAAACAGTCACGCAATGGTCGATATCGAGGAGATATCGCCCCTCATCAACACCTTAAATGACACCCGGCGGCAGCAGTGGCGCCTTGGTGTCTACACGACTCCGGAACACCGGGGCATCGTGGAGCAGGCGGCAACAGAGGTCCTCAGAGTGAAGCGGGCGACAAAACAGGATAAACTCACAGTGACATAATGGATGGGGAAGATGAAGAAGGAGTTTGTCATCGGTGTCACCGGGGCAAGCGGGGTCATATACGCCCACCGCCTGCTCGAGATCCTCTGCAAAGAGGCAACGGTGCATATCGTCGTATCCGATACGGCCCTGCAGATCGCCGGGATCGAAGATGTGGATCTTACCGGGTTTGATGCCATATACGCCGAGAACAGCAACCTCGCGGCCGATATAGCGAGTGGATCGTTTCGCTACGACGGCATGGCGATCGTCCCCTGCAGCATGAAGACGCTTGCGGCGGTCAGCAACGGCCTTGCCGACAACCTGATAGCCCGGGCGGCGGATGTCTGCCTCAAGGAGCGGCGACCTCTCCTCCTCCTCCTCAGAGAGATGCCGCTCTCGCGGGTCCACTTAAAGAACATGCTTGCCGCTGATGAGGCCGGCGCGACCGTTATGGTCGCAAGCCCTCCCTTCTATCAGCGCCCGGAGACGATCGGCGACCTCGTCGATATGGTGGTGGCCCGGGTGCTCGATCACCTGAGTGTCGAGCATAGCCTCGGGTCCCGATGGAGTGGATACGATGCGTGATTTCATAGAAAAGATGCGAAAACTGGGCCGAGTCGAGGAGATCGAGCGGCCCTGCTCGACCGTCTACGAGGCTCCCAGGATGGCGAGCCGAACCGATAAGATCCTCTTCTTCCACGACCTCGATGGTCGCCGGGCGGTGATGAACCTGCTTGCCGACCGGCGCTCGCTTGCAGCAGCCCTCGGCGTGGGCGAGCGGGACCTTGTCAGGCACCTTGCGGCCGCAACGTATGACGGCCGCGTCGTGGATTTTGGGCAATGCTGCGGCGGCATTCCCGCCGACCTCTCCTCCCTCCCCATCATGAAGCACTTCCCTGGCGATGCCGGGCGCTACTTCACGGCAGGCGTGGTCTTCTCCCGCTACGGCGGCGTGGAGAACGCCTCCATCCACAGGATGATGGTCCTCGATGACCGGCGGGTCGTCGCCCGCCTTGTGGAGGGGAGGCATACCCACATCCTGCTCAAGGCGGCGCTTGAGCGGGGAGAGCGCCTCCCAGTCGCAGTCACCATCGGGACGCACCCCCTCGTGACGTTTGCCGCCTGCACCCGGGTTCCGGAAGGAAAGGAACTCACCTACGCGGCGGAGCTGATGGGCGGGGAGCTTGCCGTCTGGACATGCGCAAACGGTGTCAGGATCCCCGATGCCGAGATCGTCCTCGAAGGCTCCATAGGGCCGGAGACCGCGGCGGAAGGACCGTTCGTCGATATAACCGGGACATACGACCCCGTGCGGCAGCAGCCGGTGATCGAGTTCACCCGGATGTATCTTCGGGAGAACCCCATATACCACGGCATCCTCCCCGCAGGCTACGAGCATAAGCTCCTTATGGGGGCCCCCTATGAGCCGAAGATCTACCGCGCGGTCAGCGATGTGACGACGGTGAGAGATGTCCTCCTCACGAAAGGCGGCGCCGGTTACCTCCACGGCGTGATCCAGATCCGGAAGAACACGCAGGGTGACGCGAAAAACGCCATCATGGCGGCGTTTGCCGCCCATACGTCCTTGAAGCACGTCGTCGTTGTGGATGAGGATATCGATATCCACGACCCCTGCGACGTCGAGTACGCTATAGCGACAAGGGTGCGGGGCGACACCGACATCATGGTCATCACCGGCGTCCGGGGGTCGTCGCTTGATCCGATGCGCCTTGCCGATGGGACGAACGTGAAGGTCGGCATCGATGCCACGATGATTATAGGGAGAGAGAGCGAATTCAGGAGAGCGGAGTGGCCATAGTTCATGTACCTTGATAGAGATGACGAGAAGATGCTCGCCGGCGAGTTTGGAGAGACACGCCAGAAGATGATGGAGATCCTGGTCGCGCTCGGCAATGTCTACGATGCCGGGAGGCTCGTCCCGATAACGAGCGCTCAGGTGAGCGGTGCATCGTATAAGACCATCGGGAGATGGGGACTCTCCTGGCTGCAGAGCCTCAACGCCCGGGTGGCGGTCCCGACCGTCTTAAACCCCATAGGCATGCCGCAGGAGGCGTGGCGCGAGTTCGGGATCAAAGAGGAGTTTGCCCGCCGCCAGGCGGATATTGTCGAGGCCTACCGAAAACTCGGGATCAAACTCGAGTGCACCTGCACCCCCTACTACATCCGCATAACGGAGTACGGGGAGCACCTGGCCTGGTCGGAGTCCTCAGCGGTCGCCTACGCAAACTCGGTTTTAGGCGCCCGGACGAACCGGGAAGGGGGGCCGAGCGCCCTTGCGGCGGCGATCATTGGAAAGACCCCGTACTACGGCCTCCATATCGTTGAAAACCGGCGGCCGCAGGTCGTCGTCGAGGTCGAGGGCGGTACTGGCCGGCACGCCGACCACTGGGGCGCCATCGGCCACGTGGTGGGCAAGAAGGTTGGGAACCGGATCCCGATCTTTGCCGGTATCCGGCCAAACCGCGACAACCTGAAGGCGCTTGGCGCCGCTATGGCGGCGACCGGCGCGGTCGCGCTCTTCCATGTCGATAAGATCACCCCGGAGGCCCGGGTCTTCTCCTTTGAGACCGGCGACCTTGACCGGGTGACGGTGAGCGCCGATGAGGTCGAGGCCCTCTTTGCGGGTATGGAGGTTGAGGCGGTTGCGGTCGGGTGCCCTCACTGCTCGACGGACGAGCTCCGCGAACTCGCCGATCTCCTCAGGGGAAAGAAGGCGACAAAACCCTTCTACATATTCGCTGCCCGGGGAGTCGCAAAGAACAACCCCGATCTTGTCGCCGCCATCGAGCGAAGTGGTGCCAGGGTGATCCCGGATACCTGCATGGTCGTCTCGCCCCGGATGGATGAGTTCACATCTATCATGGTGGATTCGGGCAAGGCGTTCGCCTACGTCCCCGGCATGTGCGGGGCGCTTGCCAGGATAGGGACACGAAAGGAGTGTGTTGAGGTCGCGACATCGTGAAGGGGGGGCCGGGATAACCCGGACACTGCCCCATATCGAAACCGACCGGCGAATGACCCGGTGCGCTATGGGATCAATCCCTCAAACGGCCCGGTCAGACCGCCTGCATTCAGGGGCCGGAACCAGAAGGACATGAAGTACCGGTCTGTCTTCTCTGTATACAGGAGAACAGTCCCGTAATCTGTATCATACGATATATATCGTCGGATCTCCGAACCTCTCATCTCCATCTGGTTCACGGATTGTTCGCCGCCGGTAAATGGATTGGGCATCTTCAGGCCACGGGGGTCCCCGAGCAGCTGCCAGGTGCCGTTACCATACGTCCCCGCAGACTTAGCCGGGGCCGCGGGGTCAACCCAGAGCGGGGGGCCGAACCAGTCCGGGTTCTGCTGCCCCTCCACATACGACCACCGGTACACCTGGTTGTTTACTGAACCACCACGTGAAACGATCTCCGCCGTTCCCGTGTAACAGCCGCCTGACGCCTCCTCGACCTTTATGATCCAGTCAAAGGACATGACAGGAGATTGACTCGATATGCCATACCGATCGGTTGCGATCTCAGAGATCGACGCATCGTACTCCAGAACCGTCCCGGGCTTGATGTTGTTTGCCATACCTGAAACGGTGGGGCCCACGGGATCTCCCGGGACCTGCGGCAGCCCTATCGGCACCGCCGTCACTGTTGATGCGCACGTGGCTATGAGGATACCCGCAAGGATCCCGTAGAACAACAACGCTCTTTGCATCAGTCTCACACCCTGTGTTCTTCATCACTCCGGGCCGAACCAGTCTTACCGCACCCCTCCGACCGTGCGGCAGAGCACCGCCCCGGCCTCACAGAGTGGGGGCAGTTGATGCCTGCCAGCTATATAGGTATATGTTCCCCGCCAGTCCGTCACAATGGGGCTTTGAGGGCTGCCACCAGCCCGGGGCTGCTTCTGGAACCCTGCCCTCTCCCGAAACGTTGATGAGATGCCGGGCCATAGTCACGCCGCAGATTTTAGGTCGGAGGGGTTCTGGATGGGGAAGAAAGATATCGATGCCATGCGGCGGAAGCGAAATGTCGATGGGCTGATCGGAGCGCTCGCGGATCCGGCCGGGATCGTCCGGCTGGCTGCAGCCGAAGCGCTCGGCACTGTCGGTGACGAGCGGGCGCTCGAACCGCTTGAGCGGTTGAAGTTCTCGGATCCGGATACAGAGGTCCGGCGAGCCGCATCGGTTGCGCACGCACAGGTGGCGGCAAGGCTTGCAGCGAAGAAGGCGGTGGAAGATCTGCGTCTGATGCCGTAACCGGTGTGAGTTTATCCCGGAGGGGATCGTTGCCGGAAAAGCGTGGTGGCTGGTCGGTCAGGGATCCCGGACCTCTGCCGCCCAGGTAAGGCCGATTCACAGGACGAAAAAGTTGAGCCAGAGGATGGCGGTGCCGATCCCGACCGTGACAAGGAGCACGAGCATCCCCACCTTAAGGAACTCCACAAAGGAGATGGTGATGTTGTTTCGCGCCGCAATTCCTATCACGACGACGTTTGCCGATGCTCCGATGGCCGTTCCGTTTCCGCCGAGACAGGCGCCGAGCGAGAGCGCCCACCAGAGCGGGTAGGTATCCATCGACGCGCCCATATCGTGGATGAGCGGGATAAGGGTGGCGGTGAGGGGGATGTTATCCACGACCGCCGAGGCGAACGCCGAGAACCAGGTGATGATCAGCATGGCCTCGCCCGTCGAGTGAACGCTCGCGACCACGAACCCGGCGACGGCCGCGATCGTCCCGGTCTCGACGAGGGCGCCGACGACGACGAAGAGCCCGCCGAAGAAGAAGAGGGCTGGCCACTCTATCTTCTCAAGGATCTCCTCAGGAGGCTGCCGGCTCCAGAAGAGGAGGATTGAGGCGCCGATCAGGGCGACGAGGGCGGGTTCGAGGCCGAGCAGGTCGTGTATGAAGAACATGCCGATGACGAGCGCTATGACGACGATCGATTTTATGAAAAGCGATCGGTCGCGGATAGCCTCCTGATCGTTCAATCCTGCAAATGTCTTCTCGATCTCCCCCTTCTCATCGGGCGAGACGTGGAGTTCCTTTCGGTATATAAGGGCAAGCATCCCCATGACGACGATGGTGTTGACGACCATGATGGGGGCGAGATTGACCAGGAACTCGTTGAACGTCAGCCCGGCAGACGAACCGATCATGATGTTCGGCGGGTCGCCTATGAGCGTTGCCGCCCCGCCTATGTTTGAAGCGAAGATCTCGGCGATGAGGAAGGGCAGGGGGGTGATCCGCATGACGCCTGCTATGTAGAGGAGCATCGGGGTGATGAGGAGGACTGTGGTGACGTTATCGAGGAATGCGCTGATGACGGCGGTCACGAGCGAGAAGAGTAACAATACCCGCATTGGACTTCCTCTTGCAAGCTTTGCCGTCTTTATTGCGATATACTCAAAGAGGCCGCTTCCGCGGGCGGTATTGACGATGATCATCATCCCCATAAGGAGGAAGATGGTGCCGAGGTCGATGTAGACCGGGATCTTCTCCCAGGGGACGATGTGGAGGAGGACGATGACCGAGGCGCCGAGCATCGCCGCCACCGCCCGGTGGATCCGTTCATCGATGATGAGCGCGTATGTAAAGAGGAAGATCGCGATGGCGATCAGTTCTGGATCGATCACGCCCCGTCACCCCGGCGGCCAGGGCCCGGTGCGGCAGGGCGCATCATGAGAGGCTGATATATGGACATGGGACTCCCCGAAGAGGATAAATCGCAGAACTCAGGTATGCACGGTTTTCCTTTAATCATGCCGGTCAGAACCGGCCGGCAGGAGGGTTTACCTGGCGGCACCAGCATCGGGGGTAAGGCGGGGAGGAGATCACACTGGATTCAGCCCGCCGCCCCCCTGTCGCCTCGCAGCCTGAGGATCTTGTAGGCCTCCCCCGCGAAGAGCACCGGCAGGCCGATGAGGGCAAGGAATCCCCAGTCGGCGAGGGCCAGTGGCGTGGTCCCAAGGAAGGTGTTGAAGATCGGGACATAGACCACCACCGCCTGGAGGAGAAGGCTCCCGAGGATGGCATAGATCAGGGCTGGGTTTGAAAAGAACCCGATCTGGTGGAGTGGGAACCTAAACGACCGGAAGTTCAGGACGTTGTAGAGCTCGAATATGATGATCCCGGTGAACGCCATCGTTCGCGCGCGGTCGATATCAACCTCGTAGTGGCCAGAAAAGGCGTATATGGTCATGAGGCCGATCCAGACTCCGATGGCGCCGATGACGGCGTAGGCGTTTCGCGTCAGGATGGGCTCGCCCGGGTCTCGCGGCCGCCTCCGCATGACATCCCGCTCAGCCGGCTCAAGGCCGAGTGCAAGCGCTGTGAGGCCGTCGGTTATCAGGTTGATCCAGAGGATCTGGACGGGGATGAGGATCAGGGGCAGGCCGAGGAGGAGCGCGCCGACAATCGCGGTGAGCTCGCCGACGTTGGAGGAGAGGAGGTAACGGGTGAACCGGGCTATGTTGTCGTACTCCCGCCGCCCCTCCTCGACACCGGCGACGATGCTTGCGAAATTATCGTCGACGAGCACCATGTCGCTTGACTCCTTTGCGACATCCGTCCCCTTGATCCCCATGGCTATACCGATGCTCGCCTTCTTCAACGCCGGAGCATCGTTGACACCGTCCCCTGTCATGGCGATGACCGCCCCCTCCCGCGAGAGGAGGCCGATCACCCGGAGTTTGTGCTCTGCCGTGACCCTTGAGAGGACCTTTGTCGTCCGGAGCCGGCGGGCAAGGTCGTCGTCGGTCATATTCTCAAGGTCGGCCCCGACGAGCGCCCCCGCACTTGAGAGGCCGAGGTCGCGGGCGATGGCGGAGGCGGTCAGAGGGTTGTCCCCCGTGATCATGATGACATCGATCCCGGCGCTCTTGCAGAGCCGGATCGCTTCCGCAGCTTCGGGCCGCGGGGGGTCGACGATCGCGGCAAAGCCGAGGAAGATCAGGTCCTCCTCGACTGCCTCTGCCGTCCGGGGCAGATCGCCGGGGAGCGGGCGGTATGCCGCCCCGATCACCCGGAGCCCCTGCGAAGCGTAGTCCCCGATCTCCCGGAGGATGGCATCGCGGCGGTCGTCCGTGAGCGGGGTGGCCAAATCCCCCGTGAGGAGCCGGGACGACCGCGCGAGGAGGACCTCCGGCGCCCCTTTGACGTAGGCGACGCAGCCGTCGGCCTCCCGGTATATGACCGTCATCCGCTTCCGGGCCGAATTGAACGAGAACTCCCGGATCGCTTCGGGGGCATCCTCCCGGGAGAGGCCGGCTTTTGCCGCCGCAACGACAAGCGACCCCTCCGTAGGGGTGCCAAAGATCCGCCACCCTCCCTCGGTGAGAGAGAACGTCGCGTGGTTGCAGAGGAGGACGGCGCGCAGGAACAGCCTGAGCCCCGCCTCTGCGAGGGGGTCAATGGCGCTCCCATCGCGGAGGAACTCCCCTTCGGGGGAATACCCGGCCCCGGTGACCGCAATATCCGCGTCAGGCGTCCTCACCCGGACGACCGTCATCTCGTTTTTGGTGAGTGTCCCGGTCTTGTCGGTGCAGATCACCGAGACCGCACCGAGGGTCTCTGATGCCGGGAGATGGCGGATAAGGCAGTTCTTCCTCATCATGTTCTTGATGCCGATGGCAAGCGTCAGCGTCACGACCGCCGGGAGCCCCTCCGGTATAACCGCCACCGCGAGCGAGACGCCGACGAGGAACATATCTACAATCCCCCTTTGCTGGAGGAGGCCGATGGCGACAGCGAGGATCGCGATACCGACCGCGATCAGGCCAAGATCGCGGCCGAGGCGATCCATCTGCCGGGCGAGGGGCGTTTCTTCGCTCCCGACCCGCTGCGAGAGGCCGGCTATCCGCCCGAACTCCGTCTGCATCCCGGTGGCGACCACATACCCCCGCCCGTGACCGTTCGTCACCGTCGTGCCGGCAAAGGCCATGTTGCTCCGTTCGGCAAGGGCCGTCCCGGCCGAAAGCACGCCATGCATCTTATCGACGGGCAGCGATTCGCCCGTCAACGGTGCCTCGTCGATCTCAAGCGACGTCGCCTCGACGATGAAGAGATCGGCGGGTACCCGCTCCCCCATATCGAGGAGGACGAGGTCTCCCAAAACAAGGGATGCGGCATCGATCTCCTGACGCTCTCCACCGCGGATGACCGCAGAATGCTGGACGAGCATCTTCTTTAAGGCCGCTATAGCCTCGCCGGCCTGCCACTCCTGCGAGAAGCCGAGGATGGCGTTCAGGAGGACGATGATGAGGATGGCGGCGGCGTCCAGGGGTTCGCCGACCATGAACGAGACGACGGCCGCGATGATAAGGATGATGATGAGGATGCTTGCAAACTGCCGGAGAAAGACCTGGAGGCGCGTCTCCCTCTCCTCCTCACGGAGGACGTTTGCCCCGTAGCGCTGCAGCCGCGCCTTTGCCTCATCCACAGAGAGGCCTAACGGGCCGGTGCCGAGCTCCTGCTGGACCTTCTCCGGAGAGAGGGTATGCCATTCGGGCGACGCCCTTCCTTCTCCGGGTAGACCCTCGCCCCGATCCTCTGCCGGCACAACCATACTTCTCCAGTTCTGCAACAGCCCATAAAAAAGTATAGATACCGTTCCGACGCCCTCAGAATGTCTGCAAGGACGGGGAGGCCGGACTTTGCCGGTAACATTATATCTCCCGAAGGATCTCGGGGTGACCGGGCCGTCTCCGGCCCGGGGAGGAGTGAGAATGAGCCGAATAGCGGTCCTTATAACGGATATGTTTGAGGATGTCGAGTACACCAGACCCGCGGAGGCATTCCGGGAGGCCGGCCACGATATCATCAACGTCGGTCTCTCTGCCGGGAAGACCGTTTTTGGAAAGAAGGGGGAGGCCGAGGTCACGATCGACCGCGCCGTCTCCGATGTGTCGGTGGATGACTTCGATGCGCTCTTCATACCGGGCGGTTACTCGCCCGACAAACTCCGGGCCCATGATGCGCCCGTGGATTTCGTGCGGGAGTTCGTCGAGAGCGGCAAGCCGGTCCTTCTGATATGCCACGCGCCCCAGCTCCTGATCACGGCGCAGGCCCTCTCGGGCCGCCGGATCACCGGGTGGAAATCCGTCGCCCAGGATATCAGGAACGCCGGTGCGGAGTATATCGATCAGGAAGTGGTGGTCGACGGCAACCTGATCTCAAGCAGGGATCCCGACGATATTCCTGCATTTGTCAGGGCGTCGCTTGTAAGACTCAGGGCGGAGGCCGCGGCTGCAGAGCAGCGGTGAGGCCACGGGCCGGGCGGGAACCCCGGCATATCCTTTTACCTCTACAACCGAATCTCATGCATGGATATGAGGTTTGCGGGACCGGCATGGAGCAGGCCTGCGATCATCGTCCTGACTGCGGTGCTCATCGTCCTCCTGGGGGCCGCCGCCCGCATACTCACGGGCATCGATCTCCCGTATACCGATCTCCTCTACATCGTGCTCATCCCGGCCGCGTACTGGTACCGGCGGTCTGCGGTGTACCCGGGAATAGTGGCTGCGGTGCTCCACATCGCCGCCACGTACATCGTTGCCGGGCAGGTGACCGTAAATACGTTTGTGCGTGCAGGGATGCTCATCGTCGTTCCCTACGTTCTCGGCTACTTCTTCGATGTCGTTGGCCGGCGGGCCGGGAACAAACATTTCCGTGCCGGCGATTCCGATCCGATTGCATGCGACCGGAATACAAGGAGGCTGATCTCCCGGTTATCGAGCAAAAACCCGGATACCCGTTACGAAGCGGCCGGATGCCTCGGCGGTGCGGGCGATCCCGCCGCTGTCCTGCCGCTCGCCGCCCTTCTTTCCGACCCTGAGAGCGGTGTGCGCTGGAAGGCGGCGGAGGCGCTCGGGAGACTGGGTTCTCCGGCCGTAGAGCCGCTTGCGGCGAGCCTGAAGAGCGAGGATCTGGATGTCCGGTGGATGGCCGCGGTCGCTCTCGGGGATATAGGCGACCCGGCGGCGGTCCCGGCGCTTGTTGCGGCGCTCGATGACGAGGATGCCTATGTCAGGAGTCGGGCGGCCCTCGCTCTTGCGGCCATCGGGGAGCCCGCGCGGGAGGTGCTCATCGCCAGCCTCGGCGCCGGGAGCGGCCGGATCAGGGGGGCGGCGGCGCTGGCGCTCGGGAGGCTCGGGGGCCAGGGCGCTGCCCCTGCCCTCGTAGGCGCCCTCAACGATCCGGATGAGGAGGTCCGGCACCGGGCGGCGGGTGCTCTCGGGGATATAGGGGAGCCGGCCATCCCTGCCCTCCTCTCGGCCATCCGGGCCGGAGAGGCGGACATTTTGCCGGAGGTGACCGCCGCATTCGATCAGATCGGGCGGCCCGCCGTCGCGGCGCTCGATGTGGCGCTCGGTGACGGCGACTGGCGCATCCGCAGGGGAGCGGCGGCAGCCCTCGGAGTTATCGGGGACCCCCGATCCACCGATGCCCTTATCCGGGCGCTCGACGACGGGCGGGAGGAGGTGCGGCAGGCTGCCCGAGAGGCTCTTGGCAGCATCAGGAAGACATAACACCGCAAAAGGAGCACCTGAACGGTATGACTGACGAGACCCGGATCGATGAACTGGTTGCCGATCTCCGGAATGGCTCCCTCGCAGAGCGGCGGGTGGCGACTGCTGAACTCGGGGCGAGGGGGGAGGCAGCGGTCGAGCCGCTGATCGCCGCGATGCTGGACGGCGACAACGACCTCCGATGGTATGCCGCCCGCGCGCTGGTGCAGATTGGAAAGCCCGCCATCGCTCCCCTCATTGCGGCTATGCGTGACAGGGAAGATCGGGACTTCCGGCGATACGCCGCGGCGGCCCTGGCCGGTATCGGAGAGGCGGCCGTTGAGCCGCTCATAAGCATCATAGAGGGCGCTGACCCCGCCCTCCAGCCGTTCGCCGCGATGGCTATCTGCAAGATCGGAGAGCCGGCGGTCGAACCGCTCCTCCGCCTGATGCGGAGCCCGGACCCACAGAAACAGGAACGAGCCGCGCTCCTCCTCTGCAGGATGGGGGAGACGGGCGCCGGACCGCTCACAGGAGCTCTTGAGGCAAGCAGGAGCGGCAACAGATCCGAGAGTCATAAATGATCCGGGGTCCCTCAGATCAGTAAGGTCTGATGGCGCCCCACAGAGCGGAGATCCTCCACCGATCCCTCCCCCGAGGAGAGGGCGGGAGATACGCAACGGTCCTGGTCGCAGGCACCTCGCTTACAGCGGTTCTTGCTGCGCTCTTCGTGGCGTCCCCCGGCACCGCCCTCATCCTCTGGCCCCTCCTCTTCATATCCGCCGCACTCGCCGGCTACCACTACCGCGAGAAGGGCATCGCGGCTGCCGCCGTACTCGGGTTTGCCTGCCTCGGCATCGCGTCGCTCCACGCATACACCGGGTCAGTCTCCTTCCTCCTCCCACTCGTCGCCATGATCGCCCTCGCGTCGCTTGCGAGTGCTATCGGGTGCCCGGCCCGCTGCCGGGAGACCGTGGAGTGGGCTCCTGGCGGCGCGTTTCTCATCCGACGCGGGGATGGCACGATAGCGGGGGCAAACGAGAACTTCGCAAAGACCCTTGGCTACGCGAAAGAAGATCTGCAAGATCTGCCCCTCTCGCGGATCTGGCCGCATCCTGGTGACCGCGAGCAGTTCTCTGGCCGGGTAAAACCGGACGGTGCGACCGTGACCGTCGAGACAGAATTCATCGGCCGGGATGACTCTTCGCGCTGGTTCATCCTCTCCGGATGCTATCTCGGCGGCGATATCATATCCTGCCGGGTATCGGAGGTGACCCGTTACAGGGAGGCGGAGGCCGCCCTTGACGCCGAGCGCCGCCGCCTCTTCTCGATCCTGGACACCCTTCCCGCCTACGTCACCCTGCAGAACGAGGATTTCACCTTCCGGTTCGCCAACAGGGCGTTTCGGGAGACGTTTGGCGATCCAGAGGGCAGGACCTGCTACGATCTGCAGCGCGGTTCCTCCAGACCGTGCAGCCCCTGCCGGGGATCGCTCATCTTTTCGCTCAAGAACCCGCAGATGTGGGAGTGGGACCACTCGAACGGGAAGACATACGAGGTTCACGCCTACCCGTTCATCGATATGGACGGGTCGTGCCTGATGCTGCAGCTAGGGCTCGACATCACCCAGCGCGTCCAGGCGGAGGAGGCGCTCAAAGGGTTTGCCGGCAACCTCCAGGCCAAGAACCGTGAACTGGAGGTGCTGCGAAGCCAGCTCTCTGTCGTCAACAAAGACCTCGATGAGATGGTCAGGGAACGAACCGCTGACGTGGAGAAACTCCTCACCCAGAAGGACGAGTTCATATCGCAGCTCGGACACGACTTAAAGACACCGTTAACCCCTCTGGTCGCGCTCATGCCCCGGATCTTGCAGCAAGAACAGGACCCGCGGCTGAGGCGCCTTCTTGATATAACCGACCGCAACGTCACCTACATGAAGGATCTGGTCGAGAAGACCCTGAAACTGGCCCGCATGAACTCCCTCTACATCGAGCTCGATCTTGAGCCTCTGAACCTGCGCACCGAACTGAACAGCATCCTCCGTAACTACGCAATCCTGTTTAAGGCAAAGGCCATAACCTTCGAGAACAACGTCCCGCCAATGATCATCGTCAGGGCTGACCGGGTTCTCCTCGGCGAGATCTTCGATAACCTGATCGCCAACGCCATCAAGTATACGCAGAACGGGGCCGGGACCATCTGCATCGACGCCGCCCGCGAGGCCGGGGTCGTGGTCGTCGCGGTCAGGGATACCGGGATAGGCATGACCCGCGTTCAGCTCGACCGGGCGTTCATCGAGTTCTACAAGGCCGACTCCTCCCGGCACGAACTCGACTCCCCGGGCCTCGGCCTTACCATCTGCAGGCGGATCGTCGAGCGTCACGGGGGGCGCATATGGGCCGAGAGCGACGGTGAAGGGATGGGCTCACGCATCATATTCTCTCTTCCCGCAGCAGACGATGCGTGATATGAATCCATAGGTTTATATCCCGGCCCGGGTGAGAGAACTACCAGGCAACGGGGAGGGAACAATGGCGGAAGTGCCGTGCCGGCAGGTTATGGTCGTGGATGACGATCTGTCCATTCTCGAGGTGATGGAGGTGCTCCTCGAACCGGAGGGCGTCAGGGTCGTCGCCGTGGAGAGCGGGGATGCATGCATCGCAGAACTGGAGAGAGGGTTTCGGGGCGTCATACTTATGGATATCATGATGCCCCATAAGGACGGCTGGGAGACGATAGCGGAGATGATCGATCGGGGGCTGATGGCGGGAAACATCGTTGCCATGCTCACGGCAAAGGATATCCCGGATGTGGAACTGGATTCGCTCAAAGAATATGTCATCGACTACATCACAAAACCCTTTGGAGCAGACGAGATCGTGGCCATCGTGAAGGGTTACCTCGATTACCTCGCATGAGGGAAGGCGCAATGGCAACATCCTCGCAACCTGACAGCCAGACGATCGTGGTCATAGGTTCATCGACCGGCGGCCCGCGGACGCTGGAGACTATCTTCTCACGATTCCCGCTCATCGACGCCACTATCATCATCGTCCAGCATATGCCGCACTACATCAACAGCGCTCTCTGCAGGCACCTTGCGGAGGCCTCACAGATGGAGGCCAGGATCGGTGAGGACGGAGAACGGATCGAGCACGGCACGATATACGTGGCGCCGAGTGATTTCCACTTAAAGCTCTCTGGAAACCGGATCATCCACCTCTTCAGCGACGAAAAGGTGCAGTACGCCAGACCATCGATCGATGTCGCCATGATGTCTCTTGAGCGTAACGGCAGCGACCGATTCGTCGGGGTGATCCTCTCGGGGATGGGGAGCGACGGCGCCGAAGGGATCCGGCACATCAAGTCGATCGGGGGTGTCACCCTCGCGCAGACCATCCAGACCTGCATCATCCACGCCATGCCCCGCGCCGCCTTCGAGACCGGACGGGTGGACCAGATGCTCTCCCCGGAAGGGATCCGGGAACGGATCATACGGATTGCCGGAACTCCGCACTCCGGGAACAAGCCTCTAAATGCGTGAAGGGTCCATAACTTCCTGCATGGAGGTCTCACCTGCTACCGCCCGGTACTTCGACGATATTGCGGTCAGCCTTGCGTCGGCCATGGAGCTCGCCGCCGCCGCACGGGCCCGCGGGCTTGACCCGAGGACGGAGATCGAGATCCCGATAGCAAGCGACCTTGCCGATCGCGTGGAGGCGCTCCTCGGTTATCCGGGTATAGCGGCCCGAATCCGCGAACTCGAGCAGAAGATGTCCCGTGAAGAGGCGGCGCTCCGGATAGGCGACGATTTTGCGGCACGGATGTTTGGCGAGACGACGGCGGAGGAGATCCTCGACCACGCCATCCGGGGTGCTATGGCGCTCCTGACCGAAGGGGTGGTGGCCGCACCGACGGAGGGGATCGCGAAAGTCAGCCTCGGGAAGAACGACGACGGGACCGATTACCTCAAGATCTATTACGCGGGGCCGATCCGGAGCGCCGGCGGGACGGCACAGGCGCTCTCGGTTCTGGTGGGCGATTACGTCCGCCAGGCGCTCGGTATCAACCGCTACATCCCCCGCCCTGAGGAGATCGAGCGCTACATCGAGGAGATCCGGCAGTACAACAACATAATGAGCCTGCAGTATGTCCCGACCGAGAAGGAGCTCAGGACGATCATAGGCAACTGCCCCGTCTGCATCGACGGCGAACCGACCGAGCAGCAGGAGGTGAGCGGTTACCGGAACCTTGAGCGGGTGGAGACGAACACCGTCCGGGGCGGTATGGCGCTCGTGGTTGCAGAAGGGTTGGCCTTGAAAGCCCCGAAGATCGTCAAGAACGTCAGGAAGATGAAGATGTCCGGCTGGGGCTGGCTTGAGGATATGATCGGTGGCGGTGCTTCGGCCAGGAGCGGTGACGACGATAAGGGCGCTGCCGTCAAACCGAAGGACAAGTACCTCCGCGACCTGATCGGCGGCCGGCCGGTCTTTTCCTACCCCATGCGCAAGGGAGGGTTCCGTCTGCGCCTCGGCCGGTCAAGGAACACAGGGTTTGCGGCCGCCGGCTTAAACCCCGCGACGATGCACATACTCGGTGATTTTCTTGCAGTCGGGACCCAGATGAAGGTCGAGCGGCCCGGGAAGGCGGCGGGGATCGTGCCGGTGGATTCGATCCAGGGGCCGACGGTCAAACTCAGGAGCGGAGAGGTTCGCCGGGTGGATGATGCGGCGGAGGCGAGGCGGATCGTCGGCCAGGTTGAGGAGATCCTCGACGACGGCGAGATCCTGATCAGTTTCGGGGAGTTCATGGAGAACAACCATCCCCTGATGCCCCCGTGCTACTGCGAGGAGTGGTGGCGGCTCGAGGGGGGCCCGCGGCACCCGGAGAATGAACTTGAGGCCATAGAGTTTGCCCTCGACGGCATCCCCCTCCACCCTGACTACACCTACCTCTGGGACGACGTCGCCCCGGCCGAGATCGCCCTCCTTGCGGATCGGATCAACGCTTATGGCCGGATCGATGAGGGTAGAGCGCTGACGCTGCCGGATACGGAGGATGTGAAGGCAATCCTCGAAGAACTCCTTGTGCCTCACCGTCTCCTGGGCGACCGGATAGAGATCCGCGAGTACCTGGTGCTTCTTGCATGCCTTGGTCTGACGTTGCACCTCGATAAGAGGCCGGCGTGGGAGGACGCACCCCTCGATGACTCGCTTGGCCTTGTTATGCATCTCTCGGGTTTTCTCGTCCGCTCACGGGCGGGCACCCGGATCGGCGGCCGGATGGGGCGGCCGGGGAAGTCAAAGCAGAGGGAGATGAAGCCGCCGCCCCATTCGCTCTTCCCCATCGGGGATGAGGGCGGTTCGCGCCGGTCGTTTCAGGCGGCTTCCTCCTCCCGGCTCCGGTCCAACGCGGACGGCGGCCTGATCGAGGTAGAGGTAGGCGAGCGGCGCTGCCCTTCCTGCGGCACGTTCACCTACAAGAACCTCTGCGGTTGCGGAGCGCACACGCGGCCGGTCTTCAGGTGCCCAAAGTGCCACCAGGAGATCGGGAAGGATCTCTGCCCCCGGTGCAACGTGCCGACGGTCTGCCTCCAGAAGGTCAAGATCAACATCAAAAACGAGTACGCAGCGGCCCTGGAGAACCTCGGCATACGCGAATCAGAGATTCTGCTCCTGAAGGGCGTCAAAGGGCTTATATCCCGTGAACGACCAGTGGAACCGATAGAGAAGGGAATCCTCAGGGCGTTACAGGGCCTTTATGTCTTCAAGGACGGGACCGTCCGTTACGATATGATCGATCTGCCCCTGACCCATTTCCGGCCCGATGAGGTCGGCGTCCCGATAGAGAGGCTCCGGGACCTCGGATACACCCACGATATATACGGCTGCGATCTCGCCGGCGCCGACCAGGTGCTTGAGCTCCGCCACCAGGATATTCTTGTATCGGAGGACTGCGGCGAGTGGCTGGTCCAGGTGGCGAAGTTCATCGATGACCTCCTGGTGAGGCTCTACGGGCTTGAACCCTTCTACCGGGCAGAAAAACCCCTCGACCTTGTGGGCCACCTTCTCATGGGGCTTGCGCCGCACACGAGCGCCGGGGTTCTCGCCCGCCTGATCGGGTTCTCGAAGGCCGGCGTCGGCTACGGCCACCCGTTCTTCCACGCGGCCAAACGGCGGAACTGCTTTTCTGGCGAGACGGAGATCGCCATTTTTGATGGCCGGCAGTGGATGACGGTGCCGATCCGGCGGTTTGTGATGGAGAATTTTGATCTCTCAAGGCCCGGGCTTGACCGGACGGGAACGTTCTACTCGGACCCCGGGCAGACGTTCTACGCCCGGAGCATCGATACACGGGGGCTGGTCAGCATAAAGAGGATAACGTCGGTCTCGGTTCACCGCGCCCCGGCGCACCTTGTCCGGTTCGTGACCGGACGGGGGAAGATCCTCACGGTCACCCCCGACCACGCCATGCTGGTCTGGGATACCGATTACATCAGGAAGATCCGGGCGCTGGAGGTGAAGGTCGGCGATCGCCTCCCGACGGAGGAGGGCGGGCTCGTCATAAGCGATGTGGTCGTGGCCCGCGAGACTGTTCAGGCGCTCGACGACCGGGTCTACTGCCTGACGGTTGCCGAGAACCACACCCTTGTTGCAAACGGTATCTTCTGCGGGCAGTGCGACGGCGACGAGGACTGCGTGATGCTCCTCCTCGATGGCCTGATCAACTTCTCCCGCTCCTACCTCCCTGAGACCCGCGGCGGGACGATGGATGCGCCGCTCGTCCTGACGACCCGGATAGACCCGGCGGAGATCGATAAGGAGAGCCTGAACGTTGATGTCTGCGATCATTACCCGTTAGAGGTCTACAATGGCTGCCTTGCCTACGCCCACCCAAAAGACCTCGATAAGTTCGTCGATCGGGTGGAACGCAGGCTCGGGACTCCGGCCCAGGTCGAGGGATTCTTCTTCACCCACCCGACCTCGAACATATCGGCGGGGCCGCTTGAGTCCACCTACACGAAGCTTGGGACGATGCTTGAGAAACTCGATGCGGAACTCGACCTCGCAAAGAAGATCCGCGCTGTAGATGCCGACGACGTCGCAGAGAGGGTCTTGAATACCCACTTCATACGGGATCTCCAGGGCAACCTCAACGCCTTCTCCAAGCAGAAGGTGCGGTGCATGAAATGCAACGCGAAGTACCGTCGGATGCCGCTTGCCGGGCGATGCACCCGGTGCGGGGGTAACGTCATTGCGACGGTCCACGAGGGTTCGGTGAAGAAGTACCTGGAGATGTCGCGCAATATATGCGAGACCTACGCAATATCCGAGTACACGAAGCAGCGGGTGGAGGTGCTCTTCATGCAGATCGAGTCGACGTTCGGTGAGCCCCCTGAGCGGCAACTGGGGCTTGCGGATTTCATGTGAGGCGCGATGCAGGCAGCAGAGGTTCTTATGTCCTCTGGGCCGGGATGCCCGTCGCGGGAGATCGCCGGCGGCCCGGAATCGAGCAGGTGCAGGGGATTTTGGCGTGCCGGTTGATGACGCCGGCATAACTGCCGGGCCGGACGGATCTCTTTTCCCATGCCGGCGGCCGATATGCTCTTTTCCGGTGAGTTGGTTCTCCTCAACCGTGAGATGGGTTGGCTCATCCGCCGGCACGTGCCGGATGGGTAGGCGCCAGCAAGCTCATTAGCCCTCAGGTTCAACAGGTAATGGCGCGAGGGTAGCCAAGCGGTCAACGGCGGTCGACTCAAGATCGACTCTCGAAGGAGTTCGCGGGTTCGAATCCCTCCCCTCGCATTACCGCTCGGGGTAATATCTAACTGAAAAAACAAGGAGACTGGGCTCAGACAAATTATAGAAGATCTGAGACGTTATCTTCATGGGGCAGGGGGTGAGCATCATAACTCACCCTTCCGCTTCTTCTCCTCGATCAGCTTGCTCAGCAATCTTCGCACGAACTCCGGGTTCTCCAGCGCGTCCTTGTCCATCGCCTCCTGCGTGCCCTCCCCGTCATCGGTGAACGACCGGCCGCAGGTGGAACAGCAGTTCGCGCTGGGCATTGATGGTCGTGCAGGCGGGGCACTGCACCGATTCGAGGCATCTTTCCTGGATCCAGGAGTCCGGCGGGAGGCACGTACTCCCATCGGGCCGGGAGGAGATCGCTCCCGAGGGATCCGCCGCCCTGCGCGGGAGGATCTTCTCAAGCGACCAGGTGGGCGATAGATCGTTTTCGGGTGACGGTATCGAGGTTCATCGGCTCACCGGTGAAGGTCATTCCAGCACCTCCCAGCGGCCGCCCCGGGCAGGGCCGATGCGGCGGAGCCGGCCGTCTCGACGCAGGTTGGCGATCTGCTTCTCGACCGCCCTCTGTGTGATCTCGAGCCTTTCTGCGACTACTCTTGCTGGCAGGCCGGGTTCGGCTTTCAGGAGTGCAAGAATCTTCTCCGAACCTTTCTCCGAACCTTTCTCCGAACCTTTCTCCGAACCTTTCTCCGAACCTTTCTCCTCTTTTCGGTGAACCGTGGCGATGAAGAGGCAACCGTCCCGGTCGGTCGGCAGAGTCGATCTCGGGCCAACCCTCAAGGGCTCGTTTGATGCCGGAACCGAGGCCACGGTATGGCAGCAACCCCTTTGCAACGTACGATGCCAGGATCGGGTTCCTGATGATTGAGTTGTCAGTTCGGATCTTTTCCACCATCGGATTGTTCGGGAGGTGGCCGGGGTTGGAGCGATCCTCAGACGGCGGGCGGGATCCCTGACTGGGACGAGATCCAGACTTCCCTGAAAGCGTCCCGTGAAGCACGGGGAGGAGCCGGTGAGGCAGCTGCGACGAGCGGCGGTGTGGTGATCCAGGGCGATCTCGTGGTCAACAGCCTGAAGGCCGACGCCGCGACGATGATGAACACGACGCGCCGCACCCTTCGGAACCTCGGCACGCAGGCGGTGATCTGACGACACCCGACTTCCCGGCAAATTTGCCGGGAGGTTCTCTCCCTCGATCATGATCCCGCTCAACCCCGCCGACTACGAACCTATCAAACCCGCCCGCAGCGGGAAGCCGTGGCCGCCGGTTCGGTGCCTCTACTGTGGCGCTCCGGCGACCTACCGGGAGACCTTCGCCTCTCGGGACCGGGAATCACGGCGCCACACGCGCGGGGTTTGCGAGGACTGTTACCAGGCAGCCCGGGAGGGGCGGCACGACGGGATCCCCCACTGTACCCGGGTCCGGCAGGCCTCCGTCTCGGGCCAAGCGGGACATGGTGGGACACATTCGCCCAAGACCTGACGCCCGCCCCCGTCTAAGATCTTAACTGGATCGACTGAGTTAACCCCACAATACTATTTTCACCCATTGCGACCGATATGAAAAGGAGCATGGTAGAACTGACAGTGAAGGTAATTAAAGGCAATAAATACCTGTATCTCCAAGATAGGGTAAGAGTTAACTCCAAATCCCTTTCGGTTCAGACATACGTGGGTAGACTCGAAAAAGTCAAGCCACAGGACATTTCAGTGAAACTGCTCGATCTCTTCTCATCGAGGTTAACCAAATATCTTGACTATCGGCTGGAACATTATACCCTCACCGTCCTTGATCGGAACAAGGCCACCAACCTCGAGAGCTTGCGCTACTTCTATGATCTGTTCGAGGATCTCTATCCAGACGAGAGTGAACGATACCGGGATGCGATGTACATCCGGTATGTCCAAGGTACGACCGCGATTGAGGGAAACACCATCACCTTTCGAGAAGCGCAGGAACTCCTAGAACACAACATCTCGCCAGCCGGGAAGAGAATGAACGAGGTGTACGAAGTCCTCAACTATATTACCCTCAGGAAGCACCTCAGCGGATATACCGGGGACATCACTGAGGCGTTTATCAAAAAGATCCACGAAATCTTGATGAACCATATCCTTCGGGATCCGGGGAACTACCGGAACATCCAGGTTGGTATAACAAGCGTCGATTATCAGCCGCCGCCCGCAATCCTCGTGCCTGATGAAATGCAGAACCTCATCAGATGGTATCGGCAGAACAGGAAGACTCTCAACCCCTTCGAACTCGCGATCCTGCTCCATACAAAATTCGAGGTTATCCACCCCTTCGTTGACGGAAACGGGCGAGTGGGACGAGCGTTAATGAACTTCATCCTGGAACGTTCCGGATACCCGACACTCTATCTTGGGCGGGAACACCGAGCTGCTTACCTGGATGCACTCGTGCGAGCTGATGACGGTGAATTCGCGCCGATTGTTAAGACCCTCTACGAATTTTACCAGAACCAACACGGCCAGATTGCACAGGAAGTCCAACAAAAACTTAAGGACGGGGGAAGCAAGTTCCGTGACGATATCGCGGATCTTCTCCGGCAGTATATTGTGTTGAAAAAGAACGGATAAATAACCCGGCCTAGTCCGGCCTGCGTTGGCATCGAGTTCCATCCCCAAAATCTCAACGAGGGATCGGGAATCATGGTGCTACGCGCGCGAGGTAGTCATGCTCCTCGGGCCGGAAGGGCTCCGTGAAGAACCCATGGTCACCGAACGGTTGATCTTCCTCGCCGAGGCGAGGGCTGTGCGTCCCGGTGCCGGCATCCGGAGCCCTAACGAAGCCCGGATAAGCCACCGTTACGGCCCCACGGGCCCCGGAGATGACACTTATAACCTGAATCACCCCCGCACAGGCGACACGAAGCGAGACATAGCGAGACAAAGCGGAACAGCGACGGCCGGCCGGCGTGACGGGACCGTGCCCCAGACCAAGACAATAAGCGGCAGTTACCGGGACACTCCGAATCCTAACGGAGCGCGTAACGGCGCGTATTCCGGCACCGGGGACGGGGAGAGCGGCCCGACTGGAAGGATTCTCCCCCCTAAAAAAAACCACATGATGCCTGTGGAGGCCACAGGCACACCGGATGAAAATGACCCAAGGCCATTTTCATACGAAGAGGGACACAGACGTAACGCTATAGCGCAACGGCTCCCAGCAAAGATGCAGGAGAGAGCCACACAGGAGCCCTATAACCGATGGGATGCCTCTGTCGGAAGAGGCCGCGGTTGAGCTCCTGGAGAACCTGCTCGTGGAGGGTGCTGCAAAGGATGTCGGCATGTCTCCAGACGATCCCCGACTGCGGGCGTCGCTCGCCCGGGTTCGCGAAGAGATGCCGGAGGAGTGGACCGCCCTGGTGCAGAAGCTCACCGCGCCGGCATGCCCAAAAATGACAAGGTGGAAACCGCATGACGGATATCGATTTCGGCACCCTGATGGCGCGGGTCATGGTCGAGATGGAGTGCAGCCGCAGCAGCTTGTCCTCCGAAATGACCGAGAACGCAGACCTAGCATGTTATCACTACCAGAGCGGCGTTGCACGAGCGATCCGCGAGGCCTTCGACGAGGCAGAGACCAACCCTCCCCCCAGAGGCATGCCCCTGCTGTGGCGTGACCCTGATACCAGCGGGTCGGTTCTGCACCCGGTGTGGGCGACCACGGATACCGGAGATCCTGCCCGGGTGGCTGGAGGATCTGCTCGTGGAAGTCATCGTAAAAGAGGCCGGTATGTCCTCGTCGGATGCCCAGCTGAAGGAGAAGATCGCCCGGAGCCGCGCGGAGAACCCGGAGGCATGGGCCGCCCTGGTCGAGAAGATCTGGCCACCGGCGAAGGCATAACCCCTTCTTTTCATGGGCGAAAACATCCGCCCCGAACCTCCCGGCAAATTTGCCGGGATGTCCACCTCTCGCTTTCCCACTTGAAGAAGAACTTCTGGATCTCGCGGCGCCTCTGGGACTGATCGAACGGCAGATACACGATCGAATACTTTATACTCTTAGATATCTCGGTACCAAACAGACACCTGGTGGGTCCATGATAAAAAACCCCTTACTGAAATATTCCGTCGAGGCCCTTCTTGTAGAGGCCAACCCATCCGGAGATCAGTTCTTCCGCAAGACCCACCTCTACAAGGCCTTGTTTCTGCTCCACCAGAACCTGAAGAGGCGGGAGATCGACCTCGGGCTGCCCTATTGCTGGTACCTTCATGGGCCCCTCATCGAGGCGACTGCGTTTGAAGAGCAGACCGGCACCCCCCTTACCGGATACCTGCAGCCCGATGGAGCGACCGCGCCAGTCCGTCATGCGCATGACGCGGGGCTGACAGAAGGAGAGAAACAGGTCGTTCTCAAGGAGATCCGGAAGATCCTGGCAAAATACCGGAGTGGAGCCCGATGGGAAGAAGGATATGGCGACCGGCTGATCGATGAAGCGTACAAGCTCGCCCCGTTCCCATATCAGCGGACCTTCAAGAGAGAATACATAGATTATCTCGCCACCCTGTCGCACGAATCACAGCTCTACGACTATGCGTACGACCAGATCTCCCGGAATCTCCTTCGATACTTGGATACGCTGATCAAACAGTTCCCTGAAAACGAGATGAGCGACCTCCTTGATACATACCTGGAGTGGGACGATACGGCCCGGCTCTTCGTTGAGATTCGCGAGCCGCTCGATGGGCTTTCAAACCAGTACTGGGAGATCTTCTGCAGCCTCCTGCGGGTGCAGAAGAACGAGAACGTGCCGGTAGAGATTGTCGACCGATGGGAACGCTCGTTCACGCAGGAACTCCCGATATACGACCACAACCTCGAAACCGTTCACGAAGAAGCGCTCGAGCGCCTGGAGCAGGGCCAAACCCACACTCCCGATCCGGAGATCGATCCGATTGTCCGTCGTCTCATGGCATACGCACGTGACACTGCGACGGTTCGCCCTCGGGAGATGTAGAATAAGTGCCGTATTTTCTTGATTCGAACGTTATTATCGGCTACATCTTTTTCACAACGGATCATTGGGGCAGGGCTGCGGTTCGGGCCGTCGAGGATCCTGAACCCAATCACTCCGGGTCCGCTGTCCGGTGCGAATGCTTTGGGCTGGGTGATACTGACCTGGGAAAGGTCAGAACTATTCGAAAAAATGTTACGCGCGCTCTGCAGCACGTTATCTTCAGGCTGAAGCGAGGTCAGGCCTTCGATCGGATCATCGCCGATCCCGATGGAAACGAACGTATCTTCAAGATTCTTGCAGATGTCAAAGTAGTTGCCACAGGCAACCCACACCGGAAAGTCGACGAGGTGGTATTTGACGCTCTCCGGGCTTTCGAGGTCGAGGTCGGCCAGCGGCAGAAGATCGTCGAGAAGCGATGCTTGTGGCATCGGCGAATCACTTACTATCCGGACATCTCCGCGCTCCTTAGGCAGCATATCTCCGATGATGACGACATCACGGTGCTTCTCGATGCACACGATATCGCTCTAACCCTCCCGGGCCTTGTCTACGTCTCCGGCGATTACAATCACATAGTCCAGCATGCCGACTGGATCCTGGCTCATACCCGGATCATGGATGTGCTCCCCCTCGGCCGTTTCACAGAACAACCGACCTGATCTGCAAGCCCGGCGGCAGGAGGTGATCGCCCGGGGCGCGTGGGCCAGCCTGATGTAGACACTTACCGTGTCGGCGAAGGCATAACCCGCTCTATTTTCAACCAGTCCGATCACGGCAGCCACACATCGCTCGTTTACGCCGCGATCTTCTCCTTACTCGACCAAAACTTCATGATGGAAAAGAGATCGTGCCTTATATCGAATATGTGAGGATATTTCATCTCGCCAGGCGTGGAAGTTATCGCCACTATAGTCTTCTTTTCGGCTAAGGCGTTAAGAAAATAGGCCAATATGCCCCCGCCCGGATTTGAACCGGGGACAACCAGATCTTCAGTCTGGCGCTCTCCCAGTCTGAGCTACAGGGGCTTTCTGCCTTACAACATTATCTGTCGTCCCTAATAAACTCTGTGCTCGGTGAGCGCCAGCCCTTCGCGCCCGGCGGCGAGATGGCGGAAAGCCTGAAGCTGCCTGTTTATCTCATCACACACCGATATGTGAACAATGGGCCGGAGCGATAACAAACCCGATACCCGCGGCGCAAACCTCATGCAGGCACTCTCTGAAAGGACGGCTGCCGTCGTACACCTCACGCATAACGACCTTGATGCCGTCGGAAGCGACGCCATTCACCGGAGGGTCTACGGGGATGTCTTCACCGTCTGGTCATCGGTCGGCAAGTTCCTCTCAAACCTCGACGCCGTGGCCGGCTCCCCGGGCCGGGGCGACCTCCTCAGCATATCGGACATCGGCTACCAGCAGGGTGTCGAACAGCGGCTCGCAAAAGCCCGGTCGAACGGATGGCGGATCGAGTGGCGGGACCACCACCGCTGGAAGGACGAAGAGATCCGGGCCGTCGAGAAGAAGACAGCCCTCCTCCACATAGACACCTCCACCTGCGCGACAGGTATCGTCGCCCGCGACCTTGCCGGCACTGATCCGGTAGCCACCGATATTGCACAGGTCGTCTGCGACTACGACCTCTGGAAGCACAAAGACCCCCGGTCAAAGATGCTCGGCCAGGTCGTCATGAGGAAAGGCTGCCGGGAGTACGTCCGCGACAACCTCGTCCGGGGCACCATCGCCGATGCGAAGGTGGAGAACGAGTACGAGACGATCGTCCGCGAGATGGAGCGCGACATCAGCAAAAGCATCAAGCACACCACCCTCATCGAGGGCGACCACTACAGGATAGCCTTCGCCCCCCTCTACGGCTACCCAAGCGAGACCGCGCATGCCATCCGCGACGAGCTCGACACCGACATCGAGGTGATCGTCTCTTCAAACGGCCGGATATCCATACGCTCCGTCCCCCCCATCAGCCACATCATCGCCCGCGAGTTCTCCGGCGGCGGCCATCCCCACGCGGCGGGGGGCACGTTTCCCTTCACCCTCTTTGACCGCATCCTTTTCTGGCTCCTGAAGAAGAACCGCCACTACCGCCGCCTCGCGAATGCGGCGGAGTCTATCGAGAGATGAACGCCCGGCCGACGAGACTCTCCCAGTAGTCCGGGCAGCCCTCCCCGGAGCAGTAGCCGCCGACCTCGAGCATATCCGGATCGACAAGCGTCGTAGCAACCAAGAGATCATCCGGGTCGAGCAGGATCAATCTCCGGACGCGGAACCGCTCCATGATATCCGCCGCCCGGTCGATGTCGCCCGCCGGGAGGATGAGGGCATCCTGGTACTCAAGCAGGAGGTCGAGATCGAACCTCCCCGGATCCCGGGGGAAGAAGAGGATTTTGTTGCCGGCCAGCCGTTCGAGTTCGGCCTCATCCGCCCGCTCGGCCACGAAGATATGTCCTCGCACACCCAGATCACGCATATCCCGCGCAAGTCGGGCATACCCGGCCGCGATCACACCGGCGAACTCCTCTTCATCTCCGATATAGGCGTCGCGAAACCCGAGCATGTGGGGCGCGGGGAGGGAGAACCACGCCTCCTTCCGCTTCGCCCTGATGTAACGGGCATCCGCGGCCACGGCGGACGAGTCGACGCCCGGCTCCCCGACGAGCACCCCGTCCGCCATACCCGTGAAGGCCTCACGCCACCGCTCGCCGTAGAATATGCCGCCGGCCGCGGGCACCGCCACACCCTCCTGCGCGCCGAGAGAGCGGCCGAGCCGGTATGTCATGAGATCCGCCTCCTCTCCCCTCATGCCCTTCAGCCACTCCGCAAGTTCGGGTACCGCGGGCATACCGACCTCTGAGCCGAAGGCTCGAACCGGTATCGTAATCCGTCGTGCCATGCGCTGATCTCTTTATTAGCATCGCAACCAGAGTAGATAAGGATGAGTGGTAAGCCGTTGCTGGTAACGTGCGGGCTCCCGTACACGAACGGTCCCTGCCATATCGGGCATCTGCGGACCTATGTGCCGGCGGACTTCTATGTCCGGTATATGCGCCGATCCGGGGAGGAGGTAATCTTCATATGCGGGTCCGATAACCACGGAACGCCTATCGTGATCAGTGCCGAGCGGGAGGGCTCGACCCCCCGCGAACTCTCGGAGCGCTACCATCGGCACTTCTACGAGACGTTCCGGCGGATGGAGGTCGTCTTCGACCGGTTCGGCATGACCGACGACGCCACGAACCGCAAGACCACCCGCTCTATAGTCGAACGCCTCATCGATAACGGCTACGTCTACACAAAAACCATCAGCCAGAGCTACTGCCCCGAGTGCGAGCGGTTCCTCCCCGACCGCTACGTCGAGGGAGTCTGCCCCCACTGCGGCGCCATCGCCAGGGGCGACGAGTGCGACCAGGGGTGCGGGCAGCACCTTGAACCCGGCGAGATCAGAGATGCGGTCTGCAAGATATGCGGCGGGAAGGCGGAGAACCGGGAGCAAGAGCACTATTTCTTCAAACTCTCGGCGTTTCGCGATCTCCTCCTCGAGTACCTCCCCACCCTCGAGGGCACCGCGACCGCCCGAAACTACGCCCTCGGGTGGGTGAAGGAACTCCTGCACGACTGGTGCATCAGCCGGACGATGGAGTGGGGCGTTCCCTTCCCGGGGAGCGACGGCCTCGTCGTCTACGTCTGGGTCGACGCACCGATCGGCTACATATCGTTCACGAAGGAGTGGGCAGAGGCCGCGGGAGCCGACTGGAAGGATTACTGGTGCGGCGATGAGACAGGGGTCACCCACTTCATAGGCGGCGACATCATATACCACCACTGCATATTCTGGCCGGCCCTCCTCAAGGGAGCGGGCTACGGTCTCCCGCACGCTGTGGTTGCAAGCGGCATGGTCACGATCGAGGGGAAGAAGTTCTCAAAATCCCGCGGCTACGTCGTCTGGACAAACGACGACTACCTGGATAAAGGCCTCCCGGCAGACTACCTCCGCTACTACCTCCTCTCCTACACGAACCATACAAAGGAACTCGACTTCTCCTGGAAGGTCTACGCCGAGCGGGTGAACAAGGAGATCGTCGGAACCCTCGGGAACTTCATATACCGGACGATGTACTTCGCACAGAAGGAATTTGGCGGCGTGCCAGACCTCCCCCCCCGGCCGGCCATCATCGATGAGATCGAACGGTCTCTTGCCGGGGTCGATGCGGCGATGCGGGACTACGACTTCAAGAACGCCGTCGACTCCATGATGGGGCTTGCGGCGTTTGGGAACGCCTACATACAGAACAACGCCCCCTGGAAACTGATCAAGGAGGACCGGGGTGCGGCAGAACAGGTGATCGCCGACTGCCTCCAGGTCGTGAAGGCGCTCATCCTGACGTTTGAACCCCTGATGCCTGAGTCGATGCAGCGGGCCTGGGATATGCTCGGCTGCGGCGACAGTGTCTCGGATCACCCCATAGCGGAGGCCACGGCGCCGGTCGGGGCAAGAGCGCTCGCAAAGCCCACCACCCTCTTTACAAAGATCGAGGATGCGCAGACAAACGATCTCGAGAAGATCCTCAACGCCCGGGTGGAAGCGGCGGACGCGGCCGCAAAGAAGAGGACGAGCACCGTCTCAATAGAGGAGTTTGCAAAACTCGAGATCCGGGTGGGAAATGTTCTCTCGGCCGAACCGATCAAGGGCTCAAAGAAGCTCTATAAACTCATCATCGACCTTGGAAGCGAGAGGCGCCAGGTGGTCAGCGGGATCGCACAGTTCTACACCCCCGACGAATTGGTGGGCAAGAATGTCGCCATGATCGCAAACCTTGCCCCGGCAAATATATTCGGCGTCGAGAGCCGGGGTATGATCCTCGCCGCCGGGGACGAGGCCTCCCTCCTGGTCCCTCTCCGGCCCGTCAGGCCGGGGACGAAGGTCCACTGATCGGGACGACCCGATCGATCCTGTTTTTCATCGAGCGCTGATCGTAGACGACGACCCGCCACTCGCCGTCGGGCAAGAACGGCCGGATGCCGGAGTGGTAGGCGGAGGTAAAGACCAGGTCGGGGTCGTCTGTGATCCAGTAGCCGGGCGCGGAACGGTCCTTGATAGGTAGATAAAAGATGTACATGTCGGCAGAGGCCGTGTTCGCGAGGACTGCGATCTCGACGTTATGGAGCACTCCGCCGGGGTCGGTGAGGTAGACCCGGCACTCCGTGAAGTTGATCCCATCCCCGGCTATGCGTATCACCGGCGTCCCGTTGTAGCCGGCGATGACCTCCACCGGGGGGGCGGGGCTGATCTTCGGAGACGAAAGCCCCGCTCCCTCTCCCGGCGCAAGGAGTATCGCGGCTACAACGGTCATCATCACTGTGGCTATGACGACTGCGCAGAGCGTCGCTGTTACGGTAGAAATGGCCCCCCCTTTCACGAGCAGCCTTTGGGTACCGCCCTGTATTTGAAACTATGGGTGGAGCGGTGCCCCGGGAGGATGAACGGCCGGCAGAGGCACCGTTTGAAGGGGTGAGGGTGTTAGTCCGGAGACGAGAGACGATCGAGCGCCTCTCTCCCGGTCATGCCGACGGCAACGCCGCGCTCATGTGCATACCGATTCGCCCCTTTGATCTCGCCGCGGAGGAGATCCTCGACCGTATCGATCGAGGGTGCGCCTCCCGCGGGTCTGACCCGCGCCGCGGGGTAGCCGAACTTCTCAAGCGCATCGATATCGAACGCGCCGCAGCCGACCATACCGGTATCGGTCACCACCGCGACAAGGTTCACCGGGCCAAGGGGTATTATGTACCCGTCGGCATCCTTTCCGGTCAGGCTGACCGTTCTGTGTTCCATACGATCTGATTGGTCATCTGCTGGCATCAATATCGCGGTCGGGGGAATGAACCAACCGGATGGGTTCTATGGGGAAGAGATTCAAACCCGTCAGCAGATGATATAGCCTCATGCGGCGCTTCTACGAGAAGTCGGCAAGCATCAGGTCAGGGCAGCAACAACCTTCCTGGCCTCATCGATAGAATCACGTACACACAGTGATAAATCGGTTATTCTCAGAAATGGTTCGTTATAATCACACTCTTTACGCCATTGATGGAGGCGGCTGAGACGGCGAGAGATCTCGCCCTTATCCCTGCCCGTGAACCAGGATCGTAAGTTACCGTGGTCGGTGCCGATACCATTTGGCGCGTAATTCCCCGTATCCTTTGCATAATTCTCAGCATGGCGGTATGCTCCATAGTATGCCCGGCTTACAGAACTGCGGTATGCAGCTTCTTGCAGGCTCTCATTGATGTCGCCCTGATTTTTGAGATATTCAGCGATCTCGACGAATTGTGCCCAGGAGAACGTCATTGTTACGCTGAGGGAGGTTTGTAGTCAGTAGTCAGGAGGAGCCAACCGGATATATTCTTCAGACCCGATTCGTAGAGATCACAGATTCTATCCATCCTTGCGATAATGTCGTCATCGTACTCTTTCTGCCTGACGTAGAGGGTCAGGTAACGGTCATCGCTTTCAGGATCGTGGAAGATGTCGAGCGTGATCTCCGCGGTGCTGCCGAACTCCTCTGCGGTCATCGAACAGGCGTACATGACCACATCATAAAGACCGGGATTCTGAACGAGATACTCAACCACTTCTCCGGGACTCGGGAATACGAACCCGAGGATGTCCCGCAACCCAAGGAGCGATGTCTCTATGGCGGGGTATACGCTGGCGCTGCCCTGCCAGTACTCGCTCTGGATGAGCGTTTGTTCGATAAATTCGCAGAATTCCCAGGCGATATCGCTGAAGAGATCTTTGATGAGTTTTATGATGTTCTCTATGGGAGAGGGGCACGAGATGGCCTCATCAACGTAAGAAGGGTAGCGATATCTCCTCTGATGCACTTCAAAGGGGTCGACAAAAGGAGTATACCTCATGTCATCCGCCCTCAGTGAAGATCTCTTCCAGTTTTTCCGTGGCACAGCCTCCAAAGAGCGTTTTTATCATATTATGTGCTTCATCAACCCACATAAGTGCATTTTGAGGTTCGACCGTATTCCTCCTCGCAAGGAAGTAGTCAATTGTAAGCAGATATGCTGAGGCGCCCTGTCTCTCCGGCATTGCCCGCGTCAGACTCAGTCGGCAGACATCCCTGTTCTGGTTGTACGAGAAGTCACAACCGACCATGAAGTTCATGACGTCTCCGGGGAGACCCTCTCCACAATGAGGGTAGAAGGTAAAGTAGTCTGCAAGCTTGATGTCATCTCCGGGGATCTCGATCTTATCGACATAGAGAAGGCCGATGCGGTCGAATCCGGTGGCTTTGGTGAGGGAGGTTATTGTATCGTAGGCCTGATTGATCGTTAGCCTGAAGTCGTCCCATGAGCGGTAGGGTTTCAGGCGATGAATGGAGAGTCTCCGCGAACCGATCTGAATGAGCGTTCTGCGGTCACCAGCCAGGAAGATCGGCGTCTCGATCGCTTCCAGTCTGTGTTCCGTAGTCCCCTTGTTATCTGTCTTAATCTGGATTATCTGCTCTCTCCGTGATTCCCGGATCGGGAACCTTTCTTTGACGGCATCGTAGAATCGTTCGGAGAGGTTTTGTTCCCACGGCGTATCCGCGGAAAAACGGAACTCACAGACCGCTTCGACGATAGGTGGGTTCCGATATCTGCTCATGATGATTCACGCTTCTAGATACAATAGATCAGGAGACTTAATAGAGTATTCCGTATCGACCTGATGCCTTGTGACGCAACGATATATCTGTCGATTATCGCAGTATAACCACGCTGGGGACCGATCAGGGCAGGAAAAGAGATTGTCCCGGCCAAAAAGGAAGGAACTATTCAGGGCAACATGTGAACTGTCGTCGGTATGAGCGGTACCTGAATGGTTCCTCCCTCATATCTCCCGCCGGACCCAGGCCTCTATGAGCGCCCGCGATATGCTCATCTTCGAGGGAAGGGGGGGCAGGGTATCGCGGGTGAACCAGCCGGCGGCCTCGATCTCACGGTTGTCGATCCGTATATCCCCTCCCGCATGGTCTGCGACAAACCCGATCATGAGAGAGTCGGGGAACGGCCAGGGCTCGCTCCCGAAGTAGCGGAGGTTCTGCACCGCAATACCGACCTCCTCTCCGACCTCGCGGTGGACGGTCTCTTCCAGGTTCTCGCCGGGCTCGTTGAAACCGGCGATGACCGAGAATACCCCCGGCGCAAAGCCGGGGGAGCGGGCAAGAAGGATCTCCTCTTCTCCCTTCTTGATCAGAACGATTATGGCAGGAGAGATCCGGGGGTAGACGACGCGGCCGCAGGCCGTGCAGGCCCGTGCCCTCTCTGTCGTGAGCGGGCGGGTTTTTGCGCCGCATCTGCCGCAGAAGGCCGTCGACCGGTCGAAGTCGAGGATCCGCAGAGCGTAGGCGGCTATGGCCATATCGCTCTGTGGAACCCTGCCAGAGAGTTCCCGTACCGGCGACTGCTGCCAGCCGGCCGGCAGAGCGGCAAGAACCTCCGCTACGTAGTACACGATCCCGTCGCGGGTGCCGAGGTAGACCGGCGCGCCGCGCGCGAGATCCCCGGGGAGCGGGTCCGGCATAAGAACGGTGCCGGGCGCCGGATCGGCCCTGAAGAGAACGGAGCCATCCCGAACAAGGATCCAGCGCTTCCGTGCGGGCGCCGGGCTCTCAGGCTCGGGGTAGACGGGGAGAAGGGGGCGAACTGCGTAGAACGGATGGTGTTCCGCATGCGTCTTCTCAGTATGCATCACTGAAATATATCCCGCTGGCCGGCATGAATCTACCTATTACAGGAAGTATTCCGGCTCTTTTCTCTCGCCACAGAGCGTATGGAGGCGCACCGATAGATCCATAACCGGCCCGGGTTTGATCGATCGGGCATGCAGAGGGCAGCTCCTGATGCATGCGCAGCAGGTGATGCATGCATTCACGTCGATCGAGCGGCTGTCCTCCGGATCGATGGCGCCTACGGGGCATACCTCCGCACAGATCCCGCACCGGATACACGCATCGTCGACCTCGATGAAGTCGCCGGTCCATAACTCCGTACCTCCCCGGTAGGGGCGGCAGCCGGGCATATCGACCCCGGTGATCCGGTTGGCCGAAGGGATGGCGTTGAGTTTCTCCTCCACCATCCGCCCGAACATAGCCGCATGGGAGAGGTCGCCTGCATCCGGCCGGCCGGCGACCATAGGCATCTCATCGGTAGAGAGCGAGTGCTCCCCGATGTAAGCCGCGCCGGCGATCGGTCTGCACCCGCGCCGGGCCAGTATATCCCCAAGCTCGATGAGCGCATCGCCGTACAGACGGTTGCCGTAGACGACGACACAGACCGTCGGCGTATCCTGAGCAGAGACGGCATGCAGCCAGTCGGTCAGGAGCGCCGGCACCCTCCCCATGTACACCGGCACGCCTATGATGAGCAACTCCCTCTCCGATATCTGCAGCGGCTGTACCCTTGCAGCAGGCCGGGTGATATCCAGCTCTTCCACGCGACCGGGGTTCATCCCATGAACGATGCCCCGGAGAACCGTCTTTGTCGTATTTGTCGGTGAAAAATAGACGAGTTTTACAGACTCCACTTCCATGTCGTTCCCTCCATTCATGCGGTCCCGTGGGCATCTGCGCCCCGTCCGGTGCCGGTAAGAGCATCCCCGTTACGAGGTCGATATCTGCCGCGTGCATTCCGGTATCGCCGGGACCGGATCCCCCCCGAGGGGGACATGATCCTCCAAGAAGAGTCCCATCAGAAAGATGTACCTCGATGATGTAATATAATCGTCGGTTATTGAGAAAGAACGGGCCTGGAGGGATTCGAACCCTCGGCATCCGGGTTAGAAGCCCGGCGCTATGTCCTGGCTAAGCCACAGACCCTTTTAATATTCCCATACATTTTGGCGGTCTTGAGATATTAACCCTTTGAAACCCGGAGCACCCAAAAAAGAGGAAGCATATCCTCATCCGGCACGGTAACACGCCGATCTGACGATCTCGACCATGGTCGGATCTCCCCACTTGCGTGCCTCCACATCGCGGGCGATGGTCGTTCCGCGGAACTGGACCTTGATCCGGGCCGACATCCGTTCCCGCTCCTCAATGAAAGACGGGTTGATGAACTCCATCCTCTTCATGCTTATGGTGAGGGCGAGGAGGTCGACCATGATCCCGGGGTCCCCTGGCGAGAGATCCTCCCCGTTGACCGATGTCATGAAGACGCACTCGCCCGGGGCGGCCTCTGTCAGCGTGATGATGTTGTGGGCGCTGTTCAACTCGAGGGTGCGTGCCTTGCCGATCTTGAGTTCAGATATGACCAGCGGTGATATTCCGGTTAACGCTGCGCACTTCATGGTCATCACCCGTACATCGGCAGTTGATCTCTCCGCGGCGTAGTCTCGGTCTTCTGCACCTGTTCGGCGATCTGGGCCATCGCCGCCTCGATCTCCACCGCTTGCTCAAGCAGAGGCTTTACATCCAGGTTGAGGTCGTATATTCTGTTCAAGACCTCGATCGTGGCCGCGGAAGACCGTGGGTCGGGGGTGTTCACCGTCTCACCGAGGAGCCCGATCCCCGGGATGCCCCGGGTCTTGCACTCCGTGAGGAGGCTTGCTGCAATACCGGATATGCTCCCCATGGGGAGGATGATCGTCTGCTCCTCGATCCGCTGGAGAACCTCTCTTGTGGTCGCGACACCAAAGACCCTTTTTTCGGGTTCGTTCGTTATGATCCCTGCGATCGTGGCGATCTCCTTGATGCCGAACGGGGTGAGCCAATCCATGATGCCGTTTGCCACCTCATAACAGATCATAGGGTGGATGGGGACATCCGATATGATCGCGGCGATGCTGTCCTTCTCGTAGAGGCGTACGGGGGCGTTGATCACGCCCCTCGTCATGAGAGCGACCGGCGGGAAGTATTTGCTCGTTATAGCCCCGATCTGCTCGAAATCCATCTGTTCAACGAGGTACTGCAGGGCAATACTCCCGACGAGCCCGCTGCCGGGAAACCCGATCAGCACCGTCTTTTCGGCGCCGGCAAGGTTTCTGGATATAACCTTTATATCTTCCATGGGATCAACCACTCACTTCCGGATTAGTTTAACATAGCTGGCTGTCCCTTAAAAATATTATGCAGGAATACCAGATCAAACGCGGATACACAAAAGATCTTGCTAAATCCATGGTACAGGGACTCCGCGACCAGTTCGGACTCGAACCCGCTCCCTCGGATGACGGCCACTACACCATCTCCTACGGAGCGCTCCGGCGCCTTGAGGTCTGGTCCGGCGAAAGTGGCAAGACATTGATCGTCGATACCGAGGCCGACAAAGACGCCGGCGACGATACGATCATCGATACCAACCGCCGGTTCCGTAACTACCTCCAGCAGGTGACCGGGTATACAGCAAAAGAACGGGCAAAGAAAGCGCAGCAGGCCGTGAAGGGAAGCGAATAGCCGGACATCTCTCCTTTGATACTTTTTTTGTGGCATGCTATGGGGCGGTTGATGACCCGTGACCCCCTGTTGCTGTACTACAGTAACTCCTTTTGCCATCCCTATCGACACACTCTTGCACCGCCGGTGACAAACGGGGTGAGGCGGTTCAAAGGCTCGTCAGGGGAAGATCCTATAAATATCCTCTCGATTTTTCACTCGATAGAAGGTGAGAACATCTCCCTGAGGCCGGGATCGTCTCAAACACCAGAATCTCGATTCTCTCCCGGTGATCCGGATGGACTTTCGCCAGATCCTTCAGAAACGTCTTCTTATATCGGCAAATGACCATGCTACTCTTTGCTCATCTGTGCATAGCGCCGCCGTGCCTCGTTGAGCGAGAGAGTCTCTTCTTCCTCGATCTCCTCCATATGCCGCATAAGTCCGCAGTTCTCAAGGAGTTCCTCGATTCTCTCGAACGTCTCAATATCAAGCACAACGCCGACCCTTCTATCGTTATCGGCCACGATATATTGCCGTTTGATATCGGTCATACAAGAATCACCCTGATTCCGTGTCTTGATCGCCACATGGGTATGTGTGGGAGAACCAGACGATAAACGTTGAGGGCGTGCCGTTCATTCATCTGCGAAGGTATGGGGGGAGGGCCTCGCCCCCGTCCCTACCGTATATTCAGCTGTCGGTGACTCCACCCCGCCCGGCCTCGGGGGGCGGGGTCGGCGGGGCCAGGTTATAGGGGCCGGCGCTCGGTGGGGGTGAGGGGGCCGGCGCAAAGCCGCTACCGATCTGCCGGCGACACGTGAGTCCGGATGCCGGCCGTGGCCCTGCTATCGCCGTGTTTGAGAGCCCGCTGGTGCCTTATTCAGCAGAAGCGAGAGATCTAATTCCGACGTTTACAGATCACAGCAGCCCTTGTTCAGCATAGAACGCAATCAGATCATCCTCTTTCACGGAACACTCGATAACTCCTTCAACAACACGGTCCAGACCCAGGTCAGGATATTCGATGACCATATCCGGTTCCACAATCCCGGCCATCTTCCCGAGGGGATCACCGTCGATATGCTCGTAAAAGAGCACTACACCTACCACCGTAACCCAAAAGTTGCCGATATCTTCTACCGCGCCGGGCTCATCGAGCGTTACGGGTCGGGGGTCGAGCGGATCATCGCGGCATTTTGCGATGCCGGTATGCCGCCTCCTGAGTTTTCCAGCATGCCGCTCGGGTTTATCCTGACGATGAGGAAGGATATGCTGGACGAGAGTTCTCTTCGTGAGATGGGGTTAAACGACCGGCAGGTTCTCGCGGTGAAGTGGATCAAGGAGAAGGGGAGCATCACGAGCGGTGAGTATCGGTCGCTCACGGGAATCTCGGCAACGATGGCACTCAAGGATCTTAAGGTTCTGATTAATCTTGGGATTTTAGAGCGAGTAGGTGCATCGAGGAGGGAGACGAGGTATGTTCTGCGGAGAGGCGAATATGGTGTGTGATACCACCATGTGGAGTGAGGGTATTTCAGGGCGTTTTGGCCGAACAAAATCCGCTCCTGTTCCAGACAGGATGAGGTACCATGCAGGGTGTGGATAAAGTGTGGATAAAGTGTGGATGGAAAGCGGATGCAGATTGCAAGCAGGCGGATCGGGGATGGGGGCAGGTGATGTTCGATGAGTAATGAGCACGGAGCGATTCGGATACCCAAAAAAACTGATCGAGGCGGCGTTGCCGCTCGATGAGATCAATGCGGCTTCGGTGCGGGAGAAGTCTATCCGGCACGGCCATCCCTCGACCCTCCATCTCCGGTGGGCGCGGCGGCGCGGACGGATGGAGATACCCGATGAACGGTGTGCCTGCCTGCTGCGGGAGCCGGAGCGCGAGGTAGAGGGGCATCCGGCGCGGATGGAATCGGTGGTGGGGTGAGAGGCGGATTGGATGCTATACCGGGCGATTTCATTGCTCTGCTCGCCGATGTGAAGGAGCGAATCCTCGCGGCACGGACCAGGGCGGTTCTGGCGGTCAATGCCGAACTTGTCCGCCTCTACTGGGAGGTGGGCCGGATCATTCACGAGCGGCAGAAAACCGAGGGGTGGGGAGCTGCGGTCATCCCGCGCCTTTCTTCGGCGCTGAAGAACGAACTACCGGAAGTAAAGGGCTTTTCAGAGCGAAATATCAGGCGGATGCTCGCCTTCTTTTGCGAGTATCCGGAGGTGGGTGATGGAATTGTGCCACAGGCGGTGGCACAAACGGCGGGGGGATCTCATCCCGCAAAGGTCGGCGGGTCCGGTCGAACCGGGAGGGGAAGCGGGTTTTGTGAGGCGGTTTATGGCCTCGAGGAGGTTATGGGGCTGTACCGGGGAGAGTTCCTGCTCGAAGCTGGAGGGGGGCAGAGTATCATGGTGGTTGAGGCGGCTGGTAGGTATGTGTGTCTGTAAAAGGAGACATCCGGCGGGAGGGCTGGTATCATCGTCCCGCTACATGATGGATTGAAGAAATATCTTCCGTTTATTTCATCGGGTATTCAGGCTGAGCTAAACCGGGTGGGAAGAGTCCTCCCCCCGCCTGCATCGACATCCCGGCATTCCCCGGAGACCGTGTTATTCCGGGAGATAACCCGAGGGCTCCTGACCCCCCGTGAGATACCCGGCCTCCAGTATCTCAGAGAGCGGCAACTCAAAGAAGTTCCGGAAGAGTTCGTTCATTCGGGATAGTATCTCATCTTTCTTTTCACCAAGATACCCTCTAGGACGTTGTTCGTTGAGGCGTATATTCCCCAATCTGGTTCGCCGGGCTACTCCTTTACCCACAAGTTCCTCGATGAGATCCTTGCAGGTATACTGGCCTTCAGAGATGCTCGAACTCAGAGTGGTATCCCCGAGGTCCTCGATGAGCCGCAGTTTTTCAGTCAGGTTGGCAATTTGTTCTCGGATTTTTGGATGTCCCTGTGAGCGCAGGATGGCGTTAGCAATTTCAGGATCTACAGCAGCCTGTATTTTATCGGCGATAGTTCTGTGGACGAGATATCCCTTCCGGCAAGAATCGTTGTTTTCGCCTGTGTTTAATAGCAACTGAGCGATGGGATACACCGGAAAGCCCGCACGGCCAAGGTCCGATAGATACTCTGAGAGCGACGAGTTGCTCCAGAGGTTCTCCCGGAGCATGGATGAAAACATCGATGAGGTGATGCTGCTCTTTGATGAGGGTATACGAGTGCTGCAATACTCCTGACCCTCGACAGATGTGGGTTTTAGCCAGAAGAGGACGAAATGATACCCGGTCTGGTCATAAAGTGATTTTGCCCTCGTGATGCTTGAATCGAATGCAAAATAGTCCGACACGGTGCTGAGTTGCGGTTTAGGAACCTCTCCGGCGGGTTCGTTCTCCTTTGCTGCTATCTCTTCGATGGGGGCGAGATCGAACTCCCTGACCGTAAGTATTCTGTTATCCGCTTCCAGAGGGATAGGTGAGTCTGTATTCTTTCTGCTGACCTGATGTGTATGTACTGATCTATAGATCATTGGCTTCTCATTAGTCTCACAGAACGAGAGATCGCCTGCCATATCCCGGAGATCCGAATAGGTAAATGGTTCTCTCCCGGGTTTGATCCGCTCCCGGATAGCGTTCATGACATGGAGGATATTGAACTCCGATGTGGGGAAGAAATACCTTCCATAATTTCCTCCCGCTGTGTCCCGCTCCATGTTTATCCCGGGAACGCCCCTGAGCAGGACGTATGCCCGTAAGAAACAGTCGATCTCGTCTCTGTACACTGAGTACACTTGCTGATACTTCCCGGGAACGATGATTAGACCGGCGTCGCTCTTTGAGACAAGATCTTTTTTCTCACTCTCGTTCATGATACGCAGTAACAACAGAGGTATATATTAACTGATCGATGCGGGTTCTTCTGCCGCACGGAGATCGGAGATAGCCTGATTTGGAAAATCATTCCATGTAACTGGAGATCGATTCCACAACCCTTAACAGGTTTAAAATGAGAATCACGCATGCGATTCTATGGCCCGGAAAAAGGAGAAGCCCAACCAGAAGAATATCGAGCAATACGACCACAAGGGAACCTGTCGGCTGAATAACCCGCCGGCGGGGCTGGTCCGTGCGGAGAACGAACCTGATTACGATATAAAGACCTACTCCTACGATCCTCACCTCGACCCGGAGCTTGTTTGGGCGGGGAAGGCCGAGCACACCTCCTTTGAGGTTCCGACGGTCTCCCTCCACGTCCACGAGCGGATCGACCCGCGGACGATCATACGTGCGGCAAAGGCAAGCAACGGCGACCACCGGCAGGCATCACTCTTTGAGTTTTCGATAGAGAATCCGCCCATCCGGGAGGCGGTGGAGTTCTACCGCCACAAACACAACTGGAGTAACCGCCTCGTCGCCGGCGACTCGCTCCTCGTCATGAACTCTCTGCTGGAGAAAGAGGGGATGGCCGGGAAGGTGCAGATGATCTACATCGATCCGCCTTATGGGATCACCTATAAGAGCAATTTCCAGCCCTTCGTGAACAGGCGGGATGTGAAGGATAGGAAGGATGAGGATCTCACGAGCGAGCCCGAGATGATCAAGGCCTTTCGGGATACCTGGGAACTCGGGATTCACTCATATCTGACGTATCTCCGGGATCGTCTGCTGCTTGCCCGGGAACTGCTCACCGAGAGCGGGAGCGTGTTCGTGCAGATATCGGATGAGAATGTGCACCATGTGCGGGAGATTATGGATGAGGTGTTTGGGGAGGACAACTTCGTCAGTGAGATTATATTTAGGAAAAAAACGATGCCTTTAGGTTCAAAAACCCTTGAAAATATGACCGATTACATAGTGTGGTACTCGAAGGATTTAAAGCAACTTAAATTCCGGCACTTATTTAATGAACTCAACATTAAGAATGACACTCATTGGTCTTGGCTAAACTTAGATGACGGAAAGTGCCGGAAATTAACACGCGATGAACGTAATGGATCTACACAAGTTCCTGAAAATTCGAAATCATTTCAACTTATATCACTATATCCTCCCTCATTCTCTCAACACGCCGTTTTCGAAGTCGAAGTAAATGGCGAAAAGTTTCAGCCAGGTGTTGGTAAATGCTGGATCACTAACTTAGATGAAATGAACCGATTGAAAAAATGTTCTCGTCTAATGAAAGAGGGAAAGGTACTGAGATATGTCCTTAATGAAGATGACTTTCCATTGACAAAAATCACATCGGTATGGCTGGATACGCAAGGTGCATACGGTAAAACCTACGTCGTTCAAACTAACGAAAAGGTCATCGAGCGTTGCCTCCTCATGACCACCGACCCCGGCGACCTCGTCCTCGATCCCACCTGCGGCTCGGGGACCACCGCCTACGTCGCCGAGAAATGGGGCCGGCGCTGGATCACCTGCGACACCTCCCGCGTTGCGATAACCCTCGCAAAACAGCGGCTCATGACCGCCGCCTTCGATTACTACAACCTCGCCCACCCTGAAGAAGGCGTCGGGAGCGGGTTTGTGTATAAGACCGTCCCGCACATCACCCTCAAGTCCATAGCAAACAACCCCGAGATCGATATCATCTACGAGAAGCACCGGCCGAAGGTCGAGGCCGCCCTCGCTGCCCTCAACACCGCCGCAAAAACTTCTTACGAAGAATGGAAAATCCCCTTCGACCCCGATCCCGCCTGGCCGGAAGCGGCGGAAAAAGCCCACAAGAAGTTCCTTGCCGCCCGGCAGAAGCGGCAGACCGAGATCGACGCAAGCATCCAGAAGAACGCCCCACAGGAGACCCTCTACGATCAGCCGGAGAATGACAAGACGAAAGTCCGCGTCACCGGCCCCTTCACCGTCGAGGCCGTTCCCGCCCCCACCGTCGAACCGCTCTCCGGCAGCACCTCAGCACCCTTCCCGGCCGACGACTCCGCCGCTCGCACCGGTGAATCACTCCGGCAGGACGAATGGCGAACTCAACTCCTCGCCACCGGCATCCGTGGCAGGAGCGGTCAGCGGATCGCCTTCGCCCGGCTCGAATCCCTCGGCGGCACCCGGTGGCTCCACGCCCACGGCGAGACCGCGGACAGCGCCCCAAAGCGGGCCGCCGTCTCCTTCGGCCCCGAACACGCCGCCCTCAGCACCCGGCAGGTAGAGATGGCGCTCAAAGAAGCCCAGCGCCTCGCCCCTCGCCCGGAGATCCTCGTCTTCGCCGCCTTCCAGTTCGACCCCGAGGCCGCAAAAGACATCGACGAGACCAACTGGCCCGGCGTCACCCTCCTCAAAATCCAGATGAACATCGACCTCCAGACCGACGACCTCAAGAAGAAACGCTCCAGCGACGAGAGCTTCTGGCTCATTGGCCAGCCTGACATCACCCTGAACCTGATCACCGAAGGGCCTGAAGCCGGCACGATCCTCCTCTCCGTCAACGGCTTTGACTACTACGACACCCGCACCGGCACCGTTGACGGCGGCGGCCCCGAGAAGATCGCCATGTGGATGCTTGATCCTGATTATGACGGCCGCAGCCTCTTCCCCCGGCAGGTCTTCTTCCCCATGGCCGGCAAAAATGAGGGGTGGGCAAAACTCCAGAAAAACCTCAAAGCCGAGATAGATGAGGAGAAGATCGAGGCTTACCGTGGCACCGTCTCCCTTCCCTTCAGACCCGGAGCGAACCGGCGCATCGCCATCAAGATCATCGATGACAGAGGCATTGAATCCAGCATCGATCGGGAACTGGACGTACTGGAGGAGTAACCCTATGCCGCAGAAGACCATCGACCGCCTCATCATCACCTCCCCCTACACCGAACCCGCCTGCCACTGGCACTACGACCGGACTGCCCGCACCTTTGACCTCAGAAAAGGTCGGCGTAAAGCGGGCTACATCGTCGCCACGCAGGGTTCCAGCGCCTTTGATGATCCCGGTGTCTTCTATGAGATACCTCTCGTCAACCAGATTCGCCCCCGCATCAAGGCCTGGCAGAAAGCTGGCTACCCCGGCATCACCAGCATCACCCGCCGCCTCCTCGACTACTGGCGGGACATCGAAGAGCGAGAAAGCATCCCCTTCTTCTTCTGCCAGCTTGAGGCTATAGAGACCCTCATCTGGCTCACCGAGGCCTCTGACGCAGAAAAGGTCGGGATAAATATCGAAGGCGACGGCGGTGAATTCCTCCGCTATTGCTGCAAGATGGCAACCGGGACCGGCAAGACCGTCGTCATGGCCATGCTCATCGCCTGGCAGGTCCTCAACAAGACCGCCTATCCAACCGATCCCCGGTTCTCAAAGAACATCCTCATCATCGCCCCCGGCCTCACCGTCAAAAGCCGCCTCTCCGTCCTCATCCCCTCGTCTGAGGGCAACTACTACGACGTTTTCGCCATTGTCCCGCCTGGTCTTGCGGAGAACCTCAGGCAGGGGAGAGTCCTCGTCCAGAACTGGCATGCACTTGCCTGTGAGAGTGAAGAGCAGATCCTGAAGAGGAAGAGTGTCGATAAACGCGGCCCAAAGAGCGATGAAGCATACGTCCGCGAGATCCTCGGCGATATGGCCCGGCACAACAACCTCATTATCATCAACGACGAGGCACATCACGCCTGGCGGGTTCCGGCCGAATCAAAGGTCAAAGGAGTCGCAAAAGATGAGATCGATCAGGCTACCGTCTGGGTTCAGGGCCTCGACCGCATCCACAGGGCGAGGAACATCCTCTCCTGCTTCGACTTCACCGCCACGCCCTTCGCTCCAAGCGGAAAGAGAAGCGACGAAGAAGCCCTTTTCACCTGGATCGTCAGTGATTTCTCCTTAAACGATGCCATTGAGTCCGGTCTCGTCAAAACCCCCCGCGTCGTCATCCGCGACGACACAAACCCGAGGCCCGATGATTACCGATCCCGGTTCTATCACATCTACACCGACCCCGAGGTCTATGACGACCTCACCCGCAAAGGCGCCGAAGAGTCCGAACCCCTCCCCGACCTCCTCAACACCGCCTACTACTTCCTCGGCCTCGACTGGCAGGAGAAGAAGAAGGAATGGGTTGCGGCCGGCTACCGGACCCCGCCGGTCATGATCACTGTCGCGAATACTACCGAGACCGCCGCAAGGATAGCCTACGCCTTCACCCGCAAAAAGATCCGGATCGACGACCTCTGTGATGATGGCAAGATCCTTCACATCGACTCGAAGGTGCTCAAAGAGGCTGAGGCCCTGGACGAAGAACTACTCATCACCGGGAGCAGCGATGAAGAGGATGACCGGCCACGCACTAAAAAAGAGATGGCCCTCTACCTCCGGCAACAGGTCGACACTATCGGGAAACCCGGTGAGGCGGGCGAGAAGATCCAGAACGTCATCTCTGTCGGCATGCTCTCCGAGGGCTGGGATGCCCGGACGGTCACGCACATCATGGGGCTACGGGCCTTTTCCAGCCAGCTCCTCTGCGAACAGGTCATCGGCCGGGGGCTCCGGCGCACCAGTTACGATGTCGACGAGGAAACTGGCTTATTCTCTCCCGAATATGTCAATATCTTTGGCATCCCCTTCACATTCCTCCCCCATGAAGGAGGAGGTGATGCCCCGCCCCGGCCGGAAAAACCCAAAACTCGGGTCGAATCGCTCCCCTCCCGCCAAAAATACGAAATCACCTGGCCGAACGTGCTCAGGGTTGAACACACTTACCGGCCTCGGCTCACCCTCGATATCGAGACCGCTAAACACCTCATCCTCGACGCCGCAGAGACGCCGCAGATCGCCGAACTCGCCCCGGTCATCGAAGGTAAACCGGCTGTCGATCAGGTCACCACCATCGATCTTGAGGAACTCGGCCAAATCAGGCTCCAGCGAATCATATTCGAGACGGCCCGGGATCTCCTCGACCAGATGCGCCCGGAATGGCGGGGCACCGCCGCCGATCTCGTCGGGCAACTGGTCGGCATCGTCGATCGGTTCCTCCGCTCGGATAGAGTCAGATTTGCCCCCCTCATCTTCAGCACCGACGACACGCGGCGGCGGGTTCTGCTCATTCTCAACATGAACAAGATCGTCCAGCATATCTATGAACAGATCCGCGAGACAAACACCGAAACCATCGAGCCAGTCCTCGACCAGAGTCGCCCCATCCGCTCGACCGCAGATATGCCGGTCTGGCACACCACCAAACCCTGCGGAGAAACAGAAAAATCACAGATCAACTTCTGCATCTACGACAGCACCTGGGAGGCCACCGAGGCCTTCGTCCTCGATCGGAATCCGGCAGTAAAGGCATGGGCCAAGAACGACCATCTCGGGTTTGAGGTATTCTACCTCTATCAGGGCGTCATACTGAGGTATCGGCCGGACTTCCTCATCAGGCTTGAGAATGGTGAATATCTGGTGCTGGAAACGAAGGGGCAGGATAGCCCGCAGAATCGGACGAAACGAGCCGCCCTTGCTGAGTGGGTTCGTGCGGTCAATGGACATGGCGGGTTTGGAACCTGGCACTCCGGCGTCTCGTTCAATACGGCTGATGTTGATGGGATCATCGAAAAATACATTGGCAAACAACTTGTCGGTCAGATTGGGAGCTGATTGTATGACCGGGAGGACTCTCATTGTCAATCTTCCCGGCACCTTTTTTTCAGGCACAGAACACATTCCCGTTCAATGATCCACAAGTTCACCTCCTCAAACCACGCCAACCAAAAGATCCTTGATAAAACTTACATATCAGGCTGGGACACAAGTAGAAAATGAGCCGACTGCATATAAGGGTCTGAAGGAAATGACTCTAATTTGAGGTCTTTCCGCGGCACCCGTGGGGTTGTGCCCCAGCCTGATATGAGGGATCACTCACCGAAACAAGACCCCCCGCCCGGCGGGACCGGGCAGACGGTTCCATATGGAGGCCGGGTATACGTTCGGGAGCACGGATCGATACGGCGATCAGGGGCTGCCGACCTCTGCCGCATCAGCGGATCGCAGGCAACCCGCCTGCTTCGCCGGATTGCCGGGAAGCATCCTCAATTTGAACAGATCGAAGTGAGGCAGGGGAATCGCTACATCTGGAAGGACTCTCCAACATGAACGTATGCGCACAACCATGAACGCGCTCATAAGTGGTTTTTACGGTTATGGATGCGTTCATGATGTGTTCATATCTGTGATGTCTCATGCGGTGAAGATACCTCTTTTCAGCACTTCGTTAGATCTCTCACCCCTTTGCTTCTGTTTGCTCATGTTCTCTCCCCTTTTCTCTAAACCCGTTGCCGTACTACAGTAACCCTTCTCGCCCTCCCCATCGATGTTCGGGATCGCCTCCCAGATCCCTGAGTAGCGGAACATTCAGCACAAATTCTATCAAGGATATCGGAGGAATCGGATTTAGTTCGCTTCTCAGGGTGAAGGCGGATGAACCCAGGCGGGGATGGTGTTGGCTGAAATGATGATCTCACAATATGAGCACATTATGTTTAGAAAATGTGGCAGGAATGTGATTGTCACATTCTGGATCACATTCGATCCATCCTTGAGACCTGTACCTTCCCTTCGGTGGAGCCCCGTGCGAAGAACCCGGCAGGTGCCGTACCCGGTTCCGCCACGGTCACGATAGGAGCAGAGGGCTCCAGCTCCTCAGTATCATGGGTGCGGCGAAGGGATTGAGGAGGTTGCCGAAGAGGAAGAAACGATCCATCGTTCAGAAATAACCACCATCTGGTGTGGATTTTTAGGGAGATTTTGGGAAATTGGGGGTGCCATGGCCCGGGAAATGGGAGTGGGGCGGGGGGTGGATAAAGTGTGGATAGATGAACGACGCGGGTGCGCCTTGGTAGTTGCAGCGGGGGGTGGATAAAGTGTGGATGGATGAACGACGCGGGTGCGCCTTGGTAGTTGCAGCGGGGGGATGGGATGATGGGTGAGTGTTCGCCCTTTTCGTGAGGAGCCGGCGGCGGGAGGGCTTCCTGTGTTAGAGGTGGTGGCATGGCCTGTGAAAGGCATTGAACACGTTCATAGTGCGTTCATTCACCGGCACCAAAGCGGCGATAGGATTCAACTTCAGCGTTCGGGTATCCCGGGGGTCGAGGGGCAGCGCAGAGGATACAGGCGGGTTTGACGAGAACCTGCAACGGGCTATCCGGGAGAACAGCGCTCTTCTCGGGTTTGGATCTGCAGAATTTGAGCGAGAATAAAGATTGCGGGGCAACATCTCCGCGATGGCCTCCGCCGGAGAAGACCCGGCATCACCCTCATCTACGCCCGGCAGAACTCCTCCCACTAAAAAACCATCGACCCTCATGCAGAAACCGCCCTGATCACACCCCTGTTCCCGGGCAGGGTTGAGAGAGAAAGGGGCGGATCTAACGGCCGGCATCGTCCAGGATAGACCGGACCCCCAATTTAAGCGCCGGAAGATCGTCGTTCACCGTCAGGAACACCGCCTCGTAATCCACGCCGAAATAATGGTGAACGATCCTATCCCGCATCCCCGCAACCTCTCTCCAGGGAATGCCCGGGTATTCGGCGCGTAACGCTGGCGACACCATCTTTGCCGCTTCGCCGATAACGGTCAGATCTCGGCGCGCTCCAGCCTGCGGTTCCGGAGCTCCTCCGCTGAGCCGATGCCTTTGGAAAACTCCTCGATGCTCTCGATGGCATCAAGGATGTGATGGAGGTATGCGAGATCCTCCGGCGTCATAGATCACCACGGCATCACGGTAGATTACATCGGTAAGGTAGGGGCTCACAGCGTTCTCGGTGACGAGATCCACCTTCACGCCGAGCGCCCGGGCAAGCTCATCCTCGATCCGCACGAGCGAAAAGAGGCTTTTTTTACGGGTAAACCGGACCAGGATATCGATGTCGCTCGCCGGGCCGGCGGATCCCCGTGCATAGGAGCCGAAGATCGCGATCCACCCGGCATCATTTCTGGTGAGTATCGAAACGATCGTCTCCCGCGCTGCTCTGGTTACCGTGCGTCCCATCACTCTACCCTCGGACCATAGCTCTACTGGTTGGTATGGCGCTTACCTCGTATCAGCCTTTTGCAGGGCAAAGCACCATGCCCGGGAGGAACAGGTGATTGGCTTCTCCGGTAGGCGGCACTCCTCCGGAGGGGGAAGGCCATATCATACAGGTAAAAGTCCCGCACCCGGAGCGGGTGACCCACGGACGCTTTTTAGGTACTCCTCCTCTTGATTCACCGCACCTCCTTCCTCCGGGGTTTCTGCGCCGGGAGCGCGGCACAGGTTATCCGCGTCAGTTCCCCCAAAAACTCCGCATCATCCAGATCGCTGATCAGGAAGTACGGCCTTGCGCCCGGGTAAGGCGGCGCAGTCTCGCCATCCGGCATGAACTCCTTTCCCGGTTCGGTTATCTTTACGAAGAACTGGTTGTCGGAGACGCAGCCAAAGAACTTCCCGTCGCAATAGAATCCGTACTCCCCAAACATCTTCCGATACGTTATATCCCCTGCACCGGCAAGCTGCCCGGCTACGAACTCTGCAAACTCCGGACTCGACGACATACGCCTCACCAGACCCTGCACTGCTCGATCCGTCTCCCCCCATCGCCCTGGTTCTCGTCGAACGCAAACTGCACGAGCAGCCCACAGGGAAATTCATCGCACCGGCCGCAGTTTTCAAGCCTTTTTCCCTCACAGCAGGCCTTCAACGGGCAGGTTTCGCCCCAGAACGGCCCCTCGATCGCCATGCACCCCCGGCAACCCATCAATGCCCTGTACTCGCACTCGCCGCAGAGTATACCACACCGTGACTCAATCACCTCTGCACACCCCTCTCGTTCTTTCTGTCGGCACGAGAGGGCCAAATATCTATCCATCGCCTTCCCCCGGGCTCCCGTGAGCCGTCCGCAGATGTGGAGGACCGACGCACCCATAGTTGTATATGAGGCCCGGGTCAACAGCAGGAAAAACCCTTACGGCTTGCAATATCTAAAAAGGGAGGGAATTATCACTCGATCATGATCGCCGGCTTGAAAGGCAGGGCCGCCGCAGCCTTCGGGTGAGTGCTCTCCCCGGCATCTTTGACCGACACCGGCACGCCGAACTCATGCTCCAGGAATGACCGTGCGCCCTCAAGGACCGCCTGCTCGTCGAGGGGCGACGCCGCAAGCTGCTTCACAATATCGGGCGGCAGCTTCAGGGCGAGCTTCGTGATCTGCTTTGCCGCATCCGTTGCCTCGCGCCCGCGCCTCCGCATACCTTCATCCTGCATGATATCCCGCACCACCCTCGTCTTATCCGCAGCCTCAGCGATGATCCGGAACGCCTCGTACTTCCAGGCCGGGGCGACGAAGAGGCTGATGGATCTGGCCTCCATCGGTATGAGCCGTAAGATCGACTCGATATCCTCGACCGTCCGCGCGAGGAACTCCTCGGCAAGTTCGACTCCCGGGTCGATCCGGCTCTCGTCCGTCTCCGGCCAGGGGGCAAACGAGACCATATCCTTCTCGCCGAGATCGCTCCAGAGCGCCTCGCAGGTGAAGGGGATGAAGGGGGCAAGAAGGCGTACCCACGTGCGGCAGAGGTCCTGCAGCACCTCCCCACCACTGGCACCCTCCGGCAGCCGGCGGCGGTACCACTTCAGGTCGGCCTCCACGCCGAAGAACGCCTCCTGGAGAGCCTGCCGGGTCTGGAACCCCTCAAGCGCCGTTGTGACGCCCTCGATACGGCGCTGGAGCCGGCTTGCAAGCCAGGCATCGATGGGCGTGGTCCCTTCCGCAGACCCTGCCTCGGTGACCGTGTTCCAGAACCGCTCGATCTGCTTTTTGGTCGACGAGACGAGCTCGTTCCTCCAGTCGAAGTCCTGCCAGGGCTCGGCGCTCCCGACAAGGAACATCCTGACGGTATCGGCGCCGAACTCCTCGAGGGCATCCTCAAGCAGGAAGACGTTCCCTTTGCTTGAGGACATCTTCGCCCCGTTCAGGAGGCCCATGCCAAAGACCACCATGCCCAGGGGCTGCAGGTCCGGCGGGAAGATCGCCCGGTGGTGGAAGAGCTGGAACGTGAGGTGGTTTGATATGAGGTCTTTTGCCGAGAACCGGTGGTTGTAGGGGTACCAGTAGAGGAACTCAGCCCTGACACGGTCGAGGGTCTCCCGTTCAACGGTATCAGGGGAGCCCTCCCCGAAGAATATGTAGTCAAAGACCGCACGTGTCAGTTTCTCCGGCGGGATGGCTTTCAGGTGGTGGGCGATCGTGTAGTAGGCCATGTAGATCGTCGAGTCCGAGAGCGGCTCTATGATCCACGTCGGATCCCAGGGGAGTTTCGTGCCAAGTCCCACCCTTCGCGTGCAGGCCCAGTCCTTCAGCCAGTCGACCGTCCGGACGAACTCGGTCCTGACCTCGGGGGGAACGAGCGCCATTCCCTCAAGCTGGGTCTTGACCTGCTCCTTCCAGCACGGGTCGCTGTACTCCAGGAACCACTGGTCGTGGAGGATCTTCACAAAGACCCTGCCGCCGCACCGACAGATCACCAGGCGGTTATCGAAGTCGTACATCGGGATCGAGTCGTAGCGCTCCATCATAAGCGCCGCCACATCGTCGCGCGCCTCCCGCACCGATCTCCCGCCATACTTCTCAAAGACCTTCCCGCGGGAGAACTCCGCGCTGTAGACCTCCTGGGTAAGCGCCTCCATGCCGGGATCGTTCTGGTCGCGGATGCCTGAGCGTTCGACCGCATCCTTTGCCGGTATATCGCCGTAGCCCTCGACGGATATTAGCGGGACGGGCTCTATGGACGTGTACTTCCCCTGCTCCTGCAGGTCACGGAGAGCTATGTAATCGAAGGGCGCGTGGGCGGGAACGCTCATGACGATCCCCGTCCCCATATCCGGATCCACAAACGTAGCCGGGAGGACGGGGACGTTGCCTGAGAGCGGGTGGGTGACCGTCTGGTCGATGAGCGCCGTCCCAGGGACCTTCTCCGTCACGGTGACGGTGTGATCCTGCAGGGCAAGCTTCGCCGCCGCCTCAGGGCTTACTATCCACTCCCTGCCATCGATCATAGCCCGCACGTATGTGACGGCCGGGTTCACCCAGAGGTTCGTCACGCCGTGGATCGTCTCGGGCCGGAGGGTCGCGCACGGAACCCGGGCATCGCCCCACCGGAAGACCACGAGGGTGAACCGGATGATCTCGGCCTTGTCCCCCTCGAGGAGGTCGTGGTCGCCGACCGGGTTCTCGCACTGAGGACAGTACTTGACCGGGTGAGCGCCCCTGACGACATGCTCCTCCTCGTGCAGGTGTGCGTACTGCCACTCGATGAACCTGCTGTACTGGGGATCGACGGTGGTGAACCGGCGCCGCCAGTCGATAGAGAGCCCTGACTTCTGCATCACCCGCCGGTACTCCTCTGAGAAGTAGCGGACGATCTCCATCGGGTTGATGAACCGGTCAAGTATATCCTGCGGCACCCGGTAGAGGTCGCGGTAGAGACCGATCGTCTTTCCATCACCGTTTGCAATCCGTTTGGATATACCGATGACCGGGGTGCCGGTGACGTGAAACGCCATCGGGAAGAGGACCTGCCTCCCCGCCATCCTCCGGTACCGGGCGATGACGTCCGGAACGATGTAGGTCCTCCCGTGCCCGACATGCATCGCCCCGCTTGGGTACGGGTATGCCACGGTCAGGTAGTACTTCTCCTTCTCTGTCGCCGGATCGGCCTCGAACGCGTGTTCCCACCGGGCGATGCACTCCCGCTCATTGCTTCGCATATCTAATCCGCTCACTATAAGCCTCCAGATCCTGGGTCATTCGTCATCTCACTCCCCCTCACACCGGCCGCAGCCGGATCGTCTCCCCCTCGTTGTAGCGTTTGATCATCTCCTGGGCAATCGTGCTGTTCTTCGCAAGGAGGATATCCCCCTCCTCGTTCACCGTAGCCGTGAAGAGGTACTCCTTCCCGGCAAAGACATCGACTATCTTGCCCTTGTTCTCGGGGGAGATGATGGTCAGCTGTTTCTTGTCGATGCGGATCCTTATGCCGCCGGCAATCTGCATCTCCTCTTCAGCGGGCTTCTTTGCCTCAAGCTCGCTTCGTGGCCGGATATCGATCCCGATGCCGAGCTTGTTCACGATCGCCGAGACGTTCTTGCCGCCCTTCCCGATCGCCGCCGGGACATCCTTATCATCTATGTAGACGACAGCCTTGTTGTCGCTGAGGATCCGGACCTCGACCGGGCCGTTCGTGTAGCGCCCGATCTCCCTCTGGACCTCCTTTTCCGCAACCTTCCAGGAGACATTCTCTTCCGGTTCGGGTACTGCTGCGGCGGCGGCCGGTTCCGGGGTGGCGGTGGCGGGCGGCTCTGCTGTCTCCCTCTGGAGCGGCATCACAAGGGTCTCGCCCTCGTAGCGGAAGATCTCGATCGCGGGCTCCTGCCGGGTGTGGTCGCGGACGACGATCACCGGGCGGATGTGCGTCTCTCCGGGCATACCCTCCGGGGCCTTGATCGTCAACTCAAGGTCGTAGACCTTCGTGATAGCTCCCTGGGCGACAAATATGATGGTGTTGATGATCTGCGGCAGGATGCTGTAGTCCACGCGGCCGCAGAACCGCTGGAGGCAGTCATGCACCTCCATGGCATGCACCACGCCGACCATACCCATCCCGGCAAGACGCATATCGGCATAGACGGCGAAGTCCTCGTTCTTCCGGATCTCATCGAATATCACGTAGTCGGGCCGGACGAGCAGGAGGGCTTCGGCAGTGTTCGTCATGCTCCCCTCAAGAGCTGTATATTGGGTGATGTGGTCGGGCACCTGCAGGTCCCGCGGCGCCTCCATCGTCTTTACGATGAAGTCATGATCGGCAAGGAACGTCGCAAGGCTCTGGGCAAGCGTGGTCTTCCCCGCGCCCGGGGGGCCGGCGATCAGGATGCCCCGACGGTTCCCAAGGAGCCTCTGCCTGATCTCTGGCGCCATGCCGTAATCGTCAAGAGAGAGATCCACAAGCGGCCGCACCACCGTGATCTCCATACCGTCTGAGAATGGCCGCCGGGCAATCGATATGCGGAGCGACCCTATCTGAACGACCGTTATCCCGCGTTTCTCAAGCTCGATGAACCCGTCAGGGTCGCGTTTTGCCCGCTCGAGGAGTTCCTGCGCCATCGTTTTGAGCTCGTACTCGTTCATCGGCGTATCGCGAAGGGTGACGAGCCTTGTGTTGAGGAGCCCCCCTATCTTTGCAACCGGAAGGGCCCGCTCCTTTAAGGTGACCGCGACCGTCTCCTCATCGAAGAACTGATCGATCGAGAGCGGCGAGAAATCGCCTATCTGCGGCCGGAGGTAGACGACGTCGAGCCCCTTTGCCTTTGCCACCTCGGCCTGCACGAGGTCGCTTGTTATGAACCGGGCGTCATGCACGATCGCTACGTTCCGGATCAGGGCATCGATCTCGCCGCCGCTTGAGAGTTTCACCTGGTCGAGGCTTGGGCGTTCCCCGGAGAACTGGAGCTCGATGATAGAGTCCGTCGACATCCTGAAGAGTTCCTGGAGTTCGGTCAGGCCGGAGAATCCTATCTCCCGTCCCTGGTTAGCCTGCGCCTCCAGTTCGGCGACGACTGCTTCCGGTATGATTATTGTTGCGCCTTTATATTCTCCTGTTTTTATCAGGGATGTTATGCGCCCGTCTATCACGACGCTGGTATCGGGTACAATTTTCATAAAAAATCACCATAATTATGAGGTCATTCACCCTTATTAGCGTATACCTTCTCCGGATCGAAGACGATTCCAGCGATCTCCTCTCCATCTGCCGTCCTGTAGAAGCACGAGGCGTGGCCGGTATGGCAGGCGGCACCGGCCTGTTCCACCTCGTAGAGGATCGCATCTGCATCGCAATCGACGAGTATGCGGCAGACCCGCTGGACGTGCCCGCTCTCTTCTCCTTTCTTCCAGAGTTTCCGCCGGCTCCTGCTGTAATAATGCGCATACCCGGTGGTCCGGGTGAGTTCCAGTGCCGCGGCATTCGCGTAGGCGAGCATCAGGACCTCGCGGGTCCGCCTCTCCTGTACGATGACAGGCACCAATCCGTTATCGTTGAACTGTATCTCCATATTGGTTCACATTCCTGCAAAGGTTGTTATGATGATAGAGAAGGCATCTCCGATGAAAAGTGCCGTTAAAAAGCCCGCCGTGATAGGTATGATGAACGGAATGCCGTAGGATATCCAGACCCTGCCGGCCTTCCGGTAGAGGGCGAGCTCCCTCTCGTGCTCCTCGGGGTGCAGCCTGAGGTCTTTTGTGTAGATACGCCGCTCCCCCCGCACGATGCGCCCAAGTGACCCGGCAAACCCGACGAACCGCCTGACTATTCTCCCATCCTCCTCATCGATATCTTCCATGACAAAACCAAACTCGTTCTGGATCGTCTTCCCGTCGACGGGAAAGCCGAGGAAGAGGCAGGGCAGCGGGGCCTGGTTTCCCTCAAGGAGGTTCTTTGCGAATATTGCAACAGGTGCGGCTATGTTGATCAGCACGGCGTTCGTCAGCACGGTGAACGGAAAGAACCCGTGGAGGGGAATGCCAAAGTACGGCTCCATCGGGAAGAACGGCATGCATGCGGTGATGATGATGAGGGCATACGCATCCGCTCCTCCAAACAGGTTTACAGACTGGAAGAAATAAAAGAACCCGCAGAAGATCGCGGCGAGAGCGATGTATCCTGCGGCTATCCTCCAATCTGCGAGGATGGCCAGCCCGTAGACCCAGGCGGCTGCCGGGATCGCGACTATGAGCGCGGGGCGCCATGTCCTGTGGGGCACCCGCCGCTCCTTTGCGTCGAGGATCGAGGCGTATATGAGCGTGACTCCGATTGCGGCCGCTGCAATCACGAGCGGGACGGATGCCACAGGCAGAAGTGTCATGGGCAGGTATGGTATTCACCTCTCATATCTTATTTCTGGCGATTCTCTCTGCCGGACGGACCCGCCGAAACGACGGCAAGACCCTATATGGCTATGCCGTCTCCGGGAGCCCTGCCCTTTTGGCCGCGGTTCTCCCGGGGCCGGGGGTAATCTTCGTCAGGAAACGGCTTTTTTGGGCTTTTCTGATCGAACACTTTCATCGGGGCATCTTCCTGAATCAGGATCGGGCCATCGCAAGGTATTAATAATAGAATAGTGATGTGGTATACTGTGGCAGGGGGAGTAAACTCCCCTTTCCGTCATAAAAAAAACAATAATCATACCTGAAGATCTGCATGGACATAAACGGCCTGATGGATGAGATCCTCCTGCAATCGGCGTACGAGGGGTGCTTTACTCTTGATGAACTGCTGCACCACAGCGCCGCTCGATCCCTGACCGGGATAGGTGTGTCAAAAGAGCAGGCACATGTATTCTATCTTGTTCTCCGCGGGGGCGAACCGGACGGCGCCATATTTGTCGACGGGAAGGGGACGCTCTTTGGCGATACAGCGGTCCTGCACCTGACCCGGGGGGAGGAGTTCGACCTCTACCATACGGCACCGCCGGTCGCCGATGCTTTGACGGCACGGTGCAGGGTCTTTGATAAGAGCCACCTGAAGAAGGGTGGTCGCCTTGAGATCCCGACGATCGGCGCCCCTGACCGGCAACGGGTGGGGGTGCTCTGCCTGACCGTGCAGGATAGCCATGCGCCCCTTGCCGGGGCTCACGTCTCGATACGGAAGGGAAAACTTGTCATCACGAGCGATGTGACGGACTCCCGGGGGCGGGTCTGTTTCCGTCTGCTGAACGGGCGCTACATCTGCGTGGTCTCGGATAGGACCGGTGAGCGGACACGGTGCATCGTCGAATTCCATGAACCTCAGGTAGTGACGTGCGTAGATATTGGGGGCACAGAGGATGCGAGCAAATGAGGACGAAGAACGTGATTTGATAGCAGCGGTCAGGAATCTTCTCACACGGCCCGGGGTGAACCCGGGCTCCGGCAACGGAGATACCCTGGCGGAGCCGCAGGGTTCTGTCCCGGCAATGCAGCCGGGCGAAGAGGAGGCTCCGGATGGAGCAGTCCCGGATGCCGGCGGCGAAGTGGTGGCCTCGCCGGCGCCGGGGAGGGCGGGCATCCGTCTTTTTGCCCGCCCCGGAGACGCAGCCGGCGAAGAAGATCCAGTCAGGGCGTTCCTCGATCGGATCGAACGGGGCAGAACGGAGCCTCCGCCAGCGGCAAAAGAGGAACCTGCAGTGCCGGAACGCCCCGACCCCTTCGGTATACTCAACCGGATGAAGGGGTGGAGGGAGGCTGGCACGTCCGAGCCCGACGAACCTGAACCGGACGAAGAGGTGGATGCCGGTCTGGTGACGGTCGAGGAGCTTGGGAACCTGGCGGATCTGATCCTCCCGAAGAGCGCAACGTTCGAGATCGAGGAGTTGAGCATCAACCGCGGCGAGCACCGGTTCGACTTCGTCGACAACGCTAGAGTCGTCTCGGAGTTCGACGACCAATTTGCCCGGGCCTTCTCCTCCGCCACGCGTACAGCGGGCGAGGTCGCGGTTCCGGCAGAACCGGAGGCAGAGCCCCGGTTCCGGTTCCTCAAAAGGTTCCACCCGGCCGTCAGAGAGGCGATCGAGGACTACACCCCCACGCTTCACGGGCCGCTTGTCGATCTCTCGGTGCGGCCGAGATCGGGGGTGGAGGAGATCGAGCTCTACCCGGTGAACGAGCCGTATGCCTACGTCCGGGTGACCTACGACGGCGCAACCCACGAGTACACCTACCACGTCATCGAGCCCGCTCTCACGCCCGCCGAGCAGGAACTTTTCACAGAGATAAAGGAGCGCCTCTTTGAGACACTCAACATCGCCACCCGCGACCTCACCCGCGATGCGGCGAAGAAGGCGCTCCGGGAGTCGGCAAACACGATCATAGCCGACTATGGTATCCGCCTCCTCCCGCCGGGGCGGGAGAAGATCCTCTATCACGTAGAGAAGGAGTTTCTTGGTGACGGGTTGATCGATTCTGTAATGCACGACAAATACATCGAGGATATATCCTGCGACGGCGTGGGGAGCCCGATCTTTGTCTACCACACGACGTATGAGTCGATGAAGACGAGCCTCTCCTACCATGACGCCGGGGAACTCGACTCGTTCGTCACGAAACTTGCGCAGCGGGCCGGAAAATACATATCGATCGCTGAACCGATGCTTGATGCCACGATGTCTGACGGGTCGCGCATCCAGATGACGCTCGGTTCAGAGGTGACCGCCCACGGATCGACGTTCACGATCCGCAAGTTCCGCGAAGAACCGATCACGCCGACGGATCTGATCGAGTGGCACACCTTCTCGCCGCTTGGCATCGCCTTCCTCTGGCTCGCGGTCGAGAACGCCAAATCCTGCATATTCGCCGGCGGGACGGCATCGGGGAAGACGACGACCCTGAATGCCATATCGCTCTTCATCCCGCCGCTTGCAAAGATCGTGACGCTTGAGGATACCCGCGAACTGAAACTTCCGCACCCGAACTGGATCCCGAGCATCACCCGCGACTCGTTCTCTCAGGACGGCCGGGGCGAGATCGACATGTACGAGCTCCTGCGCGCCGCCCTCCGGCAGCGCCCCGAGTACATATTGGTCGGCGAGGTCCGCGGCCGCGAGGCGTTGACCCTCTTTCAGGCGATGAGCACCGGGCATGTCACATACGCAACGATGCACGCCGACTCGGTGGCGAGCGCCGTCCACCGCCTGGAGAACCCGCCCATAGACGTGCCGAGGAATATGCTCTCGGCTCTCTCCCTGGTCTCCATCCAGGTTCAGGCCCGGGTGGGCGGGCAGCGGATCCGGCGCAACAAACAGCTCATCGAGATCCTGGATATCGATCCGAGGACGAACGAGCTGATCACGAACGAGGTCTTCCGGTGGCACCCGGCGACCGACGAGATCCGCTACACGGGAAAGTCCTACATCCTCGAGCAGATCATGGAGGACCGGGGCTGGAGCGAGGAGCGGATGCGCGAAGAGCTGAAACGGCGGCAGGAGGTGCTCGAATGGATGCGCATCAAGCGGATCCGCCACTTCCGTGACGTGAGCAAGATCCTTGTATCCTACTTCCGTGACCCCGAAACGGTCATCCAGCGGGTCAGGGCCGATCTCTACGGGGATGGGGGGCCGGCATGAACGGCTATGAACGGTTCTGCTTCAACCTGATCGGTCGGGACCTGAAGAAGAAGCGGGGGGAGTTTGTCAGCCTCAGAAACGATCTGACGGGCGCACGGATGAACACGCCGTTTGAGGCTTACCTTGCGACGGCCTACGTCTCCTCGGTCGCTGCAGGGCTGATCGCTGCGGTGTTCATCGGCCTTCTGACTTACGTCTTCCGCATCCCCGAGATGCTCTCCTATCACGGCGCGGTCCCGGAGGTCTTCTACGCGTTGAACGACTATAAGCTTCTGCTCGGCACCGCCGTCATCACGCTCCTCTCGCTCCTGATCTTTGGAGGGGTAACCTACCTGATCTTCCTCCTCTATCCCGGCATACAGGCTGGCGAGCGCCGCCGGAACATCGACGCCACCCTGCCCTATGCCATCAACTACGTCACAGCCATGTCGTCGGCGGGGATCACCCCCGATGAGGTCTTCCGGTTGCTCGGCCAGAGCAGGATCTACGGCGAAAGCGCTGTTGAAGCACGTTATGTCGCCAGGGAGACGGATTTCTTCGGGAAAGATCTCCTCAATGCCCTCCGGACGGTCTCGCAGGCGACGCCGAGCGAGCGGATGAGGGAGTTCCTGCAGGGGGCGGTCGCAAGCATATCGAGCGGGAGCAACCTCACAGAGTACTTCCGCACGAAGGCCCACCAGTACACACTTGAGAACAACCAGCAGCAGAAGTCGTTTTTAGAGACGCTTGGCCTGATCGCGGAGTCCTACGTCACCGCTATGGTGGCCGGCATGCTCTTTCTGATCATACTGCAGTCGGTTATGACGATCCTCTCGGGCGACTCAAACCCGTTCTTCCTTTATGTCATCATATACCTGATCGTGCCGTTCGGGAGCATCATGTTTGTTATCCTGATCAGTTCCATGACCCCGGAGGTGTGATATGGGATTCAAAGATATTGTCGATGATTTTCTCAACAGGAACCGATCATCCCCGGGCGGCGTGGCGGATGAGATCTTTATACATGACCCGGTCAGGGAGCAGGAGCAGGATATCTTTTTGCGGATAGAGAACCGGAGGAAGTACCAGGAAGGGTTCTACAGGTTCATCAGGCATCCGCTCCGGGTGATGATCGAGGAGCCCTTCACCGTCCTCTTCGTATCCGTCCCGGTTGCGCTCCTCCTCCTCATCGGCGGGTCTGCGAGCCTGGCGATGTCGTACGGGTTTGGCGTCCTCCTCACGACGACGATGATCGATGATGTCTTTGTCTTTGCGCTTCTCATCGCCATCGTCCCGCTTGCAGCCCTCGACCTCAAGGAGACGCTCCGTGTCTCAAGTATCGAGGCCTCGCTCCCGAACTTCTTCCGGGATGTGGCCGGGATGAACGACTCGGGCATGACGCTCCCGCACGCCATCCATATCGTCTCGGAGGGGGAGTATGGGGCGCTGACACCGCACATCCGCAAGCTCGACACCGAGATGTCCTGGGGTGTCCCGTTCGTCGAGGCTATCCGCCGATTCGGGAAGGCCGTGAACACCCCGCTTGCCGAGCGGAGCGTGGACCTGATCGCCCACGCGAGTTCTGCGGGCGGCGACGTGAGCGAGGTGCTGCGGGCGGCGGCGCACGACGCCTACGAGTTCTTCAACCTGAAGTCTGAGAGGAGGAACGGCATGATGATCTACATGATCATCATCGTAATGTCTTTCTTCGTCTTCCTCTTCGTCATCGGTGTGCTCTCAAGCACCTTCCTCACCACGATGGCGGAGGCAGGTGAGGCGGTCGCGGGGGCTGGGTCGTCAAGTCAGACGTTCATGGGCACCGTTGACCTCTTCCTCTATAACCGGCTCTTCTCTCACTCGGCACTGATCCAGGGGTTCTTCTCGGGGCTTGCGGCGGGTGTCATGGGCGAGGGCCGGGTGCTTGCTGGGCTGAAGTACGCCGCGATCATGGTCCTGATTGCCTGGGTGGCGTTCCGGTTCTTCATCTGAAGACCGGGACGGATCTTTCGTATGAAAATGGCCCAAGGCCATTTTCATCCGGTGTGCCTGTGGCCTCCACAGGCATCATGTGGTTTTTTTTAAAGAGACAGTTCCTGAGAGTGCTATGGGGCTCCGAAGAACCATCAGATGAGTGGAACGGAGTCTGAACCCATCCAGGTGCATGCGGCAGAGCGCGAGAAAAACCCGGGAGATCCGATCAGGCCCCTGATTGCAGCGAGGAGAACGACTGAGAGTGAGCGCACCCGCTCCGGAGATTATTTAGCCTTCCAGGAAAGATGTTCTCACATGAAGATGCAGGCGGTCATCACCGGTAAAAGAGTGCATGGCGTGGGTTACCGGGTCTTCCTGCTCCAGAGTTCCCTCGAACTGGGATTCCGGAAGTTCAATGCAAGAAACCGGGTACAAAACGGCACCGAAGAGGTGGTGGTGCAGTATGAGGGCGAGCCTGGGCAGGTGGATGCATTCACATCCATCATCCGCAAAGAGCACCCTCTGGATGCAGATGTCTCCGATATTGCATTTGAACCGTATGAGGGGTACATCCTCCCGGTGATCGATTATATGCATATCATCAAGATCGAGCTGCTCACAAAAGGCATCCCCGCAATCCTCAGTATCGATGAAAAGCAAAGCCGCATGCTTGAGAAGCAGGACAGCATGCTTGAGAAGATGGATCAGGTGGAGACATCCATAACAGGCGAGATCCGTGACATGCGTACCGATCTCTGTTCCCACCTCGGCAAAAGACTCTCTGCGATGGAGCAGGATATACAGCAGATCAAGGCAAAGATCGGCCTCCTATAAGGCACCTTTCCTCTTTACCGATTTTGTGGCCGGCAGCTCGCCCGTGGCCCCCATCCCCCCTTCTCCCTCAAACCAGATCATGATAGCATCCATATCCACGTGCTCTTCAAAGTGCCGGGCAAGGGCATCGTAGGCCGCATCATCGTCGGTCGTCGCCACCGGCGCAAAAGGCACCCCCCGCCTCTCCGAGAGATAGGCAAGGAGGGCGTTTACAGCCCCCGGGTTTCCAAAGAGGCCATGCATATATGTCCCAAAGACCAGCCCATCGGGAGTCGCGGCTCCTTCGCCGGAAAACGCCCCGGGAGTGCTACCCCGCTCCGTCTCGCCCATGTGGATCTCATATCCCTCCACCTCCCCCATCTGCGAGAGTATGGGGCCGGGCCCGGTCGCCCGCCGTCGGACCTGCACCGTCGTCTTCCGGTAGCCGGAGAAGGTCGTGACGACATCGAGGAGGCCGAACCCCGGGTGTCCGCCGGGTGTCCCCGATTCAATACCGGAGTCGACGATCCGGCTTCCGAGCATCTGGTAGCCCCCGCAGATCCCTATGATCGGAACCCCCTGCTCCCGGGCGAGCCGGAGATCATCCTCCATCCCATGACGGCGCAGCTCGGTAAGGTCTTCCACGGTGTTCTTCGTCCCCGGGAGGATGATGCAGTCGTAGCCGGAGAGCGGTACCCCCGGTGGCACGTAGTCCACCGCCGCGTGGCGCTCGAGGAGCTCGAAGTCGGTGAAGTTCGATATCCGGGGGAGGCGGATGACAGCGATCCGCACAGAGCGGTCAGCCGCCTGCCTGCGCTTATCGGCGAGCGAGAGCGAGTCCTCGCTTGGGAGAGGGATATCCACGTAAGGGACCACGCCGAGCACCGGGATGCCCGTGAGTTCCTCGAGTTTTTCTACCCCCGATGCAAAGAGGCGTGCGTCGCCACGGAACTTGTTTATTATGACCCCGACGACGAGCGGTCGTATATCCTCCGGGAGGAGGCCAAGCGTCCCGTAGACCTGCGCAAAGACCCCGCCCCGCTCTATGTCGGCGACAAGGACGATAGGGAGGCGGAGGGCGCGGGCAAGCCTTATGTTTGCTATATCGCGGTCGTAAAGGTTCACCTCCGCCGCTCCGCCGGCCCCCTCCACCACCACATGCCCATAGCGCCGGCACAACCGCTCAAACGCCGATACGGCCTCGACAAGGAGCACATCCGTCTCCGCGTAGTAGTCCTGTATCTGCACATCCTTATACGGCCGCCCGAGCAGCACCACCTGCGACGTCCGGTCCCCCTTTGGTTTGAGGAGGATCGGGTTCATGTCGGCCTCAGGCTCGATCCCGGCCGCGAAGGCCTGGACGGCCTGAGCGATCCCGATCTCGCTCCCGTCGGCCGTGACGTATGAGTTGAGGCTCATGTTCTGGGATTTGAACGGCGAGACCGGGACCCCGCGGCGGTAGAGCGCACGGCAGAGCGCCGCCACCATCACGCTCTTTCCCACGTGGGATGCTGTTCCAAGGACGATGAGAGACATTGCCGGCAGGAGGGTTGGGCCTGACGGGTTATTAAGGGCGGGGGTTTACAATGTCGGTATGGAACTCAAACCCCATGATCTGACCCCCAGGCGACTCTCACCCGTATCTTCTCACTTGCCCGCGATCTCGGGTATGAGGGCATCACCACCCATCACTGCCAGAGCCGGCCGGACCAGATCCTCTTGCGGGGATGTAGCGTCTACATTATCGATGAACAACCATGCCAAATAATATATAACGAGAGCTGAAAGGTACATGCAATGAACGGTGGGATATGTCCGACCTGCGGACTGCCAAAGGAATTATGTATCTGTGAAGAAGTTGCAAAGGAACAGCAGCGAATCAGCGTAAAGATAAACAGGCGGCGATACGGAAAAGAGGTCACAGTCATCGAGGGGCTCGATCCCTACGATATCGATCTCGATGACCTCTCCAAGTTCCTGAAAGCGAAACTGGCCTGCGGCGGCACGGTCAAGGATTCCTCGATCGAGCTGCAGGGCAACCATCGCGAGCGGGTAAAAGACCTGCTTGCCCAGAAAGGATACAATATGGAAAATATCAGTTGACCCCGGATGGATCTCTGCGGAGAACCGGGGTAATTCTTTTATCGGGCGGGAGACGGCTGCGCTGGAAATAGGCTCCTTCGTCCCCGCCCGAGTTGTGGGGCGACCGGTCGGTGGCGTCTCCGGCCCGGTTGCGCCAGGCACTATAATCAACAGGGAAGTTCTATCTGGAGGAGTAGATAGTATGGCGATGAGATGTTCGTTTGCGCTCGATCCTGACCTGATGGAGCAGATCGATCAGTTCGCCAGGGATCACGTCTTCGACCGGAACGAGGCTATCTTAGAGCTTATCGAGGCCGGTCTCGCCTGCCAGAAGGATGGTGGGGCGGCAACCGTGAGGCAGCAGCGCTCGTTTGAAGAGTTGAACCGGCTCCTGCGTGAGGTCGAGGAGATAAAATCGGTTCTCACCGAGCTCAGGAACGAGGTTCGCCTGGTCCACCACACCATCGAGACCGACTGGAACAACGAGGCAAAAGGCGTCCCGTTCCAGACAAAACATCCCTGGGAGTTCTGGCGGAAGTAGTCCATCAGCTTATGATGTTTGCGATGCTCCGAAACCCTTCCCCGGAGAGGTCGTCGCATATGATCTCCTCAACCTTCGCCATATCGACGGGGCATGCATCGCGGCACCGGCTGCAGTAGGCCCGGGCCGGTGACGCCACCTCTCTCCCCCTGACCACGACGCGGGCGGAGTGGACGCAGAACCCGCACCGGTCGACGGGCACGGCCTCCTGCGGGGTGCATTGCACCCGGCCGCCGGCGACTGTAAGGCGGCGGAGTTCACTCATAGACAACGACCCGGTAACCGGCACGGCCGAGTATCGCGGCGATATCTCTCTTCCAGGCGGCATCGTCGTCAATTGCAAGCGGCACAACCGACTCCTCCCAGCATCGACGGAGGCCGGCATCATCGGTTATAAGGCTCCTCCTCCCCTTCACCTTCCCGATCTCCTCCCCGCCTCCGGCGGAGATCCGCATTGTGCAGCAGATGTAGGACTGGCAGACCAGAGGGCGGCTGTCGTGGATGGTGCATATATACTTCCCCTTCCCCCCCGGGAGCGGGCGCAGGAAGGGGCACCACGTGGGGTGCGCGTCGTTCTCGGAGGAATCCCTGAACGCATCGAGGAACCGGTCCTCAACCCGGGCGCGGAACGTGCCGCCGACGATCTTCTGCCGGCAGAGGTAGTCCCTGCTCGTGAGCCGTTTCTCTATCTCGATGAGTTCGCCGCCCGCATGCATGCAGCACAACCCGCAGAGCGTGCATTCAAACGCCGTCATCCCTGAAGACTCTATCTGCAACAGAGGATAAAGGTTCGGGAACCATTTCTCCGGATCATCCCAAGGATTAAATCGATACGCGGATAACGAAGTCTCATGAAGGCGTGCATAATGTGCGGAGGGGAGGGCACACGGCTCCGGCCCCTCACGTTCGGGCGCCCCAAACCCTGTATTCCGATCGTCAACAAACCCTCGATCCAGCACCTGGTCTCACATCTCTCAAACCTCGGGTTCAACGATGTGATCATAACGCTCGGCTACATGGGTGATGCGATCGAAAAAGCGCTCGGAGACGGGTCGCTCTTTGGGGTCAATGTCACCTACGTCCACGAGAAGACGAAACTTGGGACGGCAGGGAGCGTCAAGAACGCCCAGAGGTTCCTTGAAGAGCAGCCGTTCCTCGTTGTCGGCGGCGACCACGTGGTGAGCCTGAACCTGCTTGAGTTCTACCGCGAGCACCTGGCCAACGACTCGCTCACAACCATCGGGCTCATAAGCATCGATGACCCCACCGAGTACGGGATCGCCGAGATCGATGCGAACTACCAGATCAAGCGGTTCAAGGAGAAGCCGGGTCCGGGCGAGATCTTCTCAAATCTCGCAAGCACCGGCATGTACGTCTGTGACCCGGAGATATTTGATCACATTCCGGCTGGCGAGAAGTTCGATTTTGCCCGAGACCTCTTCCCAAAACTCATGGGGGAGGGGTACACCCTTAAGGCCTGGCTTGCCCGGGGCAACTGGTCCGACGTCGGGAGCCCCCGGTCGCTCCGTGAGGCGGAGCGGTGGAAACTGCAGGATATAGGGTTCACGAACATATCCGGCGACCTCTACATCAAGGGCGCCCGGATCATGGGCCCGGCGCAGATAGGAAGCTGCGTCTCGGTTGCGGCAAACTCCAGGGTGATCGGGCCGGTCGCTATCGGCGCCGGGACGATCATCGAGGAGAACGTCGTCATCGGGCCATACACGAGCATAGGGGAAGGATGCATCATAAAGAACAGCGCAAAGATCTTCTCCTCATCCATATACAACCGTGTGGTTGTCGGGAGCAACAGCACCGTCAGCGGGAGCATCATCGATAACGATACGCTCATAGGCAGCGGGTGCAACATCGAGCACGATACGGTCATCGGCCCGCATGTTGTCCTGAAAGGCGACGTGGTCGTCCATTCCGGGACCCGGATATGGCCTAAGGTGATCATCCCGGAGGGGACGGTGGTGAAAGAACACCTCCTGAACGGAGATTACGATACCCGGATCGAAGGGTCTTAGCCGTGCCGGACAAGCCTATGTGTCAGAGCGACGAGGGGGTGGCGGGCGTAGTCGAGCACCTTTATGTCGTCGAGGGTGTTGAGGTTCAGTGTCCGGGCCGTCCGCTCCATGCCTAACTCGATGTTCTCCCTGACCTCGATGATGTAGGCGTCGAGGGTCGCGATCCCGAGCCGTTTTGCCGCGATTGCCCGGTGGTGGCCGTCGACCAGGATCCAGCGGCCCGGTCTCCTGACGACGATCAGGGGTTCAGCAAGCCCTTTCTTGATCTCATACATCCGCCCTTCAAGCTCATCTTCGTAGATCTTTGATTGGGTCGGGAGGAGGTCGTTGATCGGGACCGGGCCTCTACGGAGCGTCGGTTCGACACCATAGAGTTTTTTTATGGTCTCGATGAACTTGAAGACTTTATCCGGCGAGACGTGCTCGATCTGGGACCGGATGACGTCGGCGTTCGATATGATCCCGATGAGCTCGTTCTTTTCGTCGACGACGGGGAGTTTCTGGATGCCGGAACGAAAGATGACCCGGGCTGCGTCGTTCACGCTCATCTCGGGGTCAGCGACGATGAGGTGGCGGGACATCACCTGCTCTACCGGTGTTGCAGGGTGGGCGAAGAGGAGGTCACGCGCCGATATGTAACCGACCACTTCCTTTGAGTTCTCCACGACCGGGAACCCATCATGGCGCGTCCTCTTTATTGTCTCGATGACGTCGCGAACCGTCCCGTGGGCATCGACGGTGACGACATCGTAGGTCATATAATCCTTGACCTTCTTTCTGTCCATCATCATAGTGTCACGCTCGCCCGACATGAATTGTTCGGTCAGGACCACGGATGCAAAAAAACCACATGATGCCTGTGGAGGCCACAGGCACACCGGATGAAAATGACCCAAGACCATTTTCATACGAAAAGGGTTACTCGATGGGGATGGTGGTTCCGATCTCGGCCGGCACTTTCTTCAACCGGACCTCGAGGACGCCGTTCTTGAACGAGGCAGAAGCGTTCTCCTCGGTCACTTCGGCGGGGAGTAGCACCGTGCGGTTCATCTGGCCGTATATGCGCTCCTGCATGAAGAAGTCGCGCCTTTCCTCGCCGGTCTCGCTCATCCGTGTGCTTGCGATCTCCAGGTGCCGCGGATCGATGAGCCGGGCGGCGACGTTCTCTTTCTCGACGCCGGGGAGATCGGCAACGACGATCACCTCGTCTTCGTGGTCCCTGACATCCACGCGGAGATCGGTGGCCGTCGGGACGACCCGGCCTCTGATCTCTTCACCCCGCGCGCCGATCCCCCCGAGCATGGACTGGAACCTGTTCTCCATGTCGGCCATGAGGTCGTCGAAGTCCTGCCATATCGTGCGATAAGGCCCTCGCTCAATTCTTGCCATACGTATTCACTCCTGATCTTCCGGGATGCCCGAACGGCCGGGACACCCTGGCTAACCTTAAGGTAGGGTTTTGAGTATATAAAAATTTCTAAAGGGCGCGATCGTCTCCCGCCATCACCGGCAGAACGCTCTCCCTGAATATGACAAACCCCGGTCGCCGGGAGCCTCCTCCCGATAAAACGCCCTGATATTTTCCAGACATCTCTCAACGCCATGCTATCAATGCGAAAAGAATAAGACCGTTTTCAATCCACTAACACATAGGTTCACGCCCCGCATGCCACAGGCCGCCCTCCACCGAATACTCTACGTCGACGATGAAACCGCGCTGCTTGAGGTCGCCCGCCTCTTCCTTCTGCGGACGAGCGAGTTCATAATCGATACCACAGAAAACCCGCTTGAAGCATACGATATGATCATGGCCGGCCGGTACGATGCGGTTGTATCGGATTACCAGATGCCGGAGATGGACGGCATCGCTCTCCTGAAACGGATCCGGGAGGCCGGGTCACAGGTGCCTTTCATCGTATTCACCGGCAGGGGGCGCGAGGATGTGGCGATCGAGGCGTTGAACAATGGTGCCGACTTCTACATCCAGAAGGGCGGCGACCCGAAGGCGCAGTTCGCCGTGCTTGCAAACACGATCCGGCAACTGGCCAGAAGGCGAAAGGCCGAGGCCGCGGCTTCCAGGACTGAAAGGATGCTACATAAGGCTGAAAGCCTTGCGCACCTCGGCAGCTGGGACCTCGATTGCGAGACATGGCACCTCACGTGGTCCGATGAGACCTACCGCATCTTCGGCCTCAAACCCGGGGAGTGCGTGCTGACCTACGAGGCGTTCCTCTCGATGGTGCATCCTGATGACAGATCCGCGGTCGACACAACGTACTTCGCCTCCCTCGCGGATGGAAAAGATACCTACACCATAGAACATCGTCTCCTGCGCGCCGGCACCGGAGAGGTTCGGTATGTCGTTGAGCGGTGTGAACACCAGCGAGACGAGTCCGGACGGGTCTTTTGCTCGTTTGGTATGGTGCATGATATCACAGAGGCAAAACGAGCAGAGCAGCGCCTCAGGGAGAGCGAGCAGCACTTCCGCACCCTGGCCGACAGCGGCCATGCCCTGATCTGGACGCGCGGGCTGGATACGGAGCGCGATTACTTCAACAAGCAATGGTTTGCCTTCACCGGCCGGACGCTTGAACAGGAGATCGGCGGCGGCTGGATCGAAGGGGTGCATCCCGACGATCGCAAGCGTTGTGTCGAGACCTACGCGAGTGCCTCTGCCCGGCGTGAACCGTTTGGCATGATTTACCGCCTGCGGCGGCACGATGGCGAGTACCGCTGGATCCAGGATGAGGTCTCCCCCCGTTACGACACCCGCGGCACCTTCCTCGGCTATATCGGGCATTGCCTGGATGTCACAGAGTTGAGACAGACAAAAGCAGCTCTACAGGAGACTGCGGAGAGGATGGAGAGCATCTTCCGCGTCGCCCCCACGGGCATCGGAATGGCGGTGGATGGTGTCATCACGGAGGTTAACCAGCAGGTCTCTGAGATCACCGGTTACACGCGCGACGAACTCATCGGCCAACCCATACGGCTGCTCTATCCCGGAGAGACCGGGCATGCGGCTGACCGGGAGGCGCTACGCGAGCGGATCGAGAAGACCGGAAGATGCACGTTTGAGACTCGTTTCCTGCGCAAAAATGGCGCTGAGAGTTACGTCCAGATCTCCATCACACCTATCGATCCGGCGGATCTCTCCCGGGGTATGGTGTTCACCGCGCTGGATATATCCGAGAACAAGGCGCTGGAACAAGAGATCGACTATCATGCCGGGGAGCTTATCCGGTTGGCGAGCAGCCTGGCCACCGTGAACAAAAAGCTCAACCTGATGAACTCTCTCACGCTGCACGATATTGGAAACCAGCTGATGGTCCTCACCGGCAACCTCTCGTTTGCACTGGATGCCGAACCCGGCCAGGCGATCTCGTACCTCTCCCGGGTGAAGGGCGCCGCCGGCTGTATACAACGCCAGATCGAGTTCGCCCGGGATTACACGGATATCGGTGTTCAGATACCCGGGTGGCAGCGTATATCTGATGCCATCCGGTCAGCGGCACCGGGCGGGTTGTCGATAGAGGATGAGTCCGGGGATCTCTTCATCTATGCGGATCCAATGCTAACAAGGGTCTTTGCCAACCTGATGGACAACACGATCCGCCACGGAGGAGGGCTGGCAAGCCGGGTCCATGTCCGGTACCGGCTGGAGGATGGCGGAGGTCTCACCCTGATATGGGAGGACAACGGCATCGGCATTCCTGCCGGAGAGAAAGAGCATATATTCAAGCGTGGCTTTGGGAAGAACACCGGACTTGGCCTCTTTTTGATCCGGGAGATCCTCGGGATCACCGGGATCAGCATCACCGAGACGGGAGAGCCCGGGAAGGGGGCACGGTTCGAGATGCGCGTGCCTGATGGAGTGTACCGGATTTAAAAGGAGGAAGGTCAAATCCGACCGGTGCAGAGAGAAGAAAGCGGTCTACGGATCGCGGGGCATAAAGATATGCGAGTGGCGCCGCTTGCGGGAGGCAGCGCCCCGGAACCCTCCCCCGCCCATGACGGTACTACTTTATTTTACCCGGAGGTGATTGTACACTGATGAAAAAGGCACAGCAGAAAACCCCGAAGGACGACGATAAGGCATGGATGAGGTGGGCCTACGTGGGCATCGCCCTTCTGATTGCGGTGGCCATGGTGGGCACCTACATCGCCCCGATCTTCGGGAGCAGCCAGAAGGCCCGGGTGGGGAGCACCGCGGCCATCGGCTACACCATCCGCGGCGAAGACGGGCGCCCCCTCATCACCACCGACCAGAACCTCTTCTCAAGCGAGTACCAGAAGGGGAACCTCGTCCTCCTGACGAGAGGCCTGACGATGCCCGTCGGCGGAATGGTATCGGGCGAGAACGTCGCCGTCCTGCCGGTCGAGTACCCGCCGGACTTCTCGGACGTCGGCCTGCTCGGCTTTGAGACGAACGCCATATCCGAAGGGCTCATAGGGATGCGCCCGGGGGAGATGAAGGTAATCTCCTTCTCCTACGGAGAGAACAACCTCGAGATGATCCTGGATCGGGAGGATGCCGATGGCATCGGGCTCAACTTCACGGAGATAGGGGTGGGTGCTCTGATCCCGCTCGGTATGACGGCATCGCCGGATATCCCCCTGGGTGACGAGACCGGCAGGAATGCGACGCTCCGGTTCGGGAAAGTGATAGAGAAGACCGACGATTCGCTGACCATCGTCTACCGTTACGGCAGCGCCGAGGTCACGCTCAACAGCATAACGGGGTGATCACACCCCACAGGCTTTTATAGTCGCCGCTCTTTCTGCCATGTATGGCTATAAAAGTGATAAATTTCTACCAGGTGGGGTGCATGGGGTGCGAGGAGCAGACCCCGATCCTTCACGAGGTGGAACAGGAACTCGGGATCACCATCGAGGAGATCGATGCCGTGGCAAACCCCCACTACATCAAAGAGTACAGCCTCCGGGTGACACCCACAACCCTCGTCATCGAGGATGACGTGGTCAGGGAGCGGATAGAAGGGCTCGCCCAGCGAAAAGACCTCGAGGCCGCTATCCGCCGGCACATGCCCCGACCGCTGCCCGGATAATACCCCTCATTTCACCCCGGGTAGCGCCTATCGATATACCCGTATATACGCTTCACCCGCCGGGCCACCGTCTTCCAGCCCTCTTTCCTTATGACGGGACCGTCGCGGAGTTTTATGTGCGATATCCGTATCCGCCGCCCGCCGAAGGTGTAGGTCTCCCCGACGATAAACTCATCCTCCCCCTCCGCTGTCTGGTAGAGGGGGATGGTCGTGCGCCCGGAGTGTATGGATGCCCTCACGACGACCTGCTCGATGCCCCGGGTCCAGAGGGCCGTCACCTCCCCGGCCTCTGCCCGGCGGACCCTCCTCTCGCCGGCCTCGATGCCGGTGACCTCCACCCCGTAGACCTCGTCCTCGCACTCCGCGGCGATATGATCCCCGAGGCTCACGGTCTCGCCCTCGAGCATCTCCACGCTGCAGACCTGTGACTCCGTCTCACGGCTCACGATCGCCCTTATGGTGAAGATGCGAGGTTCGGGGGGCTTTGGCACCCGGTGGACCTGGCCGCAGACACTGCACTGCACCACCAGTTCGGCGGCTTCACGAAGGATCTGATGTTCGCACTCTTCCTTACAGACCGGGCAGACGATACTCATCATTCATTAGCAATAGAAGCCCTCACCTACTTAAGTATGAAGGCAAGGGATACCGTGCGGGCGCGGGGGCACCCGCTGATCCGGGGAACCCATAAGACGACGTTTGAGGTGACGCGGGATGAGGCACTGACCGCATCGGGCGACTGCATCATAGGCATCGGGGCCGACAAAGGTGCCGCCGACCTCGATCCCGCCCTGAAAGCGGCGCTCCGCGACGGTCGGGCGGTGCTCACGACCCGGCTTTCTGCCGGCAAAGAGACCATCGTGATCCGCTCACGGGGAAGCGCGGCTCTCACCCTGGACCACCCCGCGGATATTGTCTGGCGAAAGAGCGACTTCACATCCGACCGAACCGTGGGCATCCGCTCCGATCACGCCGCGGCCACCCTCCCCAGAGAGTTCATCGCGGCTCTCCGGCGGGGGGAGGATCTGGTGGTCGAGCTCGAGGCCGAGGTTCCGGGGTAGTTCAGCGATCCCTGCCAAGCTCCACAAGTTTCATCTCGGCCGTGCCGAGAAGGTCCTCGCACTGCTTTACAAGGAGCGCACCGCGCTCATATATGGTGATGCTCTCCTCAAGGCTTGCGTCACCGTCTTCCAGCCGGCGGACGATCCCGCGCAGCTCCTCAAGCATATCTTCAAACGTCTTCGTCATACATGATCTCCTCGATGATGGCCATGCACCGGCCGTCCTTCATCCGCAGGATCACCCTGTCGCCGGGATGGATGTCGCGTACGCACCGTACAACCCTCCCTCCCGACATGACGATACCGTAGCCCCGATCGAGGGCCGCAAGCGGATCCCTCCCCTGGAGGCTTGCGCGGGCCTCCGCGAGAGCCGAGCGATCCCTCTGCACCCTGGCGAGCGCCGAGCGCCGGAGCAGATCCGCGTGCTCGGCGAGGCGCTGCATCCTCTCATGGACCCGGCGTTCGAGTCGCCGGGGATGCATGCGCGCCCGCAGATCCTCGAGATCGCTCTTTGCCGCGGCGAGTCGGTAGAGGAGGAGCGCCCGCATCCTCTCCCGGTACATAGAGAGTTCCCTGAGGACCTCTGTGCGGTCGGGCACCGCCCGTTCCGCCGCCGCCGACGGCGTCGGCGCCCGGAGGTCCGCGGCAAAGTCGCAGAGGGCGGTGTCCACCTCGTGGCCGACGGCGCTGATCACCGGCGTCCTGCAGCAGGCAACGGCTCTGACAACGTCGGGGTGGTTGAAGGGGAAGAGGTCCTCAAAACTCCCCCCGCCCCGCCCGACGATGATGACATCCACGAGCCCGTCGATTCGCCGGATCGCCTCTGCAATATCTGCATGCGCCCCCTCGCCCTGAACGGCCGTCGGAGAGAGGAGCACCTCGGCCGGGTAGCGCCGGGATATGACCGAGAGGATATCCTGCATGGCCGCGCCGGTTGCAGATGTGACAACCCCCACCCGGCGCGGGAAGGCGGGGAGGGGCCGTTTTCGTTCGGGTGAAAAGAGCCCTTCGGCCTCGAGCTCCCGCTTCCAGCGCTCGACCATGAGGTGGCGCTCGCCGGCGCCGTCACGGCGCAGTTCACGGACGATCAGCTGGTACCTGCCATGCGGTTCGTAGACCTCAACGGTGCCGAAGGCGAGGACGCCCATGCCATCTTCTGGCATAAAGTCGAGTTCCGTCGCATATGAGCGCCACATGACGCAGTTGATCAGAGCAGAGTCCCGCCCGTTCCTCTCAAAGAGAGAGAAGTAGCGGTGTCCGGAGGCGTGGTCCTTGTAGTTGGTCACCTCCCCCCGCACCCAGATCCCCTGGAGGCGGAGATCCTCAAGGAGGTCGCATATGAGCCTTGAGACCTCGGAGACCCCGTGAATCCGTGTCCCGAACCGCTCCGGATCGGCGGGAGAACCGCTCGATAGCATCACAATCTATTAGGCGGATGGTTTATATCAAGTAATATTATGCCCCGCTTCGCCGTCTCGACCATGTTCTTCCACGAGTACCCTTGCGACCACATATTCGACTACATCGCCGAATCCGGTCTTACCGGCCTTGAGTTCTGGGTCGAGACGCCGGACTTCTGGCTCAGGGGCCGCCCTGACGATGAACTTGCCGGCTGCATAGTCGATCACCCGGACCTCTCTCCGATCACCATACACGCCCCGACGCTCGACTTAAACCCCTGCTCCATCAACCCCGAGGTCGCCATGATATCGATCGAGTACGCCGTCGAGTCCATCTGTATGGCGAACCGGATGGGCGCCGCCGTGGTCACGGTCCATCCCGGGAGAAGGACGGCAAAACGGCATCCAAGCGCCTACGACTACCAGCGGTTCGAAGAGTATATCGCCCGACTCCGGAAGGTGGCAGAGGGTGCGCGGACAAAGGTCGCTATAGAGAATCTTGAGCCCCGGATCAATGCCCTGCTCATCACGGCGGAGGATGCGGCCGAGGTGCTTGAACGGGAGCCCTGGCTCCGATTCACCCTGGATATGGGGCATGCCATGATGACGTCTCATGATGAGGTGATCCGGTTCATCGACCTCTGTATCGGACGGATGGTAAACGTCCACGTCAGCGCACTCGGCGTAAACGGCCGGCCCCACCATCCAATCCACGATAGTCCGGCTGCGATGCAGGTGCTTGCCGAACTTGCAGATCGTGGCTACGACGGATACCTGACCCTTGAAATCGATGATATGGTCTTTCCCGCCCCTCTCTCATCGGAAGAGAAGATTGTGATTCTCAAACGCCAATTAGAGACGCTCGAAAAGGTGTTCTCCTGAAGCGCTGGATTTATAACTCCTGCCTGCAACATAATTCATGTATTCAACAGGTAACCGGATAACCGGGTACTGCCGCTTGATGCGGCGTGGAGTAAATGGTAATCGTAGACCTTGTCACCATAGAGATCACATTATTTCTCATCTGTCTGCTTCTCTCAGCCTTCTTCTCAGGTTCTGAGGTTGCCCTTATATCGATAACCCGTGCGAAAGTCCGCGCACTCTTAAACCAGGGCCGAAATGGAGCGGAAGCGCTCGATACGCTGAAGCGATCGACTGACACCATCCTGATCACCATCTTGATCGGGAACAACATAGCAAACGTCGCCGCGGCATCGCTTGCTACCGCGATCGCGATCGGCATATACGGCAACGTCGGTATCGGGATCGCGACCGGCGTCACGGTCATACTGATGCTGGTCTTTGGCGAGATCGGGCCGAAGATGTATGCCTCACGGCACGTCGAGGAACTTGCTCTCCGCGTCGCCCGCCCCATCCACTACCTCTCCATGGTGCTCTATCCCATCCTCTGGGTCACGGACAGGATCAACCGGCAGTTCGCCTTCAGGCCCGGCGTGGCAGAACCGGTCGTCACCGAGGAGGAGATAAAGGAGTGGATCGATGTCGGTGAGGAGGAGGGGACTATCGAGGAGCAGGAACGGGATATGCTTTACTCCGTTCTGCGCTTCGGTGATACGACGGTTCGCGAGGTGATGACGCCGAGGATCGACGTCACTATGATCGAAGATGAGAGCACGATCGAGAACGCGCTCTCCATGTTCAACGAGACAGGATTCTCCCGTATCCCCGTCTATCATGAACAGATTGACAACGTCGTCGGACTCCTGAATGTCAAAGACGTCTTCTCGGCGGTCATCCGCCAGCAGACGAGCGCTATGGTCCGTGACCTGATGTACGAGCCCTACTTCGTCCCTGAGAGCAAGAAGATCGATGATCTCCTGAAGGAGCTCCAGGTGAAGAAGCAGCATATGGCTGTCGTCCTCGACGAATATGGGTCGTTTGCCGGCATCGTGACAGTCGAGGATATGCTTGAGGAGCTCGTCGGCGAGATCCTGGATGAGTTCGACGAGGAGGAGCCCGAGGTGCAACAGGTCGAGGAGAACATCTACATGGTCGATGCCCGGATGTGGGTGGAACACCTCAACGAAGATCTGCACCTTGCCCTCCCTCTGACGGACGCCTACGAGAGCATAGGCGGCCTCGTCATCGACCGGCTGGGGCACATCCCCCGCCGCGGCGAGGTGGTCAAACTGGAGGAGAGCAATGTCACGCTGGTGGTGATGCAGATGCGGGGCCGCCGGCTCGTCAAGGTGAAACTGACCATCGCTCCCCCGGTCGCGCCCGGGGAGCCACGGTGAGGAGAGAGTAGCCATGGAGAAGAAACGGATTGCAGTGCTCGCTTCGGGGAGAGGATCGAACTTTCAGGCGGTCATCGATGCCGTCGCGGCCGGGTATATACCGGCAGTCTGTGCCGGCCTCGTCACCGACAACCCCCGGGCCTACGCCATCGAGCGGGCGAAAGCCGCCGGCATACCGGTCACGGTCGTCGACTATGCGGGTTTTCCCTCAAAAGCCGCCTACGAGGAGGCGCTCCTTGATGCGATGCGGGCCTCTCGGGCCGACCTCTTCATCCTCGCCGGCTACATGCGGATCCTCGGATCTTCGATCGTCCATGAGTTCTCGGGCCGGATGATGAACATACACCCTGCCCTGCTTCCGGCGTTCGCCGGCCTGCACGCGCAGCGCCAGGCGATCGAGTACGGGGTGAAAGTCGCGGGCTGCACCGTCCACCTCGTGGATGAGGGGATGGATACCGGCCCTATCGTCATCCAGCGGTGCGTCCCGGTTCTCTCTGACGACGAAGAATCGGCGCTCGCCGACAGGATTCTCGCAGAAGAGCACCAGGCCCTCCCGCTTGCCGTGAAACTCTTCTGCGAGGACCGGCTGGAGGTCGTTGGCCGAAGGGTGCGGATCCTCTGACACCGGCATCGGCTTACTATATATTCTTGCACCGCTAACCGTAAGACCCACCAATCGGCGGAACGGATCGGATCATGGCAGACACGACACGAGGATCGGGTTCCCGGAGGCTCGCCCGCGAGAGGATTGCCATTCTTTTTGTGCGTGCCGCGGAGTTCTACCCCGAGAACCCCGCCTGGAGCAACCGTTGCGTTGTGCTCGCGCGAAAGATAGGCATGCGCCACCGGGTGCGCATAGAGCGACCGTTGAAACGCCGGTTCTGCCGCCGGTGCAGCATCTACCTGGTCCCGGGATCAAACGCCCGGATCAGGATCCACCGCGGGCGCGTGGTCGTTACCTGCCTTGCCTGCGGGCACCGGTCGCACTACCCGGTCGGGAGGCATCAGGCGTGAAGAGAGAGTCGTTTCAGGATCTCAGGCCCACCGTCTGGGTGGGGAAGCGGGGCATAAGCAGCCTCATGATAGATGAGATCCGGCGCCAGCTCAAGGATCGGAAGATCGTCAAGGTCCGGTGGCTCCGAAACACCGAGGTCGATCCCGAGGAGGTGGCGGCATCGGCCGGTGCGGTCCTTGTCGAGGTCAGAGGGCGAACCTTCGTCCTTGAACAGCAGCGGGGCCGATCGCCCGGCCGGGATTCTCGAAATATATAAAACATCGCCGGACGAATATGTAAAGACTGTTAGCTATAGTGAGGTTCATCTATGACGACTGTATACGACATCCCTGCCGATATGTTGATCCGGCAGGTGGCAGAAGAACTCAAGAAGAAATCCGAGATCCAGCCCCCCGGCTGGGCCGATTTTGCAAAAACGGGGGTACATAAAGAGATGCCGCCCGAGAACGACGACTGGTGGTACGTGCGTACGGCGGCAGTCTTCCGGCGCATATACACCGATGGTCCCGTCGGGGCCCAGAGGATGCGCTCCGCCTACGGCGGAAAGCACGACCGGGGCTCGGCTCCGGGCCGGTTCAAGAAGGGAAGCGGGTCTGTTGTCCGGACGATCTTTCAACAGCTTGAAGCGGCCGGATACGTCAGCCACACAAAAGAGGGGCGCATGGTCACCGCAACCGGCCGATCGTTCCTTGATAACATTGCGGGCAGCTTAAAGTCTCAGGCCACCGGGATCGCACCGGGACTCGCGAAGTATTGATCCGGGAGGTATGACTGATGGTAGATGACGAACTCGCAGAACTCCGCCGCCGGAAGATGGAGCAGATGCAGCGGCAGGCGATAGATCAACGGGCGATAGAGGAGGAAGCAGAACGCCAGCGGCAGATCGATTCGCAGATCCGCGTCGCGCTCATGGAGATCCTCGAGCCCGAAGCGAGGGAGAGGCTCAATACCATCAAGTTGACCCGGCCGGAGTTTGCAAAGGCGGTCGAGCAGCAACTGGTGGTGCTTGCCCAGAGCGGCAGGGTTCGGCAGCGGATCACCGATGACCAGCTGAAAGCTCTGCTGACACAGCTGACCCCGTCCAAAAAAGAATTCAAGATTACGCGAAAGTGATGGAAGCAGGTCTGCTCTTCTCGGGAGGGAAAGACAGCGCGCTTGCAGCGGTCATGCTCGCGCGCGACTACGGCGTGGAACTGAATACGTGCGTATTCGATCCGAACCGTGAGGTCCTGGCGGTGCGGGCCGCAGCGGCCGCACTAAACCTTCCCTTCAGGCGAAGAGTGCTCGGGAGAGATCTCCTCGACGAGGCCGTCGACCTGCTCCTTGCATGCGGCTACCCAAACGACGCGATCACCCTGGTCCACCGTGTGGCGATCGAGGTCCTCTCCGGCGATTACGCGGTTATCGGCGATGGTACCCGCCGTGAAGACCGGGTCCCCCGGCTCGAGCGTTCCATTGTGCAGCACCTGGAGATGACCACCGGCTGCTCCTACGTCCGGCCGCTCCTCGGCTACGGGAAAGCGGAGGTGGAACGCCTCGCAGGAAGGCTGCTTGTGGTCCGGCACGGGGAGACGGGCAGCATCGGGAACGGCGACTACGAACAGGAGATCCGTGAGGCCGTACGCGCCCGCGGCATCGATCCGGCGCCGTTCTTCCCCGCCGGTCACCTGCAATCGCTCGTCGTCGGGATGAGAGATCCTAAAAATAATGCAGGAGAAAGAGTAGTATGAGCAAGTTGATGAAGGGCCGGAAGATCCGGCTGGCAAAGGCATGCGAGCAGAACCGCCGCGTGCCGGCATGGGTGATGATCAGGACCAACCGTGCGGTTGCGTCGCATCCGAAGCGGCGCAGCTGGAGACGGAGCAGCTTAAAGGTGTAAGTCTATGGCAGAGGCGTTAAAAGAGCATATCTATATCATCCCTCTCCGCGAGGTGAAGCGTTCGCCCCGGTGGAAGCGGGGCAACACCGCTATCAAGGATATCAGGGCGTTTATAGAGCGGCACATGAAGAGTGCCGATGTCAAGCTGGACAGAAGCATCAACGAGAAGGTCTGGGAGAATGGCAGCACAAAACCCCCGCGAAAGATCCGTGTCCGCGTGATGAAGTTCGAGGACGGGCAGGTCCAGGCCGAGCTCGCCGAGGAGTGAGATGACCGGGACGATCGATCTCTCTGGCGATCCAAACATAGGCGTCTACGCCAGGGTCCTTGAGGATATAGCGATCGTGGACCCCCGGGTGCCCCGGGAGTTCACCGAGGTTCTCGGGCGGGAGCTCTTCATCGATGTCGTGGCCACCACCATACAGGGGAGCGGCATCATAGGCTCGCTTGTTGCAGGAAACAGCCAGGGCCTGGTCGTCAGCGGCCTTGCCACCGATGAGGAAGTTGCGATCTTAGAGGAGTACCGCGAGGTCCTCCTGCTGGAGGGGTCCATGAACGCGGCCGGTAACGTCATCCTCGCCAACGACTGCGTTGCCGCCGTCCACCCCGACATGGATGCCGGAGTCGCCGAAGAGATCGGGTCGTTCCTCGGTGTGCCGGTGATCCGGCTGACGCTTGGGGGCATCAAGACCGTCGGCATGGCCGGATGCGCGACGAACAAGGGTATCCTCGTTCATCCCCGGGCAAACGACACGGAGATCGCCGCCCTTGAGCGTGTGGTCGATCTTCCCGTTGGCCTCGGGTCGGTCAACATGGGCGGCGGCCTTGTGGGGACCGGGCTCCTTGCAAACAGCAAGGGCTACGTAGCGGGGTCCTTTACGACCGGGTTTGAGCTCGGACGAATTGAGGAAGTCTTTGGGTTTCTGGAGTGAAATAGTCATGGATAACCAGATGTTTGAAGTTGTGGGCGCGTACAGGATCAACAACGCGTGGAAGCCGTACCGTAAGGTCATCGGAGCCCCGAACGAGAACCAGGCCAGAGAGCGGGTTTTTACGGATATCGGGAGCAAGCATCGCCTGAAGAGAAGTTATATCACCATCGAGTCGGTTAACGTAGTAGCTGGTGAATGACGTGAACCAGGCAGATCCCCGCGAGATACAGACCCTTCAGATGTACTTGAATGAGTACGGGCAGCAGATCGATATCCTGACTCAGCAGCTCGGGATGATCGAGCAGCAGCGCATGGAGGCCGCAGCCGCCATCGAGACCCTCCGGGCCATCTCGGAGAGCGAGGATGGCGTTGTCCTCCTCCCCATCGGGGGCGGTGCTCTCCTTCGGGTAAAAGTGCTCGATGCCGGCCATGCGATCGTGAACATCGGTGGCGATGTCTCCGTGGAGCGAGCCAGTGCGGATGCGATCGAGTATCTCGGGGATCGGATGACCGAGCTTGAGGCGCTCGGGAAGAAGGTCGCCGGTTCAGTCGAGCAGTTGCAGGGGCAGGCAACGGAGATCTCCCGCCGCCTTGAGGCGGCCTACCGGGGGGTCCGGGCAGGCCAGGGCGGAATCTGATAATGTTTGATTCGCTGAAGAAGAAACTTCAGGATATACGGACGAAGTTCACCTCGAATATCGAAGAGGCCGCCGCGGTGCAGCCGCCGGAACCCCCCGCTGCAAAAGAGCCGGCGCCTCCCTCTGAAAAACCGATACCCCCTGCCGCGAAACCTGCGCCTCCCGCCGGGAAACCAGCGGAGAAGAAGCCGGAGGATCCGACATTCTTCAACCGGTTGAAGGTCCTTGTCCGGGAACGGGAGGTTCTCCTCCAGGAGAAGGATATCGGGGAACCTCTCTTCGAACTCGAGATGATCCTTCTTGAAAACGACGTCGCGCTCCCGGTCACGGATGAGATCATCGGCCGGATGCGCCGCGACCTCGTGGGCCGGCACAGGAAGATTGGTTCATCGGTCGACGATCTGGTGACATCCACCCTGCGGTCGGCACTCTGCGGGGTGCTTGGCGACGGCCTCGATCTCCGCGATTACATCAGGGAGCATGAGCGGCCCGTGAAGATCCTCTTTACCGGCGTGAACGGGACCGGGAAGACGACGACGGTCGCCAAGGTCGGCCATTATCTCCAGAAGAACGGATTCACGGTCGTTATCGGCGCGGGCGACACCTTCCGCGCAGGCGCGATCGAGCAGATCCGGGTCCACGCAGATCGCCTCGGCATAAAGGTGATCCAGCACCAGACGGGTGCCGACCCCTCTGCGGTCCTCTTTGATGCTGTCCAGTACGCAAAAGCACACGAGATCGATGTCGTCCTTGCCGATACCGCCGGCCGGTTCCACAACCGGGCAAACCTCATGAACCAGCTTGAGAAGATCCGGAGGGTCATGAAGCCCGACCTTGTCGTCTACGTCGATGAGGCGGTGGCGGGAAACGATGCCGTCATCCGGGCCGGCGAGTTCAACCGGGCGATCGGGACCGATGCGGTCGTCCTGACGAAGGCTGATATGGACCCAAAGGGCGGTGCGGCCATATCGGTCGCGCATACGGTGGGAAAACCGATCCTCTTCCTCGGCACCGGGCAGGGCTACGACGACATCATACCGTTTTCGCCCCGGATCGTTGTCGATGAACTCCTTGGGGCTGAGGCCTGATGCTTGACAACCTTGGCGCATCCTTAAAGGATGCGGTCAAGAAGCTCGCAGGCAGGACGGTGGTCGATCGGGCGGCGGTCGATGAACTGATCCGTGACCTGCAGCGGGCGTTGCTGCAGGCCGACGTCAACGTCAAGATTGTGATGCACCTCTCTCAGGCGATCAAACAGCGTGCTCTCGAGGAGGAGCCCCCGAAAGGGATGGGGGTGCGCGAGCACGTTCTCCGGATCGTATACCAGGAGCTCGTCAGGCTGATGGGGACGCCGGGAGCAATGACGCTTGGGCCCCAGACTATCCTGATGGCCGGCCTGCAGGGGAGCGGGAAGACCACGACGACCGCAAAACTCGCCCGTTTCTTCCAGCGCAAGGGGCTTCGGGTCGGGGTGATCTGCGCCGACACCTTCCGGCCGGGCGCCTATGACCAGCTAAAGACCCTCTGCGACCGTATCGGTATACCCTGTTACGGAGACCCGGCCGAGAAGGATGCCCTCCGGATTGTCCGCGAGGGTCTCCCCCGATACCGCAAGCAGTACGAGGTCATCATCATCGATACTCAGGGAAGGCACGCCCTTGAGGAGAACCTGATCGAGGAGATCATCAGCATCAACGGTATATCGCACGCCGATCACCGGTGGCTCGTGATCGATGCGGCGCTCGGTCAGCAGGCAAGCGAACAGGCCCGCCGGTTCCACGAGGCGATCGGGATCGACGGCGTTCTGGTCACGAAGATGGACGGCACCGCCCGAGGCGGCGGCGCTCTATCGGCGGTCGCCGAGACACAGAGCGGTATCGTCTTCATCGGGAGCGGCGAGACGATCGAGGACCTCGAGCGGTTCGACCCGGACGGGTTCATATCCCGCCTGCTCGGCATGGGCGACCTGAAGGCACTCGTCGAGCGGGCGGAGGAGGCGGTCTCGGCCGAGGATATCGATGTCAACGCGATGCTCAGGGGGAAGTTCACCCTCAGAGATATGTACAAGCAGCTTGAGGCGCTGAACCGGATGGGGCCCTTGAAACAGATCATGAGCATGCTCCCCCTCGGCGGCATGCAGATCCCCGACGATGCCTACGACATCACCAGCACCAAGATGCAGCGCTATAAAGTGATAATGGACTCGATGACGGCATCAGAGCTCGACGACCCTTCGGTTATCGGGAGTTCGCGGATCCAGCGGATCGCCCGCGGTGCCGGCGTTGCGCCCGAGGAGGTCCGCGACCTCATCAAGTACTACAAGATAATGCAGCGTGCCTTAAAGGGTATGCGGGGCATGAGCGGCGGCAAGTTCAATATGCAGCGCATGATGAAGAAGTTCGGCGGGCCCAACCGATGAAGCGGTTTGTTGTCGTGGGCCATCTTGCCACGACGAACGGCACCTTCAGCCTCAACGACCTTGCCGGGAGCGCCGGGAGGATGGATGTCCTCTGTCGGTGCGTCAACTCAGCGTTCTTCCTCTCCCACGACCTGCGCCGCGACGTCGAGTGTTACCTCATCCTCCGTGGAGAACCCGGGCCCGAAAAGACTGTTCTCTTCTCGGGGAGCACTGTCCGCTACCTCTCGCCGGACGAGCGGAGCAGCGCCGCCCTGATCAAGAAGGCGCTCTCTCTCCCCTGCGGAGATGAGTTCCGCGAGTCGACGCCGGGGGTCTTTATACGCCGCGGCGGGCTTGAGAGGCTTCTCTTCGATATACCGTTTGCCGTCCTCGATGAGGATGGAGAGGATATACAGGAGGCGCCGGAACTCCCCGAGGCGTATATCCTCTCCGACCACCAGAACTTCACCCCCGAGGAGGAAGGGCTGATCGCAGAATGCCTCCGCTACTCTGTGGGGCCGCGGTCGCTGCACGCCGATCATGCCATAACCGTCCTTTTAAACGAGATGGACCGGAGGGAGTCGGGATGGACATCATAGAAGAGGTAGGAGCAATCCTTGAGTACGGTGAGACCTGCAACCACTGCCTCGGGCGGTTCTTCGGAAAACTGTCGTTTGGGCTGACGAATGAGGAGCGGGGGAGGGCTCTGCGGATCACGCGCGAGATCGCGGCAAACGTTCCGCACCAAAAACCCGATCCCGGGTCATGCTGGATATGCGGCGGCGAACTCTCCCGCACCGGCGCCTGGGCTGCAAAGGTTGTGGAGGCTATGGGGGGGATCGAGTTTGCGACATTCCTCATCGGGACAAAGGTGCCACCGCTTGTTGCAGAGAGCGAGGAGATGGTCTGGAGCGATCTTGCCCTTCGCGATCCCGAACCGCTGAAGGCGGAGATGAACCGCGAGGTCGGCAAAGCTGTATCGACCATCACCGGGAAGACGGCCGACCTGAAGCGGCCCGATGTCGTTGCTATCCTCGATATGGCGGAGGAGACCGTTGAGGTGCAGGTCAACCCGGTCTTCTTTGTCGGCCGCTACATGAAGTATGAGCGGGGGATCCCGCAGACCCACTGGGACTGCCGGGCCTGCAAGGGGGCCGGGTGCGAGAGATGCGACTTTACCGGCAAGCAGTACGTGGACTCCGTCGAGGAGCTGATCGGCCGGCCGGTGATCGAGGCCTTCGATGCGGAGAACGCCATCCTCCACGGCGCCGGCCGCGAGGATATCGATGCCCGGATGCTCGGGTCAGGCCGCCCCTTCGTTATGGAGGTCGAGGCGCCGCGGAAGCGGTCGGTGGACCTTGCTGTGCTCGAAGAGGCGATCAACCGGAGTGCCGAAGGGCGGGTGGCGGTCCACCTGGCTGGATGGGCGGATCGAAAGACTGTGCAAAGCCTTAAGTCAGACAAGGCGCATAAAAAATACAGGATCCTGGTCGAGACCGACGGCTCTGTAACCCCGGATGAGTTCAGGACGGCCCTCGATCAGTTAAACGGTGTGACTATACGACAGCGCACCCCCCTGCGGGTGGCACACCGAAGGGCGGATAAAGTTCGGGAACGCTCTGTCCTCGATATCCGGTGTACAGGCATACAGGACGATAGATACCGGGTTGAAGTCGTCGGCGAAGCGGGCCTCTACATCAAAGAGCTGATATCGGGTGATGATGGCAGAACCCAGCCCAGCCTTGCCCGGATCCTGGGGCGCACCGCACGTGTTGTCAGCCTCGATGTGGTGCTGGTCGAAACAGTGAACGAGTTTGGTGAGTAAATCATGGCACATCACAATGGACCACGCAAGAAGACGCGGTATAAGTTCAAGAAAGACCTCAGAAGACGCGGTATCCCCCCCGTAACCTCGGTGATTCAGGACTTCGAGGTCGGGCAGAAGGTGCATGTTGTGGTCGAGCCGAGTGTCCAGAAGGGCATGCCCCACCGGAGATTCCACGGAAAGACCGGCACGGTCATCGGACAGCGCGGGCGCGCATGGGTGCTCGAGGTCAGGGATGGCGAGACGATAAAACAGGTGATTGCGAGACCGCAACATCTAAAAGCGCAGAAGGTATAATCCTCAACAGTAGTGATTGGCATGAAGGTAAAACGAATCGTCAGCGAAGAGCGGATGCTGCTTTCCGAACTGCGTAAAACACTCCTTGCCGTGGAGGCAACCCGGCTTGAGTCCGGAGAAGAGATGTCCTACGAGCTGCGTAAGAGTATAGAGCATGCCAATCATCTCTCAAAGACATCCGCCGAAAAAGCCCGCGATCTCGTCACCGAGCTCATGAAGCTTGAGAAGATGAAGGAGGAGATCGCCTACCGCATCGCAAACTTGATGCCCCGGACCAGAGATGAACTCCGGGCCATATACGCCAAAGAACGGTTTAATCTTACAACGGAAGAGCTTGACGGGATCCTTGATCTGGTAGTGACGCACTTCTGATCGAAGAGGCGGTGTCGATGAAGGCAGAGAAGAAAGAGGAGAACGCCGTAGTCATTGATGTCCTCCCGCTTGGGTACGTGAACGATCAGCGTCCGGTCTACAAGCGCGAACCGGTCATCCTTGCCGTAGGCGTGGACCAGTTCAAACTGCTCGAGCTCGTCCCGAAGGCGGGTGCGGATATACAGATCCATGACCGCGTCTATATCGGGGATGCTGAACGCAAGGAGATCGAGCGCGTCAAGCGGCGGATAGGCTATGATGATCTGACAGCGACGGCAAAGCTTGAGCTGCCGTTTGTGGTCGAGCAGATCGTCCGTGAGAACGAGCAGCGGTTCGTTGATTTCTTCAACAAGTCGCTCCCGATCACGCCGAAGTTTCATATGCTCCACCTTCTCCCGGGGATCGGGAAGAAACTGATGTGGGAGATCATCGAGCAGCGCGGGAAGAAACCGTTTGAGTCTTTTGCGGATATATCTGCCCGGATCAAGTCGCTTCCACACCCGAGCCGGATGGTCGTCAACCGGATCATGCGCGAGATCGAGGATCCGAACGAAAAATATCATGTCTTTACACTGAAATGAGTGTTCCAAGGGATCAGCACTTCCTTGCCGATAGGCGGGCCGTCGAGAAGATCGCCGGATCGGTCGATGTCTCCGGCCGGAGAGTTCTTGAGATAGGGCCCGGGGGAGGGATCCTCACCCGGGCTCTCCTTGACCGTGGCGCGGATGTCATCGCGGTCGAGATCGATCCGGCTCTTGTGGAGGAGCTTGAGGTCGCTTTTGCCGATGATATTGTGGAGGGGCACCTCCGGATCATCTCCGGCGATGCAAGGAGGGTGGATATACCGCCGTTCGATCTCGTCGTCGCAAACCTCCCCTACTCTGTCTCCTCAAAGATTACGTTCCGGCTGCTTGATATCGGGTTTGAGGCCGCGGTTCTTATGTACCAGAAGGAGTTTGCGCAGAGGATGATTGCGCAGCCGGGAACGCCGGATGTCGGGCGGCTCTCGGTTATGGTGCAGACCTATGCGTCCGTGAAGCCTCTGCTTGAACTCTCGCCAAACGCTTTCCGACCAAAGCCGCAGGTCCGCTCCTGGGTGGTCAGGGTGACGCCGCACGAACCGCTGTATTCGATATCTGACCGGCGGGTGTATGCTGATGTGATCCGGGTGCTCTTTTCGCACCGGCGTAAGACCATCCGGAAGGGGCTTCGGAGCGGGAAGGATGCGTTTTCGCCGGAGGCGATCGAGCGGACGATCGAGGGGCTGCCTGAGGATCTCCTTCAGCGCCGGCCTGAAGACCTGAGCCTTGAAGAGTTTGCGCTTATAGCAAACCGTATGAGCGGGTGTTGAGGGTGTCCGGCGAGGTCTATCCTCCCGCCGAGGATTCGCACCTCCTCCTCCGGGCGGCGCTCCGCGAGGTTCGGCCGGGCGACCGGGTGCTCGAGGTCGGGACGGGGAGTGGGTTTGTTGCGGCGGGGCTCTCCGGCCGGGCGGCTATGATGGTCGCAACGGATATCAGCCCCCATGCGGTGGCGTGCGCCCGGGCCGGCGGTGTGGCGGTGGTCCGAACCGATCTCTTCGCGGGGCTCTGTGGCCCCTTCGACCTCATACTCTTCAATCCGCCCTACCTGCCGACGGCTCCTGAGGAGCGGATCGACGACTGGCTCGAGTATGCCCTCGACGGCGGGCCGACGGGAAGGGACGTCATCGAGCGGTTCATCGCCGGCGTAAGCGGGGTGCTTGCGCAGTTTGGGCGGGTTCTGTTGATTATCTCGTCTCTCTCGGGGCCGGGTGAGGTCAGGGAGGCCTTCGCCCGGGCGGGGTTCGTATCGTTTATAGTCGATGAGGAGAGGGTCGAGGGCGAGACCCTGTATGTGCTTCGGGCGATGCGGGACCTCTGCCGGATGGGGGGATGAAGGGCGAAGAAGCATACTGCGCCGGATTGGTTGAGGGTCGACATCCCTCCGCAGAGCCCGGGTGTCGCTGGCCCGCTCCGGGTCGCCGGGCGGGACTACACGGTTTGGTTTTTTCCTGAAATGGCGTACATCTCACCAAACTATCTACCGGAACCCGCTACATTGCGAGCAATTAAGTATAAATTCACCCGGTTGATAGATTAACGGTATGAGATTGCGTGTAGTGCTTGTGCCCAGTGAGGAAGGAGGGTACACCGCCCATGTACCGAGCCTCCCCGGCTGTATCAGTGAAGGCGACACAAGGGAAGAGGCACTGAAAAACATCAGAGAAGCGATTGATCTATACCTTGAGACCGTGGATGATGATCTTGTTTTCAGTGAAAATGCCGAGCAGGTTGAGATCGCTGTATGAACAAGGTGCCTGCCCTGAATTATGATAGAATCGTTGCAGCACTTCAAAGGGGTGGGTGGGTTGTGGTCCGCCAGCGGGGCAGCCATATCCGCCTGCAAAAACGTCTGCTGGATAAAACGTTGAAACTGACGCTACCCATGCACAAACCGGTTAAGCGTTCAACTCTGTCACACATTCTCAAGCAGGCCGGTATGACCGTTGAAGAACTGAACGAATTACTGTAATGCAGCCTCGCATGAAAGGCGCAGAGCCCGGGTGTCGCTGGCCCGCTCCGGGACTACACTGTCTGGCTTTAGATGCGGGAATGAGAGATATACCAGATCACGCTTCTTTCGGGGCAATCCCGGGTAAAATCCCCTCTCGCCTGGTGCTGCCATCTCCCTGATCTGGGGCTGAATCCCCCTTGTTTTTTGATTTACAGTACATTATAGTTGAGGTGGCCGGCCAACCTTTATCGTTCTTCCTCCCCTATAACAGGTGATATCCTGACAATGCAGAACTCAAATAATAACCTCCTCACCGAGGGGTCGGTTGGAAAGGGCCTCTGGATGGTGGCCCTCCCGATCATCATCAGCAACTTCCTCGCAAGCATCCTTGAGGTGGTGGATATGTACTTCATAGGCAAACTCGGCGATGTCGCGATCGCCGGCGGAGCGATGAGCATATCCATCATCATCGTGCTCACAACCGTTATATTCGGGACCGTGACGGCAACGGCCGCGTTCGTGTCGCGGGCGTACGGGTCGGAACGGTTCGAACGCATACCGGTGATCCTCTCGCATTCGCTCTATCTGGCGCTCGGTTTCTCCGCGGTGCTTGCAGTCATCGGTATGTTCTGGTCGCAGGATCTTCTCCTGCTCCTTGGAGCCGATTCCGATGTTGCGGCGGTGGGGGCGCGCTTCCTCTCCCCGCTACTGATGGGGATGTTTGCATTCGTCACGCTGATGATCCTGACAACGGTGTTTCAGAGCACGGGGGATTCCCGGACGCCGATGTTTGTGATGATCGGCGTGAACATAGTGAACATCATACTGAACCCGACGCTGATCATGGGACTATGGGGTCTCCCGGCGCTCGGCATTGCCGGGTCTGCATATGCATCGCTTGCGTCGCGTATGACCGGCGTGCTCCTCCTCGTCGGGGTGATGTACTTCCTGCCGTCCCGGAAGAACGGGCCGGTCAGGTTTCCGAAGACGTGGGCTTTTGAACCCCGCCTGATCCGGGATATCGTGAAGGTCATGATACCGTCGGCGGTGCAGAGCGGGGTTCGGAGCTTTGCGTTCCTGGGTATGACGGCGATCATAGCACTCTACGGCACATCGGCGGTGGCGGCATACGGTATCTGCCAGCGCCTGGATATGCTGGGTCTGATCTTCGTGATGGGGGTCTGCACGGGGGTCGCGGTGATGGTCGGGCAGAACCTGGGGGCGGGGAAGGTCGAGCGGGCGGAAAAAACGGTCAAGATTGCGATGACCGTGAATGCGTCGTTCATGGGGCTGGTGGGTATCCTCTATCTCCTGTCTGCAGAGCACCTCCTGACGTTCTTCGGCGCGACGGGAGAATCGCTTGCAAACGGCACCCTCTTCATGCACATCATCCCCGCATCCTACTTCATCATAGCGATGGCTATGACGATGGGGTTTGCGATGAATGGAGCAGGGATGACGCGGCCCGGCATGTATGCGGCGATCGCGGGGCAGTTGATCGTTCAGGTGGGCCTTGCCGCGGTCTTTGTGGCGATGGGTAAGCCGCTGGAGGCCGTCTGGTTCGCTGTGGTCTGCGGCACCGTGGTGGTCTTTATATTCGATCTCTTCTTCTACCGGAAGGGGGCCTGGAAGACGAAGAGACTGAACCTCGGCGGGGAGGGGTGAGGGGGGGCGGGATTGGCGGTCACGTCCCGGTGGATGGTATATCGATCGGGGAGCCCCCCGTACTGCTGGAGCGGCCGTGCGCCTTTCAGGGGCTCCAGAATGCCGCGTGTGATGAGGGCGTCGACCGTTTCGATGAATTTGTTGTGTCGGGGTGGATCGGCGAACAGGTTGATCCCGCGCTCTTTGAGGGCGCTCTCGATATCGGTGAGATGGATGCGCTTGTTTTTGTGCTCGAGCACGATGGTTCTGATCAACCGTTCCATGGTTCTATCCGGGACTATATGTGGGATGTGATATAGTCTCTTCGATCTGAGGGGGATACAGGCTATTTAGGTCATATAATTTTCCTGCTGGGGGAGAGAGGCGGGTTTGCGCAACATATATTCCAGGGTAGCACCTCTCTCCAGCAAAAATCCCCACGATGAGATAATCGTGTCCATCGACCACCTGAAAAAGGTGGTTCCTCTCTCCTTGTCCACCAACGGCGCTCATACGGTGGTATGGGTGACTTCGTCCTGACAACTCAGGGTTCTGACGTGTTCACGCACCCAACGCGGCTTCGCAACGCAGCCGGCTGCTTCCCGCGCTCAGCTCCTCTCACATCTTCGTTCGGTACGCCTGCATCGGGTGCCGGGGATTTTCGGGAATCGTATACTCAAGAGTTCCAGCGCGAAGTAGAGGAGAGAGATAACTCCGGAACACCCACTTTTTGTTTCTCCGGAGGAGCACCGCGAGTTCATCGGCCGTATACGCCCGGATGCTGCAGAGTTCGGTTATGACCTGCTGAACCTGCCCCGGCGGACTTCTCTGCCCGAGGTTTCGGATAGCCTCCGCAAGCCTGGCAGGTAAGTAGGCA
>CAYPRO010000001.1:3530-120688 GCA_964413225.1 uncultured Methanoculleus sp. | reverse complement strand
GGTAAGCCCTCAGGCATGGTAGGTAAGCCCTCAGGCATGGTAGGTAAGCCCTCAGGCATGGTAGGTAAGCCCTCAGACATGGTAGGTAAGCCCTCATCCGGCACAGGGTGACCTCCTCCAATGGCTCCCCCTCCTTCAACTGTCTTCTTTTCCTCTTCCCCGGGATGGAGCAGCCGCCGGGTAGGAGTATAATACGTCGCCGATGCGTGGGAGTGCTGCACGAGCAGCCCCAGGTCTCGGAGCCGTCGTAGCGTTCCACTTGCCGCCAGCGTGTCAAGACCCGTATAATCCCGGCAAATGGCATTATTGACGGAACCGCTCTCCCGGGCATGAATAAGTATCCTTGCCTCATCAGCGCTGAGGTTTGCATCTTTGAAATGCTCAAGCCACTGAAGATCCTGCTGATCGAGGAAGTGATGCATGAGGAAGGTTGCCGTGAAGAGATCCTGCTCGCGCTCAGATTCAAAGGTCGGTGGCGAGAGGCGTGCACTCTTCATAAGCTGACGCATGACCCGGATTCCACTCCCCTTGCTCTCTGCAAACTTCGTTTCGTGCAGGACACCGGCGATCGTCGGGTTACGTGGTTTTGAGCCGGGCTCACCGAGCGACTCAACCGGCTTGAGGGAGTGCCCGGGATTTCGTATCTCAAGCCGGTTTGCATATCGGATAACCTGCACCGGACTATGGATGAGGTAGCTTCTGTGCATCAGAGCATTGACCAGCGCCTCACGGATGACTCGCGGCGGGATGCGAGGCTCCTCCTGCCGCATGAGACCGTCGGATGTAAAGGTGAACGCACGAGGAATATCATCCATGATTGCCACCAGTCCTCGCGACAGAAGGTGAAAAAGCGGCTCACGCATCTCAATTGCTTCAAAGGGATGATCTGGGTCTTCAACCCAGTTGCGACCGGGAACACGGAGGTAATCCAGACGCATCATCGGGAAAAACTTACGGAGCGCTCTTTTCGATCCGAATAGAATGAGGCCGGCAACAGTCGGCCGGAGCGTGTTTTCACGCATCTTGACGCAGTGGAGCGACTCAAGAAGCTCGGCGTCGCTCCAGCGGAGTTCCTCCGCATCAGGGTCAACGCCGGTGCGGATACGACGGTACTCAGCAATGGCGTCGCCGTCCAGGTCATCAAGCATCGCATTGGCAACGATGGTTTCATCATATGGGCGTATCCTCCCCTCCTGATACATCTCCTGAAGGTCGTCGTCGGTACACTGCTGATTCGTTGAACCGATCCGACGGAAAGCACCTTTTGGCAACCCTACTTTCTTGAAGAAAATTGGCTTATCTCCTGCTTGTGCCTCAGGAACAAAAATGCCGACAACTGCTTTACCTTCAACGGTTTCGACGAAACACTCCGGACGGACCACTCGGTTAAAACGGGAAGCACATTGTTCGGCAATATCACGCTGAATTTTATCAGGATTGTCGATACCTACGACGCAGTACTTTCGATCCCGGGGCCCCTCGCATTCATGGATGCCCAGCAGGAGGAAGCCTCCGGAAAGCCCCGGCTCGTTGGCATAAGCACATATCGTCTCCATGACCGATGTGCTGACTTCATGTGCGGTTTTTGCTTCAATGCGCGGGTGTTCATCAAGCTCATTCAACTGGTCGAAAAGTTCGGAACATCTCATCAAATTACCTTCTCAAGCAGCACTGCAATTTCCAGTTTGACTTCGTCAGATTCCATCTCAATCACTCTCAAATGCCAGAGGCAGGACACAGATGAAGTGGTTGAAGTTAATCACACAACTGGCCCCTCGTAAAAAGGAGCATTTTTTCACTCTCCAACGGCGCAGGGCATTCGTTAATCTCTCCTGGTGAGAGATTATCGGTTCACGGATGATGAGCGTTGTTATTTGAACCGGTGCGCTGATGCAGACAGAACGATGCATAACGCCGGTGACACGGATATCGATGCCGCTTTGCCGGGCCGGCAACTCCCTGTGCATACGGCTCGGAGGTCGCGATCTGTTCGGCATCGCTTCTCGTGACCCGCTCATCCGACCGGGGGTGATGAAGATCTTCCGGTTCCTCGACTATCATGACCTTACTACCATCGAGGGCGAACGCCGATTTTTGGGTATGTTGCCGGATCGTGCGAAAAATCTGTTGAATAACTCAGTTGGGCCGTAGGCGGCGATCGCATCCAGGGTGCGGCCGAGCACATCGTCGTTGAGGTGTTCCCGGGTGACCCCGGCACCAAGGAGACGTTCAACGGCATTGTCGTCGAAGAAGTCAGGGAACAAGTAGAGCCGGCGTTCGATGAACCCGAGACCGTTGAGAACCAGGCCTTGAGCACCTGAGCATGGGTGAGGTTGTGGTGACGGGTTTTTGGGAGGGCGGCATCAATCACACCGACGATCTGGAGGGAATCGTAGGCACCGGCGACAATGCCGAGATGACCGATGGAGAGGATCGAAGAGTCATCAAAACCATCAACGAGAGGCATAGGGAGGTTATTTGCTGAAAGTACAAAGATCTTGCGGTTTTGGATATTCAGGGGGAGGGATTTTTACTGCGGATGATCGGATTAGGATGGGGGGGTGTAAAATGGCTGTTTCGAAAATTGTGTCCACCGGATCGCCGATCTGGTCACCGGCCAGCCCGACGTGCGCGTGGCGGTGGGACTGCCCAAAGAAGTCGAGGAGCCATGGGATCACGGGATATCGGATATACTCGCCTGAGAGCCAGAAGGCAGTCGGCAAGGGGGTGAGGAGGTAGAGGCCACCCAACGCCTTTGAATTTCATACTTTGAATTTCATACAAAGAGGCGTGGACCCCAACCTTGAAGATTAGAACCTAACGAACGTACTTGGGAGCGTAATACTCCATTTTTGATTTGAAATATACAACATATTTCCTTTCTCCAAAAAGGGTAACAAAATAGACCATGTTCCTTAGACGTTTATCGCCCGAACTTCGGTACTGCTGAATAATAACTTGACCTACAGTTTGGTCCCCTTGGTCTAACTTAAGCTTAAACATTACCCAGGGATTGCTATTAGAACTTAATTTCGAAGATTTCCATCTAAGATGTCTCGGTTTCCTCAATGCTGGGCTGGATTCATTATCCTTGTCCGGCTCTTTGGATTCATTATCTTTGTCCGGCTCTTTGGATTCATTATCTTTGTCTGGATCTTCGTAAAGATATGGATATAATTCTTTGGGGCTTTTTTTCTGTAAATCGTTAAGCAGAAACCCAGAAGAGGCGATAAAAAAATCTTTCGCTTTCTGAATGTCTTTACAGTAGAGATACATCCCAAATCGCTTTCGAGATTCATCGGATGAATTCGAGTTATCGTTAGATGCCTTGGAGGTTTCTTTTAACTGGCTCGTTTTAGTGGGGTTGTTCTCGATATTTTGAGAGGCATCCTGGGAACGGGTATGCTCATCTGGATTTTTTACTAGGGATTGTAAAAAATCTACCAATTCTGGCCTCTTTTCCAAATAAACCATCTCAAACGCAACATTAGATATTTTAAACATTACGACAGGTGCCATTACTCTCCCCAAGAAACGAATAATTATGATTGAGGGGTCATAATCCATTGAAAGGTGGGAAAACGAATTTTCAATGAAATATTTTTCAAAAAGGTCTTCAAAGAATGATGATTTGTCCTGCCCCCCCTCTTTAGTGGACGGTTTCTTTGGATTTAATATGTCCTGGTAGATGAGGATTACCGAGCCTACTATTAGGAAGCTGTACACTTGTGAAAGGAATGATATTGTGCTTAAAAGTTGCAAAACTAACATTATTAGGAGAATAGTTAAAGAGAGCCCTGCCGCGATAGCAATACCCATTATCAACCTATTTCCGGACTCCAAAAAATCCTTTACAAATGATTTTCCTTCTGCAAATATCCCATCCATCAGCTTATTGGGCTCGTTAAAACCGACATCAAAAATTATTTTAGAATATCCCTTTTTTAATTGATAGTTGAAACACCAATTCGTTCCTAGAAACACAAGAAGAGAAGCCGCCATAAGTAAAGAGATTAATGAAAACTGCGCCCCAGCAACTTCAATATCGAATGAAACACGGAACATAATGTCAAAATAGACGAGGATAACTGCGAAAAAGATGCAATACGGGATCTTTTTGAGAATTTGTTCGTCCCACCCCTCCAACAGTAGCGAATTTAAAAAGGAAGGTAATTCTGATCCCATAGTTATAGGATGGACATAAACAGATGATAAATTTATCTAAAAGCGTGCCATGAGCCTTCGGTTCATAGATGGGCATGAAAAACGGAGATGCCTAATCACGGTTCAATCCTTATCCAAAGGAGTCTGAGGGATGCTCCTTATGCCCACAGGATGTTTTTCATACCAGCCGCCGAGGTGATCCTATAATTATAAGTCCCCCCCGATAAAACCGAGGATCATGGTGTTTCGGGAAATTGACGATGATCTCTGGGATATTGTTCAGAAATACCTCCCCCCAACGAAGCCGCACATCGGTCGACCCCGCTGTGATCCCCGCGGGCTGATCAACGACATTCTATACGTTCTGACCACCGGATGTTCCTGGCTCGATGTACCGGCTAAATACGGCACCAAATCAACGGTTCACCGGTATCACCTTGAACTCTGTGAGAGGGGAGTGTATCAGGCGATCTTCCTCGACCTTCTCCAGTCCGGATATGAGATCAAGAAAATCGATCTCTCGCATTGTGCGACTGATACCAAGGATATTCAGGCTAAAGAAGGAGATCAACTGGCTATGATGGCTATAAAAAAGTAAATGGGAATAAATTGAGTGCTCTGGTCGATCGAAACGGTCTCTCGCTTGTCTGCACGGTTGCACCGGCCAATGTCCATGGTTCCCAGCTCTACGAACCAACCCTTGAGGCATTTGGGATTCCGGAGGTCCCGGTTCGCCTCACGATCATCTCCGCAGATGCGACCTACGATGCCCGGGAAATTCGTCAGTACAATCGGGACCGGGGAATTAAGAGCAATATCCCGGTCAACCGGAGATCCCGGAAATATCCGAAGCGAGGAAGGCCAGTCTGGTTCGATCCAGAACTCTACAAAAAACGCAACGCGGTAGAGTGGTTCTTCAGCTGGATTGAAGCGTTTAAGAAGATTGTTCCACGATATGAGCGATATGAACACTCATTCCTTGGCCTGATTCATCTGGCATGCAGCGTCATGATCGCGAGGGTATTGGGATGAGCTCAGCCCTTGCACCATCTGCTAATTAATAAATATGTAGTCTCATGAACGGAAGAATATTGGGATGACCTCGATATCTATGCAATTGGGGAAATCACCTAGCCATCTCCACGACAGAGCAGGCATTAACCTCCCCAAAAATTAGAGCGAAAAATTAAAATATCATCCCCGATTTAAACTCTGCTTATAACATGATTTTGGTGAAAAGATGGAAGGTGAACCCTCTAATAATTTAAGGGGCATTGATCCCGAATTATTATCGATTTTATTTAAAAATCCGTTTTTCTTGGATCCGACGGATGAAATAGGAGAGACAACTCTTGTAAAATGGGTTACAAAGGAATACAAGTCCCAAACAGGAACCACTGTAAATAAGCAGGATGTTTATGGCTTAATTACAAAACTAATCCTTGAAGGAGCACTTCTAGGAAAACGCTACGGGCAAAGACTGCTTTTGAAGCCAGCGCGAAACTACTATCTACTAAAGAGTGACCAACCCATGGTTCAGAAAAAGAGGGCAAAGACTCAGGTCTCGTTGTTTGCTGATGACGGGAGTTATCTTGTTGTCAACAACACTGCAGTTTCCCAAGATATCAATAATGTAGTTTCCCAAGAGAGCGAGGCCGACAAGGCTTCCAAAAGTTTAGACGATGAGCGCTCCCAATGCTACGCATCAATGAAAGATAATCTATCTTATTATAGTCTCATTTTGGAGAAGATCTCCAACTATAGTGGCCCAGATAAGGAACTGGTGAAGTATTTCCCAGCATTCTTTAATTTGGCCTGTAACATTTTAAACGACAAATACACTGACTGGCACACGAAGATACTCATCAGCTCAGCTCTTGGCTATTTCGTGTTAGAAGATGATGTTATCCAAGATAGTACTGAGTATGGTTACCTAGACGATTTGTATATTCTCTGTTATGTACTACGTGAGATCGAACAACACGTTTCGCCGTTACTGCTAGAAGACAATTGGGAATATTCAGAAGATATTCATGAATTAATCGAAGAAGTATATCGTGATACATACACCGTAATTCAAGATTACGCATGCGAAATTCTCCATAAAGTGGGTTTACGAAAGTTCAAAGAGTTAGAATTAGAAGAGTACTCTGGAACCTATCCTCACAAGGTCGCTAAACTCGCACAAGAGAAGCGAGAACTGATGGCTTTAACCGCATATCTGATTAAGGTGATCTACAACTCAAAAATAGATGGGCGAAGTTTCAACAAGATCAAAAATTTCCTCTTAAAGTATGGAGACTACACAGAGATCACTCGACTTATTGAACTGTCAAACAGGGACTATGTGGTAGAAGAGAGAGTTGATACTAGTGTGGAGTCATTTAAGGCTGATTTAGAGCGGCAACTTCAACAAGCTCGCCTTAAAGCTTTACTTGATGACCAAGATACGGAATAGAAGAATAATGTCATTTCGTAGTCTCAAGTTAAAACACTCATATTCATCTGAAAAAGATGATCTCCTTGAGGATTTTTACATACCCGTTCTAAGAGAGGCAGTAAGTTATAAGCGCATCACTGGTTATTTCTCTTCAAGTTCTTTTTTGACTGCCGCAGAGGGTCTTACCCGGCTTATCAAAAACAATGGGTATATGCAGTTCATTTTGAACGTGGTTCTATCTGAAAAAGACTACGATCAGATCGAGAAGGGAACCGAAAACCCAGAGGAAATTATCGAAAACAATCTCATTCATGATCTCGATACCTTTGAGAACGAGTGTAGGAATGACCATGTAAAAGTATTGGGCTGGCTTATAGCACATGGTTATCTAGAGGTGAAAATCGGTTATATCAAAGAAAAACGAACCACCAACGAGTTACTCCACCAAAAGACAGGCATCCTGACAGATAGAGAGAATAACACTCTTTCGTTTAGCGGCTCCAACAATGAAAGTGCATATGGTTGGGTCTATAATTCTGAAAAGTTTAAAGTGTTCTTCAGTTGGGAAATAAACAATGAGACCTTTATTTCCCAGGATGTAGAAGATTTTGAGGAATTATGGGCCAATCAGTCAACAAAGACCGAAGTCATTCCTTTCCCGGAAGCGGTTAAACAGAGAGTTATCTCCATTGCTCAGCGCGAACCCATTGAAATCGACGACCTTCTTCTGAAGATTGCTGAAACTCAAAACCATCATAATGATCGATGCGAAGTATTCGATGCCGGATTTCAAAACCGGGGCCGCAGGTTTTTTGAAAAGGAACCGGAATACAGAGTAATTCAGCTTCGCAATTACCAACACGAGGCAATTGATGCTTGGCTTCAGAACGGGTGTCAGGGTATTTTTGAGATGGCAACAGGAACCGGAAAGACGTATACCGCACTAGGTGCACTCAAGCAACTTTTAGAGAACGAACGTAAACTCGTTACGGTTATTAGCGTTCCATTTCTGCACCTTGCCAATCAATGGGAGCAAAATCTGCCCAAAATGGGCATAAATATCCCTATTGTTCATGCAAGTAGTGCAAACTCAAAGTGGAAGGATGATCTGAAGGCAAAGATTTTAGACAATCGGTTAGACAAAATACAGCAGTTCATCATCCTTACTACACATGACTCCTTATCCTCCGATTCACTGATAGACCTGATGCACGATGTACGATCTCCAATTCTGTTGATTGGAGATGAAGTCCATGGCCTTGGTGCTGTCACAAGGCTTGAGGCACTACTGCCACTCTACACTTATCGGCTGGGATTAAGTGCGACTCCTGAGCGTTACTTTGACGAATTGGGGACTCAAGAACTGCTACAGTTTTTCGGTAAAGTCGTTTATACCTTTGATCTGCATAAGGCCATAACTGAGATCAATCCTGATACAGGCGAAACGTACCTTACCCCGTACGAGTATCATCCGATCTTTGTTGAACTGACATCAGATGATATGGATGCATATTCGATTCTGAGTGGACAAATAGCAATTCTCTGTAACAAAAAGAATAAATCAAAATCAGAGCGACTAACACTTGAACAAAAACTTCGCGAACGCCAAGATATCTTAAAAAACACTTGTACAAAATATCCAGCATTCAGGGAACTCATCAGCAAGTTAACAAAAGATAACCGGATTAAACAGACGCTTGTCTACTGTTCTCCTCAACAGATAGAAACAGTTCAACAATTACTTCGGGATCAACGGAGTATTGTTCAGCATCGTTTTACGAGCAAAGAGGATGCAACCCGGCGGCAAGAAAAATATTGTGGCTTGACTGAGAGGGAGTATCTTCTAGACAAATTTGCAAAGGGAGATTATGACGTGTTGGTTGCAATCCGGTGTTTGGATGAAGGAGTTGACGTTCCTGCGACCAGAAATGCCATTCTCATGTGCAGCTCCGGAAACCCAAAAGAATACATTCAGAGACGTGGGCGCGTCCTCAGGCGGTCTCCCGGAAAGAAAAAGGCAGTTATATATGACATTACGGCGGTACCAACCACAATAGATGGTCGTTATGCACATACCGACACCAAAATGCTTGAATCTCAACTAAAACGGTTAGAAGAATTTGCTAAAGATGCCATGAACCAAGAACACGTCGAGAGAGAGATCTTCAGAATTCGGCAGAAATATTCAGCGTATGGAGGATAAAGAATGGCAGGTGGTCTTGAGATTAACCAGTTGATCATGGAGACGATACATGAAAAATCTCCGAATGAAACAGTAGTTCAGTTAATTTTAGACTCATTACAGTACGAACTCGATATCTGGAATAGATATGTTCCAAAAAGCGAGATATTGCGCCGATATGAGTTAATTGTCGAGGAGAACTCAAGGGAGATAATTGAATGAGGTTCACCATCTCGTCTATCACACTGACTAATTACCGACAGTATCAAGGTACGCAAACCGTCAATTTTTCATTCGACAATAAAAGAAATGTTACTGTAATCCTGGGGAAAAATGGGTCAGGCAAGTCTAATTTACTTAATGCTCTCACATGGTGCTTCTACGGCATAGAGGTCCATAAAGATCCGCAGGCTCAGGAAGCCAACGGAATGCCAATCATCAATGCAGCCGAACTTACAGCACTGAATGCAAATCAGAGTACGTATGCAGAAGTAATCGTCAGTATTGATACTGACATTGGTCCATGGACGATTAAAAGACGTATTGGAGGCGGAAAAACCGCTCTGGGTAAGATATATCTCGATCCTCCAAAGTTGACGGTGGTTCACCCTGTTGGTGGACAGGATAAGATTGCAGAGGGTGATGAGACACAGAGACTGATAAATAACCTGCTTCCCGAGGCTCTCCGGCAATTCTTCTTCATCGATGGCGAGCAGTTGAGGGAGTTTTTCAAATTCAGCAGTCCAAAGAAGATTGCTGAAGCAATTGACAATGTCTCCCAGTTGGAGTTGATGTATAAGGCGGCAGAAAATCTAGAAGCGTACGGGAAACAGTTGCGGGGCAACGTGAAAGCAACAACACCTCAACTCAAGGTGGTACAGCAACAAATCGGATTACTGGAGAAGGAGATCGAAGAGAAAAGATCCTCAATACAAGATATTGAAGAGGAACTAGAGAAGGGCAAGCTTGAGTTATCACAGGTGGAAGAATACTTACGAAAACACAACGATGCTTCTGTCGCCGCACTGCAGGGTGAACGAGAGTCCTTGGAGAAGGATATCTACTCCTTGAAGAGACATCTTCAAGAGGAAGAGGCTGAAAGGGATAGTTATCTTGTGGATATTGCGCCCTATATCCTTCTCAGGGATGATATCAAGGCCGCTTACCTACTCATCCAGCAAAAAGTCGATAAGGGAGAACTTCCCCCACGCATAAAAGAGACGTTTGTTCAGGAATTACTTGAACGTGGCCGGTGTATATGCGGAAATGAGCTCATTGGCAATGCAAAACAAGAACTTGAAGCATACAGTAGAAAGCTTGCTTTATCTGAATTGAGTGAAGTCAGTATCGTCGGAAAAACAACAATTGAAGATATTTTATCCGCCATTGAAGAATTTCCAGATAGAATTGACAAACTGAATGAAAAAATAGATCGCTTCAAGGATGAATACGATCAGAAGATGCGACGCTTGGAATATATCTCTGAGGAACTCAAGCAGCATAATATTGATGAGATTCGAGCCTATGAAGAGAGGCGGAGTAAATTAGCAAAGACTCTTGCTCGAAACGAAAGCCACTTAGTGATGACCAAGTCTGAAATTACCTCATTAAATGATTCTTTAGAGGCAAAACTGGACCAGGAGAAAAAAGAGCTTTCAAAAGATAAAAAGAACACCCAACTTAGAGTTAAACTTCAATTAGTTCAAGAAGCGCTCAAGACACTCAGCGATACAGAATATATCATAAAGTCTAAAATTAGGAAGCAAGTCGAGAAAAGCACTAAAGACAATTTCCAGACCCTCATTCGGAAAAAAACGGCGTTTAAAGATGTAGTCATCGATGATGGGTTTAATGTCCAAGTTATTCATTCATATGGATATAACGCCATAAACGATCTTTCTGCTGGAGAATATATGATCTTTGGGTTATCATTTATGAGCGCCTTGATGACGATCTCGGGATTCCATGCCCCAGTAATTATCGATACCCCGCTCGGGAAGATTGACGATGAGCATAGGGAATATATCACCACAGAACTGCCCAAGTTTTTATCTGGAACGCAGTTAGTATTACTTGTTACTCCAACCGAGTATGATGCTAGTGTTAAGGAAAACTTGCAAAACTATCTCCTGAAAGAGAACTGCTTTGAGATAATTGAAAACGAGTCAAAGACAATCTCACAGGTGAAGTCACATGTCTGCTAGTCACTTCAATGAACCAAGAGATTTAGCTTATGGTAAGGAACATATAGAACAGTACAAAGGAATAGATAAAATAAAAGCTTGGCCTGCAAGAGACTCTGATAGCATATTTAGGGGGAAGTATCTAAAGGATTTATTCATTTTTGCAATGGCAGTAGGGAGATTTCGGAGGCAAAAGTCTGAGGTAAAGGGCAGGGTTCCGAATATTCCCGTAACCAGTTTGAGTGAACAGCAAAAATGGGCAATACTCTCTACCGCTCTGGCTGACCATAACGACCTGATGTGTCTGAAGGATGAAGATCCTCTGTATAAAGAGGCAGAACAGTACGCAGAAGAAGGATTGAAGATCATCAAATCGCATGTAGATAAGTGGGGTTCAAATTATCCAAGATATCTCGAGGCTGAGTTGAAAGAACTTCTTCAGAAAAACGACGCAGACCAGGCATAGGTACATTACCTTATTCTTTTATTTCAGCTCCCACATGCCTCGTGGTGAGTTACTTTTCATAACACCTTCCTGGACTAAACGATACCTCATCCATTCTACATTCTTTTTCCAACGCTCAATGCCTTCTCCAACAAGTTCGTAATCGGCATCAGTAAGCTTTCCTCGTAATCGTTTTTCTATTTCAACCTCAGTATCTATCTTGCTCGCAGATCCTCCAAAATCTGTGAGAACTGCAATTAAGGTTTCCCGCAATAGAACTCTGGGTAATGAAATAGTCCTATCGATTTTCATAGTAGTTTTCAGTGCCCTAGTTTGTGTATGTCGTGCCAAGCCTTTTGAATTACCTGCCTTCTTTATCCTCTCAGAGATCTTCCGTAACTCGTCTCCTAAAAATGCAAGAACAACTGATGCCTCATCTTGACCTATGATTGCACCATTTAGTCGTTCCTGAGCTTCCTTAAGATCACTTGGCACAGGAAGGCCATTCGTTTCAAAAGCTGCTATGGCGGCGCTTTCGACCGCATGAAGTTGCTTTCTCAATCCGTTCAATTCATCATTCTCTTGAGAATCAATGTCGATGACTAATTCGTTCAGTTGTTGAATTAGAACAGATGCTTTCGTGATCATTGGTTTCCATTGTATTAGATGGTACCATATAAAGCATTCTATCGTACAAGGGTGACAATCTCAAGTCTCAATACTGAAACAATTGATGTTAAAATCAAATCGATAATTATAGTCTCTGGCGGTACCCTCTTGAACCTTGAACCCCCCATGCCTGCATGACTGGGCGTGAACAGATCGCGATCATTAGACACGCCCCCTGTCCACGTTGAAGAAACGGATCAAGCACCACAACGGGTTGCCTGAAGTGGTCCCGCGCCTGGTGTTTATCTAGTTGCGATACAGGGGCATGAGTGTCGTCAAAGCGGCAGAGTCTGTTGGGGTTTCTGGTCAAACGGGCTACACCTGGCAAGAACGCTGGAATGCCGATGGTTTAGCAGGATTGGTTCCGCGGTATGCCGGTGGTCGCCCCGCCAAACTCACTGCCGACCAGAAAGCCACACTGCTCGAGCGGTTGCGCGAAAAGGATCATTGGACGACCATCGAGGCGCAACAGTTGATTCAGTCTCAATTCGGTGTCACCTACAGTCTGGATCAGGTCAGGCGCATCTTAAAGTCATTTGGCATGCACGTTGGCAAACCCTACCCGCGGGATTATCGCAGGCCGGTGGATGCAGAGGCACACCTCAAAAAAAACTTCCGCGGATGAGCAAGCATACCGTGCTCGGGTTCCTCGATGAGTGCTCTCCCCAAACCACGGCCAATACCCAGCGGACGTGGTCGTTCGACCGCACTCCGCTCCTGAAAAATACAACAAAGATCCGGGCCAATACCTTCGCCATTCTTGCCGTTAATGGCACCTCCATTACCGCGTTTCGGGAGCGCTCCAGGCAAGAAGATGTTCGAGAGGTATTGAGAGCGTATAAGCAAATAAATCCAAGGAAACGGCTCGTCATTGTCCTTGACAACTTCAGCTCGCATCATGCGACGCTTGTCAGGCAGTACGCCGCTGGCAACAACATCCATCTTGCGTATCTGCCGCCATATTCCCCTGATCTCAATCCCATCGAGCAGATCTGGCGAGCCATCAAACGGGAGATCTCAACGATATTCGTTAGGGGTTACGAATACCTTACAGCAATGATTACAGCGGCATTTGAGAGGCTGGCAAGGAAAAGGACCTATTGGGAGAACTGGGCGGTGAAATTCTTGAGTCCCAAGTATGCTTCAAAGATGTTGAGCCAGTAACTATATTCTCTTCTCGAACCTATTAAATGGGGAATAGCAATGGAAAGTACTAATACCAGGATATGCGCATTACATTTAAATAACAAGTTTTATCTTGACCTTACAACTATCAATTTACATGGGTGAGAATTTCGAATAACCCCTTCTCATCCAAAGTACTTTATCGTCTCCGATCGATCATTTCTGATGAGTACGTTCACCAACTTCTTCATTCAGTACAAATATGCCTCCCTTGTTGCTCTGGGCGACCGATTAGGTGAGATCAGCGGTTTGCTTGATTGGGATGCCTTCCGGCCTCTTCTGGCCGATCTATACACGAACGATACGGCGAAGGGCGGTCGCCCGCATTATGATGGTGTCCTCATGATCCAGTTGCTGGTCTTGCAACAGTGGTATGGGTTGTCGGACCCCGAACTGGAACGGCAGGCAACCGACCGGATCTCGTTTCGTCATTTTCTGGAGTATCCCGAGACCATTCCAGATCGGTCGACGATCTGGCTCTTTCGCGAGCGCCTGGCTAAAACCGGCAAAGATGCTGCGATCTGGGAGGAGTTTCAGCGACAACTGGAAGCACAGGGGCTCATGATCAAGCGGGGTGTCATTCAGGATGCGACGTTCATCACCGCCGATCCTGGCCATGCACCCGCGGATACACCACGGGGCGATCAGGCCCGAACGCGGCGAAGCCGCGATGGCACCTGGGCCAAGAAGGGATCGAAGTCGCAGTTTGGCTACAAACTCCACATCCTGATGGATAAAGAGAACCAACTCATCCGCCGAAGCGAGACAACCACCGCAGCGCTGCATGACAGCCGGATCGATCTCTCTCGGAGCGGGGAGACCGTATATCGGGATAAAGGGTATTTCGGGGTGAAACCTCAGGCGTCCATGGATAAGACCATGCACCGGGCGACCCGCGGCTACCCCTGCCAATCAAGGAGAACCGGGGAAACAAAGCCATCAGCAGAACCCGATCATGGATAGAGCGACCCTTTGCCGTGATGAGGCGGGTGTTGCACGTCGGACACCTCGTGGTCACAACGATTGCCAGAGTCCAGGTCAAAAATACTTTCTCCTGTATCGATTTCAATCTCAAGCGACTACTCACTCCCAAATGGCAACCGGCGTAGTGGGAACTCTCGAAAAGTAACAAGAAATCCCGAATCTTTCAGGGATTAGGAGGAAGAGCCAAGCGCACTCGTGAGGAAAGAGGGACAGAAAAGAGTACCGGATAGAGGAAAGGGGAGGTTAATAGTAATCCTCTCATAAAATGCGGGTAACAATTCTCCTTAATTTTTCAGCAGCAAACGAGACTTTTTGTACACAAAACTTAATTTCTTCTTCAGTATTTTGCCGACCCAATCCAAAACGCACTGCCGAGTAAATATCATGTTCTTCCAATTTTATTGCTTTAAGCACATATGACGGCTCGACGGACGTAGTCGTACAAGCCGACCCCGCCGAAACTGCAACATCATTTCGCAAGAGATGCATCAAAGCCTTACTCTCAATTCCAGGGAAGCATACGTTAAGGTTATGAGCAAGCCTCTTTTCCGGGTGCCCATTGAGAGTGACTCCCTCTATGTTCTCCTGAAACGCCTCAAGCATCTGTTTGGTCCATTTTCTGAACCTCGCATTCTCCGCGCCCATCTCTTTCTCGGCGATCTCGAGAGCCGTGCCAAGCCCCACAATCCCCGGCACGTTATACGTTCCCGACCGAACTCCCCGTTCATGCCCTCCGCCAAACATCACAGGAGAGACCTTCCCCTTAGGGTTCGCTCCCTTAATGTACAGAGCACCAATCCCCTTTGGCCCATACACTTTGTGCCCGGACAGTGAGAGCAGATCGATACCCATCTCCTTTGCATCGATAGATATGTGGCCAATAGCCTGCGCTGCATCAGTGTGGAACAACACCCCATGTGCCTTTGCAATCTTCCCGATCTCCTTAAGTGGCGCAATCGTTCCGATCTCGTTATTAGCAGCCATGATGGAGATGAGTATAGTACGGTCGGTGATGGCATTCTCGACGTCACCTAGATCTACCATCCCATAATTATCGACGGGAAGATAGGTCACCTTTTTGCCCATCTTTTCCAGATGCTTCGCCGTATCGAGAATCGCTTTATGTTCGGTCACGCAGGTGATGATGTGGTCGCCTTTTGCTGCCATCTTTTCGGTCACGCCTAAGAGAGCAATATTGTCCGACTCTGTGGCACCGCTGGTGAAGATGATCTCCTCTGGCCGGGCATTAAGAATCGAAGCCACCTGTTTGCGTGCTTTCTCCACCGCTTGATGAGCTCGTGCTCCATAGATGTGATCGATACTTGAAGCGTTGCCGAACTCCTGGGAGAAGTAGGGAAGCATGGCATCGAGTACACGAGGGTCCACCGGGGTCGTGGCGTGGTGGTCCATATAGACAGGTAGTTTAAGCGTCATGTATTTCGGCCTATTTTGTCTCGGCAGGTAGATTTACGGCATTCTCCGTGGGAAGCAGGCTCTGGAAATCGCTCAAGTCCTTAATTCGGGAGAAGATAGAGAACACACCCCGGTTCAGGTGTGCCCGAAACTGGGGAAACAGATCGTTTTCCGTGTCGAGGCCGTCTGCCATCAACCGCTCCCGGAGCAAACCCATATAGAAACTGTCCCATTCTCCCGTCAGGGTGTACCGATTCAGTTCTTGCCCATCTTCATCATACGCCTCGGGGTTGGGAATCTTCGGCTCGTTGAGAGAGTAACATACTGCGATTCTGAGGAGAATGTTCGGGGTCAACCCGGTTTTCCCTTTCAGCATCTGTAAGCGGTGCGTTGCACCTTTACTCATGCGTACCCGGTTAAATGCCATCAGTCATCTCCTGTTGGTTGCCAGGGGTCCAGAAGTATCCAGGAACGACCCTCGTCGCGTTCTCCTTCTCATCAAACTCCAGAGAGTATGTCTTTGCCACGTATGGCATTAAATCCTGGAAGTAAGCCTGATCTATCTCGGTATCTGTTGAGAGAATTACCATTTGATGGCTTGCATTCGGAAAAAACTCGTTAACAATCCGTTCACGGTGTTCACTATCCAGCCTGCCAAGTGGCGTATCGATGATAAAGGGGAGTGGACGGCCGGAGCAGATGGTCAGAGCCCAGAGCATGGACACAGCATAGATCTGCTTCTCACCCTCAGACAGTTTGTTCCTGTGGATAGGAGTTTTGTGTTTGGTGTAGAGGAGGATCGAAAAATTATCAGGATCAATCTCAACGTCCTGGATGAACTCATCTTTCCGAAGAAGTCGGTTGAAACACTCCAGAAAGACTCGTTGAAACTCAAACAGCTTCGTTGTTTGAAGATCGCTGCTGTACTCTTTTAATGCCGCCTGCACTCTGGTAGCAAGGGATAACTGCATCGACAAGTCTTGAAGCGATCTCAAATCATCGAGCTGCTTCTCCTTCTTTCTCTCGCACTCCTGAAGTTTCCACTCGATCTGGCGGAGGTCTTCATCCATCTGCTTTAACTGTTCTCCATACTGGCCGATCTCTTGGTTCAATTCATTGAGTTCTGCGATCATCGGCGAGATCAGGTCATCTTCAGGGGCACGATTGATTGCCTGTTCGATGTTTCGTCGTTCACCGATGAGCTTTTCGAGTTTATTGCTATGATTTCTCAGCCGGGCAGGTATTGTGCTCAACGCTTCGCTCATCCCGGCGAGGATCTTCTGTTGCTCTATCGGCGAAAAATTATGCACAGGAACATAGTTGCTGAACTGCGGGGAAGGCGTAAAGATCCTTCGCATGAGGGCAGAGAATTTATTAGCAATCTTATGTTTCTGATCTGAAGTAAACGTGGCGCTCTCCCAGAACTCGCTCGACCCGATGGTGTTCTCGATTTCCACGATTTTTTCGCCAGTGACCGCCATCGTGTTCTCCCACTGGCGATATTCTTCTTCCTCTGCAATTCTCCTCTTCAACAATAGACAATACTTCGGCGTCAGTGCGAAGGGGAGGAGGGATGAGCACATCTCACGGATGTGATTACGCTCTGCCTCAATCTCATGGTCGAGTTGGACTTTTCGTGCTTTCAATTCGCTCCGCTTGCTGGCAAAACTGCCACCTTCACTTGACAGTTTCAACTCTAGCCTCTCGATCTTACCGAGCGTCTGGTCACAGTAACTCTGCTTCTGTGCCCTTTCCTGGTATTTTATCGAATGTTCTTCTTCGAGTCGCTCGACTTCCGTTACGATCTCCGAGATCTGTTCAGTGATGTCTGATTCATTGGAGATCTTGACCTGTCTTGAGACAAATATCCCCAGATCAGTACGGAGTTGATCGACGATGCGGAGCCCAAGGAGCGCCTTAAACGCATCTTTGAGTTGAATGTTCGTGTCATCATCCTGTGCTAAACTCTGAATCTTCTCCCCATCAAAGAAGAACAGACGGGAGATCCCGGGTGGGATTAGTTCATTGACGAATTCCTGCCATTGTTTGGCATCCAAGTCTTGAATCTCCTCACCGTTCTTTGCGACAAATAGTGACTCCTTAAGCCCAACCTTACTCCGATGCCAGGACCGTTTGACAGTGTACGTGTCGACGATACCAAGGTGTGAATGTTCGAACTCGATCTCCACCGCAGCTCTGCTGAGATGGAGGGGTGAGCCTGCGATGAGATGGAAGTGCCCCGAGACATAATTCTCATATTCTCCCTTCCGGAACCGATACTCTCCAAGGTTTGGTCCATATAGACAGAGGCGAATTGCTTCAAAGAGAGTAGTCTTTCCAGCCCCGTTCTTCCCTCCGATTAAGATAACAGGTTTATTACAGCCGTTTTCATGCTCAGGACGAAGGTCAAATACTTGTGTCCCTCGGAAGAGGCCGAAGTTTTCCAGTGTCAGTTTTGCAATAAGCACGATAATTCTCCGTTTCGTTCACCAAAATTATTATTTGATGATTTCCTCTTCCGTGCGCCACTCTTCATTGAGCACATCTTCTATTTTTGAGTATACCGCAGCGCGTCGTTTCATTCCCTGTACCTGTCGTTCAATATCGAGCAGTTTCGCAACCAGCTGAACAGGGATATCGTGCTTCTGACAGATAGATTTCAGAAGATTACCTTCCTCACCGGAAAACATGCCCCGATCGTCCTGAACCCAATCGAGATCAGTTCCCATTACTTCTCGGTAGATCTTCGGGACTGAGTCCTCCCAGTCACCTTTCTCCTGACGCCAGATTCGACGGATTTCATGCAACTCCTCTGGTAGGATCAGTTGAAGGTTGGGGTGTGGACCAATCTCCTGGATCTCTCGCTGTGTCTCCAGGAGTTTCCTCAAAAAATGTTTACAGTATTCAAACTTGTATGGTCCCCTGATAAGTTCGCCGCTTCCGTCTCGCTTATACTTAATTTTCCCATTCATTCGCTTATAGTCGCGATAAATAGGTTTTTTCTCCTTATCCTGGGTCTCAGCGAGCATATTGCGGTAGTTCAGGAGCGGCTCAAGCCACTCTTCCCCACTATCGATGAGACCCATGATGGCCTTATCTTTGGTAACGACCGTGCAAATCCAGCAACCGAACCGACTGTTACCGCAGGGAGGGGAGTACTCGTCGACGACAACCGGACACTCGCCGGAGTCTGCACTTTTGTACAGTGCCAGTAGATCCCGGTTATTCCCACCCCAAGGGGAAGAATTCTGGAGCAGATAAGTCCACACATCATCTTTTGAGAAGTCCTCGATGGGGGTATACACAAATGATTGGGCAAACTTTGAATGGCGGGAAAGTAAACTCCCTTTGATCTTGTACAAATTCATCAACTGTGCCCGGGCAGAACTTTCGGACTTCCTCACACCAAGAACAAGGATAACTTCTCCATGCTCCGATACTTTATCTAGAATGAAAGTGTCAGAGGTCTTGATCTTCAGCCGATCAGTACACCAGCGGAACGATTTTGAAGGGGTTGGATAGCCCTTGCCGATTAGAAGAACCCAAAAAGTGTTCTGTACCTTCGGGTAGAGTTTTGTGGCTCGAATCGGCAACCCCTGTTCCTGAGCAGCTTTATTTATGCGATCGAGATTTTCATTGATGGTATCAATGATAACAGGCGTCTCGACGAGAGTATCAGAAGAGATAATATGCACTGGCTTGGTCTGTTGCTCGGGAGAGAGCCCCTTGAGTGCGTTCCAGATTAACTGAACAACAGTAGTCGAGTCCTTACCCCCGCTGTAGCCTACAATCCAAGGCCTGTGGTCGCTTACATACAGGTCTCGGATTTCGGAGTAGATACTCTCGATACTCCTTACCTCGAATATGGAAGAGCTCTCAACGGATGTCGCCAGTTCATCAGGTGCAGTTTCTGTCATGCACTCGCTCCGCTACCACCCTTGTTGAGATTTTTTTCAGCAGTTAATTCGTCCGGTGTTAACTGCAGGCCTAAATAGAGTTTAATGATACTGGTTGTTAGTGTCAGGTTTGCCTGTGACTTATTAATGCGACCGCCAACCATTGCCCTTCCTTCCCATACTTTTGTGTTCTCACGAGACCAATTAATTTTCTGCAATAAAGGGAGTTTTTCGCGCCAAACGTCAGGATATTGTTCGATTAAAGCGTGCCCGGCTCTGCCGAGTGCGTGGAGCGCAACGCCGTGTGCATGAATATATTCCTTCCGCAGTTCTGCGGTCGGCACTCGCTTCTCCACGGCCCACTGCCATTCGGGGATGTTCCTATAGACTTCATTCCAATATTCGGAAGCAATGTTCATGTAATCATCGAAATTTTCCTGCAAATCAGGGCATCTACCCAAGAGTGCTTTTGTAGCCTGGTAGACACTACTCAGTGTGAAAATCTCGACAGAACGATTAGATATTGTAGTCTTTTCAAACTCAGTTAGCCCACTAAAGACAGGAACTGTCTCCAGAAGTGATAAGACTAGTTGTGATAAAGGATCGCGATTATCGTATAGAATACCAAGCGACTTTGTAGGAGGGACAGCATGCTTATTTAAGTCCGCAAACATCTGTTGACTGCGTTTCAACCCTGAATCCATGAAGAGAACGACCGAGATAGTATCAAGCCCCAGCTCGGGTCGAGACTTGAGAGCAGCCTCTATAGCAGCTTTCCGATGCTGTCCGTCATTAACAACAATTTTTGCAGTCATCGGGACGATGAGTTGCCCAATTTTGCTGTCGTCCCCTTTCGGCCCAGAGGGGAAAAACTGGACATCACCGTCTACAGATGCAGTAATAGAAGATAGGACGTAATCCTTCGGATTCGAAGTAAGGTATTTAGCGATCACGGGAACACGAGCATGATTCAATGTCCGCTGAGCGCGCATTTTTGGAGGGAGGTCGCTATCATCAAATGAGAGGATCTTTGGGATGGCTTTCAGAGGAAACATTGTGATATAATACTCTTTTCCCGCCTGTATGCCTCGGATTGCCGGAAAATGAAATGTTGGGTCCTCGAAAGAATCAATGTGCCCAACTCGATCGGTTCTCATAACTAATACTTATTTGGAAGTATTATTTGATGCCTTCGGAAGTTAACCTAACAATGATGGAAGTTAAAATACATGCAGAAAGCACCTATCTCATCCACATCAGAGGATATGAAGCATGGACCCTCTAACCTGCCCCTTCTGTAACCCCCCGCCAGAAGACATAATCCTCGCAAACGACCTCTGCTACGCCCGATACGATAAGTACCCGGCAAGCCCCGGCCACCTCCTCATCATCCCCTTCCGCCATGTCGCGAACTTCTTCCACGCAACCGCCGCCGAGCACGCCGCCCTCCTCGCCCTCGTCCGCGAGGCGAAAACCCTCCTCGACGAACACTTCCACCCCGACGGCTACAACATCGGCGTAAACATAGGGAGAGCCGCCGGCCAGACCGTGATGCACCTCCATATCCACATCATCCCACGCTACGCCGGCGACATCGAAGACCCACGCGGCGGGGTCCGGGGCGCAATCCCGGAGAAGAGGGTGTATTGAAGAATGCCCGCACCAGGTCGGGACCGGTGTCGGCAGATGACCAATAAAGCCCGCCGGAGCGGCGTGAGAACCGTTCTCATCAAGAAAGTAATCCGAACAGGTTCAAAGAACCCTGCTCGATAGATGTGAACGTTTCCAGATTGCAGGCAAGAATCGAAGGGATCGCTCACCAAAAATCCGCGAGCGTCGTCACTCGTGAGGGCGGGTGCTGCATCCTCGCAAAGTACTGAGAGAGGTCGCCGGGGGATTCGACCGGGATTGCCCCACACGAGACAAGGTGCTGATACCCGGCTGCGGCCTTTGCGCCCGAACCATCAGGCTCCAGAACGTAGACCGGCCGTCCCTGCCGGAGCGCCGTCTCCGCCTGCCGGACGGATCCCCCGGATTTACCGGTCTCGATGACAACGACCCCATCAGAGAGGCCGCTCGTAATGCGGTTCCGCTCGAGGAACCTGCCTTTGTGCATCCCCGCAAGGTGTGTGATTTCAGCGAGCAACGAACCCGAACAGGCGATGTTCGCGGCAAGAGCCCGGTTCTCCCCCGGAACGACAACCGTGACGTCGCCCGGCAGGACCGCCACCGTCTCGCCCCCGCAGTCGATCGCGGTCGTATGAGCGCAGGCATCCGTCCCGAGAGCAAGCCCGCTCACGATCACGTAACCGAGGCGAACCAGAAGATCCACCGTCTCCCGGGCTCTCTCGATACCCGCCCGGGAGATCGTTCTCGTGCCGACGACGGCAACCGCCAGCTTTGCGAGACTCTCCTCGCGGCCCACCTGGTAGAGGATAAAGGGGGGGTCACGAATCCCCAGAAGTCTCCCGGGATATCCGGCATCAAAGACCGGCAGACTCCGGACACCTTTCTGCCTGTAGCCCATAAGCGTATCGATATAGAACGCAAGAAGGCCTCTCTCCCGGATCTCCTCCGCCCGTGCGATGAGCGGGCCAGGATAGGCCCGACGGGGCTTCGCACCCGGCTCGAAGGTATCAGCGTAGAGGTCACGGAGAACCGCCGGGTCACGGAAGTATTCGGCGTACCCCTGTCGCTTCATGGCCTGACTGTCGTTGAGAGCGGCAAGAAAGGCAATCTCCCTGATAGAAAGGTTATCCATTGTGACTCCCGAGAATTTCCAGGTGCTTTCGGTTGACCATCCTCCCGAGGACAAGCGACCAGACCTCACCTGCACCATGCGCCCGCAATACCGCGGCACACTCCCGCTTTGTCGCCCCGGTGATGCAGGTATCGTCGATCAGGAGAATCGACTCGCCATTGAACCGGTACCGACATCCAACATTCCCTGCGATCTCCTTCTCCTTTTCGAGGTGATCAGGGATACTATGCATTGGGCGATATACTTTACTCTTATACAGGGCGTCCAGATATTGCATCCCATAACGGGATGCGACGCCTTCTGCTAGGAGCGTCGGGGGGCTGTAGCCTCCGGAACCTGTACCTCGCATAACCGGGATAACAATATCGAGATTGCGGAAGTCCGGGTACTGGTGATCAACCGCGTAAAAGAGGCATTCCAGGAGCTGCGGGATAAGGGTTTCGTCCGTCTTCAGTCTCCGGATCTCGCTGCTGAGAACGTCATCGGGGAATTCTTCCTTAAAGAGGTACTTTCCGAACGCTCGGACACGGACGGGAGGGTCGTCTCTATCCGGCCTGTTTCTGCATGCCGCACAATAGGGGAACGTATCTGCAAAACTGTCAGGAATGGGATTACCACAGACTTGGCAGTATGGGGGATAGAGGATCTCAAGTTCCACTCCATCGGATCGGAGAAACGTTCTTTTCATATTCCATCCTCCTGAACGTGCCGGGATAATGATCCATCCCTTATACAGCAGTATCAAGACGGCCCTTTATATATCTGCGGCCTGCGGCCCGAAAGTGCATGCGTGAGGAGGGGCAATCATCAACGTAAGCGATCTCCCGGAGAATAACCTTGATACGGCTCACAGGACGGTTGCAAAGACGACCATACCGCCGGCCACTCGTGCCCTGCAGGAGCCCGATGCCGGTCGAGTCTCACCCGACATTTATGCCGCGACATCGAAGACCCACGCGGCGGGGTGGGGTGCGATCCCGGAGAAGAGGGTGTATTGAGGAGCTGAGCGGAGATACCGGGAGGAATTTCACCACATCAAAAGGCAGATAAAGTGTCCAGCAGGGTCCGATCGAGAGGCTGCCCTACCCGGATTCAAGGGGAAGCGAGAGCAGCAAAGATATTGAGGAGAAGCGCCTTCAGTCATCGTGGTCGCCCCGCCCTCCAGTATCATGGATGGCATCACTATCTCCAATCATTCTCCAATAGTGACTCTAAAATATTAACCCACAGGCACCCGGTGTGCCATTCCGGGCAGTATATTTGGAGTCGATTCTCCAATCGATCCCCAATCTTCCCCCAATCTACCTCTAATTCAAATCTCCCCTTACTCGGCCGGGGGAGAAGTTCAAGGACTCCTGCCTTCCCTCTCCTGCCGGTCGTAGTCCTCCACCTGATCCTTCATCCAGCGGGCGATGGCGCGGAAGGTCGCGGGCGACATCCGTGCGTCAAAGACAATCCTGCGTTGTATGGCGAGAACGACCATCTCGCCGTCTTCGCCGGCACCGATCTCAGGCAGATCATAGTAGAACGCCACCTGGCCGAGTGTGGGGGTCAGGGTTCCGTAGACCCCGTCCACAGGGGTCACACCGCACGCTGGGTCCCGCGACATCTCCACCGCCGGCCGTCTCTTGAGGGACATACGCCTATTCCTCCCCCGGCGCCGAAGCCGTGATCCTGCCCGTGGAGAACGGGCTCTCCTGGCAGTGCGTCCGTGTGGGTCCGGCGCCCTCCCGTGACGGCAGGAGACCCCGGTAAAGGGCCGTGATCAGAGCCTTTCCAAGTGTGGTTGGCACGTAAAACGATGCTTCGGCGTCCCCGACATCGTTGAGGCTGCGGGCCTGCCTGGCGACGAGCCCCGCGTTTGTGAGCGCCTTTAAGGTCCTCGCTATCTCAGGGGGCTCCGCCTCGAAGAGTTCCCGGATCTGGTTGAACCGGAGTCCCTCGTCCCTCTCGAGGAGCGCAATGAAGATCGCCCATGCCTTCCGATTCCCCAGAGGAGCCGTGGCATTGATGATCACCGCAGGGACTTCGGATATGTGCCGCTCAAGGATCGTCTCGTTCATGGTTCACATCCGGACCACATATAGTTCCACATCTGTTACCGTAATATATAATCTTGCGCACTAAAGTAACAAATATGATACCATGATCCATTATCCGTGAGAACCACGATACTCCCCTGATGGATCTCCTCGCCGGGCTCAATAGAGACCTCGATTATGCAGAGAGGATCAAAGACAGGCTCACCATCGGCCTCTTAATCCAGGCAAAGCGTGAAGGGCTGGTCGCATCACTTGCGGAGGAGATGAACCGGGTTGCGGGAGCAGGGGAACTTCCGGATCCATGATGCCCTCTACAGGCGTGTTCTAGAGATGGAGAAGGAAGAGTAAACCGGAGATCGAATACCTCACCGGCACGGGCGAAGTTCGGATCGGAACACTCCTATCGCCACATCCCCACCCTCTCCGGCGCGACGGATGCGGAGCACGCCGTCCTCCTCGCCCTCGTCCGGGAAAACCCCTCCTCGACACACGCTTTCACCCCGACGGCTACAACATCGGCACGGCCGCCGGCGAGCCTGGTGATGCATCTTTATACCCCCCCAACACGCTCTCCGGGCGCATATCAGAACAACCCCACCCCCCACTCCCGCAAACCGAAGGGCACTATCCCGTTTGAGAACCCGTATATATCAAGAAAATCTTACCCTCTCCCATATGGATCGTCGGCAGAAGATCGTGCTCTCTGTGCTCGTGCTCGGCACCCTGATGGGGGCGCTCGACAGTACCATCGTCATCCTGGCCTTCCCGACCATCGCAGAAGCGCTCAACGCCGACCTCCTCAGCACCATGTGGGTCATCCTCATCTACCTCCTCGTGGTGGCGGCCCTGACCACCCAGCTCGGGAGGTTTGGGGATATCTTCGGCCGGCCGCGTATGTTCAACCTCGGGTTCGGCGTATTCACGGTAAGCTCGTTCTTCTGCGGAATCTCATCGACCATATCCATGCTGATCGCCTTCCGCGGCGTCCAGGCCCTCGGCGGAGCCCTCATGGAAGCAAACTCAGGAGCCATCATCGCCGATATGTTCCCGCCGAATGCACGCGGGGCGGCGTTCGGCTACAACTCCATGGGCTGGACGGTCGGCGCAACCCTCGGCATCGTCCTCGGGGGGATCATCACCACGTTCGCCGGGTGGGAGTACATATTCTTCATCAACATTCCTATCGGCATCGTCGCCCTCGCCCTCGGCCTGCGCTACATCAGGGGCACAACCCGGACGGAGGCGTCCCTCGATCTTGCCGGTATGGCGCTCCTTGCCGGAGCCCTCTCGCTCATATCCTACGCAGCGGTCGACTTTGCCGGCAACGGCCTCACCACGCTATCGATGACCCTGGCACCCGCCGGCTTCGTCCTCGTCCTGGTGTTTGTCTGGCACGAACTGCGCACCAAAACCCCCATGATCAATTTCGAGAGCATCCGTACACCGATCCTCAAGTACAGCCTTCTTGCCGCATTCTTCCAGAGCCTGGGCTATCTCGCGGTCATGTATCTCATCATACTGTACCTCCAGGGGATCCGCGGGCTCTCTCCGTTTGATGCCGCTCTCCTCCTCACGCCCGGCTATGTCACGGGGAGCATCCTCGGCCCCGCCATGGGAAGGCTCTCGGATCGAATCGGGGCACGGATCGTCGCCACCACCGGAACGCTCGTGATCGCGCTTGCGATCCTGATCTACATGATGCTCCGGATAGACTCCCCCCTCGAGATCGTCCTTGTGGCATCGTTCGTCTCCGGTATCGGCACCGCCCTGTTTTACCCGGCAAACAACAGCGCCGTCATGGCCCACGCGCGGGAAGGGGATTACGGGAGCATATCCGGCGCTCTCCGGATGGTGCAGAACATAGGAATCCTCGGCAGTTTCGTCCTTGCGATAACCGTGGCCTCCGCCTCGATCCCCCGCTCCCTTGCATTCGAGATATACGTCGGCACATCCCACCTCGTGGGGAATGTGACCGCGGCCTTCATCCAGGGCATCGATGCGGCGCTCATGGTCTCCCTCCTTCTCCTCCTCCTTGCAGGAGCGATGTCCTGGTTCCGAGGGTCAGAACACCGCGACTCTGCGTGACCCAGGCCGGCCATGGCAACCATTATGTCGCACCGGCCCAAGGCCGAAGTTCACCATGCAGGGATCAACACCAGTAGAACGTCGCGCACTTTGCGGTATATGCTCCGCGGGGTGCGGGGTGATCGTCACCTACGACGAGAATTGGCGGATCGCCTCCGTCCGCCCCGATGAAAACGCCGAGATCGACATCCTCTGCCGGCTCGGGGAGGCTTCGCCCGAGATCGTCTATTCAGATGACCGGGTGCTCTACCCTCTCCGGCGGATAGGTCCAAAGGGCACCCACGAGTTTGAACGGATAACCTGGGACGAGGCATACGACGCAATAGTCTCAAACCTGAACCGGATCAAAGAAGAGTCCGGGCCGGAGGCTGTCGCCGTCTACACCGGGTCGGGAAGTTTTGAACTCTCGTTCTGCGATATATTCCAGCCCAAAGATGTCGCTATCTCATCCGCATCAAGCGTCCTCTTCCCATTTGGCTCCCCGAACACCATGGGCGTAGGAGCGCTCTGCTATGTCTCCTTTGCCATGATCGCGCCACACGTGACCATGGGCGAGATGTACTTCAACATGTTCTCCGACTTTGAGCAGAGCGACCTCATACTCGTCTGGGGGACAAACCCGGCCACCGACTGCCCGCCTCTGACACTTCGGGCCATCACCCGGGCACGCCAGCGGGGAGCAGAGATCGTTGTCATCGACCCCCGCCGCACCCGAACAGTCGATCTTACGGATGCAGAATGGATTCCCATCCGGCCTGGAACCGACGGAGCGCTGGCGCTCGGCCTTGCAAACGTCATCATAGCGGAGGAGCTCTACGATGCCGATTTCGTCGAGGACTGGTGTCACGGGTTTGACGAGTTCGCAACATACGTCCAGCACTATCGTCCGGATGTCGTCGAGCAGATCACCGGCGTCCCGGCAGAGACTGTCGAAACGCTTGCCCGGCGCATAGCCCGCGCCCGGGGCGCGTCGTTTGCCATGTACACGGGGCTTGAGTACAGCGATTCGGGTGTTCAGGCCATCAGGGCGGTATTTGTCCTCTGGGGGATATCGGGGAACTTAGATGTCCCCGGCGGACGGTGCATTGCCATGAAGGGAAACGCCTTCCCCATCAACCGCTCCGACTACATCAAGAACCCCAACCTGAAGCGGGCAATCGGAACAGACCGGTTCCCGATCTACACCCACTACCGGCAGGAGGGCCATGCCATCGCTCTTCCCGATGCCGTCCTTTCCGGGCGGCCCTACCGTATACGCGCCCTGATCCTCCAGGCCGCCCATATCCTCATATCGTGGCCACAGACGCCTGTCTGGAAAAAGACTCTCGCGAATCTGGATTTCATGGTCTGTGTTGACCGGCACCTGACGGCCGATGCGGCATACGCCGATATAGTCCTCCCGGCAACGACACTCTACGAACGCGAGTCCTACATGACCTACGATCCGGTCTTTCGGCTCAGAGAAAGGGTGATCGAACCCCTCGGCGAGGCCCGGGATGACGTCTTGATCATGGCGGAGCTCGCCCGTCGCCTTGGGTACGGTCATCTTTACCCGCAGTCAGAGGAAGCGGTCCTCCGGCACGTCCTGAAGGGCTCGGGGTTCACGCTTGAGGATGTCAGGGCGGCCGGCGGGACCGTCCGGTTGCCGACTACCATGATGGAGTATCGGAAGTGGGAGAAAGGCCTCCTCCGGCCCGACGGCCGGCCCGGGTTTGACACCCCGACGGGGAAGTTTGAGATCCGCTCGACCATCCTCGAGGAGTACGGCTACGACTCCCTCCCGGTCTATACCGAGCCCGCCGAAAGCCCGGTCTCTCAGCCGGAGCGTGCGAGAGAGTTCCCGCTGATCTTCAACTCCGGGGCAAGGGTGACGACAGACTTCCACGCCCAGCACCACAGCATCCCATCGCTCATAGCGGAGCGGCCAGAGCCGACGGTAACCATCAACACCCACGATGCCGGAGAGCGCGGCATCCAGGACGGCGACCGGGTCATCGTCCGGACGGCGCGAGGTGAGATACCTCTACGGGCAATTGTCACCGACGATATCATCCCGGGGGCAGTCGAGGCAAACATGGGAGGTGGGTGCCATCAGGCGCCGGAGGCCTGGCAGAAAGGAAACGTGAACAAACTGACCGATCTTGCCCGGCACGACCCCATATCCGGATTTCCGGTCTACAAAGCCCTCCTCTGCGATGTGGCGAAGGCGGAGAGCGGCGGGCGTGTCACCATCGGGACCGGCGAGGCCGCCGCCGTTGCCGCCACAGCACCGGCAAAAACCCGCCGGATCTATCTCGACCATAACGCCACCACCCCCCTCGACCCTTTGGTCCTGCAGGCGATGGCCGCGTTCTCAAACCCCGGCAACCCCTCAAGCATATACCGGGAAGGAAGAGACGCAAAGACGGCGATCGAGTCCGCCAGAAGAAGCCTTGCCCGCCTCCTCAACTGCACCGCCCGGCGGATCACCTTCACCGGCTCCTGCACCGAGGCAAACAACACGGTGATCAAGGGCCTTGCCTTTGCCAGCCGGGACGGAATACGCCGCCAGATCATAACGTCCCCGACCGAACACTCCGCTGTCATCGAGCCCTGCCGATGGCTTGAGCAGTTCGGGTTTTCCGTAACCTTCCTGCCGGTGGACAGCACCGGCCGGGTCGACCCGGCCGATCTCGCGGCGATGATCGGTCCAGAGACCCTCCTCGTCTCCGTCATGACAGCGAACAACGAGACCGGGACGATCCAGCCCGTCCGGGAACTCGCACGGATCGCCCACGACCACGGCGCGCTCTTCCACACCGACGCGACCCAGGCGATCGGTAAGATCCCGGTGGATGTGACCGACCTCGATGTGGATTTCCTGACCCTCTCCGCTCACAAGATATACGGCCCAAAGGGCGTTGGAGCGCTCTACATGAAGAAAGGGGTCAGCATAGCCCCGCTCATCCACGGCGGCGAACAGGAGGGGCGGTTCCGGGCCGGAACGGAGAACACCACCGGGATCGTGGGGCTTGGACGGGCGGCGGAGGTTGCGGAGCAGAACCTTTCCCGTATGGATGCCGTCAGGCGCCTCCGTGACCGGCTGGAAGCCGGGATACGAAATATGGTTCCCAGGGCGCGGTTGAACGGCCACCCGACCGAACGGCTCCCAAACACGGTCAATATGGTCCTTTCCGGCTACCGCGGCGAATCGGTGGTCCTCGCCCTCGACCGGCGGGGCATATGCACATCTTCAGGCTCCGCCTGCCATTCGGGCTCTCCGGCGCCGTCCCATGTCCTCATGGCTATGGGCCTTTCAAAAGAAGATGCGCACTGCTCGGTCAGGATGACGCTTGGCGCCCGGACGACGGAGGAAGATATCGACCGGACGCTTGAGGCGCTCCGTGACATACTGCACGGCCAGGAGAAGACTGTCCGGTTCGTGACCTGCCGGTGATCCGGGCACTATATATGTCATCATCGATATCGGTCTTGGACATGACGGGCCGCTTGAGCACCCCTTCGGCACAGAGTGAGATCCGAAACTACATCGCCCCCGCATACCAGAGCGATCTGGCCTCAGACATCATGGCCGGTATGACCGCGGAGCAGAAATACATACCGAGCAGGTACTTCTACGACCATCGGGGCTCGCAGCTATTTGAGGAGATCTGCCGGCTCCCTGAGTACTATCCGACCCGGCTGGAGCTATCTATCCTCCGTCTGGCATGCAGAGAACTCATGGCATCGTTTGGGGAGGGCGATCTCGTGGACCTCGGGCCGGGATTGAACCGGAAGATCTCGTTGCTCATCGATGCGGCGATAGAACCGGACGGGCGAGGCATACGGTATATACCGGTGGATGTGAGCGAATCAGCCCTGGCCGCCGCAACAGAGGGGCTGCTCCGGCGGCACCCTGAGTTGCATATCCATGGGATCGTGGGGGATTTCACATGCGACATCGAACGCATACCCCGCGGGAGAAAAAGGCTCATAACGTTCTTTGGGAGCACCATAGGAAATTTCGCTGATCCGGAGGCGTACCGGGTGCTCGCGAATGTTGCTGCCGTCATGGAGAAGGAGGATCGTTTCCTGATCGGCATGGATATGGTAAAACCGGTCCCGGTGCTCGAGGCCGCGTACAACGATACGGCCGGGGTGACCGCGGCATTCAACCGAAACATCCTTACCGTGGTCAACCGGGACCTCGGGGCGGACTTCGACCCCGGCCGGTTCGCTCACCGTGCGTTCTTCAATGAGGATCTCGATCAGATCGAGATGCACCTTGAGGCAACAGAGGCTATGACGGTCAGGATAGCGATCCCGGACATCTCTGTGACCTTTGAGCAGGGCGAGACGATCCTCACTGAGATCTCGCGAAAGTTCACCCGGGAGAGTGCCGGTCAGCTCTTTTTGGCCGCCGGGCTTACCGTGGAGCGCTGGTTCTCCGACCCTGAGGGCTGGTTTGCTCTTGTCGAGGTCTCCCGGGCGGGCAGATAAACGGCCGGGGTTAGGGGTGTGACCGGTCTCGATCCGTCGTCGGAAAGGTATATATCCGGATAAATGGTATCCGGGCAGCATATGCGGATACGGGAGAAGACTCTGACGATCCTCTTTGTGCTCTCGCTCGCCATGAATGTCTTCCTCCTTGCCGCCCTTTCCGGGTCGGGAAGCGTCATCCAGGAGGCCGGCATGCCCCCGATCGCGACCGCGACCGTCCTCCCCGCCGGGGCCGGCGCGGCATCGATGCAGGCGCCGGTCACCCTCCAGAAGATCGAGATCACCGGCATCGGCCCGTTTGCCGCAAACCGCATGGTCGAGGAGGGAGCGATGGTGAATGTCTCGGTCGAGGTCGTGCCCGGAAAAGGGCGGGTGCTCGTCCAGACAACGCCCCTTATGGGGATCGTCTTTCAGGATGCCGCAAACCATGCCGTCGACCTCGCTGCCGGCCGCTCTCACACCGATCTCGAGAAGAGCGATATCATATTCAGCATACAGACCCCTGACGAGGTATCCGAGATCGACGGTCCCAGTGCCGGAGCGCTTATGACCGCACTCCTCCTCTCGGTTCTGGAGAACTTCGCGCTCAACGAGAGCGTGACCGTGACCGGGACCATCGATGAGGAGGGCAACATCGGCCCGGTCGGCGGCATCCTGGAGAAGGCCGGGGCCGCCGCAGCAAGCGGGAAGACCCTTCTCATCCTCCCGGCAAAGAACAACAACATCATCGAACGCCGGGAGGAGACCGGGATCTTCTGCGGGCTTCGGATAGCCCGGCAAAGGCCTACCGTCATCGATACGCGGGGGTATGTCGAGGAGCATTGTGGAATCCGGGTGAAGTACGCGGAGACTCTCGATGATTTTCTTGTCGATCTTCGTGTTCCTGCCGTGGCCCCCGGGGAGTGAAGGATATTTACGATCTCCCGGACCACCTACCCGGGAGCATGAAACCACAGAAATTGCTGGTCATCATCGGGGTTCTCGCTGTCGCCCTGATCGCCGCGACCACGGTCCTGTTGCCGGGTCCAGGAGGGGATGAGCCGGCGCCCGCCCCGGGAAACGGCACCTACGTCAACGCGACCTACGGCTATGCCGTCACCTATCCGGAGGGGTGGTTCTACACCGGGTCTGAAGAGAGCGTCTGGTTCTCATCGCCGGTGAAGCACGAGGAGGTCCGCATCAACACGATCCCTCTCCCAGATGGGGCAAACCCGGAGGCGATCCTTGAGAGGCTGAACGCGACATACGCAGAAGACCTCAGGGCCGGCATCGGGGCCGAATGGACCTCGACTGAGACAACCACCCTTGATGGTATACCGGCATACATATCGGTCTACTCCGTCCCCATCGTCGAGGGCGACCGGTATACCTTCATCATCCGCTACGCCGTCAGGGGTGATACCATCTACTCGGTCATGCACACGGTCTTCCCCCCGGAGTACGATATATACAACGCCGATGCGGCCGCCGTGGCAGAGTCATTCCGGTTCCTCTGACCCCGCCGGGATTCCTCAGAAAAGAAGGTGAAGGGAAGTATTTTATTGGAGGTAAGAGGCGATCCATCGGGTAGGGCGTTTTTAATGAGCTCCCGTCACCTATCTTCTTCATCAAGCAGATCTTCGGAGGCCTCCAGGGGGAGAGTCGCTTCAGGGGAGAGATCGAAGTACGGTTCGATGAGCGGGTCATTCTCACAGTCGTGCAACTCTTTCCCCTCACCCCTGGTCCGCATCCAGAGCCGGATCTGCTGGAGTAATGTCACGTGGGTTCAATCCTTATATCCGCAGCGGGTGAGTCACCCCTGTGGCACATAGCCATTCTGATCGCGGAAGGATAAATCCATTGTGATACGGAATTTGACCAAATCAGGCTTAGCCTTTCGTCAGATCTTTGATCGATCATCAAATAACATGAGATTTATGATCAGACCTCCTCTCACCGTCCGAACATACCCTCAAGCCTCCGCCTATCAAACGCCACCACTGTCGGCCTCCCGTGCGGGCATGTCCAGGGGGTCTTTGTCCGGGCAAGCTGTGAGAGAAGGCGCCTTTGCTGATCGTGCGTGAGGAGGGCACCGGCCTTCACCGCCCCCCTGCAGGCGATGATGCAGGTGACCGCCTCCCGTCGATCCGGTGCGGTGCGCGATTCGCCGGCGAGGATCCCGGCGATCGTCTCCCGAATCGAACCCGGATCTTCGGTGGCCCCAAGAGCCGCCGGGACCGCCCGGACGGCAAAAGTATCCCGGCCGAACTCCTCAACCAAAAACCCCTCATTCTCAAGAAACGGAATAGCATCCCGGAGCGCCGCCGACTCCTTCGGGGGGAGGGAGAGGACGACGGGCATTATAAGCTCCTGCGATCCCGCATCGCGCCGTTCCGTGACCTGGTCGTAGAGGACTCGCTCGTGGGCCGCGTGCTGGTCGATGATGTAGAGGGTGCCGTCGGCTCCCTCCGCCACGATGTATGTCGCGGCCACCTGCCCGATAGGCTCCATTGCAGGGAGGAGGTTCTCCCCTCCTTTCGTCTCCGTCCGGCGGAGCTGCCGGTCGGAGAGGGCGGTCTCGCGATGTCCCGCTGCGTAGGCCGCTTCGGTCTCGCGGGCCGCCGGCACCTCCCCCGCCACAAGGGGCTGCTGCACCGGTTCCGCCGGCGCGGTCCCGAGAAGATCCTGTCCGGCAAGTGCCTCCTCTACAGCGGCGCGAAGCGCCGCAAAGATCTCTCTCTCGCGGGAGAGGCGGACCTCCCGCTTCGCCGGGTGGACGTTGATATCCACGAGATCGTCATCCAGGGCAAGGTCGATGAACGCCACCGGGTAGCGGTCCTTCGGGAGGAGGGTGCTGTAACCCTCACGGACAGCGGCGGCAAGCGCCCGGGAGGATATGCACCTTTTGTTGATGCTTATGGTGACTCCCGATGGGTTCCCCCGGTTCTCCGACGGGCGCGAGATATAACCGCTGATGGTGAGGAACGGGAACCTCCCCTCGACGGGGATGAGCGTCCGGGCAAGGTCTACGCCGTAGAGCCCGGCGATGGTGGCAAGAAGGTCGCGGGAGCGCTGGGTCGACATCCGCTCTTTGCCGTTATGCACCACCCGGAAGGCGATCTCCTGATGCGCAAGCGAGAGGTTCTCCACGACACCGTATATGTGGGCAAGTTCGGTGTTCTTGCTTTTGAGGAACTTCCGGCGGGCGGGGGTGTTGTAGAATAGGTGCTCGACGACGATCGTCGTCCCCTCAGGCGCCCCTACATCGCCCGTCTCCACGACCTCGCCGCCCCGGACGACGACCCGCGTCCCGGCAAGCGCTCCTCCTCCCCGAGGCCGGGTGACAAGTGTCACCTCCGCGACGGCGGCGATGCTCGCGAGCGCCTCCCCCCGAAACCCGAGCGTCCGGATGGCGGAGAGATCGGCGATATCGTGGATCTTGCTCGTCGCATGGGGATGAAACGCAAGGATCGCCTCATCTGCTGTCATCCCCTCGCCGTCGTCGGTCACCCGTATTCGCGTGACCCCGGCCATATCTGACGCTATATCGAGGAGGATGCCAGTTGCACCGGCATCGATCGCGTTCTCGATGAGCTCCTTTGCCACCGACGCCGGCCTCTCCACGACCTCGCCCGCGGCTATCTGGTTTACCGTATCCGGATCAAGGATGCGGATCTTCATCATCGCTCCCCGTTCGCCATCTTCTGGAGACGGCAGAGGGTGTTCAACGCCTCAAGCGGCGTCATATCATCAGGGTCGATCCTCTTGAGCTCCCTGATCGCCGGGCTCTCCGCAACAACCCCCTCGCCCGGGTCGAGAAGGAGCATCTGGGTGTAGCGGGGCGCCCGCACGCCGGCCGGAAGGCCCCGCACCGAGGCCTCTTTCAGGATCTCCATCGCCCGGTCGGTCACCTTCTTCGGGACACCGGCAAGGTGCGCCACGTGGACGCCGTAGCTCCTGTCGGTCGCACCGGGTATGATCTTTCGGAGGAAGACAACATCCGCCCCCGTATCCTTCACGGCAAAATGGAAGTTCTTCACCCTCTTCTGTGACACCTCAAGGTCGATCAGGTCGTGGAAGTGGGTCGCAAAGAGCGTTCTGGGGCCCGATACCGCCCGCCCGTGGAGGAACTCCACAACCGCCCGGGCGATCGCGCATCCATCGAGCGTGCTTGTCCCCCGGCCTATCTCGTCGAGGACGATGAGGCTCTGCGGCGTTGCGTTGTTCAGTATGTTTGCAAGTTCAAGCATCTCCACCATGAACGTCGACTGCCCGGAGGCAAGGTCATCAAACGCCCCTACCCTGGTGAAGACCCGGTCGACGATCCCTATCGTTGCGTGGCGGGCCGGGACAAAGCTCCCCACCTGTGCCATGATGCAGCAGAGAGCCACCGCACGCATGTATGTGGACTTGCCCGCCATGTTTGCGCCGGTGATGATCATGATCTGGTTCTCGGCGCTATCGAGTTCCGTGTCGTTTGGGACGAATGGGACAGACAGATGCCGTTCCACGACGGGGTGGCGGCCGTCGCGGATGATGATCCGCCCGCTCTCCTCGATCGCGGGGCGGGAGTAGCCGTAACGGGCGGCGACCTCGGCAAGGGCCGAGTAGACGTCGAGCAGCCCAACCGCCCGGGCGGTCGTCTGGAGGGCGGGGACATCCGCAGCAAGCGTCCGGACGAGTTCGGCGTATATCTCCGCCTCGAGGGCGGACTGGCGCTCCTCTGCGGTCGCTATAAGCGCTTCCCTCTCCCGGAGGTCGTGTATCGTGTAACGCTCGCCGTTTGCTGTCGTCTGCCGCCGCTCGTACTCCGGCGGCACCAGGTGAAGATTGGGTTTCGTCACCTCTATGTAGTAGCCAAAGACCCGGTTGTAGGCGACCTTGAGCGACTTGATGCCGGTTCTCTCCCTCTCCTGCTGCTGGAACTCAGCGATCCAGTCCTTTCCGGTCGTCGCGAGGCGCCGGAGTTCGTCGAGGTTCGCGTTGAACCCCTCCCGGATCATGCCGCCGGCTCTCGCGAGCGCCGGGGGGTCATCCGCGATCGCGCGGCCGATGATATCCGTTATGGAGACATGTTCGCCCATCCCATCGAGGGCTTCGCGGACGATGACCGGAACATCGCCCGAAAAGGGGGCCTTCAGAGCCGGGATGGCAGAGAGCGACTCTCCGAGCGTAAAGAGATCCCGGGGGCCGGCGTTCCCGTAGGCTATCCTTCCTGCTATCCGCTCTATATCAGCAAATTCGCCGAGCGCTGCACGGAGCGCCTGGCGCTCGACGGTGTGGTTGAGGAACCACTCCACAGCATCGAGCCTCTCCTCTATGGCCTCCTTCCTGACCAGGGGGCCGACCAGGAACGAGCGCATCGTCCGGCTCCCCATGGGCGTCTCCGTGAGATCGAGGGCAGATAGAAGCGTGCTCCCATCGCCATCGCCCCGGATACCGGCCGTGATCTCGAGGTTTCGGAGGGTGATAGCATCAATGACCATACTCTCCGAGGGGATACGTGTCGAGAGCCCCGTTATGTGGGGAAGGGGCGATTGCTGGGTCTCCTGAGCGTAACGGAGAGCTGCCCCGGCCGCTGCGACGGCTCCCGGCATACCGGCGCACCCGTAACCATCAAGCGTCGCCGTCCCGAACCGTCTGCAGAGTTGCTCGTACGCCGCACCCGGATCAAAGGCGTCGTCGCGGTAGCGGCTCACCGTCACGCCGGCGGCCTCGAGCCGGCGGGAGAGCCCCTCCCCGGCGCTTTCAGGGAGGATCGCCTCGGACGGACGATACCTGACCGCCTCAGAGGCGATATCGGCGTAATCGCTCCCTGCGGATATGAAGAACTCGCCGGTGGATATATCCAGGAACGCTATGCCGTAGGCGTCCTTTCGATCCGGGGCAACCGCCATGAGGTAGCGGGAGCCGGCCGAGCCAAGCATAGATGAGTCTATAAGGGTTCCGGGGGTGATCACCCGTGTCACGTCGCGCTTCACGATGCCTTTTGCTGTCTTTGGATCCTCCACCTGGTCGCAGATCACCACCTTGTAGCCCTTTGCCACCAGGCGGGCGATGTAGCCATCGGCGGCGTGATGGGGAACACCCGCAAGCGGCATCCGATCACCGTTCCTATCTTTTCCCCGTGCTGTCAGGGTTATATCGAGCTCACGGGCCACCACGCCGGCGTCTTCGCCGAATGTCTCGTAGAAGTCCCCCATCCGGAAGAAGAGGATGGCATCGGGGTACCGGTTCTTCACTGCGTAGTACTGCCGCATGGCCGGGGTCGATCCGTCGGTCATCGTCTCTCCTTATACCATCCGCACGGGGCCACATAAGGGTACCCCCCCGAAATTCGGGCGAAACAGGCCCTGATTGCCGACACCGCCGGGCGAGCCCCGCAAAGATAGATACGCCCGGAGAACGTACCAGAACACGATACTATATGGCGGCGACGATCGCAGAGAAGATATTCTCGATGAAATGTGGGGGAACCGTCCGCGCGGGGGATGTGGTGATGGCGCCGGTGGATGCGGCGATGATCCACGACATAACCGGGCCTCTTGCGGTCAGGGTCTTTCGCGATATGGGCGGAGAACAGGTCTTTGACCCGGAGAGGATCATCATGCTCTTCGACCATCAGGTTCCCGCCGACTCGATACCGGCTGCCGAGAACCATCTCTTCATGCGGCGGTTTGCGCAGGAGCAGGGGATCCACAACTACGACCTCCTGGAAGGCGTCTGCCACCAGGTCGTCATGGAGAAGGGGCGGGCGGCGCCAGGCGAGATCATCGTCGGGACTGACTCCCACACATGCACATACGGTGCGGCGGGGGCGTTTGCAACCGGAATCGGCTCGACCGATATGGGTTTTGTCCTGAAGTTCGGGGCGCTCTACTTCCGGGTGCCCGAGAGCATCCTCATCGATGTCGATGGAGCATTCAGCCGGCGGGTGGGTCCAAAAGACCTTATACTCTCCCTTGCCGGGGATATAGGCGCAGATGGGGCGACATACATGGCGCTTGAGTTTATCGGCCGGGCTATGCACGAAATGAATATGGCGGGCAGGATGACCTGCGCGAATATGGCGATCGAGATGGGGGCGAAGGCGGGGATCGTCCGGCCCGATGCGGCCACATGGGAGTATATCACCGCCCGCCGGGAGATCGAGCCGTTCGACCTTGCAGGTGACGACGATGCGGCCTACCGGGAGCGCCGGCACTACGACGTTACGGATCTTGCGCCGCAGGTCGCCGTCCCGCACAACGTCGACAACGTCGTGGATGTCGCGAAGGTTGCCGGAAAGAAGGTTGACCAGGTCTTCATAGGGTCCTGCACGAACGGGCGCTACGAAGATCTTGCCGATGCGGTGGATGTTATGGGGAAGGCCGACCGCTTTGCCCCCGGCGTCCGGGTGATCGTCATACCGGCATCGCGAACCGAATACCTCAAAGCCCTCAGGGCCGGACTCATCGAGCGGTTCGTCGGGGCGGGAGCCCTCGTGGAGGCGCCGTGCTGCGGCCCCTGCATGGGCGGGGCGTTTGGCCTCCTTGCCCCGGGCGAGGTCTCGCTCTCGACATCGAACCGGAACTTCCGGGGCAGGCAGGGGAGCGCTCAGGCGTCGGTCTACCTCTCTTCGCCGGCGACGGCGGCGGCAAGCGCCCTCTACGGCGAGATCACCGATCCGAGGGAGGTGTGAATCATGCGGGTCTGGAAGTTTGGTGACGATATCGATACGGATGCTATCATACCGGGGAGGTTCCTCACGATATACGATCCGGCGGAACTTGCAAAACACGCGTTTGAGGGGACGAGGGATGAGTTTGCCAGGGACGTCCAGGCGGGCGATCTCGTTGTCGGCGGCAGCAACTTCGGGTGCGGTTCATCCCGCGAGCATGCGCCGCTTGCGCTCCTCGGCGCCGGGGTCAGGATCGTGATCGCGAAGTCCTTTGCCCGTATATTCTACAGAAACGCCATCAACACGGGGCTTTTGCCCCTTGTCTGCCCCGAGGCTGATGCGATCGGCGATGGCGATGCCGTGACGGTGAACCTTGACGGCGGATACGTTGAGGTTAAGGGGAGACGGCTTACCGTCAAGCCGGTGCCTGACTTCCTGAAGGAGATCATCGATGCCGGCGGCCTTGTGGCATATGCAAGAGATATCGATGAGGTGAAGGTATGCAACATCGGGTAGCGGCCATCGGCGGAGATGGGATCGGACCTGAGATCGTGGCGGCCGGCAAAGATGTCCTCGACGCCGCAGGGGAGCGGTACGGGTTTGATATAGCCTGGACTGACCTCGATATCGGGGCGGAGCGCTACCTTGCGACAGGTGATCTTCTCACCGAGGAGGACATCGGGGAGCTCTCGAAATATAAGGCGATCTACTTCGGGGCCATAGGCGACGAGCGGGTGAAGCCCGGGATACTTGAGAAGGGCATCCTGCTTGCCATCCGGTTTCACTTCGATCAGTTCGTCAACCTCCGACCGATCAAACTCCTCGACGGGGTCACAACGCCGCTTGCGAATAAAAGTCCGCAGGACATCGATTTCGTCGTCGTCAGGGAGAACACCGAGGACTTCTACGTCGGGATCGGATCGAGGTTTGGGGGTCGGCGCGAGCAAAAGACCCTTGAGGTCGTCCGGGACATCTACAGCGTCAAATTCAGCCTGGACGTCGAGACCGACGCCGAAGAACTTGCCTACCAGATCGGCGTCGTCACGCGGGCCGGTGCGGAGAGGGTGATCCGCTACGCCTTTGAGATCGCCGCAGGGAGGGAGAAGAAGGTCACGTCGGTCGACAAGGCAAACGTCCTCTCCGATGTCTACGGCCTCTGGCGGGATGTCTTCACTAATGTCGCCGCCGGCTACCCGGATGTCGCGACGGAGTTCAACTTCGTCGATGCGGTCACGATGTGGTTTGTCAAGAACCCCGAGTGGTTCGACGTCGTCGTCACACCGAACATGTTCGGCGATATCATAACCGATCTCGGTGCGATGATCCAGGGAGGGCTCGGTCTTGCCCCCGGAGGGAACATCAACCCCGCGGGGACATCTATGTTTGAGCCCATACACGGCTCTGCGCCGAAGTACCGCGGCCAGGATGTCGCCAATCCGCTTGCGACCATATGGGCGGGCTCGATGCTCCTCGATCACATAGGCGAGCACGAGGCGGCGGCGGCGGTCCTCAGGGCGGTCGAGAGAAGCATCCTTGACGGTTACGTGACCCGGGATATGGGCGGGGCAAGGAAGACGAGCGAGGTCGGGCGATATGTTGCGTCGCTCGTCCGGACGGTATAGGATCCCCATAACCCTGTAGACCGATGCAGAAAGACCAACATACGCCGTGCGAAAACCCCCTCTGGCCCTGCGCTATGACCGGGGCAGTCGCCTGCCTTGCGGGTTTTGAGGACCTCGCCGTCATCGTCCACGGCTCAAGCGGGTGCTACTTCTACCCCGCATCCCTCGTCGGGGTCCCCATCCACGGGACGTTCCTCGTCGAGAACGAGATCGTATTCGGGACGGAGCTCCGCCTTGCGGAGGTGATCGGCGAACTTGAGGGGCGGTATTCCCATATAGCCGTCGTGAACACATGCGTGCCCGCCATCATGGGCGAGGATATCGGCGCCCTCGCCCGCGATGGACGGATCATCATCGTCGATAGCCCCGGGTTCCTCGGCGACTTCGAGGCCGGCTACCACCGGGCGCTTGAGGAGATCGCGCCGGAGGTGGATCCCGGCATGGCCGGCGCAAACATCGACGGCATATGCCGCACCGACCCCTTCTCGCGGGGAAACGCCATCGAGGCCCGGCGGTTGCTTGACCTTGCCGGCGCCAGAACCGGCACCACGTTCTGCCTGGACCACTATGATGCCGCCCACCGTGCGGCGCCCTTCACCATAGGGACGAACCCGGACCTTGCAAGCGGCGTCGGGACCGCCTGCGGCTCGATCCTCGGGCTTGATGCCACCGGCGAGGCATTCGAGCGGCTTGCAGCCTCAGTCGACGGGGTCGATCCCCGGCCGGTCAGAGAGGAGGTCACGTGGGCCGATGCGCGTATACGAAAGGCCTGCGAGAAGTACCTCCGGAGATTTGACCCGCCAAGGGTTGCAATCGCCGCCCAGAGCGCGTATGCCATGTATATCGCAGATATTCTCGACCACTACATCGGCGCCGATATCACCTGCATCGCGACCCGGAACAGGACCGGTGGGGGGAGCGCTGCTATACACACGACCGGCTTTGCGGCCCACCGGGACATGATCGTGGCCGCCGAACCGGACCTGATCGTCGGATCCTCCTACGAGCGGGCGATCGCCCCGGATGCCGCGTTCGTCGGCCTGACGCCGCCGCTCAGGGATAGGGTTCTCCTCTCCTCCCGCGTGATTGCCGGGGTCGAGGGGGCGCTCCAGGTGATGGATGAGGTTCTCAACGCCTGCACCAGCCGCAACCGGCGGATGGGGAGCGGCTTCGCCGACTGCCTGTAGGAAACCGGGCGCCAGAGCATCCGTGCAGGAGAACGGGGCGTCGCTCCGATGAGGCGGCCCTGATCGAGGCCTGAGAAGAATTCAGCGGGATGGAGCGTTCGTCGGTCGCCTCGCCCGCATTGCGGGTATCCGGCCGGGGAATGTCTGCACTGCTATTATGAGCCGCCATCGAGAACCGGGCCGGTCACGGCGAAACGAACACTTCACCCCGCTAAATCCGGGCCGGGCAGCCACACCTGGCACAATGTATTTATCATCCGCCGGGCACAGGGGTGCCGTCCTGTCCGCATGGGCAGGGCCGACGCAGGGGGGGTATGATATGACACACTATGGCGGATACGCCGCTCACGGCAGGCTCCTTGAGAAGATGTACGACTTCCTTGATGAGGATCAGATGCGACAGCTGACCATCCGCATGATCGAGTCCCGCATCCGGGCAAAGCAGCAGCACATCGAGATGATGCAGTACAAAGTCGAGACATATAAGATGGCGCGCGATATGCTCCAGGCAGGGGTAAAGAAGAAGTAATCCCGACCCCAGGAGGCGCTCGATCATCAGAGCGATACCGGGGTTGCGGCTTCCTTTTTTTCACCCCTCAGACAGAACATACCATATGGATCTGATCATAAGGAAGTACCGCGAGGAGGATCTCCTCGCGGTCTCACTCATCGGGCGGGAGAACAGCCCCGGCGACTGCAAACCCGGGGTCTTTGTCCGGCAGGCAGGCGTCCTCTTCGCTGAGACCTTCTTTGTCGCGGAGTGTGATGGCGAGGTCGCTGGCTACATCATCGGAGCGCTCGTGCAACACCGGCAGACGACCGGGTGGATCATCCGGCTTGCGGTCTTTGAGCGGTACCGCCGCAGGGGTTTTGGAGAGCACCTCATTGCCGCTGTCATCGGGAGCCTCCGGGAGCGGGGAGTAGAGGAGGTCTACCTCTCGGTCGCGCCGTCAAACTACGGCGCCCGGGCGCTCTATGAGAAGTGCGGTTTTGAGGAAGCGGATTTCTGCCCCGCTTACTTCGGTGAAGGGACCGATCGCTTCATCCTCCATAGAGACCTCACTCCGGGGAAGACTTAATCTGTCCGGATAGAGATTGGTGTGATAACATGCCGCTCACCCCAATCCGTATCGGAGAGGTCTTCAGGCCGGCACCGGCGTTCCGGTCGTACCTCTACGCGTCGCTGATCCTTGCTGTCGTCTTCCTTATCCTCCCCTGGCTGGTTCCAATTGTCTCCTTTGCATGGGGCATCGTCGCTCTCATAATAGCGCTGCCCACCATCGTCGCCATCGTCTTCGCCTTCTACTGGATACCCCGCTACTACGAGAGCATCGTCTACCGGCTCACCGTCACCGAGATCACCTGGCAGAGAGGGGTCTGGTTCCAGCAGACGGGGATCGTCCCCTACAACCGTATAACGAACGTCGATATAGTCCAGGGGCCCCTGATGCGGTTCTTCTCGTTCTCGGCGGTTCGGGTGCAGACCGCCGGCTACTCGGCACAGGCCCGGGCGGAGATCGTCCTCGACGGTGTCGCGGACCCAAGGGACCTTCAGGAGAAGATCATGGATTTTGTTCGGATGACCGGATCGGTCGCGGCCGGGCTGGAGGAGGGGCCGGCGCCGCTTGCTGCGGATACGATCGTGGAGGAGTTGCGGGCGATCCGGCAGTTACTTGAGAGCCGGGAGGAGAGATAGACTTTTGGGGCTGCGGATGACGCGGCCCGAGGGGGGGAAGGAAGTTATCTCTCGTCGACCACGTCCCGCTTGATGACCAGAACCGGCTGGCGGGCGTTCTTGATCACGTGCTCTGAGACTGTCCCGAGCAGGCGGTCGCGGATGTTTGACCGGCCGTGAGAGCCGATGACGATGAGCGAGACCTCTTCCGCATCTGCCACAGCCAGGATCTCCTTTTCAGGGTTGCCGACGGGTGTTCGGACGGTCACCTTCAGGCCCCGCTTCTCAAGCGACCGGCGGGCATCTATGATGTTGTGTTCGATCTCTTCCCGGAGCCGACGCTGGACCTCGGTCTCCCGATCCGATACGGTCCCGAGGAATCCCAGCCCTCCTGAGGCTATCAGGGTGACGTCTTTTGAGTCGATGACGTGGACGAGAACCACCTCCCGGGTTCCCGCCTCCTGCAGCGCGGGGATGTAGCCCAGCACCTTCACGGAGGGCGCCGAAAAGTCCGTTGGAAACAGGATGCGTTTGAACATGCTCTGACACTCCCTATGGTATTTCCTCTGTGAGAGATGTATTTAAAGGGCACTATGGGGGGCTGGCCGGGCAAACAGAGACGGCGCGGGCATTACTTGCAAGGGGGCAGGGGACCGTTGCAATCCTGGTGAAGCCAGCCACAGCCCAAAAACAGCTTCGCATGTGACATATCTCACCGTTACCAGACATCCCGCCCCTCCTCACCTTCGCCGTTCTTCCCGCACGAGCACCCTCCACCGGTTGAGCATCCGGCGGAGCCCGGCGGTCCCCACGGGTGCCGGGTACGGGAGCGGGATGGGGGTCCCGCCCTCTGCCACGGCAAGGTCGAGGGCAGCGGCGCACTCGTTTGCGACGGCCTCTGCGACAGAGTCTCCCCCGAGCATGGGGTGGGGAGAACGGAACCAGACCCGGCTCCCCTTGATATCCGCAAATCGCGAGAGCATATCGCGTTGATTGGCACGCTCTTCCTCGACGGCGACCGAAGCATCCACACCGCAGATCCGGCCGGCATCCTCTATGAACCGGAGCGTCCCATAAAGGCCGGCCGGGAACGAGTCGATACAGGGCGTGCCAAACCGCCTCTCGAGGTCTTTTCCGATCGGCCGGAGCGCCGGTTCGCGGAGTATGTTGACGGCGGCAGAACCGAGGCGCCTGATATCCCCTGTCCCGATCCCCCGCACGAATCGGAGGTTTATCCCGATGCCGAGGAGGGAAAGAAGACGGGAAACCTCAGCTGCGTTCTCGTCGACGCCGTACTCCAGATTCTTCTCGCCTATGAGGTTTGCCGAGAGCGTCCTTGAATCCGCGGGCTGTGCAAGCAGGGTAACGGAGGAGAGGGCGTTTCTGATCCCGGTCTCGAATATACCTCCGAGGAACCCCGCGGTCGGGACGGCGATCACCGGGATGCCCCACGCCTTTGCAGAGACTGCCGCGGTATCGTCCCCTATAGTTTCGACTATGCAGGTCGAGAGGACAAAGATTGAGGCCGGGGCGGGGGAGAGCAAGAGCGCCCGAGCCATGGTCCTCTCCAGAGCCTCCTCCCCCCCGAATATGATGTCGTTCTCCGTAAGATTGGTGGAGAGAAGGCGGGGAATTTCTGGCCGGTTACTGGAGAGGAGCGTTGCGTGGAGGAGGGAGAAGTTATGGTGTGTGCATCCCGACGGGCCGTGGATGACACAGATCGCATCCCGTACCTCCGTGAGAACCGAGAGCGCTCCGGTCAGGGTACATCCCTCAAACCTGGACGAATTCAAGGGCGAAGGATTCGAGCTCATCCATCTCGAGGGGAGTGGGAATGGTTGTCTTCTGGTTTGCGTGGATAGCGCGCCCGAGTTCCTCATAGATCGCCGCCTGGTCGGAGTCGGGTGCATACTCGACGACCGTCTGCCGGTGCAGTTCAGCGATCTGCACCATCCGGTCTCTGGGGATGTAGGCGATGAGCCGTGAGTTGATGCGGCGGGCAAAGTCATCCACCAGGTCACGCTCGCCCTCGATGTTCTTTGCGTTGCATATAACGCCCCCAAGCGAACACCGGCTGCGTACCCGGCGCGAGAGGCGGGCGATGGCCTTTGCTATGTTGTTGGCCGCGTATATCGACATAAGCTCGCCGGATGTGACGAGGTAGATCTCCTGCGCGTACCCTTCACGCATAGGCATGGCAAACCCGCCGCAGACGACATCACCGAGGACATCGTAGACGATCACATCCCCCTTGAGGGCATCGAGGCGCTCGAGGAGCTGAAACGTCGCTATGATGCCCCGCCCGGCGCACCCGATCCCCGGTTCGGGCCCGCCCGCCTCCACGCAGCGCACCCCCCGGAAACCCCGGTAAACCACATCGTCGACGGTGATGTTCTCATCCCCGCGCTCCCGGATAAGGTCGAGCACGGTCGGGATCCACGTCCCGTGCATCAGCATGCGGGTGCTGTCGTGCTTTGGGTCGCAACCGATCTGCAGTATATCGAGCCCCTCCCCCGCGAGTGCTGCCGAGAGGTTTGCCGCAGTGGTGGATTTTCCGATTCCACCCTTGCCGTAGAGGGCGATCTGTTTCATCGTTGTTATTATGCGCCTGCATGGGTAATTAGGTGTCGGATGGAATGTGCATGGGCATTTTATATAAACCATAACATGAGCTAAAATAGCTAAAATAAGTGTTGATTAACAATAACATGAGTTATTATCTATTATTTTAATTATTTAACGTGATTATGTGATTTTATTGTATACAAAAAGTATATAAATCCAAACCCGAAACTATTGGATGAACGGAGGAGAAGCGATGGACCCACGATTCCAATCACGGTTGATTGCGGCGATCATACTCCTGATCGTCGTCTGCTCGGCCTTCTCAGTGTGTCCGGTCGCCGGATTCCGTCTGGAAAACAGGGATGGAAGCGGCACCGGGGCGGCACTTGCAGAGGCCCTGGTGCTGCAGCAGAGCACCAGGATCAGAGAAGAGTATATCAGAGACATCATCGTCTACATCGACAGCAGGATATTTGAGCAAGAAGCATACGGGAACATAAGCGGCATATACGTTCCCTCTGAAGATGCCATATACATCCGTTCGGACAAAAACCCGGCACAGGCCGATGCGGTCTTTGCCCGGCAGGTCGGCTACCGGGTCTACCACACCATGGGGTTTGATGGAAGCACGATATTTTCGGCGCTGGCCGCAGGGTCCGACCTTACCCGTATCGACCTTCCGCCCGGCGAAGAAAGGGAGGCGGCACTCTTTTCCGGGGCCTTCATGCTCTACTACATCTTCCCCGCGCTCCTGGAGGAGGATGCACCGGAGGTTTATGCTTACATGGACCTGCTTTCAGAAAGCGGTGGGGATCGCATGGTGGTGGACGGCCTGTACGCCGACAATCGACCGGCATGACCTGTCGACCCGAGACCATCAGACCGATCGATCCGCCGACTGTCCCGGCACGGGATGGCCGGCCCTGCACCGTAAAGGGGGATGCGGCTGACCCGCACCCGGCGCAAGGTCATTCAAGCCCTCTTAAGATACCCATGATAAGCATGATCACCGGTATGATCTCAAGGCGCCCGATCCACATGACCACGATGAAGAGGGCCTTTGCCGGATCTGCCATATCGGGCGAGACAAACCCCGTGGTCATGCCGCAGTTGCACATGGCAGAGACTATCTCGAATATCACGTTGCTTGAATCAAAAGCCGTCGGCTGCAGGTGCATCACCAGTACCGTGGCGATGAAGATCGACAGAAAATAGAGCATGATGATCAGCATGTTCCGCGAGACCTCAAGTTCGGCTATGTTCTTCTGGATCACCCTGCCGTCATACCTGAAGGGGATGAGCACCTTTCCGGAGACAAACATCCGCCGGAACCACCATATAAGGCTCTGGATGCCGAGGACCACCCGGGAGAGTTTGATACCGCCGGCGGTGCTCCCCGATGCCCCGCCGATCACCATAAGCATCGAGAGGAAGAGGACCGTCACGCTCGCCCACTCGTTAGGGGAGGCGATCTGAAAACCGGTGCTTGTGATAGCCGCGGCTGACATAAAAAGGGCGCTATGGATGGCCGTGGGGATACCGGTTGCGCTGAGGGTGACGAGATCCCATGATATGACGACGATGCCGAGCGCGACAAGCATGAAGAGAAGACGTGCCTGCTGGTCGTCGAAGACCCGGATGCCCCTCTGCCTGTAGAGAAGGTAATAGAGCTTGAACGGCAGGGCGCCGGCGATCATGACCGGGACGATGAGAACCTCAAGGAACGGGTTGCTGTAATATGGTATGCCGGCCGAATGGACGGAGAATCCTCCGGTCGATATCGCACAGAGCGCTATATTCACCGCATCCCAGAGGGGTACCCCCGATATGAGGATGAGGCCGATCGACGCCGCGGTCAGGATAAGGTAGATCTTCCACATCTCCATACCCGTCGCAACGACGCTCGGCATCAATGCCTCCGAGCGTCCCTCTGACCGGTAGAGGCGGAACTGGGTCAGCCCGGTCCTTGATGCCATGGCGATGGTGAAGGCGACTATACCGAGACCGCCGAGCCACTGCATCAGCGACCGCCAGAAGAGGAGCGTCCGCGGCAGGCTATCGACCGAACGCATCACCGTCAGACCGGTATCGGTCCACCCCGACATGGCCTCAAAGACGGAATCGAGGTATGGGGCGCCGATCCCGAGGCTGAACGGGAGTGCGCTTGCAAGGGCCATGACGAGCCAGATCAGGGCAACAGCCATGAGGGCGACGGAGAGCGGCGCCTCTCGCTCCCCCCGGGGAACTCGGGCAAGAAGTGTCCCGAGGAGAAAAAGGGTGATGGGGACGGAGACCATGGGGAGGATCATATCCCACTCCCGGTAGACCACCGCGACGATGAGCGGCACCGCCGTGCCGACGCTTATGTATCTGAATATACTGCCTATGTCGGGGGCGATGGTCGAGAACTGCTCGATCCTGTCCATCGATACACGTTCTCCGGGCGCTCTTATCTACCTTCTCTCTCATAACGGTTTGCCCCGGCACCGCCAGAGAGCGCCCCCGTCACGTGCGGCCGCACCCGCACCCGCCGCTTTCGGCCGGCCACCCCTTCTCCACGCGGGTATCCGGAGCGCTCTCGATCGCTATGCGGCGGTTGATGATCCGCCAGGCAAGGATGAGCTGGGCCATACCCCCGGCCGTCAGGTAATCGCCGTTCTTGACGAGATCGATGGGCTGCACCTGTGTCTGGATCTCGATGTTCTGCTCCAGTTTCCTCGCGACGGCATAATTCAGTTCCCCGTCGAACGTGAGGGCCCCCATCGGCCGCCCGGCGACATCTTCGGCTGTGAACTCGACCATGAAGCTCCGCTCCGATAGTGAGAGGATCGGGTAGAGGTCGATGGAGAGGTCGACGTTCTGGATGCTCCGGTCGATCCCGTTCTGGCAGAGAGAGACATGGTAGACGTTGCGCTCCTCGCTCACTTTTCTGCCGTACTTCGAGAAGGCTATCCTGATGACCGCATCCGCAAACCGGCACTGAGGCGCCACGTAACGTTCGTAGTCGGGTTTGCGCTCCTCCATCTCCTTTATGACGGCCTCGGGCGAATAGCCGCGCTGCTCCACATCCCGCTTGATCTTCCAGGCGCGTTTGACATCGGGGTCAGGGTCGACGTAGAGTTTGAAGTCGATCAGGTCCCGCAGGGTCGGGGTGACGAACGGATGCAACCCCTCGACGATCAGGATCTTTGTGGGGCTGAAGGACACCGGCGGGTCAAACTTCCCGTTGTCGTGGTTGTAGACCGGTTTTGTGATCGTCTTTCCCGCCTTGAGGTCTCCAAGGTGCTCCTCAAGCAGATCGAACCGGTTCGCCTCAGGGATGAGCGGCGTGATCCCGAGATCTCTTCGCTCCGTGCGGTCGTATCTGTGGTAGTCATCGATGGTGATCATCGAGACGAGATCCCTGCCAAATATCGACCTTATGGCCCGGGTGAACGTGGTCTTTCCGCTTCCGCTGTCTCCTGCCACGCCGATGATGAAGACGTAAGGAGATTCCGCAATGACTCGTTTGAAATCCGATGGGGGCATAGGTCAGCTCACAGATTGGTCGGTGTAGGAGCGTGTTAATGTGTCGGTGTTATGTCGGCCGATCCGGGAGCAGGATGCCGACCGTGAAAAAGGGGGGGATGTTCAGGCGGAGAGGATCCCCGCTTCTTCATGCTTCTTCCGGATCTCATCGGCGAGCCGATCCAGAGCCGCGAAATCCGCATCCTTCGGGTAACCCCTGACGTAGACGGGAGTGAGGACCTCGACCTTGAGCCGATCGAGCATGTTCTTCACGGTGTCGACAGTCTTCCCGCCCCAGCCATAGGATCCGATCACCGTCGCATACCGGGTCTTCGGGCGGAGGAGGTTTGCAAGGTATGCCGCGTAGACCGCCTGCGGGTGGGGGCCGAATATGACCGTCGGCGTTCCGATAACGACCGTTGCGGCATCCACGAGGGATCTGGCAAGATCGCCTATGTCGGTCTTTGGTATGTTATACGGCTGCACAGGGATTCCCCGCTCCATCAGGGCATCGACGAGGTGGTCGACCATAGCCCGGGTGCTCCCGTGCATGGAGACGTAAGGAAGCACCACCATGTTCTTCACCGCATCGCCCGTCCAGTCGCGGTAAGCGTCCATTATGAACGCCGGCCGATCGTAGATCGGGCCGTGGCTCGGCGCTATCATGGCGATATCGCGCGTGTCGAGTTTTGCAAGGTGCCCCTTGATGCTTGAGCGAAACGGCATCATGATCTCGGCATAGTAGCGTTTTGCCGACTCGTAGACCACGCCCTCATCCGGGACGTAGAGGCTGCTTGTCGCGTAATGTGAACCGAAGAAATCGCAGGAGAAGAGGATCCGGTCTTCCTGGATATATGTGAGCATCGTCTCCGGCCAGTGGACCCAGGGCGCGAGGATGAACTCAAGCGTCTTTCCTCCCAGGGGGAGGGTCTCTCCATCGCCTATAACGATGATCCGGTCCTCCGGTATATGGAGGAGATCGACTAAAAAGTCCCGGCACTTCTGGTTCGTCACCAGGTTTGCCTCAGGATAGCGGTCGAAGATAGCCGGTATCGAGCCTGAGTGATCCTGCTCGGCGTGGTTTGCGATGATGTAGTCGATCCTCTGAACGCCGGCCATCTCAAGGTTTGCCATGAGTTCCGCAGTCTTTGCCGGATCGACCGTATCGATCAGCGCCGTCTTCTCGCTGCCTCTGACGAGGTAACTGTTGTAGGATGTGCCCTCAGGGAGCGGGATCAGTTCATCGAATATCCTGCGATCCCAGTCGATGACACCGACAGAGTGGACTCCCGGGACAATTTCACGTGCGGCCATACCTTCTCGCCCCCATCAGATCTGCTTTGACTGCCATACGGTCTGTGTGAATAGTTCCTGACATATTCCATGCTCCATATGATCCGGCAAACAGCATCTCCATACCGCGCCGATCATTAAGCGTTATTCTTCCCTGGAGATTGATAACGGTTTTGACCTATACCCATGCAGCCGGGCCGCTACGGCCGCTGGTATCTCATGCAGGACCGGAGCCGGCGTATCACTCTTCTCCCCGGGCATCCGGGGAGAGGAGGCGGGCCTGCCCATCCATATCGCCTCCTGCCCGCCGGACGACATTAGAGAAGAGGTGAGCCTGCCTTGTCGGCTCCGGGAGCCGGTATCCCCGGGCAGCCGCAAGGACAAGGTCGACCGCCTGCGACAGATCGATACGGTTGCCCACCGAGACGTAGACCGGTTTCACCTTATCCTTCGTCCGCACCGCCATACCGATAGTCTCGCCGTCGCGAAGTATGGGGGCAGTCGATCCTCTGCCGGCCCCTATATCCCCCACGGTGCCGACCAGGAGGCTCTTTGCGACACCGACCGTGGGCCGGTCGAGAAGGACGCCCATGTGGCTTGCGATCCCAAGCCCCCTCGGATGGGCTATCCCCTGGCCATCAAAGAAGATGACGTCGGGTTCCGACCGTAGCCTCCGAAACGCCTCTATGAGAGCGGGGCCTTCACGGAAGGTCAGGAGGCCGGGGATGTAGGGGAATGATGTCTTTACGGAGGCATAAGCCCGCTCGACGACGGTGAGGTCGGGGTAGCGGAGGGCGACTGCGACTGCGTATATCTCGTCAGAGCCCTTCGTGTATGAGGCGTCGGCGCCAGCCAGGAGGGCGACCTCCCCGATGTCGCCGGAGAGGCGGACCCCGGCCCGGAGCTCCCCCTGGAGGTGGATCGCCTCAGCCGGCGTCAGGTCGAACGGATGGGTCTTTTGGATCTTCATGGTGGCAGGTGAGGGTTTGATGATCATCATGGTATATATTCTGAGCATATGACACATCCCCTGCCTCGCACCCTGCGATATTCTGGCGTTCACGCACGGTAGAGGGCATCGGGAGTAGCCAGCGCCCCCATCCACCTGCGGCGCGAGACCCTGGGCGAGCCATTTTTATACGTGGAGATCGGGTATGGCCCGGAGTCTCACATCCGGGACGTGAACAATATGGCGCGATGGGCGTGCAGTGTCTGTGATTATGAGTACAACGAGGAGGCGGGAGACCCCGCCGCCGGCATATCTCCGGGAACGCGGTTTGAAGACCTCCCCGCCGACTGGCGGTGCCCCGACTGCATGGTCGGGAAGGAAGCGTTTGTGCGGGTCAATGAAGAGGAAGGAGTGGAGAAGAATGGCGAAGACGACCTCTAAAGAGCCGGAGACGACCGTATCCGATGTCCTGATCGCGGAACTTGCGGCATGGGGGATCAACCTCTTCTTCGGCATCCCCGGCGCATCGTCGCTCCCGCTCGTGGATGCCGTCCGGAGGAACCCGGATGTCCGGTACATCGTCGTCAGGCACGAGGAGACAGCAGCGATGGCGGCATCGGCCTACAACAAGTTCACAGGGAAGATAGCGGCCTGCCTGACCATCGCCGGACCCGGGGCGACAAACCTTGCCACCGGGCTTTACGACGCAAAAGAAGACCATGCAAGCGTTCTCTCGCTCAATGGGCAGGTGAAGATGCAGTATGGTGGTCCCGGCGGCATACAGGAGATCGACCAGGACGCATTCTTCCGGCCGATCACCGTCTTCAACAGCACCGTTGCCGACCCGATGATGGCGGTCAAACTCCTCACCCGGGCGCTGCGCTACGCAGTCTTCGCCCGCGGCGTCGTACAACTCTCGATACCGAACGACATCCAGGCCGCACCACTCAAGTCCGCCTACTGCGAGCGCGAGACCTGCCTGCCGTCGGTCAGCATCGCACCGACCGATGAGGGCGTCCGGGCGGCGGTGGAGGCGATCGATGGTGCCGCCCGCCCGGTCATCGTCGCGGGGTTTGGGGCCCTGCATGCATCAGAAGCGGTCCTTGACCTCGCAACAAAGCTCCAGGCGCCGATCGTCACCACCCTCCGCGGAAAAGGTATCCTCCCCGACGACAACGAATGGATCGCCGGAGTGCATGGGGAGCTCGGGACGCCTCATGCCCTGATGCTCGTCCTGAAGTCGGACCTCGTCATCGCCTGCGGCATGAGTTTCTCCGACCACACAGGTATACCGCCGGGCAAACGGGCCATCCAGATAGACATCGACCCAATCCAGCTTGGCAAACACCCTCTCGTGGCAGGGGTCTATGGCGACTGCTCTGTTGCTCTTCCCCGGATCACCAGAGAAGTCAGGGCACGGGAGGATCCCGATACCAGGAAGTGGCTTACGGATAAGAAACGGGAGTGGATCGAGCGGATCGACCGGGAAGCCGACCCGAAAGCCGTCCCCATTCGCCCGCCCTACATCATGAAGGTCCTCTCCGACCTCATTCCTGAAGATGCGGTCATATCCATCGATGTCGGGGATAATCAGTGGTGGTTTGGACGAAACTTCCAGATGAAACGGCAGCGGTTCGCCATGTCGGGCTATCTCGGGACGATGGGGTTTGGGCTCCCCGGGGCGCTTGCGGCAAAACTTGCCTACCCTGATGCAACTGTCGTCTGCATCGTCGGAGATGGCGGGTTCTCGATGATCATGGCGGACTTCATCACGGCGGTCAAGTACGATCTACCCATCATCGTCGTGATCTTAAACAACCACGAACTTGCCATGATCCGCGAGGAGCAGCGGGAGGAGAACTACCCGCCCTTCGGGATCGACCTCACAAACCCCGACTTTGCGGCGTATGCAAAGGCCTGCGGCGCTGAGGGGATCCGCGTGACCCGGCCCGAAGATCTCCCTGATGCCGTCAGAGAGGCCCTGAAGATGAACAGACCGATCGTCATCGATATCGAGACCGATCCGGAGAGGTTCCCGGCGAAAAAAGGAGTGAAACCGGCCTGATCACAGGCAAGTGGGAGGGGAAGAAGGCTTGAGGGTTCTTCCCGGCGATCGCGTCAGAACCAGGCGTCGAGCGTCTTCTGCGCCCCTTTTGCCGGGGTCCTGGCGAGGGCGCTCCTGACCCGATCCTCAGAAAAGTCGTAGCGGTCGCAGAGCATCCCGACGATCCCCTCCACGTCCGGAGGCCTCCATTCGAGGGTATAATCGTCGGTGACCGGTGGATCGAGGAAGAACTCGCGTATCGGAGCAGGGTCAAAATCGGGTTGTTTATCGGCAATGGTAGACTCAAACCCGCCGCTCCTCACGATCTTCAAGGCCGTCTTGCCGCCGACGCCCCGGATCCCCCGATTGAAGTCCGTTCCCACCAGTATGCCGATATCTATGAGATTTTCGCGGGTGAGGCCGAGGCGGTCGAGGAGGGAGGCAAGGACGATCCTCTCGGGGTTCACCGTGATCGTCCGCCCCCGGGACTTCCGCCTTCCGCTGACTGTGAGGTTGCGCACCAGGATTGGGGAGCCAAAGAGGAGCGAGTCGTAGTCCTGCGAGACAGCATAGGTGGCCATGCCCCTTTGCGCCATGTGGGCGGCCTGTGCCTCGCCCTCGCCTGGCGCCTGCACCCGGGGGACACCGAGCAGGTCGATGAGCTCGCGAGACGACTCAAGGATATGGCTATCGATACGGGCGGATGCACTTGCCTGCCTGTAGGCCTCCTCTGTATCGCCCTCCGCCAGAGCCGCCTTCCATGCCTCGTCGGCCCTGGCGCGGATGAGTCGCCGTTCGTCGATCGTCTCCTGCTTGAACTCCGGCGGTTTCCCATCAAAGACATAGACCGGCCTGACACCTTTCTCAAGGAAGTTGACCGTCCGAAAGAGGATTCCGGAGAGGTGCGATGTGATCCTTCCCGCACCGTTCATCAGCGGAGTGCCATCAGGCTGCCGGATGATGGAGAGGAACTGGTAGAGCGCGTTATGGGCGTCCACGGCGGCGATGCCGGCAAGGTCGTCCCATGTCAACGGCTCTTTGCAGTCTGCGAGAATATCACGAATAGCAACGCCCATGCTATCTACTCATGAGAAGGGGATATGCCATTAATGTGGCGATCCGGTTCAGCGGTACATCCGGCGGGAGAGCCCATCGACGACCCCTTCGATGTGGTTGACCGTGTTGTCGTATTTGGCGCTCATCGTCTTTCCCATCTCCTCCATGTTCACGCGCATGGTGCGCTCCCTCTGCGCGACACTCTTCTCAAGGCTTACAACCTTCATGCCAAGAGATATGAGCAATCCGCCGAGGGAAAGCATCATAAATGTCGCGGCAACTGCTATTATCAGGTCCTGCCAGAATCGCATCACCAGCACGACGGTGGAGACCACCATCACGATGGTGAGAACGATGTCGCCGATGAGTTCGCGAATCTCCATATTTTAAAGTGATGAGGATGCATTAATTAACCTACCTAAATGATTGGAGATGTGTGATGCAGATACGTGACTGGCTGCCCCTTCTTGGAATGCCCCTTATGCTCTTCGCCGTCCAGGTGGTTGCCATCATCCTCGTACTCCCCATGCAGGCGGCGGGGTTTGAGGCGTTCGAAGACCCCGAGTCGGTCGCAAACCCTTTGATCTTCATAGGAATGCTGCTCGTCTTCACGCTGATCCTGCTTCTTTTGATCCGGTTCGGGGGCCGGCGCTTCATCGCCATCTTCGTCGGGTTTGCCCTGTTCATGACGTTTCTCTACATATTCTCGGCGCTCTCGCTCCTCGCGTTCGGTGCCACCGATGCTGCCATCGTCGGAACGCTCATAGCGGCCGTGGCAGCAACGGCGCTCCTCTACATATACCCGGAATGGTATGTCATCGATGTCCTTGGCGTCCTGATATCCGCGGGGGTCGCGTCGATCTTCGGTGTCTCCCTTGCCATCCTCCCGGTCCTCGTTCTGCTCGTGCTGCTCGCCGTCTATGACGCCATATCGGTCTACCGGACCCGGCACATGATAACGCTTGCGGAGGGCGTCCTCGAGACGAAGGCCCCGATCATGGTCGTTGTCCCGAAGCGGGCGGACTACTCGTTCCGGGAAGAAGGGCTCAACATCAAGGAGGGCGAAGAGCGCGGCGCGTTCGTCATGGGCATGGGCGACCTCATCATGCCCACCATACTTGTCACGTCGTCGCATGTCTTTGTGGATGCGCCAACCGTCCTCTGGACCCTCTCCGCCCCGACGCTCGGCGCGATGGCGGGTTCGCTCGCCGGTCTTGCAGTCCTCCTCCACTTCGTCAACCGTGGCAACCCCCAGGCGGGCCTCCCACCCCTGAATGGCGGCGCTATTCTCGGGTTTCTGATCGGGGCGGCTCTCGCAGGTTCGTTTGGGTGGTGTCCTTTCTGTATCTGAGGAGGAGATCGAGCACCGCCTCCACGCCCTCGCCGGTGAGCGTGGACATAGCAGGATAGCCCTCGATCCCCCGGATATCAACTTTGTTTGCGACCGCCACCACCGGGACATCGACGAGCCGGCACACCTCGGCAAGGAGCCGGATCTGGTCATCGAACGTGTAGCCGCAGTGCTCGCTTGCATCCAGTATGAAGAGCACGGCGTCGGCTGTGTTGATGATGGCGCTCACCGCCTGCCGCTCGATGGGGTTCCTCTCATCGGTCGGGCGCTCAAGAACCCCTGGCGTATCGATGAACTGGATCCGCTCACGCCGTCCGATATCGCGGTGACCGACGATGACCCCTTTTGTGGTGAACGGGTAGGCTGCGATCTCGGGTTCAGCCGAGGAGACGAGCCTGATGAACGACGATTTGCCGACGTTGGGGTATCCCGCCACGACCACAGTGAACTCGTCCTCGCTCACGTGCGGGAGCTTTCTGAGTATGTTTCTTGCCTCGTTGAGGAAGAGGAGGTCATCTCCCACCTGGTGGACGATGGAGGCTATGCGGGCGACGGCCTGCCGCCGGGCCCGATCGGTATCCTCTGCAGACCGCATGCCCCTGGCATAGCCCGACCCGATGGCCCTGACCTGATCGGCCGCCCAGGTGACGGCGCCGAGGGACTTCTTCAACCGATCGACCGAGACTAAGATGTCGGTCACATCCTGGTAAAAGGGCGGGAGGCGCTCGAAACTCGGGAACGATGTGACCACGCTCTTGAGTTTGTCGTGGATGGCGCTCGCGACAGCCCGTACGAACTCCTCGTTTGCCCGGTCGATGTTGATCTTTTGTTTCTTCTTGGCTGCCGCCCGGCGAAGGCTGCGGTCGAGCACTTCATCCGCAGTTGGGACGGTCGGAATGGTTTCAAACTCCACTGCACGCACAACCTAATCTATTTAGACAACGTATAATAAGTGATAATTATGGATCTCTCCTCGATTCAGAAGGATATCCTGATTACCCTGATTACCCTGTATCATCAGTCTTCCCACTCTATAAAGGGTGAGGAGATCGCGGATGTGCTGAAGCGTAATCCCGGCACCGTCCGCAACCAGATGCAGGCGTTAAAGGCGCTCGGCCTTGTAGATGGCGTTCCGGGCCCAAAGGGCGGCTACAGCCCGACCGCACGGGCATACAAGGAGCTCAACCTTGCCGACCTCGAGCACCAGTCCGAGGTGCAGATCCTCCGCGATGGTGAGAAGGTGAAGGGCGTCAGGGTCTCCGAGATCGGGTTCACCACACTCTGCCACCCCGACCTCTGCCATGCGATGGTCAAGATCATAGGGAGCGTGAAGCTCTTCAGGGTAGGGGATGTGATAACGATCGGGCCCACGCCGGTGAACAAACTCCTCATCCGCGGCGAGGTCTTCGGTATGGATGAGATCCAGCAGGCTCTCATGATCAGCATAGCGGAGATGATATCGCTCCCAAAGCAGCAGATCAGGCACTACATGAGCACCCCGCTCCTGACCCTGCCGCGCTCTGCCACCCTCCGCGATGCCGTCCACCTCTTTAATACACACCATATCCACGGGGCGCCGGTGGTGGAGGAGAATGGCGACCTTGCGGGCATCGTGACGCTGAGTGATATAGCCCGCGCCCTGGATCAGGACGAGACACTGGATGCGCCCGTTGAGGGAGTCATGACCGCCGATGTCGTGAAGGCGCCGTCGTCGATCCGACTCTACGAACTCGTGGGCCGGTTCAAGGAACGGGAGATAGGGAGATTGATTGTAGTCGAGGGCGACAAGCCCGTCGGTATCGTTACCCAGACCGATATTATTCGGGTCTTTCCCTCACTTTGATACCCTCCCCGCTCTAAATTTGACACTTCAACCCCTCTGGCGAAGGATAAGTATTTATATGAGGATACCTATGGTGCTTCTGTAAAACGAGCTCTGTTTGAGAGTACATTTCACAGAGCTCAATGAAAAGGGGGAAATGAAATTATGGTAGATATACCTCTGGCACCTGTTGGCAGAATCGTGAAGAAATCCGGCGCGGAACGAGTGAGCTCCGATGCCAATGAAGAGCTCGCAAAACTCATGGAGCAGTATGCATCAAGGATCGCCAAAGAAGCGATCAAACTCGCGGGCCACGCAGGCCGAAAGACGGTCAAGGCAACCGATGTCCGGATGGCGGCCGAGACCGTGAAGTAAACCAACCCTGACTCTTTTTTGCAAACCAAAATAACCTGTTGTGTCGCGCCACATTCCGCAGAGGGGCGTATTGCGGGCCAGACCTCCATGATCGCTATGGCAACGCACCCTCCGGTGAGAGCAGGGGATGGGTACCGGGACCACGGGAAGTGTTGCGGCGGAGGGTCTGCCGGCCTCTCCGGATAACAATCTTTGGGAGTCGTTTCTGAAGAGATTTGAGGGATTTAGAATATTTATATAGTACAAACGCCCCACGTTCTCTATGAGCAAAACCTTCTGCCGCACCCTTGCGAAGAAGAAAGTGATGAGTAATGACGGTATGCTCATCGGGACCATCAAGAATATCACGGTCGACCTCGCCACGGGGCAGGTCGTCGAACTGATCGTCAAGCCGGACGAAACGTTTAAGACAGACGGTTACAAGATGGATGGAGATAAGATGCTTGTGCCGTTTGAGGCGGTGAAGGATATAAAAGATTATATCGTTGTCGATCGCTACCTGTTGAAGAGATAGGGATAATACTTTTTTACCGCTTCCGTAAACCCGTCTCCATACGCGCTCTCTGCGATCCAATCCGCCGCTGCCCGGGTAGATTCCGGGGCGTTCTGCACCGCAACACCCACACCGGCAGCCCTGAGCATATCGATATCGTTCTCTGAGTCCCCTACGGCCATCATATCGTCAAGGCGAAGCCCCATATCCGCTGCAAGTTCCCGCAAAGCTGTCTCTTTGCTCACGTCGGGCGCCTGGATGTGGATGGCAAACCTCGTGTCCAGGACCCGGACAGGGAGATCGTGGTCGCGGAGGACCGCACGCACCTCGTCGGGGTCGACGTTCCGGGCGAAGGCCACATCGGCGAACCGGTACTGAGCGCTGAGCTGTTCGAGCCCGACGCCCTGCCCTGAAAAGTGATCCCTGAGGATATCAAACGCCTCAAGGCAGATCTTTTTGTCGCCAGAGATGTGGAGGGGGCCTTTATACCCCCTTCGATAGGCGCCGCCGTTCTCGGCGATGATGGTCCCGTTCGTCCCGATCATCCGGCAGAGCCCATCCATGAAGCAGACGGTGTTGCCGCTCGCAAGCACCACCACAACGTCTGCGTCGACGAGCGTCCGGATGGCTTCTATGGCCGCGGTGTTGATCCGCCGCTGCCGGTCGGTGAGGGTGCCGTCGACATCCGTTACGAGTGCCTTCAACACGACCTGAGCCCCGCCTGCTCGACCATGAACGGTGCCTCGCCCTCGGGGAGGTTGGGGCTATCCACAAGGCGAGCAACCCTCTTGCCGCCCTTGCTCTTACGCAGGTAGAGGCGGAAGGTTGCGGTGTGCCCGACGATGTTGCCGCCGATCGGTTTTGTCGGGTCGCCGAAGAGGATGGCGGGGTTTGACATAACCTGGTTTGTCACCAGACCGACGGCGTTGTGGTCGTCAAGCAGTTTTAGGAGGTCGTGCATATGGCGGTTCAGTTTCTGTTGCCTGGCGGCGAGGGTCCCGCGCCCTGCGTACTCCGAACGAAAGAGGGACGTCAGCGAATCGATGACGAAGAGCCTGACCGGATACTCGGTTGTCCGCAGGTTGTTTGCGAGTTCCCGCGCAGTATCCATGAGCAGCATCTGGTGGTCGGAGCTGTGAGCTCTCGCGACATGGATCCGCTCAAGGATCTCCTCCATCGAACCGAGGTCCACGCCCTCCGGGAGCCCATTGACCATCTGTTCGATACGCTCGGGGCGGAACGTGTTCTCCGTGTCGACGTATATGACGCTCCCGTGCAATCCGCCGAACTCCTCGGGAACCTGAACATTGACAGCCATCTGGTGGACGAGCTGGCTTTTCCCGGACCCAAACTCACCGTAAACCTCGGTTATGGCCTGTGTCTCAAGGCCCCCGCCGACCAGTTCGTCGAACTCGGGAACCAGGGTTTTGAGCTTCTTGATGTCCTTCCTCTTGTCAAGGATGTCGCGGCCCGTCTTGAACCCGCCGATATTTGCCATCTTCCGTGCGGCGAGGATCACCTTCTTTGCGGTCCCCTCACCGATCTCGGCCGCCTCTGCAAGATCGGATGTTGTGGCAGTTGCAATGCTCTCGACGGTCCCGTAGCCCGCATCGCGGAGTTTTTCGGCGGTGGTCGGCCCGACGCCGGGTAAATCTTCAAGATCAATCTCTGACATATCCATTCTCACTTGATCTCTTGTGTTGTTCTACTGTGCTACAATAGGAGTGTTGGGTGGGGGAGATAATGACCCCTTGCCAAGCGGTGTGAAAGTGTGCGAGAGGGATCAGGATCGGTCGGAGAGCCGGTTCAGGCGGCGCTGTAGATCTCCCGGATCGGGGATCACAGCCTCGATGTGACGGGCGGTGATCACACCGCGATGCAGGGTACCACGGACGCGCAGATCGTACCCGACCGGCAGCGGGTCAGAAAGAAGGTAGCAGGCGTCAGCGGTACTGATGCAGATGCCCTGAGCGGTGGCGATGATCGTCCCCTCGACCTCCACCTCCACCTCCTTTTCGGCAAGGACGACGAGAGCGCTTCCCCAGGATATATGCAACTCAAGGTCGCCATACCGCCCCCGTCGGGCGGCTGCGTTGTAGATCTCGATCCGGTCGCCGGAGGTCAGGTGCTCATCGGCCTTCTCGCCCCATATGACGACCGGGATCTCCCCCGTCCGGTCGGCAAGGGTCAGGTTCCTCACGGATGACGGCCTCCCGCTCTTCGTGACAAACGGCCGGGACGGTTGCACCGCCGTCACTGTTCCGGTGATCGAGTACGACCCGCCCTCCGTCACATCTGCTATAGCGTTCATCGGGATCTCAATCTCCTTGCAGGAGGGCGATACGGACCCCGCCTCACCGAGGCTGTACTCGATCCCGCGGTCGCTCTCCCGTGCGACGGCGCCGCGTATGACGACGTTCTCCCCCGCCTCCACCCCGGCAAGGACGGAGGGCGCCCAGACGACGAGCCGGTATATGCCGTCTTTGTTCCCGATCACCGCCTCGATCATCTCCCCCTCACTCCCGTCGCGCTTCCTGAACGCCCGCGGGCTCTCGATGGCGATCAGTCTGACATCAAGGGCGCCCCCGGGCGCGGGGGCAGTGGCCTCGCCGCACGTGATCTCGCATGCCGCCTCCTGGAGGGCGACCACGGTGACATCGGGGACCTTTCCTTCGCCCTTCGGCTGGCCCAGGATCTCTATGACATCCCCGACAGCGAGCTCGCGGACTCCGCCAGCCTTTTCGTCCCAGAGGGCGAGCCTTGCCCTCCCGGTCTCGTCGCCGACCATCACGCTCGCGACGATGCCCATCGTGCCATCGGATCGCTCAAACTCCCGGGGTTCCTCGACCGAGAGGACTTTTGCAAAGAAGCACGCAAGGCTTGATGCCCCGGAGAGGTCGCGTATACGGATATGCGCCCGGTCGAGGTCTCTGACGACGAGCATCGCCGCCGTCCGCTCATCAAGGAGGTCGCCGGACTCCGCCACCTTCTCGTCGACCCGGCGCTCAAACTCCTCTCTCCCTATGAGGCGATCGACAAGGAGGTAGTGGAACTTCACGCCTATGCCTGCCAGGGCGGTGTCGCCATAGGAACTGTCAGATCATCGACCGTCTCGGCCCGGCGCATAAGGGCCACTTTTTCGCCTGCGAGGAGCACCTCGGCGCACCGGGGGCGGCTGTTGTACTGCGACGACATGGCAAACCCGTAGGCTCCGGCATCGAGCAGCGCTATGATGTCGCCTGCTGAAAGTTCGGGGAGCATTCTATCCTTTGCAAGGATATCTCCGGTCTCACAGATCGGCCCTGCGATTGAGTACTCCCGTATCGGGGGTGCATCCGCACGGTTTGCCGCGACGACCTCGTGGTAGGAGTCGTACATCGTCGGGCGGACGAGGAGGTTGAACCCGGCGTCGATGTTTGCAAACGTCTTATGAGCGGTCTTGACCGAGTTGACTCGGGAGAGGAGGATCGTCGAGTCGGCGACGAGCCACCGGCCCGGTTCGACCCAGAGCTCGGGCTCTATACCGAGGTCGCGGATCCCCCGGAGGAAGACCGGCATGACCGCTCCTGCGTAATCTTCCGGCGTCGGGGCCCGGTCGATCTCCCGCCGGTAGGGGATGCCGAGGCCCCCGCCTATATCGATGAACGAGAGGTCGATCCCGATATCGATGAGATCGCTTGCAACATCGATAAGAACCTCGACTTCGCGGGCAAAGGGCTCCACGGCAAGGATCTGCGAGCCTATGTGGCAGTGGATGCCTGTCGGATTGATCTGCTCAAGCGTAAGCGCCTCACGGTAGGCATCGAGGATCTCCCCTGCCGGTATGCCGAACTTGCTTGTGGCAAGGCCGGTTGCAATCTTTGGGTGGGTGGGAACATCGATAGAGGGGTTGACACGGAAGGCAATGTCGACGGTCCTTTCCGCAGCGCCGGCGGCAGCGTTGAGCTGTTGGAGCTCATCGAGAGAGTCTACCGAGACTTTGACACCCTTCTTTACAGCGAGGGCCAGATCGGATGGGCTCTTGGAGCTCCCGTTGAAGAGGAGGGTCTTGGGCCGCATGCCGGCGGCGAGGGCGAGGGTGAGTTCGCCGGCCGAGAAGACGTCGGCCCCGGCACCCATCGATGCAAGCGCACGGAATATGGCGAGGTTGCCGTTCGCCTTCGCGGCGTAGAGCACCCTGACCTTCTGGTAGCGGGCGGTGAGCGCACCTGCAAGGCGCCGGAAGTTCTCGCGGATCCTCCCCTCATCGGTGACGTAGAGCGGGGTGCCGAACCGCTCCGCAAGTTCCACCGTATCGTGGCCGCTGATAGTGAGGTGTCCTCCCCTGACCGAGATGTGGGAGGGGAGGATCACAGGCCGAGCCCCCGCATACGGTCGACCGCCTCATGAATACGCTCGATCGACCGGGTGATGGCGAACCGGACGAACCCTTCGCCGTTCCTGCCGAATCCAACGCCCGGGGTTGCGACGATCCCGGCCCGGTCGAGGAGGTGCGCGGCAAACGCCATGCAGTCGTCGACCGGCACCCAGACATAGAATGTGGCCTTCGGTGCATGGACATCAAACCCTATCTCAGAGAGCCCTGCGACAAGGGCATCCCGGCGCTCCTGGTAGATCGAGCAGGCCTCTCTGACGCAGTCCTGCGGGCCGGTGAGCGCCGTTATAGCCGCGTGCTGTATGGCGTTGAACGCGCCCGAGTCGATGTTCATCTTGACCCGGCCTAGCCCGGCGATCACTTGCGGGTTTCCGCAGGCCATGCCGATCCGCCATCCGGTCATGTTGTAGGTCTTTGAGAGAGAGTGCATCTCGATACCGACATCCATGGCGCCGTCGACCTCAAGGAACGAGGGCGCCCGATAGCCGTCGAAGGTGATCTCGGAGTAGGCGTTGTCGTGGACGACGACGATCTTGTGCTCCCGCGCAAACTCGACGACCTCCTCAAAGAACGAGAGGGGCGCTACCGCCGCGGTGGGATTGTTTGGGTAGTTGATAAACATCAGCCGCGCCTGCTTCACGATGCTGGCGGGGATATCGTCGAGGACTGGGAGGAAGTCGTTCTCGGCACGGATGGGCATTTCGTAGACTCTTCCTTCGGCAAAGAGGGTGGATGTCTTGTAGACAGGGTATCCGGGGTCAGCGGCAAGGACGACCTCTCCCGGGTTGACGAAGGCCTCGGCTATGTGGGCGATGCCCTCCTTTGACCCTATGAGGGCGAGAACCTCTTTCTTTTGGTCCAGGTCGACACCGAACCGGCTCCGGTACCAGCCGGCCACCGCCTCGCGGTAGGCGGGCATACCGGTGTAAGAGGGGTAATGGTGGTTCTTTGGGTCGCGGGCTGCGGCACAGAGCGCCTCCACTATATGCGGCGGTGTCGGGAGGTCGGGGTCGCCAACGCCAAGGTCGATAACATCGACACCCTGGCGCTGTTTTGCCTCTTTCATATCATCAATGCGTGCAAAGAGGTAGGGAGGAAGGTGATCCATGCGTCTTGCGTACATTACAAAGATCTTGCGCGCGGAACCCTATGTAGTTATCCGCGGCAGCCGGGAGCCGGCAATGCCGATACGCATCGTGCGGCCTTTTGTCCGCAGAGATGTCCCGCCGGCACTTTGCCATCCGGGCAGCCTGGAGCCCGGATTCCCGGTGGTGCTACGGCGAATGATTAAATACGGACGGTACGAAGGTAAAACCATGGTTCTCCCGGAGTATGTTCTGATCTTCTGCACGGCCCCGGCCCAAGAGGCGGAGATCCTCGCAAAATCTCTCATCGATGCTCATCTTGCCGCCTGCGTGAACATTGCCGATGTGCGGTCTTTCTACCGGTGGGAGGGCAAGGTCCACGATGAGCCCGAGCGCCTCCTGATCGTGAAGACGCAGTACAACCTGCTCGATCCCCTCATAGCCCGGATAAAAGCGCTCCACAGTTACGATACACCTGAGATCATAGCCATACCCATCGTCGGCGGCTACGCTCCATACCTCGAGTGGATACGAGAGGAGACGGCCTGATGGATATCGTCTGCCGTTCCGGGATCCAGGTGACAGGCGAGGGCGTACGCACCGTCCACGATGATATCATCGTCGAGGATCATGTCCGGCTCTTCCTGAACGGCGAGTGCCTCGCGACCCTTGTGGCGAGCCCCGACCGCCTTGAGGATCTCGCGGCCGGGTTCGTCGTCTGCGAGGGGCTGGCAGAGACGGTCACATCGGTGGAGGTCTCTGGGAAGGATGTGCATGTAGCGGCCCCGCTCAGGCGGGAAGTCCGGTTTGAGGTGGAGTCGTCAGGAGGGTACCGCGTCCTTGGAGAGCCCGGGAAGGTCACATCATCGATCACCACCACTGCTGAGACGATCCGGGCAGTCACGGCGGCGATCGAGTCCGATACCTGGCAAAGGACCGGCGGTGTCCACTGCGCGGTCATCTTCTGCGACGGAGAGTTCGTCACCAGGGCCTGCGATGTGGGGAGGCACAACGCCATCGACAAGGTCATCGGCCACGCGACCCTCCGGGGGCTTGATCGGTCGGCCTGCATCCTGGGGTGCACGGGGAGGCAGCCGTCGGGGATGGTCGCCAAGGCCGCAAACTCCGGCATACCCATCGTCGTCTCCCGCGCCGCCTCGACCGATCGGGGCATCCTCACGGCAGAGGAGGCAGGGCTCACCCTGATATGCTTCTCGCGGGGGGAGCGGTTCACCATATACACGCACCCCGAGCGGGTGCCCGAGGTCCTTACAGCAGTACAGAAGGCTTAACCATGACGGAGAAGAGTAACGGAAGCGCTCTGGTTCTGCTCGGGTGCCCACAGGTGCCCGTCCAGACGAGCATGGCGATCTACCTGGTGCATGGCTTGAGGCAGCAGGGCATCCGGCCGGTTATCGCCGGGACACCGGCCGCGCGTAAGCTGATGGAGGTGGCCGATCCCGATCGACACTACCTTTTAGAGATGACCGACATCGATGCGACTATCGATGATATCACGAAGAAGCGACGGGATTTTGACCTCTGTTTTGTCTTCATCCATAACGACTCGGGTGTTGCGTATGCCGGCACGATGGCGTATATATCGAAGGCACAGGTCTACGCTCTCATATTCGGGGAGCACGCGGATGACCTTGCCGGCGAGATCGAGTTCCCCTGCGAGATCGTTGCGGCAAAGGCCGTGCATAACCCCATACCGCTGAAGAGGAGACTTGATGAGGTGATGCAATGGGCTGCCTTGAAGCGCTGAAACCAGAGATCATACTCTCGCAGACCACATTTAAGGAGGCACGGGAGTACATCAGGAAGAATATCCGGGAGCATTACGAGGTCGAGCCGGGCTACAAGATATTCGATGTCCATATCATAGGGGTCCCGCCGCTCTATGTCGGCGTCGAGGGCGATGACCTCATCTTCCCTTACACCAAGCCCTGCCACGGGACGTTTGTTGTTAGGGTCGCCAGCTGTGAGGAGATAGAGCGGTTGCGGGCGAGGAAGAAGTAATTTTTTGTTCCGGTGTCCAGGGAAAGCGGAGTCAGTCGGTACTGGCTCCCGGTGTGCAGGGCTTGCGCCGGCGGCAGCGCGGGCCCGGGGTACCCTTCTCCCATGAGCGACGCCGGAGGCTTTCAGGGAACTCCGGCCATCGCGGCCCCCTCTCTCCTCCCCGGCGAGGCTGACGCTCTCAACCTGCAGCAATGGGGTATAAATTCAGGAGAGAAGTACTACAATAATGAGAGCCATCGCGGCTCGTACTCCATTCCGGGTGAGGGTGCGCGTGATCATGCCCGGGCGGGCTGCCCGGCCGCCATATCCGCCGCGGACAGACCCCGGCGCCGGAAGTTTGCGGTCAGTATGGGCGGATGCAGGGCCCTGCGTGTGAGTGATACGATGAGCGGACCATTGAAGGTGCTGTTGATCGGAGGGTGTCCCGGCGATGCCCGGCGCATCAAAGATATGCTCGGTATGTGCGGGCAGGAAGTTTCGCTGGCATACTGCGAGCGTCCCGATGATGGGCCTGCCGCCGTATCAGCCGGCGAGATCGATATCGCCCTCTTTGACCTCGCGGACAGCCGGGAGGCGGCGCCGGTCAGCCGCCTGCACCGGGAGGCGCCCGATGTGCCGATCATCGTCCTTGCTGCGGCGAACGACGACCCCGTCGCGATCGATGCGCTGCAACGCGGTGCGCATGACTACATTGTCCGGGAGAGGATGGATGCAGAACTCCTCTCCCGGGCCATCAGGTATGCTCTGGGGCAGCGGAAGGCCGAGCGTGCGCTCCGGCACTCGGAGGAGACCTGCAGGATGCTGGCAGAAAACCTCCATGAAGGTGTCCTCTCGGTGGATGAGGCCGGGTTCATCATGTTTGCAAACCCGCGCATGGAGGAGATCCTGGGTGTCCCTGCCGGTCGCCTGATCGGGTTGCCGATCGCCGGGTTCATCGATCCCACCAGCCGCAACAGGGCTGCCGCAAGTCCGCTCTGCCACCCGACCGACTGCAGGCAGGAGGTTGAGATCGGTTTCCTCTCCGCCGACGGGCGAAACGTCTACGCGCTCGTGGTCACATCGCCGCTCACCGGCCCTGATGGTGCATTTACAGGCTGCCTTGCCGGCGTGCTCGACATCACTGACCGCAAACGGGCAGAGGAGGCCCTCAGGCAGAGCGAACAGAAGTACCGACTGGTCGTCGAGAGCCTAAGCGAGGGGATATGGGTGATCGATAAGGACACCTGCACGTCATTTGTCAATCCCCGGATGGCAGAGATGCTCGGCTATACCCCTGAGGAGATGCTGGGAAGGTCCATCCATACGTTCCTTCCCCATTCCCACAGCGCCTGGGTGACGGAGCGCCTCTCCTGCCGGCGGGACGGCGCACGTGAGGAGTATGAGTGCGAGTTCGTCACGAGCGAGGGCGGCAGCATCACCGCTCTGATGATCGCCTGCCCGCTCATCGATGAGGCCGGCGAGTTCCGGGGCTCGATCGCCGGGGTGCTGGATATCACCGAGCGCAAACGGGCGGAAGAGGAGATCCGGATCCGAAATCAGCAACTCGCGGTGCTCAACCAGATCATCAGCGTCTCGGCAACTTCCCTCTCTCTTGCCGAGCTCCTGGAGGAGTCGCTTGAGAAGACGCTCAACCTCATGGGGTTTCATGTCGGCATCATCTACATGCTCGACGCCGAGCGCAAACGGGCCGTGATACAGCACCAGAAGGGGATACCCCCCCCTTGCATACCCAAAAACCGTATAATCAAGGTCCACCACTGGCCGTTCAACTTCACCTTCATCGCCGGCCAGCCCCGCTACATCGAACGGCAGGCAGGCCCGAGTTCCATTGAAGCTGCCATACTCGAGGAGTTCAGCGTCTCGGCGCTCGCCTGCGTCCCCCTTGTCGCCGAGTCGGTCGTTGTCGGGGCGATGTACGCCGGCAGCAGGGAGAGAGAGTCGTTCTCCCGTGAGGAGAGGACGCTCATTGAATTGATTGGAAAAGAGATCGGTTCCGGTATCCTGAAAGGCATGCTCCAGAAGAAGTTCGAGGCGGCCAATCGGGAGGCAAACCTGTATCTGGACATCATGACGCATGACATCAAGAACGCCGAGAACGTATCGAGTCTCTATGCCGATCTCCTCATCGGGATGCTGGAGGGTGAGGCCGCACACTACGCAAAGAAGATCCAGAGCAGCATCCGCAAGAGCGCTGAGATCATAGGCAACGTCACCACGATCCGCCGGATTCACCATGATGCGCCTGATCTCGAGCCGGTCGACCTCGACGCAGTCGTCAGGGAGGAGATCGATGCCTTCCCCGACGTCACAATCGAGTTTTCTGGCGCTCATTGCGCGATCTGGGCAGATGATCTCCTCTGTGAAGTCTTCTCAAACCTCATCCGGAACGCCATCATATCCGGGGGCCAGAATGTCAGGATCACGATCCGGGTGGAGGATTACGACGGTGAGAGCGTGCTGGTCTCGGTGGAGGATACCGGCCCGGGCATCCCCGACCCCGCGAAGGAGTCGATCCTGTACCGGTTCGAACGGGGGTTGGCCGCTGGGTGTGGCGACGGACTCGGTCTCTTCATCGTCCGCACCCTCATCGAGCGTTACGGTGGCACGATCCGGGTGGAGGATCGGGTGGAGGGGCGGCCGGATCTCGGTGCGGCGTTCCGGTTCACCCTCCGCGTGGTCCTGCAAACCGCTGACGACGATGATGGTGGCGGATGTCCCGGCGAGGAGGAGGAAGAGTGCGGGTGATGCCCTCCTTGCCCCGGCATATCCACCACGGCGTGCGAAGGCCAGTCTGATGAACTACCCTTCCGGTCCCGCGCCGGCACGTGCCTGCAGCGCCGAAAAGATCTCCTTGCCGAGGATCTCTTCCGCGCTATACCTGTAGCGCTCCGCCATGATCGCGAGGAGTCGGACTGTCCCCGCCGCCGTGGTGGATATGCCGACCCGCTCCGCCCGGTGGATCAGACCGTCATGCTCCATCGCCCCGAACCGTGGGAGGACGTAGTAATGGGGAATATTGAGGTAATCCGCGAGTTTCCGTGTCGTGGGGAACCGTATTGAGATGCCGCCAGGGGAGAGGCTGACGGTCACGCACCGGTCTTCTTCGAGGAGAACCCGGATGGCCGCCTCGAATATATCGTCGTGTTCGTGCGTGGACATGCGATCGTAGAGGTACTCGTCTCTAAGGGGGAAAAAGAGGGTTGGTCTGGTTACGCCTCTACCTTCTTCATCTCGCCCCGCTCTTCTTCGGGCATCTCCTCGAGGTAGACGATCTCCGCTCCGACATCCTTTGCGATCTGCTCAAGTTCGATCTTTCTAAAATGCGTCCCCTCAAACTTCATGTGCTTTTGATCTTCCTTCTCTTCGATGACGGCGATGACGCGGAAACGGGGTTGTTTCACGCCGGTGCCGACTTTTTGGCGTTCTCGTGCGTAGATCTTCATGGTCTCTGCCTCGCATACCAGGTGGTATATCAACAGATATATCGCGAAGATACTTAATACTTTTCCTGTGTACACTATGGTGAGGTTATAATATGGCAGAACGGTTTGAGATAGGATCGCGCCTTCGTGGTGAGAGCCTGGTCAGGCAGGGCCTGATGCGGGAGACCGCCGAGGTCCGGCAGATCAGGATCATGCCCGACCTGAACGTGATCAAGATCGGCGGGCACGGGGTCATCGACTATGGGCGGGATGTTATCTATCCCCTGATCGAAGAGATCGGCGAACTCTCCCGGAACCACAAGATCCTTGTCGCTACCGGCGGCGGCGCCCGGACGCGGCATATCCTTGACGTCGGCATCGATCTCGGCATGCCGACAGGGGTGCTTGCGGAGCTTGCGGGCAAGATCAGCGAGCAGAACGCGATCATGATCTCTCTCCTCTTCTCGAAGTACAACGGCACCCGGATCAGCACCGGGGATCTCCTGAATCTGCCATCCCTCATATCGCTCGGTATGCTGCCGGTCGTGCAGGGCACCCCGCCCTACGGGCTCTATGAGCATCCGCCGGAACTCGGGAGCATCCCGCCGCACCGAACCGATACCGGGGCGGTCCTGATAGCCGAGGTGATGGGCGGGAAGAACTGCATACTCGGGAAGAACGTTGATGGGCTCTATACAGAAAACCCGTTCTTGAACCCTGATGCCGAGTTCATAGCTGATATCACGGCTGATGAGCTCCTTGAGATGGATATGGAGGACATGGTGCTTGAGCACATGGCGGTCAGGCTGCTTCGCGATGCCGTTCACATAAAGGAGATCAAGGTGGTGAACGCCCATGTCACCGGGAACATAACAAAGGCCATAAACGGGGAGCGGGTCGGCACCCTGATCCGGGCTTGAACCCCCGGAGCAGACTATTTTCGTTGATGCATCTCCCGGGGCCGGGTGGTTCATCCGTGGGGCAGATCTCCCTTCAGGTGTGCCTGATGGCACTGAAGGTGGTGTGGTTTGGCGTGTTTATCAGGGTCGGACGAAGGAGCGATCTGTATCAGGAGAGGAGCGATCCGGGGCATCCGGATGGCCACCAGACCTCTCCGAAGGTTCTCAGATCCCGCCTGCACCGGAGGGGAGTCGGTCCTCTCAATCGTGCTGGATGGCGATGCCCGTGGGGTATTGCGGCGGGATGGTGAGAGGCTATCCGAGGGGTTGTTACGCCTTTACAAGCTTAATCTATAGCCAATGTCAAATGTGTTAACTTTATAATGCTTGTGTCAACGCAAAACAGCCTTATTTAAATGTAGGTATTGAGATATATCTGATCGATAACTATGTACAAACGAACCCTATTTGCCGTTGCGGCCGTAATGGTCGCTCTCCTGCTCATCTGCGGCTGTACCGGGACGACCTCCGGCCCGACGCCCGTGGAGAAGCAGCAACTCCGTATCGCTACGACGACGAGTCTTGATGACACCAAGCTTCTCAACCACCTCAGTGGAATCTTTGAGAAGAAGTACAACGCCGAGGTGCTGGTCGTCTCCGCCGGGACCGGCAAGGCGCTCGAGTACGGGCAGCGGGGCGACGTGGATGTTCTGATGGTGCATGACCGTGCGCGTGAAGATGCCTTCCTGGCCGATGGCTATGGCATCAACCGGCGCGTGTTCGCCTACAACTACTTCATCCTCATCGGACCCGAGTCCGATCCGGCTGGCATCAAGGGCATGGAGCCCACGAAGGCGTTTGCCACCATACGGGAGAAGGGGAAGACCAATAAGGATATTGTCTTCGTCTCGCGTGGCGATGCTTCAGGGACACACGCAAAGGAACAGGCCCTCTGGAAGGGTGCCGGGCTCAACTACTCCAGGGATGTGCAGAAGTCCGGCGACTGGTATCTCGAGGCCGGGAAGGGCATGGGCGAGACCCTTACGATGGCAAACGAGAAACAGGCCTACACCCTCTCCGACATAGGGACATACCTTGCATACAAGGGCAACCTCAAACTGGTGACGCTCGTGGATGAGGGCGACCAGCTCCTCAACGTCTACTGTGCCATGCAGATCAATCCCGCGAAGTATCCCGATATCAACAGCACGATCGCGAAGGACTGGGTCAACTTCATGATATCTGATGATATCCAGAAGGAGATCGCATCCTTCGGCGTCGATAAGTACGGGCAGCCGCTCTTCTACGCCGCTCAGAAGGACTGGGCGAAGATCGGCGTGACCGAGGCCGAAGTGACGGATCCCATCAAGTGATCAGGTGTCCGGCCCCTGATCCTACCTCCCTTTTTGCTTACAGCGACCCACGACAGGAGAGAGCATGTACGAGATCATAGAGGGCTTCATTGAGGCGACGAGGCTCATCTTCACGTTTGACCCCGATGTTATGGCCATCACCGCGCGGAGCATCATCGTCTCGTTCACCGCGACGATCGCCGCCACCTTGATCTCTGTCCCGCTCGGCGCCGCGATCAACTTCGGCACGTTCCCGGGAAGAAAGAGCCTCATCAACCTGATCCAGACGCTCTACTCCCTGCCGACGGTCATCGTCGGCCTTCTCATCTTCCTGCTCATATCCCGGGTCGGGCCATTCGGCTTCTTCCGGCTGCTCTTTACCCCGATGGCGATGATCATCGCTCAGACGGTGCTCATCCTGCCGATCATGACCGGCCTTACGATATCGGCGCTCTCAGGGGTCGACCCGGTCATAAGGGATACCCTCTTCTCGCTTGGGGCTACACGCATCCAGTTCCTCACCAACGTCATGAAAGAGGCAAGGTTTGCCATCCTCATGGCTGTCGCGGTCGGGTTTGGCAGGGCGATATCCGAGGTCGGGGCGGCGATCCTTGTCGGCGGCAACATCATGGCGTCGTCGTTTGCGAGTTCAACCCGGACCCTGACGACCGCTATATCGCTTGAGACATCGATGGGCAACATCCCCACATCGATCGCGCTCGGGATCATCCTGCTTACCATCGCTCTCGGCGTGAACCTCGTCATAACCAGGGTACAGCACAGGTAGAACCCATGATAGAGTGTATCGGTATTGGAAAACGGTTCGGTGGTACGGTGGTGCTTGCCGGAGTCACGGCGCGTATTGTAGCGGGAGAGATCTTCGCCATCATCGGGCCGAGCGGATCGGGAAAATCGACCCTGCTGCGCCTCATCGACCTCATCGATACGCCCACGGAAGGAACGATCCAGATCAAAGGCGCCGATATTCACCGTGAACCGGAGAGGGGCCTGGCCATCCGCCGGATGATGGGGATGGTCTTTCAGAGGCCGGCCGCCTTCAACACGACGGTCTACGAAAACATCGCCGTCGGCCTCCGGTTCAGAGGGGTGAAAGAGACGGCGATCCGGGAGAAGGTCAGAGATATCCTCGGCACGGTCGGCCTTGCCGGTTACGAGGACCGGCGGGCGAGGACGCTCTCGGGCGGGGAGATGCAACGGGTGGCCCTTGCCCGGGCGATGGTGTTCAGGCCCGAGATCCTCCTGATGGATGAACCGACTGCGAACTTAGATCCGGTCTCGGTTGCCCTGATCGAGGATCTGATGCTCCGGATCAACCGCGACCTTGGGACGACGATCATCTTCTCGACCCATGACATGTATCAGGGACAACGGCTCGCCCACCGGATCGGCGTGTTGATGAAGGGCGTGTTTGCACAGGTGGGGACGCCGCGGGAGGTCTTTACCCTGCCGGCGAACCGGGATGTCGCCCGGTTCGTGGGCGTCGAGAACATCGTCGATGGCGTCGTGGCTGCCGGGGAGAACGGCACTTCCATCATCGATGCCGGCGGTATCCCTATCCGGGCACGGTCGCCATTCGAGATAGGGGAGGCGGTCTCTCTCTGTATCCGGTCGGAGGATATCCAGATCACCCCGGCGGATGGGGGCACCACCGCTCCCGGGAGAAACGCCCTCCCGGGCATGGTGGCCGCCGTCGTGCCACGCGGCCCGTTCAGCAGGGTGACGGTCGATTGCGGGGTTACGCTCTCGTCGATCCTCTCCTGGAAGACGGTGGATAACCTCGGTATCCAGGAAGGGAGCCGGGTTGTGGTCTCGTTTACGCCTGAGTCAGTCCACGTCGTCCGGCCGGGGTGAGGAGGCATCATACGCCAGATTCTTTTGCTCTCCAGATCCGATCACTCACGCGGAAGTATGTGACGTTCGGTGGATGGGTATCCACACAGATGCCCTGAACAGTTGATATTTTTGAGATATGGAAGGCTCTATCCCGGGGCCGGTGCGTGGCAGGATCTTCGCCGTTGTGGATCAGAGGCGCGGGCCTGATATTTATCAGGCCGGGTGTGGATAGAGTTTTCGGCAGGTATTTATGGGAATCCGGACGATAAACCATATATGCGCCGCTATGTGGAGCTGTTTGAGCATATCGTCTACATAGTGCTCATCCTGCTCCTGATAGTGCTGCTATCCTTCACGCTCGTCGAGCTTGGGTGGTTGCTGATCGTCAGCCTGTTTGAGGTATCTGTTTACCGGCTTGAGAGCTTTGAGCTGTTCACCTTCTTTGGTTACTTCCTGCTGATCCTCATCGGCCTTGAACTCCTGGAGACGATAAAGGCCTACTTAGACAGGAGGGAGTTTCATGTCGAGACCATCATCCTCGTCGCAATCATCGCCATAGCAAGAAAGGTTATACTCCTTGGCACGGCAGAACCGGAGGAACTCATCGGCATAGCGCTGATCATCATCGCTCTCTGCGGCGGCTATTACCTTGTGCACCGGACGGGACTGCCGCGTTCCCTCCCGCCGGAGAGACGGGACTGATGTGTGGGGGCTTGCTATAGGAGCCGGCGCCGCCCGTAGAGGATGATCAGCCGTCCACCGTCCTTTTGCCACTCCTCCTCAAGGAGGGCACGTTCGGTCTCACGGTCGATGAACTCCCTTGTCATGATCAGTACTAATCTGGATTAGTGTCAGGGGCTTTGCCCCGGGCGTGGGATCGGGGTGGGGCGTTGTGGGCGGGAGGTATAATGATAAGGGATCTGGGAATATCAGGCTCCCGTCGAGCTCTTCCGGCGAAAGAGGGCCAGCACAAAGACACCACTACTGCACCATGTCACCTCATCTTTGCTTGTGGTGCCCGGGAAAGGCCGTATCCGGGGTTTATCCCCATACACTGGACCGTTGGGGTATCGCCCCCGGGGGGTCCGGGCAGAGTGGCCTTATGCGAAACAATCCGCACCATCGACCCCGCCGACGTTGCCCGCCACGACCGCATGGTCGCCCTCGTCGAAGCGATGCTCGACCTGAACAGACGCCTCGCGGCGGCAAAGACCGCACACGAGCGCGAGGTGCTCGCCGGTATGATCGGCGCGACCGACAGGCAGATCGATAGATTGGTCTACGGACTTTCGGAGGGCGAGGTGGCGATTGTGGAGGAGGTTACGTGAGAGAGTTCCCCTGGCTATATCGGCCCGAAGGAGGCTTTGCCCTCATTAAGAGATCGGTGCGGGAGAACCCCTCAAAAAAGCGATAAAGAAGATCAACTCTCCTTCTTCACGACGAACGAGACCTTCACGTTGGCGCGATACTCCACAATCTTTCCATCCCTTACCTTCGCGGTGCACTCCTTGAGATAAACATGCCGTATATCTCTAACGGTCTTTGCAGCCTCTGCCACCGCGTTTGCCACGGCATCATCCCACCCGGTCTGGGAATTGCCGATCAACTCGATGACCTTGACCACGGAGGGCTCACCAGTTGCTGTCATACTCATTCCTCCAGGGCCCCCCTTGATAGGCATGACGGATAAAGATTTCCTGCCTGCGGTTTTGCCGGGCCATACCCCGGCGTGGAGGTCTGTCAGGGTATGATCAAACCCGCATATCGCTCTGGCGCTCGTCGCCCGGCTTATATCATTCTCTCCGCGCCAGATGCTCCCTTGCCTCCGCAAGATGCCTATCCAGCCGCCGCCGGAACTCACCCGGATCGATAGCAGACGCCTCGTGATCGCACAGGGTCAGGATCCGGTCGGCCCGGGCTATCAGTATATCGAGAGACGAGGCCGCAAAGAGGAGCGTCGTCTCCCCGAGAACCTCCCGCCGGGTCGCAAGCAGGGTCGAGAGAGGCGTCACGCCGTCGCTCTGGAGGCAGCCGGGCACAAGAAGGTTCGTTGCGGCCCGATCCTCATCGAGTATGAGGAGCGGCACGAGAGCCGCAAGAGCTGTCTGGATCTCGTGCGCCATAACGAGCGACCCGCTCCCCTGGCCGGAGGCAGCCCGGGGATCGCCGCCCATCCCGGGCGGAAGACGGGAGAAGAAGAGGCTGACATCGGCTCCCACAAGATAGCGCTCGCCCGCCTCCGCCCGGGCGATCCCTCTCACGCTGACCAGACCCTCTCGCCCGTCGCCGGCGGCGTGATCGTCCTCTCCCGCTATGAGCGCGTGGAGGAAGGTGCTCTTCCCTTCAGCGTTCGAGCCTGCGACCGAAAAGACCTCCCGCTGCCGGATGCCAAGCCCGGTCGCGATCCGGCCGCTCCCGGCAAGTTCCACCTCAACCGGATCAAGGGTCGGCGGGCAACAGAAGGGGATATGCACACCCTCTTTTGGCCCCGCTATACGGTGATGGCACCGGAGATCGGTGAACTTGCGGGCCGGGCGCGTGCCGTCGGCGACGAACGCGACGAGCCCCATCCCGGGAAGGGCACTCCGGAGTTCTTTCTGGTCGACGGATATGTCGCGGGCGGCTGAGAGGTCCCGGCCCGGCACCCGGCGCACGACCCGGGCAAGACCATCGAGGAGCGCCGAGAGGCTCTCCGTAACACCAACAACCGCAGATGGCACCGGCGGGCCGGGATACGGGAGAGCGCCCCTGACGACCAACCGGACCCCGCCCTCATCGATCCGGTCTCCGGTGCCGGGCCACCAGAGATCCGTCCCTATGGCTCTAACTGATGCGATCAGCGTGACCGGTTCGACGTTCTGGAGGCAGTGGCGGGGGTGATCCGTCCCGGCGCCGGCCACCGGGCCAAGATCGCGCTCGAGGGGGACAGCCGCCTTTATCGCCTCGATGATGGCCCCGGCGGCCCCATCGGCGCCCCGGCCGGACGCCTCTGCCGGCGCCGGAAGGATGACCGGGATACTGAACCGGAGAGCCGTCCCATCCAGCGATCGGATGGCGTATGTGTTGACGAGATCCCGCACCGCCCCCCGATCGACGCGCGCCTGGCCGCCTTCAAAGCCCGCGATGATACGGTGAACCGCCTCCTGCCATGACCCCTCCCTCCCGCTCATATCCACCCATAAGGTACTGCTTCTTGGGACCGGAAGGCTCTTTGTACTCCGCGCCCTTAAATAGCCGCACAGACCACCCATTGTACAATGGAATTAACCGTTCTTGCGAGCGGGAGCAAGGGAAACTGCACCTATATCCGGGGGGAGAGCGGTGCTCTGCTCATCGACGCGGGGCTCTCCGCACGCGAGACCCTCCGCCGCCTCGCAAACGTCGGCGCCGATACATCGCTCATCGAGGGAATACTCGTCACCCACGAACATATCGACCACATCAGGGGGGTCGATGTCCTCGCACGGAAACTCCATGTCCCCGTCTACGCAACCGGCGGAACGCTTGAGGCGTTTATGGAGAAGTGCGGATCGATATCGGCCGACACCCGCCGGTGCCGGTGCAACGAGGCGTTCGCCGTCGGCGACTTCTCTGTCGAACCCTTCGCCGCCTCCCACGATGCCCGGGAACCCTGCGGGTTCTCCATCACCGAAGGCGACCTCCGTGCAGGATGCTGCACCGACACCGGCACCGTCACCCCCGCCATATTCGACCACCTCGCGTCCTGCGACGGTATCCTCCTTGAGAGCAACCACTGCCCGAAGATGCTTAAAGAAGGCCCCTACCCCGCATACCTCAAGAGCCGGATACGGTCAAGGCGCGGACACCTCTCAAACCCCGACGCTGCCCGCTGCCTGCAGCAACTTGCCGGCCGTATCCATATGGCAATCCTCGCCCACGTCAGCGAGATCAACAACACGCCAGAGAAGGTTCTCCATTCCGCGCTCGAGGGGCTCGGGTTTTACTCCGACCAGATAGCGGTCATTGTGGCGCCTCAGGACCCTGGCCCGGCGCATCCCGAAGCTTACGGCTTCCGGCTCTGAGTGCGCTTTTATGCCTTTTTGAAAGTGCAGACCATTCCGATCACGACGCCCGCGGCATCGACGACCGCATCGCAGAGGATGCGAACCGAAATCTGCGATCCGTCTTCTCTCACGACCTCAGCCCCCTCCGCGCACTCTGCAGAACCGCCGCCTCCGAGCACCTTCGCGGTGAGGGTCTCCCGGGTAACGGAGAGTATATCCCATATCGGTCGCCCGACCAGTTCATCTTCGGAGTAGCCCGTCAGGCCTTCGGCCGCAGCGTCGACGATGACGATAACCCCGGCGGCATCCGTGGTGATCCTCCCCTCATCATGCCCGGCCACCGCAAGGGCGCCCTGCTCGATCGATGACTCCAGCCAGTCCGTTGCGGCCCGGCGTTCCGTTGCCTCGATGCAGCGGAGGAGGTACTCAAGCCTCTGGTTCGCATGTTCAAGCTCCGTCGTCCGCTCCGCTATGAGGTCCTCAAGGTGTTCACGGTGACGTTGCAGTTCCTCCTCCGCCTCCTTCCTGCTCGTGATATCCCTGATGACGGCAAGGAGGTGCAGTTCCTGCAGCGGTACGACCCGGATCTCGTAGTGCCGGACCATCCCCGGGCCCATGCAGGCGAACTCCAGGGGCGCCGCCGGCGTATCTGTCCGAACCGACTCGATCAGCAGACCCCCAAGGACCTCCGCGGCCTCATCGGGGAGAAGTTCCTGCACCCGCCGGCCGAGCAGCGCCCGCGAGACGAGTGGCACCTCCGCAAGCCTCCCGGCACGGGAATCCAGTATCGTGCCGTCGGCGTTCAGGCGGAGGAAGAGGTCGGGGAACGCCTCGATCACCGCCGTCAGTTCGTTCGTCGCCTGCCGGAGGCGCTCCTCGATTAAAACCCGTTCGGTGACGTCGCGGGCGACGATCAGGGTGCAGCCCCTCCCGATCGGCGCCTGCCGGAGCTCGATGTCGCGCACCTTCCCGCTTCTGCAGACCACGCTCGCGACAAGAGTGTTCTGGTCGCCTCTGAGGAGCTTCTCTCCCATCGCCTGCATATCCCGTCGGTACACCGGGTTTGGGTGGGCACGCTCAAACCACGCCTCCAGGCTCGGTATATCCTCAAGGGTGTACCCGGTTATACGGGTGAACGCCGGGTTCAGGTACTGGCACCTTGCCTCGCTATTCACCAGGATGAGGCCATCCGGCACCTCGCGGAGGATCGAGAGGCAGATGCTCTCTCCAGGGTCTGATACTTCCGGATCCCGGGCGCCCTCGGCACCCGGCGCTCGCCTCCCGGTGTCACAACCAGTATCTTTTCCCGTCACGGTTACCAATCCTCCCCGGCGCATCCGCATATCCTGGCCGGCAGGCTCTTTCTGTAGTGGTATTTACATGTTGCCGTTGATAAATTCATCGTTGTACCTTTTCGTTTTATATTCGGGATCGATCTTTTCAACAGGATATCATGAGGATCAAAACGATATAATCCGAGAACGGTTCAATCCTCCTCGATCCTCAGGGTATGCATGCAGTGCTGGTCGACGCTTGCAAAGAAGGCGGTTTTTGCCCGGTTTGCCCGTTCCTCATCGCCTTCGATGAAGTCGCGCAGGATGTACTCAAGCGCCATGATGTAGTGCTCCTGGCCATCAGATGCCTTCTTTACCTCCAGAAATGTGGTGTAGCCCTCGTTCTTGCGGTTCCCCATCACATCGAGGGCGACGTCAAGCAGCAGGAGAGGATACCGGGGAAACTGCTTCAAGATCGCAAGCTTCCGGAAACTGGCATACGATCCCGGCTGCGACCCGAGGATTGCAAGTTTCAGCCCGAAGTATATCGGCTCGTGGTCATCAGGATACTGCTGCATCATCTGCTTGACGACGGTGGCCGCACCGCCCCCGTTGCGCTGCTCTATGTTGAGGTTGAACGCCAGGGCGAGGAAGTACTTGTTGTCCGGGAACCGCTCTACCGCCATATCGAGGAGGCGCCGGCGGCGTTCAATATCCCCCTCGTGCTTTGCCCTTGCCATACCGATACGGTAAAACCCGGGTTCGGCGGGAAACCAGGTGAACGCCAGGTCCAGCATGAACCAGAAGATCTGGTTCAGCCGGGCATCCTTGCGATCAAAGACCCCGAGGCGGTCGAGCGGTGCACGTGACCGCGCGAGGTTCATCATCTCATCGCGGGCGTAGACCTCCCGATCGCTGGAGCGAAGGCCCTGCTCCCTGCTCCCCCCCTGCGAGAGGGCGTAATGGCAGTAGGCGATAGCGGTGTTGACCCGGCCGTCATAGTTGCGGTAGCGCAGGAGGTGATCGATCGCCTGGGGATGGTTGCCGGTATCGATCAGCTTGAGCCCAACAATCACATCCAGGGTTGCCCGCCCTTTTTTCCGCCGTTTGCTCCCCATAGCGTGCCGCAGAATCTTCTCAAAGAACTCCGGCGTCGGGGCGGAGCGCGTCACATTGAGGAGGGTGAAGGTGACACTGTCGATGAAGTCATCGTATGACCGATCGTCCAGACCGGGGAGCGTCCGGTCGAGGGTGGCAGCAACGTGCCCGAAGAAGACCGGCAGGTTCCCCTCAATCCCTGCGGTGTTCTTTCCGATGTAATCGTTCATGGTAGCCCGGAGGTGCTCAAGCTTCCTGCCCTTGAGCGCGTCGGGCTGCCACACGTCTTCCATACACCTACAGGTGGAGATCCGGAAAGATATTTGTTCCTATATTCTTCCCGGGATATCGGCAAACCTTATCCCGGCCGACCTCGAATCTTCCCGAAAAGGACGGTGCGGCCACGTGGGATACATAGAGGAATTGAAGCGGATCGGAAGTGATGCAAATCCCTTCTTCACGCTTATGGGAATAGAACCGGGTGATTTTGGCGACGGGCGCGCCCGTCTTACGATGGATGTCCGGCCGGATATGTTGAACGGCTCCGGGTGGCTCCAGGGCGGCATGTACGTAGCGCTTGCAGATGAGGCGATCGCTCTTGCGCTCTACACCCTCCTTGCCGACGGCGAGAAGATAGCCACTATAGACGAGCATACCAGTTTCATAAAAGGCGTCAATACGGGGACGGTCGTCGCGACCGGCCGGGTCATCCGTAAAGGCCGCCGGGTCGCGTTTGCCGATGGCGAGGTCCGCGATGCGGTGGACGGCACGCTCCTCTCAAGAACATCGACATCGTTTGCGGTCATAAGGGAGTGATGCTCCTGTGCGCGCCCGGAGGATATCGTTTTGCCGGGCAAGGATTCTCCCCGGGGAGTGCCGGAACAATACATTCTCAATGCCAGAGATCCCATACATGAACTGAGAGACTCTGGAAGAACCGGAGGGGAACGAGAGCTTGAAGTATATCGTTGTAACCGGCGGCGTCATGAGCGGGCTTGGGAAAGGCATCACCACCGCATCGATAGGCCGCCTCTTAAAGAACCGCGGCTACGAGGTGACGGCGGTCAAGATCGACCCCTACCTCAACATAGATGCCGGCACCATGAACCCTGCCCAGCACGGGGAGGTCTTCGTCCTCTCCGATGGCGGGGAGGTCGACCTCGATCTCGGCAACTATGAGCGATTCTTAGAGATCAGCCTGAGATCGATCCACAATATAACGACAGGGAAGGTCTACCGAAACGTCATAGAGAAGGAACGGCGCGGGGATTTCCTGGGCGCGACCGTCCAGATCATACCCCACATAACCGATGAGATCCGGCACTGTATCCGCCGTGCAGCATCCGAAGAGATCAACGGCGGCCGGAAAGCGGAGATCTGCCTCGTGGAGGTCGGCGGCACGGTCGGGGATATAGAAAGCATGCCGTTCCTTGAAGCGGTTCGCCAGATGCACGGGGATCTTGCGCCGCAGGATATGCTCCTTGTCCACGTCACCCTGGTCCCGGTGGATACCATGGGCGACCACAAGACCAAACCCACACAGCACTCGGTCAAGGCGCTCCGCGAACTCGGTCTGCAGCCCGACATCATCGTCGCGAGGAGCAGCGAGGTGATCAGCCCGCAGACGAAGAAAAAGATATCCGCCTTCACCGATGTCCCGGCCAGGGCCGTCATATCCGCAAAGGATGTCCCCGACATATACCAGATCCCGGTGGAGATGGAGAAGGAGGGGCTTGCGGATGTCGTCTGCAGTTACCTTGCCCTTGAGAACCGCGAACCGGACCCCGCGTGGTATCGCCTCGTCTCGCAGGAGTACACGAGCCGGGCGACGGTCGCGATCGTCAGCAAGTACGGTATCGAGGACGTCTACATATCCATAAAGGAGTCGCTCAAGCACGCTGGCCGGGCTCTCTCCACAGAGGTGAACATACGCTGGCTGGATGCGGAGACGTTTGATCTCCGTGACCTTGCCGATATCGACGGCATCCTTGTTCCGGGAGGGTTTGGGAAACGCGGTATAGAGGGGAAGATACGGGCGATCCAGTATGCCCGCGAGAAGAACAAGCCCTTCCTCGGCCTCTGCCTCGGCTTCCAGCTCGCCGTGATCGAGTATGCGCGCCACGTCCTCGGCATAGCGGATGCCACGAGCGAGGAGATGGGGCCGGGAACACACGTCATCGCCCTCCTCCCCGAACAGGAAGGAGTATCCGATCTCGGGGGCACCATGCGCCTTGGGGACTGCGGCGTCGCCCTCAAGGAGGGCACGCTTGTAGCCGATCTTTACAAAAAGACAGATATCGTGGAGCGGCACCGCCACCGCTACGAGGTGAATCCGGCCTTCATAGGCGACCTCGAGAATACCGGGCTCGTCTTCTCGGGCACGTGCGATGGCCGGATGGAGGTCTGCGAGCTCCCTGATAACCTCTTTTACCTTGCGACACAGTTCCATCCCGAGTTCAGGTCGAGGCCGACCAACCCCTCCCCGCCCTATGTCGGGTTTGTGGAGGCGTGCAGGAAGAGGAGATCGATCCAGGAGGTCCGGTGAGTATGATGGATGTCGAGAAGTTCATCGATGAGGCAGTCCGACAGATACGGGACACTGCCGGCGATGAGAAGGTCGTTATGGCGCTTTCTGGCGGCGTGGACTCGTCGGTCTGCGCGGCGCTCGCCGCCCGGGCCATAGGCGACCGGATCATACCTATATATGTGGATACCGGCCTCATGCGCAAAGGCGAGACCGAGAGGATACGCTCCTTCTTTGCCGGTACAGACCTCAGGGTCGTGGATGCCGCCGGTGAGTTCTTTGCGGCGCTCCGGGGCATAACCGATCCTGAGGAGAAGCGCAAAGCCATAGGCGAGCGGTTCATACGTATATTTGAGCGGGAAGCAAAGCGGACGGGGGCGACGATGCTCCTGCAGGGGACTATCTACCCCGACCGCGTCGAGAGCGAGGGGGGCATAAAGAGTCACCACAACGTCGGTGGCATGCCCCTGGATATCGAGTTTTCGGGAGTCATCGAGCCGCTTGCGGATCTCTACAAGGACGAGGTCCGTGCGGTTGCCGGCGGACTCGGGCTCCCGGCGGAGATCCAGCACCGGATGCCCTTCCCGGGCCCGGGGCTTGCTGTCAGGGTGCTCGGTGAGGTGACGGAGGAGAAGATAGCGATCGTCCGCGAGGCAAACGCCATAGTCGAGGAGTGCCTGGTGGAGGAGTTTGGCCCCTGGCAGTGCTTTGCCGCCCTCCTCGGTCTTGGGACCGGCGTGAAGGGAGGCGCCCGGATCCACGGGTGGATAGTCGCTGTCAGGGCCGTCCATTCGCACGACGGCATGACTGCAGAACCCCTGCACCTACCCTATGAGGCCCTATCCCGAATGGCATCGCGGATCGCAGGCGATATACCGGGTGTCTCGCGGGTGGTCTACGATATCACCTCTAAACCCCCCGCAACGATCGAGTATGAGTGAGATTGCATATGACAGAAGATTCACGGGAGCTTGATGCTCGCTATTACATGCCTGCGTTCTCCCGGACGATGAAGATCGTCCGCGGCGCGGGCTCAAACGTCTGGGACGACGAAGGAAACGAGTACATCGACTGCGTGGCCGGCATTGCGGTCTGCAGCACCGGCCACTGCCACCCGGCGGTCGTCGCGGCGATCTGCAACCAGGCCCGGCGGCTGATCCACTGCTCAAACCTCTACTACGTCCCGAACCAGGCCGAGCTTGCGGCAAAGCTCGTCGGGATATCAGGCCTTGCAAAGGTCTTCCTTTCAAACTCCGGCGCGGAGGCAAACGACGGCGCGATCAAACTTGCCCGCGTCCGGACGGGGAGGAAGAAGTTTGCCGCGTTCACCCACGGGTTCCACGGGAGGACTCCTGGGTCGCTTGCGGTCACCCACAAGCCCGCGATCCGTGAACCGTTCGAACCGCTCTCGGTCCCCTGCTCCTTCGTGGATTATGGAGATCTCGACGCGCTTGCTGCGGCGGTCGACAAGGATACAGCCGGTGTCTTTGTCGAACCGATCCAGGGGGAGGCAGGCGTCCTCATACCGCCAGAAGGTTTCCTCAAGGGCGTCCGGGATATATGCGACGATGCCGGCGCTCTGATGATCGTCGATGAGGTGCAGACCGGCATGGGCCGGACGGGGAAGTGGTTTGCCTTCCAGTATGCCGGGATCACCCCCGATATAGTCACGACGGCAAAGGGGCTTGCCAGCGGGTTTCCCATCGGGGCGCTCATCGCCCGCGAGGGGCTTGAGTTCAAGAAGAGCGAGCATGGGAGCACGTTTGCCGGCGGGCCGGTCGCCTGCGCTGCGGCTCTTGCGACGATCGGCGTCATAGAGGAGATCCTCCCCGATGTCGTGCAAAAGGGCGAGCGGTTCATGAAGGGGCTTGCCCGCCACAACCCCCGCGGCCGCGGCCTGATCATAGGCATGTCGGTCGGCGACAGGTGCCCGGATGTGCAGCGCAGATGCGCCGAAGACGGCGTTCTCGTCAACTGCGCTGCCGACGGGAACCTCCGGCTGATCCCGCCGCTCGTGATCACTGATACGGAGATCGATACGGCTATCGGTGTCATCGATGCGGCGCTGGATTAGGGCGTGCTATGCGGATGCGGCGGGCTACTCCTACGCAAAGTCAGCGGATGCCGTCGCGCGGGAGCACGGCATAGACCGGGTGGCCCGGCTTGCAAGCAACGAGAACCCCCGCCCGCCCTCGCCGGCCGTGATTGAGGCGGCAACGGCCGCCCTCCGCAAGGCAAATCGCTATCCGGACACGCGGGCATCGGCCCTCATCGAGGCGCTCCGCCGCTACCACGGCGACTACCGGTTCGTCGCCGGCGTCGGCATGGATGGCGTCATCGAGACGCTTATACGGACGGTTGTAGAGCCCGGCGAGACGGTGGTCGTATCGACACCGACGTTCTCGTTTTACGGACTTGCGACCCTGGCACACGGCGGCCGGGTCGTAAACATCCCCCGCCGGGAGGACTTCTCGGTCGATACGGCGGCCTTCGTCAGGGCATGCCGGGGGGCAAAACTTGCCTTCCTCTGCTCTCCGAACAACCCCACCGGAAACTCAGTCCCGCCGGAGGCGGTCGAGGAGATCCTTGAGGGGATGGAGGGGCTGCTCTTCTTAGACAACGCCTACGTCGACTTCTCGGATATCGATTACCGGCCGCTCATGCGCCGGCACGAGAACCTGATCATAGGCCGGACGATGTCAAAGATATTCGCCCTTGCCGGTCTCCGGGTCGGCTACGCCTTCGTTCCGGAGTGGCTCGAGCCCTTCTACCACCGGGCGGCAACACCGTTTGCTCTGAACTCCGTCTCGGCGGCAGCGGCTGTAGCGGCGCTTTCAGACCCGGGATCGGCCCGGGAGGCCCGCGACCGCGTCCGGCTGTGGCGGGAGAAGATATCTTGCGATGTACCGTTTCCGGCCTTTCCCTCAGACGCAAACTTCATTATGATCGATGTCGCCCCCCTGACGGGGGATGCGGTTGTGGAACGCCTCGCGGCAGGCGGCGTCCTGGTCCGGTCATGCACGACCTTCCCTGGCCTGGGCGACCACTATATCCGGGTCAGCATAGGCGAAGATTGGGAGAATGAACGGTTCATCGAGGCGATCAGGGATATATGATGATAGGTATCACCGGGACGCCCGGGACCGGGAAGACGGCCGTTGCGGCCGAACTCGAACGGCGGGGCCACTCGATCGTCCGTCTGATCGATACGATCCGGCCTTATGTCATAGAGGAGGACTCTGTCCGGCAGACGCTTGTCGTCGATGTCGATAGATGGGCGGCTGAGTTCGAACCGGCGGAGGGGATCGTCGAGGGTCACCTTGCGCACCTCCTTCCCTGCGACCGGGTCGTGGTGCTCCGGTGCCGCCCCGATATCCTTGCCGCACGCCTCGCACCCCGGAATTACCCTGTAGAGAAGGTTGCGGAGAACGTCGAGGCGGAGGCGCTCGACGTCATCCTCATAGAGGCTCTGGAGGAGCACCCAGACGACCATGTACTCGAGGTGGATACGACTGCCCTCTCCATAGGCGACTGCGCCGACCGGATCGAGCGGTTCATACGGGGAGAACTGCCGCCGTCCTGCGGAGCCATCGATTGGACCTGCTACCTGGAGCCCGGCATATGACGCTCGATAGGTTCCGGCCACATATGCAGGGGATCGCCCAGCCCGTTGTGGATCTGGCGAGGGGTCTTGGGCTCACACCGAACGGGCTCACTATAGCGTCATTTGTCGTATCGGTGCTTGCCGGCATAGCGTTCTATGCCGGCGGGGTCGTTCTCGGCACCGTCATGGTCGCCTTCAATGCCGTCTTTGATGCCCTGGATGGGGCGCTCGCCCGGGATATGGGGCTTGCAGGCCCCCGGGGGGACTTTCTGGACCACGTCATCGACCGCTACGCCGACATATTCATCATCACCGGCATATTTGCAGGCGGGGCCGCATCCTGGCCGATCGGTGTCTTTGCCCTGACCGGGGTCCTTATGTCCTCTTACCTCGGCACACAGGCGCAGGCGGTCGGTGTCGGCAGGTTCTACGGCGGCATACTCGGCCGCGCGGATCGTCTGGTTCTGATCATAATCGCCGGCGCTCTCACGGTCCTGATCCCGGGAGAGATCTACGGCTTGAACTACCTCGGGTGGCTCCTGATCATATTCGGCATCTTCGGACACTACACAGCGTTCCAGCGGTTCGCCCACGTCTGGCGGCAGATAGAGAGAGATTGAGCAGGTGCACGGGAGGGAGTGCGGTCTCCCTCTTGCGTCGGCACGGGGCGGGGCGTAGAGGAGGAGTTAACTCCCCCGCCCGACAACTTTTCTCCACATGCAGTTAGGCGATCCGATCCTCATAGGCGGGGTTCCCCTTGACGCATTCTTCGCGTTCCTCCTCGCCCTCATCGGGTTCCTCTTCCTTGGCAACCTTGCCTACATGCTCCTCCGGCAGGCCCTCGACGGTCGGGTCTCTTCCGGGACGGCCAAGTGGACAGCGACCGGCCTTCAGTACACCATCATGGCCGGCGGCATCTACATAAGTGCCCGCCACCTCCTTGACTTCGACCCGAAAGCCGTTGCCGCATCGCTCGGCATCCTCGGTATCATCGTCGCCGTCTCCTCGACCCAGATCACCCAGAACGTCCTTGCCGGCATACTGATAACGATCAACCGCCCGGTCCAGCTTGAGGAGTGGATCGTCGTCGGGGAACTGCCGACGACGGGGCTCTGCAAGGTGCGCGACATATCCTTCACGACGACGATCCTCCAGGGGCTCGACGGCGGTTTCATCCTCATGCCGAACTCAAGCATCATAGCATCCAAGGTCATCAACTACTCCCGGAACGGGTTTTTAGAGATCCGGATATCGATATCCGTCCCGGTCTCTGCCGATCTTGCACGGGTGCGCGAGATCGCGCTTGCGGTTGCGCATGACGATCAGAGGATCATACGGACCCCCGACAGATCGGGGCGATCCACCGTCCACGACCTCTTCGACCTCCCTTACAGCCGAAGGCTCCGTTCCGATCGCCCCGATCTCACCGGCTTTGAACCCGCCGTCCACACCGTATCGGTCAGCGACGGCTGGATCAAACTGGTCGTTCATGCCTGGACTAAGAAGATCCCGCACAGGGATGATATCGCCTCCCGCTACATCCGCGAGATCCTCAGGCACCTTGCGGCCGAAGATATACAGGTCAGGGCCGATATGGCGTGACGGAAGGGATTAATCCTCTCCTCGCCCACATCTCTTCACATGCCGGAGAATACCCCGATCCTCATCGGCGGAGTGCCCCTCGATGCGTTCCTCGCATTCATATTTGCCTTCATAGCGTTCCTCTTCCTCGGCAACCTCGCCTATCTCCTTCTCCGGCGGGTGCTTGATGGGCGCACCTCCCGAGGTAAGGCCAAATGGGCGGCGGCCATCCTCCAGTACGGCATAACCGTCGGTGGGATATACGCAAGCGCTCGCTACTTCCTCGCCTTTGAACTGACGGCCTTCATAGCGTCGCTCGGTCTCCTCGGTATAGTCGTCGCGTTCTCGTCGCGCCAGATCATACAGAACGCCGTTGCGGGTGTTCTGATAACGATCAACCGCCCCGTCCAGCTCGATGAGTGGGTGGTCGTCAGCGGCCGGCCGGAGACCGGGGTCTGCAGGGTGCAGGACATATCCTTCACGACGACGATCCTCCAGAGCCTCGACGGCGGCCTCGTCCTCACGCCGAACTCGAGCATCATCACCTCAAAGGTCATCAACTACTCCCGCGCAGGGCTGCTTGAGGTCGCAGTCCCGCTCTCTGTCCCGGTCACCGCCGACCTTGAACGGGTGCAGGAGATCGCCATAGCCGCCGCGCACGACCATCCCCTCATCCTCCCCGATATAGGGGCTGCCGGACGCTCCACCGTCCAGAACCTCTTTGATCTCCCCTACATCGGGCGGATATCGTCCGACCTCCCCCGCCCCGGCCTTGCTCTCTTTGAGCCGAAGGTGCAGGTGACATCGATCAAGGAGGAGTGGGTCAGGCTGACGGTGCGGATCTGGATCCGACAGATCCCCGAGAAGGGCCGGATAGTCTCGGAGTACCTCGATGCCGTCATAGGGCGTCTTGCGGCCGAAGATCTCCTCGGCGGGAAGAAACAAGAGGATGAACTTCTGACCGGGCCATCGGGCGCCGCACAGCCCGCATGACGGGGCGGCATGCTCCATTCAAAACGACCAAAAGGGAAGAAGGCATAAGAGGGAGTATGGCGGAGAAGACTGAGAGCAGGGGAAACGGCATCCGGTTCACCCTCGAGGAGATCGCCGGTGCCGTCGGCGACTTCGGCACCATCTTCCCCATCATGCTCGGTGTTGCCATCGTCTGCCCCGACGTGAATATCAGCCACTTCTTCCTCTTCCTTGCCGCCTGGTTCATCATCGCCGGGCTCTACTACCGCCTCCCCATCCCTATCGAGCCTATGAAGGCGATCGGGGCCGTCGTCATAGCCGAAGGGCTCTGCGCCGGCGATATCGTGGCCTCCGGCCTCATCGTAGGGGCGCTCTTCCTCCTCCTCGGCCTTCTCGGCGGCATGGCCTGGCTTAAGGATCGGATACCAAAAAGCGTCATCCGGGGCGTTCAGGCAGGGCTTGCCCTCCTCCTCCTCAGGACATCGTTAGGTTACATCGTCGACGATCTCATTGTCGCAGTCCTCGCGATAGCGGTCATCCTCGCCTTCTTCGTCGCGTCGCAGCGCACCCGCATACCGGATATATCCGCCCTTCTGGTCCTCATCATCGGGCTTGCCGCCGGGATTGCCACGCAGGGTATGCCACCGTTCCGGCTGATACCCCTCCCGTCGCTCGTCCTCCCCATGCCGGCGGACTTCATAGTCGGCACATGGGACCTCGTTCTCCCGCAGGTGCCGCTCACGATAGCAAACGCCATCCTTGCGACATCGCTCCTCACATACGACTTCTTCCCGGGGAAGGGCGTCGACCCCGACCGGCTCTCGCGGACCATAGGCGCTATGAACCTCATATCGACGCCGCTTGGAGGGTTTCCCATGTGCCACGGCGCCGGAGGGCTTGCCGCCATGCACCGGTTCGGCGCAAGGACCGGGGGAGCAAACATAGTCGCCGGGATCATCATCCTCATATTCGCCATAGCGTTTGCCCCGCCGGAGGTCCTGACCCTCATACCTCTCGGTGTCTTTGGGGCGCTACTCGTCTTTGTCGCTATCGAGCTTGGCAAGCACAGCGCAAAGACCGAGTCCTATTTGGTCACGGCGGTCATCGCCGTCCTCACCCTTGCTATAGGCCTCACCTACGCGTTCATCATCGGGATGGCCCTTGCCTATGCAGGGGAGCGGTGGAGAGGTACGTCGGGTATGGGGCCGGGGTTCATGAGATCCGGCAAACGATAGATAGGTGGGGATCCTCTGGATACCATAACCGCACTCGGCCTCATAGCCGGAACGCTCACGACGCTCTCGTTTGCGCCGCAGGTCATAAGGGCGTGGCGCACGCGGTCGACAACCGACCTCTCGGCGGTCATGCTCGTCGCCCTCTTTTCCGGCGTCCTGCTCTGGACCGCCTACGGCGTGGCAAGAGGAGACGTCGCCATCGTCGTGGCGAACGCCGTCACGGCCGCCCTCGTCGGCACGCTCCTCCTTGTCAAGAAGAAGCACGGATGACGTGGATCGCCGTCGCCTTGACCGAGAGGGTTACGGCGGTTCCGGGGGCAAGCGCGAGATCGCGCACCGACCGCCTCGTGAGGACTACAGTCAGCAGAACGCCCGCGTTCACCCGCACCTCCGCGATAGGGCCGTTCTCCGCGACTAAGACGACCTTTCCGGTCAGCGTGTTCCGGGCACTGGAGTGCGGGCTATCCCCGACGATTATGACGAGATCATCGGCACGGATACAGAGCGTGACCTCTTCGCCCGGAGCAGCATCGGTCAGAACCTCGAAAGTTCGCCCCCCGGTATCCACCGTCGCATGCCCCCCCTCGTTTGCCGTCACGATCCCGTCAAGTATGTTCTCTACACCGACGAATGCCGCGACATCCCGGCTCTTCGGTCTATTCAGGACGGCATCGGCCCGCCCTTCGTCGACAAGGCTTCCATCGATGAGCACCGCCATCCGGGTGGCAAGGAGGTTTGCCTCCCGGCGCGAGTGGCTCACCTGGACGATCGTGAGACCATCCTCCCGGTGGAGCCGCTGGAGATCGCCTATGAGCCTCTCCTGCGTTATCGGGTCGAGGGCCGAGAGGGGTTCGTCGAGGAGGAGTATATCGGGTTTAACGGCGATGGCCCGGGCAAGCGCCACCCTCTGCTGTTCGCCGCCCGAGAGGGTTCCGGGGTAGCGGTCTTTGAGGTGAACGATCCCGAACCGTTCAAGGAGGCCGGCGACATCGCGCCTGGCAGCATCCCGCTTCACCCCCCGAACTCGGAGGCCGTATGATATGTTGTCCATGACGGTCATGTTCGGGAAGAGCGAGTAGTCCTGGTAGACTAAGGCAACCCCGCGCTTCTCCGGCGGGAGAGCGGTTATCTCTTCGCCTCGGAGGAGTATGCGGCCGTGCTCGGGTGAATGAAGGCCCGCGATCGCCTCGAGGAGGACCGTCTTTCCGGCACCCGACGGCCCGACGATGAAGTAGTAATCCCCCTGTCCGATCGAGAGACTGACGTTTTTTAAGCGGAATGAACCGAGCGTGAGCGAGACGCGATCAAACCCGATCATCGTACCTCCCCATGAGCCGTGTTGCCCGCCGGAGGATGTAGAAGACCGCGAGGCTGACCAGTATGACCGTAAAGGCTATGCTCCGGCTCACACGGATGCCCTCGGTCGTGAACGTGTAGTATATCAGCGTCGATATGATGAACGGGTAGTAGGCGATCATGACAACGCCGGCAAACTCTCCTATCGCCCGCCCCCAGGCGAGTATGGCACCGCTGTACATGTGCCGGAGGCTTAAGGGGAGCGTGACCGTCCGGAATGTGGTGAGCGTGCCGGCACCGAGCGTCCGGGCGACGTTCTCCAGATGGATCGGCACCTTCTCAAACCCCTCTCTCATGGTGTTGATGTAGAACGGCGATGCGACGAAGAGCATCGCGATGACCGTGCCGGGGTAGGCATCCTCAAAAGCAAGCCCTATATCGGAGAGCGGGGCGCCGAGCCATCCCCGGCGCATGAAAAGGAGATAGACGAGCAGTCCCGCCACGGTATGGGGCAATATAAGGGGGAGGTCGACGATGCTCTCGATGATGCCCTTGAAGCGGGAAGGATGGGACCGGGAGAGGACGTAGGCAAGGGGTGTTCCGAAAAGAACGAGGAAAAGGACGGCGTTTGCCCCCGCACAGAACGTGAGGAGGATGGATTCGATCACCACGGAGGATGCCGCCACCTCGATGAGGTGGGCGGGGTTTGCAAGCTCCGTCATCGCCATGTTGGCGATGGCAAGCACTGTTATACCGACGAGCACCGCTCCCATGATGCAGAACCCTATGGTGCACCAGTCTATGTAGCGCGCCCGGTGTTCCCCCCACCGGTTGATGGGGCCCGTCTCACTGTCCGCCGGAAACGGTTCGGTTGAGATCGTCTCGGACTTCATCTTCAGGCTGCCGGTATTTCACTGAGAAGACTGTCGGTTAAAAAGAGTGGGGGGAGTTCAGGCCTTCATCGAGACGAGCGGCTTCAGGCTGGCCGGGATGTTGCCGTAGCCGTCCGCGGGCACGATCGGGGGCTGGCCGTCGGCAACAAGGATATCCTGTCCGATGGGGCCGATAAGCATCTCGGCGAACGCGACGCCGAGATCGGGGTGCTCTGCGATCTTCGGGACGGTCAGGCCAAAGACGATCGGTGAACCCGCATAGAGCGTTGTGCCGGCGCCCTGCTTTGCCTCGGTCTGGACGGTCGCGTAGTTCTTCGCAAACTCTACAGCCGAGAGGTCGATCTCTTCGGGGAGAACGATGAACTTGAGGTCGTTCTGGACGGCAACGCTCTGGTACTCCCAGGCATAGTCAAGCCCGCCGGCCTGGATCATCTGGACAAGTTCAACGCTCTTTGGCCGGATCGTCAGTACGGTGTTGTCGGGCTTCGGATCGCTGGCGTGGATCGTGTAAACGCCGTTCTTCTCGGTAGCCGTGATGTTGCTGTGCTTGCTGACAAGGGTCTCAAAGATCTTGTCGTCTTTGTAGTAGCCCTCGGCAAGCTGGATCACCATCGGGCTGCGGTAGCCGCAGGGGTCGGAGTTCGGGTCTGAGAAGGCCCACCGGACGCCGTCGCGGCCGAGGATCTCATACCAGTTGTCGGCGGTGATCTCGCTTGCGTACTTGCTCTCGTTTGTGTAGGTGAGCACCATCCGGTTCTTCGCAAACGTGAGGTACCAGTCGGCGTGTTTTGGAATCATCATGTCCGGTATGAGGGCATAGTCGGCGGATGCGAGGATATCAGCGGGTTTGCCGTTATCAGTGATCTTCTTGATGCAGTCGACGCTGCCGGCAGGCTCAAGGAGCACAGTGACACCGGGGTGTTCTGCCTCGAACTTCGCTTTCACCTTCTCAAACGGTCCGGTCAGGCTTCCGGCGTGAAAGATCTTGACCTGGATGTTCTCGGCGGCAGGCGCCGTCGGTGTGGGAGTTATGGTTTCTGTGCCTGTTCCAGGCGTCGAGTCGGTGTTGGTCGTCCCCGTGCAGCCGCAGAACATGACCGCGACAGCGACGATGAGACAGATAAAAACACTCAAATGAGTTCTCTTCATAAAATAACTTTTGTGAAGGCTCGATTGTTAAAAGTATTCATTCCGGCAGGAGTTAATTGCTATCGATTAAATCAAATACATCTAAAAGGAAAAAGACCCTGTGAGATCGCTCAGATCCGGACTTAAGATCCCCCCCGGGGGACCAGATGGATCACCTTCGCCGGGAGGGAGATATAGACCTGCACACCCTCCGCAACCTCGATGGCTTCCGCCCTTCGCGCCGTCATCAGTGCGACGAGATCGCACCCGCAATCCACTGTCACGTTCACGAACGGTGCCATGGACTCGATGGCCGTGACCCGGGCGGGAAAGACGTTCTCCGCCTCCTCGTGCTCCGGCTTCCGCCGGTGCAGGGATATATCCTCGCCCCGGATGACCACGAACACCTCATCGCCGGGCGGCGGTGTCGCCGAGACGAATCGCCGCCCTTTTGCCTCCACCGTGGTAAGGCCCCCCTCCCTGGAGATGACCCGACCGGGTATGATGTTCTCGGCGCCTACGAACCGGGCGATCTTCTGGTTTTCCGGCTCGCGAAAGATAGCGTGGGCGGAGCCTGCCTGAGCGACCGTCCCCTCGATCATCACCGCAACGCGATGCGCAAGCCGTTGCCCCTGCATGAGATTGTGAGTGCTTATGAGGACGGTCGTCCCTGTCTCGCGGTTCAGGCCGGTCACGATCCTCTCGATGGTGGCAGTCGACGTCGGGTCCAGGTTCGCCGTCGGCTCATCCAGAAAGAGGATCTCAGGCTCGGTCACGAGCACCCTTGAGAGAGCCACCCTCTGCTGCTCGCCGCCGGAGAGATCGGTCGCCCGGCTCTTGATATAGCGGGAGAGCCCGACGGCGTCGAGGGCTGCTCTCACCTTCCGGTCGATCTCATAGCCGGAGACTCCCCGGTAGCGTAACCCCATCGCGACGTTGTCATAAACCGATGCGTTGAAGACTATGGGTTTCTGGAAGAGCAGCCCCATGCGCCGTCGGAGATCGAGCCAGCGGCCGCGCTCCGCGGCCGTATCGATGCCGAATATAGAGAGTTCGCCGCCGCTCGGAGGTTCGATCAGGTCAAGAATCCGTAAAAGCGTGCTCTTCCCCGACCCGCTCGGGCCTATGAGCCCGAGGATCTCCCCCTCCCGAACCGAGAGGTCGACGTTGTGCAGGACTTCGAGATTGCCGTATACCTTTCTGATATCTTTTGCCTCAATGATCGCCATAGCATCACCGCCGCTGTACGAGGGAGAGACCTATGTTCACCCCGAGCGCCACCGCAAGGAGGATGATACCGAGAGCGATCGAGACGGAGTAGTTTGCCATCGATGTGTTGAGAGCGATAGCGGTTGTGAGGACGCGGGTGGCGCCGCGGATGTTGCCGCCTATGATCATAACCGTCCCGACCTCGGATATCGCCCGCCCGAACCCCAGGAGGACGCCGGACATGACCGCAAACCGTGACTCCACGATGATGGTCGTGATCGTCTGAACCCTGCTTGCGCCGAGCGCGGTGATCGTGTAGCGTTTGTCGCGCTCGATACCGGAGAGAGCCGAGACCGTCAGCCCCATCAGGAGAGGTATGATGAGGACTGTCTGGGCGACGATCATGCCGCCGGGGGTGTAGAGGAGACGGAAGAACCCGAAGGGGCCGATGTTTGAGAGGAGGAGGAACATGACCAGGCCCACGATGACGGTCGGGAGCGCATACAGAGTCTGCAGTGTCGAGACGACGGCAGGCTTCCCCCGGAACTCGTAGAAGTATATGAGCGCCCCGAGAGGGAGGGCGATGAGGGCGGCAAAGAAGGTGGCGGAGAGGGAGACGTAGAGCGACCGGAAGGTGATCTCGACCACCTGGGGGTCTAAGGTGATGATGAGCCTGATGGCCTCGATGAACCCCTCGATGATCGGGTTTCCGTTCACCACGCCCTTTCACCCTCCATCACCTTATCCACATCTCCTCTCGGTATGTGCTCACGCGGGTGTGGGCACCGCCTCTGCGCAGGTGCAGTTGAACGGCGGCCCGGTGCATTCCGGTGCGTAGAGAGGGATGAAGAGCGATTTCCCGAACTCGACTTTCCCGAAGTCACCTATCAGTTGCTTACCTTCGTCGGATATGAGCCAGTTGATGAAGTCTACGGCTCCTCTTGCGTTCACACCCGGGTGTTTCGCGGGGTTGACGGCGATTGCGCTGTAGCGGTTCAGGAGCTCGGTGCTCTCGCTGATGATAGGCACAAGGGTGAGCCGACTCGCCAACGAAAGGTAAGTTCCCTCATCGGTGAGCGTGTAGGCCTGCATCTCGTTTGCGAGGATGAGGGTGTCGCCCATACCCTTGCCTGCATCGACGTACCAGGCCCCGGAGTCAAGGATCTCTGTCGTGTAGTTGTAACCTGCCTCTTCCCAGAGCACCTTCTCCTGGTTGTGCGTACCGGAGTTGTCGCCGCGAGAGACAAAGGCCACGCCCGGCGTGTTCTTCTTGCCGGCTACGGCGATCGTCTTAAACGCTTCCACCGCGCTCATGTTCGCGATCTTTGCCGGGTCATCCTTCGGCCCGACGATGATGAAGAAGTTGTAGGCGATGCAGCGCGGGTCGATGCCGTAGCCCTCGTCCTCGAACTGCTTCTCAAGTGCCGGCGAGTGGACGAGGACGAGGTCGACATCCCCGCGCCGTGCGGTGTCGAGTGATTGGCCCGTTCCCTGAGCTATGAACTGGAGATCCATACCGGTCTTCCCCTCGTAGACCCGTTCGAGTTCTGCAAGCAGACCGGTGTTCTCAAGGCTCGTCGTCGTGGCGATCTTCAGGACGTTTGCCCCGGAGGCGGGTGCGGTCGTCGTGGCGTTCGGTGTCTCGTTCTCACCCGGCGCCGAACCCGTGCATCCCGCACCAAGGGCGAGGATGAACAGGATCGCAACGGCGCCGACCGATAGAATGGCAACGTTCGTCTTCATGGCAACGCGTTAACACGATCGTCCATTATAAGTAGTTATCCTCGCATTCAGCGCGCCCCCGGGGGACCGTGGCGATCCGGGCAAAAAAACGGCCCTGTATTCAGCCACCCGCACCGGGGAGAACGGAGGGATTTCTGCCGCCCGCCCCGGTCTTTTCGCAGGCGGCAGGGATCGTCCCCGCTTATCGGTTCACGCCGTGGCGTTCACTTTTCCTGACGAGCAGGTGGTGCAGTTGAACGGCGGCAGTCCGCATTCGGGCGGGTAGAGCGGGACGAAGAGCGGTTGGCCGAACTCCGCGACACCGAAGTCCCCGATGAACTCCTTGGTCTCGTTGGAGGTTATCCAGTCGATGAACCTGTTTGCCTCATCGATGTTGACACCCGGGTTCTTCTCGGGGTTGACCGCGATTGCGCTGTAGCGGTTCATGAGCTCACCGCCCTCGGTGACGAGCGGTACCAGGTTGAGATGGCTCTTAAAGGCAAGGAACGTCCCGATGTCGGTGAGCGTGTAGGCCTCTTTCTGGTTTGTGATGGTCAGGGTCTCGCCCATGCCGCTCCCGGTCTCGATATACCAGTTCCCGGAGTCCTGGATATCCGTTGTGTAGTTGTAGCCGGCCGCCTTCCAGATCTGCTGCTCCCGGTTATGCGTGCCTGAGTTGTCGCCCCGGGAGACAAAGGCCACGCCCGGCGTGTTGTTCGTGCCGGCGATGTATATGACCTTGAAAGCCTCTTCAGGCGTCATGTTCTCGATCTTCGCCGGATCGGATGCCGGCCCGACGATCAGGAAGTTGTTGTAGGCAAAACAATGCGGGTTGATGCCGTAGCCTTCGTCTTCGAACTCTTTCTCAAGTGCCGGCGAGTGGACGAGGACGAGGTCGACATCCCCGCGCCGTGCGGTGTCGAGCGCCTGGCCCGTGCCCTGGGCGGTGATCTGTACATCCACATGGGATGTGTTCTCGTACTTCGACTCAAGTGCATCCAGGAGCCCGGTGTCGTAGAGGCTCGTCGTCGTCGCTATCCGGAGCACGTCCGGGTTTGCTGCCTGTTGTGCCGAGACAGATACGGCACCTGCGGCAAGCAACATCACCATGATGCCCAGAATGGGCACCCACGTTCTCGATCGCATGTGGGCCGGGATGGATCGGGATTATATTTATTCTTTTGTATAATAATTGATAAATGCCATTTGTAAAATATTTCCTATAAACCCATCATCGCGGGAGGGCGTTTGCCCTTCCGGGTGCCGAAACCTTAACGCTCCTCCCCGCCGACCTTTTTCCCCATGTGGCAGGCGCTGGATATCGAGGCCTGGATCGCCGGGCGGCGGTCGGACCTCGACCGGGTGAAGGGACCGGTATCTGAGATCATCGCCAAGGTGCGAGGGGGGGGCGATGCGGCCCTCATCGACCTGACGAAGAGGTTTGATGGGATCGATCTTGCCGATATCGCCGTTTCCGATGAAGAACGGGAGGCGGCCTACGATCTGGTGGATGCGCAACTCGTCGAGAGCCTCGCCGAGGCCGAGGTGCGGATCAGCCGGTTCCACGAGATGCAGCGCGGGCGAGACCTCTGGCTGCAGGAGATGGAGCCCGGGATCACCCTCGGCGTTCGGACGACGCCTCTCTCCCGCATCGGGGCCTATGTCCCCGGCGGGCGGGCGGCATACCCCTCGACGGCGTTGATGTGCACCATCCCGGCAAAGGTCGCAGGGGTTAGAGAGATCTGCTGCTGCACGCCGCCGCCTATAAACCCGATCACGCTTGTCGCTCTCGATATCGCCGGCATAGACGAGATCTACCGGATCGGCGGCGCTCAGGCGATCGCAGCGATGGCCGTCGGGACGGAGACGGTTCCAAGAGTCGAAAAGATCGTCGGGCCGGGGAACGTCTACGTCACCGCAGCAAAGATGCTTCTGCGCGACGAGGCGGAGATCGACTTTCCGGCAGGGCCAAGCGAGATAGCGATCCTTGCAGACACCACGGCAAACCCGACGTTCGTCGCGGCCGATATACTGGCCCAGGCCGAGCACGACCCGAACGCCGCCTGCGTTCTCGTCACGACCGATGCAAAGATAGCGGATGCTGTCGGCGCCGAGGTGAAGAGGATGGCGGCGGGTGCGGCGCGGCGCGATATCGTCGTGCAGGCGCTTGAGCATTCGGGCTATATCGTCGCCGGCGACATCGATGAAGCGGTCGCAACGGTCGAGGGTATCGCCCCCGAGCACCTCTCCATACAGGTGGCCGACCCGCTTGCGGTTCTCACCCGGGTCAAAGGCGCCGGCTCGATCTTCGTCGGCCCCTACGCGGCGGTGGCCTGCGGCGATTACGCGTCGGGGACGAACCATGTCCTCCCGACGGCGGGGTATGCCCGGCTCTACTCGGGCCTCGACGTGAACCACTTCTGCCGGCGCGCGACAGTCCAGATGATCACGCGGGAGGGCCTTGAGGCGATCGGGGATGTCGTGGAGACGATAGCGGATGCCGAAGGGCTCTTTGCCCACGCGGAGTCGGTGCGGGTGAGGAGAAGAGGGTAGGTATCGAGAGCGCCTTTCACCGTTTGCCCTCACGAATGGGTTAAGGCCTGATTGAATGTCCTGTACGGTGTTTCGGACCCAAAGACCATAGATTAAAGTGGTCCAATGGTAAAAGGTGACATAGAGCAGGAGATATGGCGCACATGAAGACCCGCACCGAAGTCCTTGAGATACTCCGTTCTTTGAAGGATGAACTCAAAGAGCGATATCATGTCGATCGTATCGCCCTCTTCGGTTCGTATGCCCGCGGGGAGCAGGGAGAGGGCAGCGATATCGATGTACTGGTCGAGTTCGGTGCCGGTGCGGATCTCTTTGATTTTGTTGGATTGTCGCAGTATCTTGAGGAAAAACTCGCGTCTCGCGTGGATGTTGTGCCGGAAACGGCGCTCCGGCCTGAGATTCGCGGGCAAGTCATCCGGGATCTCCTTGTTGCATGAGGGCATATACACTCTACCTCACCGATATCGCCGATGCCATGGCAAAGATCGAGGAATTTGTCGCGGGAATGACCTATGATGAATTTCGTCTCGACGATAAGACCCAGAGTGCCGTCATCAGAAAGTTCGAGGTCATTCCCGCGGCAGCAAAGAAGATCCCACCGCCCGTCCAGGCCAGGTACCCCGCTATCCCCTGGCGCGAGATGGCAGGGATGCGGGATAGACTGATCCACACATACTTCGGCGTCGATACGACGCTTGTCTGGCAAACGGTAATTAACCGCACTCCAGAACTCAGGCGGGAGATCCATCGGGCCATCGAGCAGGAACGCGAGCCGTAGATTCTGGGATGATGCCGTCGGCGGCGACCCGTCCGCCCAATGGAGGGCTATGCCGGATTCAGCATTATACTCATTTTGAGGGCATAAAATTGGAACGTGACGAGATCCTTGCACTGAATAGTTACGTTTTTCATTTCGTCGTTCACATCATTGTGAACCGGTGTGAACTGGATCTCTCACGGAAATTGCACACGGAGGTGGAGACTGGGGGGTATTCCCTCTTCTCCGTCAGCCCCTCCCTCTAATGGCGACCCTCCTGCGGTCCAGCGTATGTGGATCTTTCACGGTCGTGGCCATTCTGTTGGTCGCACAACGACTTTCCAACGTTGTACCTGGTTTCATTCGCCTCGGCTATCCCAGGCAAAAAGTAAGGAGTTCTAAGCTTTACCGCGATGTCGGCGCCGACGGCCCCGGCGCCTCTCTGTAGATCTTCTCTAAAGCATCCTTTGCGATGCTCCTCTCCTCCGCATCGCCGCTCCGGGCGAGATCCTGCAACGCATCGATCGCCCGCGCATCGCCTATGTACTTGAGCGCCCCCGCCGCGTAGACCCGGACATTGCGGTCTGCATCCTTCGTCGCGGCGATGAGCGGCTCGATTGCGGCATCACCCAGACGTATGAGGGCGCTTCCCGCCGCCCCCCTGACATCAGGGTTCCCATCACGGAGCGCCGCGACCAGGGGTCCCGCTGCAGCAGGGTCGCCGGTACCCCCAAGGATACCGACCGCGATGATCCGTATATCGGGATCCGGATCGGTGAGCGCCGCCGTGAGCGGCTCGACCGCAACGTCCTCGAATTTCACAGGTGTTCCCGCATGACACCGCAGATCGTCGTCTGCACCGTGGAACGCCCCGATGAGCGTCTCCACCGCAGCGGAATCGCCGATCTCGCCGAGGATGGCGGCGGCACGCACCCTCCGGAGATCCTGGCGGATCGCGACCTCCCACCTCTGGCCGCCGGGGTCGATCACGCTCGCCGCCGTCTCCTCATACTTCCCAGACGCCCCCGGATCCTCGATGATCTCGATGAGCGGCCCGACCACTGCACTCCCGAGCATGGCAAGCGAGTCCGCCGCCGCCTCCCGCACCGCCATCACCGGATCCCCGAGCGCCCGGATGAGCGGGCCGGCCGCCGCCCCAAGATCCCCGAGCGCAAGGGCGGCCTTCTGGCGGGTCAGGCCATCCTCGCTCCCGAGCGCCTCGATGAGGCCATCAACATCCTCTTCTGCCCGCAGGTGATCGATCTCGGACTGTTTTTCCTGCACCAATCGTCTCGCCTCCGGATCGGGGGTATGGAGCCTGCCCGGTATAAGAACTTAATCCGGCCCTCAAAGTCGCAAAAAGAGGAGGTCTCAGCGGGATGCCGGCGGGACTGGTACGGCCTCGCCCCGCTTCGCCCGAAACCGGGCAAGCCCATCCTCGGCCGCCTGCCGAACCGCGGGATCTTTATCGGAGAGCGACCGGATGAGGATATCCTCCGCCCGCGGGTCGGCTATCTCACCGAGGATGACGGCGGCGTAGGCCCGGCGCAGTCCTGGCTTCATGCCGGTGTGAACCTCCTCCGTGATGCCGGTCCGCCCCACACCCGGGAAGAGAGCCTTGTGCTCTTTGACACCTTCCGGGCCGGCAAAGAGGTCGTGCTGTGCCAGGACCCTGTGCGTGAGGGTTCTCTTCTCGGGCGGTATGCCCTCAGGACCACCATAGAGGTCGTGCTGGGCGATTCCCCCCTCCTCCTTTTCGAGTGCCTGTCGGCCTCCGGCCTTCTTGAGTTCCTCCGGCCCGCCGAATGCATCGTGCTGCGCAAGTCCCTCCTCCTCTTCGAGTGCCCGCCGGCCCCCCGCTTTCCGGAGATCCACCGGGCCGCCGAAGGCGTCGTGCTGCGCCATGCCCCCCTCGTGTTCGAGCGTTCTCTTCTCAGGCGGTATGCCCTCAGGACCCCCGAGGAGATCGATCTGGGTAAGACCCTCTCCAGGTGCCCTGTGTACAGGTGTAGCACCGGGCCGCTCGATGAGATCGATCAGCGGTTCGACCGCCGGTGTTCCCACCATCACAAGCGCGTTTGCCGCCGCCTCCCTGACAGCCTGATCCGGATCGGCAAGCACACGGACCAGGGGATCCACCGCCCGCCACTCACCAAGCTCACCCAGGGCAAGGGCGGCGCGCCGGCGAATATCCGGGTCGTTATCCTGCAACGCATCGGTCAGGCCGTCGATATCCCTTCCTGACACCATCTGTTCAACATCATGCCGTCTCTCTCCTGCTGGAATATCCCTTCCCTGCACCACCATCACCTCAGGATGGGGGGTAATATCCAGAGACCAATATAATAATGTTGCGTATAAATGCCGGCACATCCGCACCGATCCCCCTCCTCGCCCGCGTGTGTCCATACGGGCTGGAGGGAAGGGGTGCAGGTATTTACCCCCACAGAGCGAGGTGATCATCATGCCTGAGGAGAAGCGGAAGGCAGAACTGAAGATCTCGGGGATGCACTGTGCGTCCTGCGCCCTCAACATCGAACGCGCTCTTGAGGGCCGCGACGATGTTTACGACGCTCGCGTCAATCTTGCAGCCGGGACGGCCACGGTCGAGTACGACCCGGCGAAGGCCACCCTTGCGGACCTTGAGAAGACGGTCACCGATGCCGGCTTTGAGGTCGTGCGGGATGAGATCACCATCAGGATCGGCGGGATGGTCTGCGCGTCCTGCGCCCAGGTGATCGAGGCATCGCTCACCGACCTTGAAGGTATCTACGAGGCCCGGATCAACCTCGCGACCGAGACCGCACAGATCGCCTACAACCCCGCCCTCGTCACCACATCCGAGATCCGGGCCGCCGTCGAGGATGCCGGCTACCAGTACCTCGGCCTTGCGGAGGAAGTTCCCGAGGATCTCGAGGCCCGGGCGCGGGAGGAGGATCTCCGGGACAAGTTCCGCCGGTTCACCGTCGGGTTTGCAGTCAGTATTCCGCTCTTCATATACATGATCGCCGGGATGCCGGGGGCGGCCGCCCTCCCGGTCTCCGTGAACCTTGTCATGCTCGTCATCACCCTGCCTGTATTCGCCTACGTCACCGCCCCCATCTTCCGGGCGGCCGCCGTGGCGCTCCGCAGTCGGGCCCTGACGATGGACGTTATGTATGCCATGGGGATCGGCGTCGCTTACGGCGCAAGCATCCTCGGGACGTTTGAGATCGTCCTCACGCCGGAGTTCAACTTCTATGACACCGCGGTTATGCTTGCCGCATTCCTGACGCTCGGCCGTTACCTTGAGGCACGGGCGAAGGGGAGGACGTCGGATGCCATAAAGAATCTCATAGGCCTCCGGCCGAAGACCGCGACGGTGATCCGGGATGACCGGGAGGTCGAGGTCGCGATCGACGAGGTCGTCGTCGGCGATATCCTCCTGGTCCGGCCGGGGGAGAAGGTGCCGGTGGACGGTATGGTCGTGGGCGGCGAGAGCGCGGTCGATGAGTCTATGATCACCGGCGAACCCATCCCGGCCGGCAAACGGGAGGGCGACAGGGTCGTCGGCGGCACACTGAACGTGAACGGCGTCCTCCGGGTCCGGGCCGAGAAGATAGGGAAGGATATGGTCCTCTCGCAGATCATACGCCTCGTCCGCGATGCCCAGGGCTCCAGGCCCCCGGTGGAGCGGATCGCCGATGTCGCGGTCTCTTACTTCATACCGACCGTCCTTGCTATAGCGATCATCGCCTTCCTTGTCTGGTACCTGGCCCTCGACGCCCCGCTCCTCTTCTCGCTCACGGTCCTGATCTCCGTTCTCGTCGTGGCATGCCCCTGCGCCCTCGGGCTTGCCACTCCGACAGCCGTGACGGTCGGTATAGGGAGGGGAGCCGAGCTCGGCGTGCTTATCCGGAACGGCGAGGCGCTTGAGATATCCGAGAGGCTGACGGCGGTCGTCTTTGACAAGACCGGGACGCTCACCCGGGGAAAGCCCGACGTCACCGATGTCGTCGCGTTCGGGATACCGGAGGAGAGGCTGCTTGCGGTCGCGGCATCGGTCGAGAAGAACTCGGAGCACCCGCTCGGTGCGGCGGTCGTGCGCCGGGCGGAGGCTGCCAGCGTTCCCACACTGAAATCAGAGCGGTTCGTGGCCTTCGGTGGCCGGGGGGTGAGCGGCGTGGTGGAGGGAGAGGAGGTTTTAGTCGGGAACCGGCCCTTCATCGAGGAGCGTGGCGTCACGGTCCCCTCTGAGGCGGATATGCGTGTCGCCGCCTTCCAGGATATCGGGAAGACCGCGGTCCTTGTCGCCGTCTCGGGCAGGCTATCCGGCGTCATCGCCGTCGCCGATACGCTGAAGCCGACGACGAGGGAGGCTATCGCAAACCTGAAGGTAATGGGGCTCTCCGTGACGATGATCACCGGCGACAACCCGCGGACGGCAAACGCCATAGCGCGCGAGGTCGGCATCGAGGATGTCCACGCGGGAGTGCTGCCGGAGGACAAGGCCCGAGAGGTCAGGAACCTCCAGGAGAAGGGCGGTGTCGTGGCGTTCGTGGGCGATGGGATCAACGATGCGCCGGCTCTCGCGCAGGCGGATGTCGGTATTGCCATCGGGAGCGGGACCGATGTCGCTCTTGAGAGCGCCGATATCGTCCTCATCCGCGACGATCTCGTCGATGCCGTCGCGGCCATCGAACTCTCCCGGAAGGTGATGAGCCGGATCAAGCAGAACCTCTTCTGGGCGTTCGCCTATAACTCGGCTCTCATCCCCCTCGCGGCGGGTGTGCTCTATCCCTTCTTCGGCATCACCTTCAGGCCGGAGCTTGCGGCGCTTGCCATGGCGCTCTCGTCGGTGACGGTCGTCTCGCTCTCGTTGCTGCTCAAGACTTATATACCTCCGGCGAAGAGAGGGATACTATCGGAGGTTGATGCACGTGGTAGTTGATCCGGTATGCAAGATGGATGTCGATCCGGCGACAGCGAAGTATAAGGCGGACTATCAGGGGAAGACCTACTACTTCTGCGCCCCGGGGTGCAAGAAGCTCTTCGAGAAGAACCCCGAGGCGTACCTGAAGGGGTCATAGTCTCTTTTTTGATCCGTCAGAACCGATACACCGTCTGCCGCGTTCGTGCGCCCTGCCGCTCCTCTCCCGGTATAAGGTCCGCGGTATCGTCAGAGACCGCCCGGAGGGTGGCGCTTGCGTTGTCGGCAAAGTGCACCGCCCAGGCTTCAGACGTCCGGGGCTGGACCTCGCCGTGGGGGCCGTGGTGCGCCATCACGATATGGAGGATGTGCGCAAATCGTGCGGGGTCGACGCCTTCTGAGTGCCGGAGGAGGGCCGCGGCCCCGAGCGCCGTATGCCCGACGAGGGTGTACTCGGGAAGCGCGACGAACGAGAACCCCTGGTGCCGGAAACAGGCCGCCTTCCCGATATCGTGGAGGAGGGCTCCGGCAAGGAGGACATCGGTATCCATCCGGGCCCGGCTGACGCTGCCCGAAAGAGAGAGCGCCATCTCCGCGGTCTCGAGGGTGTGCTCCGCAAGACCCCCGGTGTAGGCGTGGTGCCGGCGTTTGGCGGCGGGCGCTTCAAAGAATCCCGGCGTGCTCTCGATGACCTCGAGGACGAGAGACTGTATCCCGGGATCTCTGATCCTCACGGTCAGGCTGCCCAGTTGCTGCAAGACCCCATCGCGGTCGACGGGTGCATAGACGAACAGGGACGGCTCAAACGCATCCGCCGGTACCGGGTCGGTGAGGCAGGCTATCCCGTCGTTCACGTTCACCTCGCAGGCGCCGTTGAACTCCTTTGCATAGCCCAGGATTCGGTAGACCTCGCCTGGCCGGATTGCGCGGCAGAACGCCTCGATCTGCTCCACGCTCTGGTCAGCCGTCCCCCAGACCTTGCAGGTTCCCCTGCCCGTCCGGTCGGATATGACAAGCTGGATGTACCTGCCGCCCTTCTTCTCCCGGAGTTCCACCGCCTCCACAACGAAGGGCGCATCGACCTGCACGCCCCCGTTGATCCCCTCTACGAATACGGTCTTCTCAAACACCCGACCACTAAAAGTCAGTCCACGCGCAGACCCTTAAAGCCAGGCGGTTTGTTCCGGGAGGCGGCGTGCCAGCCGCCATCGGCACTCAAGTATCCGAATCGGAGATCGTATCCGGTATGATCCCGGCCACTCTATGATGAGCCACGAACGTATCGCCGTTGCCGGTCACGGTATACATAATCCTTCGGGAATGGGAGAGGTTGTACTTCCAGAGACTTCTACCTGATCCAGAAACGTAAACAGGCTAAACTGCTCCCGAGGGTTCAGCAGGAGCTCTTTGCCATACAGGGGTGTGCATACAACTCCTGATCCGCAGAAAGTGCATCTGGTGAGCATATCTTTACAGAGATAAGAGCCGTTCGAGAAGAGCCGATGAACTCTTCTCCCCTGTTCAGGATGGTGTAGGAAACCCACGCCGCCATCCCGGGAAAGCACGGACTACTATTTATGCTGACCGGATAATAGCAGTTATTGGGCAGGATATGAGTGAGAAACGTTACCCCTATGTCGTCAAGAGATGGCGTGCAAATGCTCATCAGGCGATTCCAATCATATTTACCAGAAAGTGCGGTGTCAGATATGATGGGGGGAATTTTTACATAGGATACCCTGAAGAACCATTCTTAGAAAATGGAGCACTCTCGGAGAGATGCCGCCAGTTTATCATCGAGTTGCAATCCCGCGGAAAACTCTACCCGCTGATAGTCTTCGGCCCTCAGGATTCGGTTTTCATCGATCCTCATGCATCCCAACCAGGGGTAAAACGGTTTCATGGGGTAATGTACATCCCCGGCCGGGCTTTTATCAATGGGAAAGAGATTGTCATTGTAGCCAATTACAAGTACTCTGATTGCCCTGCAAGCGTGATCATACGGAGAACCACATACGGCTCATATCTCCTGTATATTCGCTACAAAGATACCGGTGAAGAGGAGTGGCTCCAGGAAGGCAGCCTCTCCGATATGGTGGATGCCTCAAATGAGATGCTCGGGCGAGACGACAGAGCATATGAGGAACGACCAATGTATCGTCTGGACCGGGGAAACCTCACCGTCGATGGATACCCTGTCCTGAAGTCATTCGGTTCGAATTCTGGCAAACGGTGGTTTGTGACACTGTGCGAGGAGATCCGGACTGTTCCAAACCCCGGGTCCGATTCTGAGGATGAGGTTTACGGGTCTAACCTATCATATTTCGGCGTGATCCGCGATGGTGATAGCGAATTCTGGGATTTCTGGCTGGATGAAGATATCGATCCGCATATCGAGAGCGGCGAGGTCAGGGAATACCGACCCGAAGAGTTTGGGTTTCTCGATATCTCGACGTTTGATCAGATCTATCTGGACGGAGCCGACCCGCGTTGAGGTTGTACCCTTGCCGGTTGGAGGAGAGTCCGGCAACTGACAATTGTTTTTGAGCGGTCATTCAATGCTCTTGTTTCGTTTTCCGCTCAGTCCGCCTGAAGAGTTGTGCGTAAAAGTCGAGGTTCCGGTAGGCGCCCGGTTCACCATAATCGCCAGCACTCTCCAGGATAACCCCGATGGCCTTTCTGGATCTTCAGAGATTCCTTCCCGGTATCGTAACAGGCAATTGTGGCGCCATCATCGGTCTTTTGAATGAGACGGCAGAACATCCCTGGCGATCTCCCCTGCTCCGCTGGGCCTGGGGAGACCGAATACTTCCTCCTCATACTCCCATCAGAGTGCGCAGATGGATGGTGTGAAACACCAGTGTCAGGACGATAAGTACCGCGGCGATCAGGGAGAGTATCAACGGGATGACGAGTACCAGAACGGCACGGCCGAGGGAGATATTCTGGTTCTCTCGTATCCCGATGATGACGAGGATCAGCGTCCAGATATCCCCGACGATTGCGACGACGGGGATCCATCCGAGGATGAGAGCCGGCGTCGAGGCATACATTATGGCCTTCATGGTCTGGCCCACCCCCTCCGCCCCACCGAACAGGATAACGAATACGTGATACATAAGCCCGCTGAGGAATACCCCGTAAAATCGGGTCAAGAAGAGAAAGAAGGCTATGAAAATGTCCGACTCGATCCCGAACCCTGCAGGCAAACGCCCGCCTGTTACGGCGGGTAAGAATGGGAGTGCAGCGGCATAGACTATAGACATCAGCACGCTGAAGATGATGAGCAATATAACGTAATACTGGAACGCACTGCTCAGATTTTCCCGCTTTGTGGCCTGAAACGTTGCTGAAGGTCTCATGAGGAAGCCTTTTGCTTTCCCGGCAACACCTGTGGGCATGGGCGTGCCCATCAGCCTCACGATATTTATAGATGATGTGAGTGATCAGGGCTATCCCGGTTCCGGATATCTCCCCGGAGGTCTCAGGCCGGGAAGTTTCTGGCAGAAGAGCGGGGTTATATCACGGAGAGGCGGAGCGGGCGGATGAACCTGCGCCCCCAGGGAGCCTCACCCGAACCGGAGCCGGATCAGCCCGGAGAGCATCTCTTTTGCGTCTGCCGTCCCCACCTTCGACTCGTCGCGGTTCTCCCAGGTGATCGGGACCTCCTCCACCCCCCACCCGCTCTCCTGCAGCCGCCAGAGTAGTTCGACGTCGAACTCAAACCCGGTCGACCGGATGGCCGGGAGTATAGCATCAAGCGCCTCCCGCCGGAAGACCTTTGCGCCGCACTGGGTATCGTGGTAATCAAGCCCGAAAAGGAGCCGGACGGCTACATTGAAGAGGCGGCTCTCGGCCCGGCGCCGGAAGCCCTGCCGGATCGTCATGACGGAACCGGGGAGCCAGCGCGAGCCGATGGCGGCATCCGCGCTCGCAAGGCAGTCAAAGAGACGCTCCATCTCCGATAACGGCGTCGAGCCGTCCGCATCCATGTAGCCGGCATAACGGGTCGTTGCCTTCCGGAGCCCGGCCACGACCCCGCCCCCCTTCCCGAGGCGGGTTGGAAACGTCAGGCACCGGATAGAGAGCGTTGGATGATCGGCTGCAAACGCCCCGATGATGGCGGAGGTGGCGTCGGTCCCGTCGCAGACGAATATGATATCGCCTCTAAAGCCTGAGAGGTCGAGGAGGAGCGATTGTATCCTCTTCTCTTCGTTGTATGCCGGGATCACTAGCGTGCAGTCGGCCCGGTCCACCCCGCCGCCGGTACCGTTTAACATTCGAGTTTGGTTATGATGGTGTCGGCGAACTGTGCGGCGGCAGCGGGACCGTTTGCTGTCACGATCTGCATATCCGCGACGACCGGGATCTCATGGAGGACCGCTTTTGCCTTCTTCATCTCCGCAATAGCCGCAGGGCTCGGGTAGATCGTGGCCTGCCGCCCGGCAAGGATGCCTGCCCGCGCAAACACGACCGGCGCAAGACAGATCGCGGCAACGACCCTGCCCTCTTCAAAGAACATCCTGACAAGTTCCTGAAGCCGGCTGCTCCCCCAGAGGTGATCCTGTGATCCGGCACCCCCCACCACAACGATGCCGGCGTAGTCATCAGGGTCCACCTCATCAAACGTCATGGCCGCCTCCACCGTGGCGCCGAGCATCCCCGTGCATCTGCCGGCGGTCGTGGAGGCGATATCGATGCCGATCCCCGCCTCCTCGAGGGTCCTCTTCGGGATCTCCAGTTCTTCGTCCCTGAACTGTTCCGGTGCAATTGCAAACAGGAGTTTCATGCAGGTCTTCTATCAAGGGTTTGTTCATAAGGGTATTGATGGTTATGGGTGTGGGCGCATGTTGGCAGGCCGGGGACACCCGGATCCGGGTCTCAATCATTCTCTCCGAACCTTCCCGGAAGGATACAGGTATCATACGGCTGCCGTCGCACCCGCGGTTTTGAAATAATATTATTATATTAATTCGACAATTGACCTGCAGGCCCCACGGTGCTGCGAGAGTTTCATCCTTCCCCGGCGGTTCCACGCCCGGGCCGTTCTGTCATATCCCGGGGAGAGAGAGGCCGGCACGGGCTGCAGCACATTTGCCGGGGCGATTACAGAGGGAGGATAGAATATGCAACGTAGCATATGGATATGGATCGTTCTCCTGTCGGCACTTGCGCTCGTCGCTGCCGCGGGAGCGGGAACCAAAGAGCCGATGTTCATATGGAACCGGACCTACGGCGGGCCGGATGCCGATGATACGGCATACGCGGTCGTCAGTGACCCGGAGGGAGACGGATTCTATCTCGCCGGGGTGGCGGGGTCGTTTGGGGGGGGAGGGACGGATGCCCTGGTGATCAGGCTGACGGCAGACGGCTCTCTTGAGTGGGACCGGACTTACGGTGGAAACGAGGCCGATGCCGCACGTTCGATTATCCGAACCGATGACGGCGGCCTCCTCTTCGCCGGCAACCTCACCTATATCACGAACGGGACAGAGGCGGACACCGATGCCTGGCTCGAAGAGATCGATCCCTCGGGCGCCGAGGTCTGGAACCGGACCTACGGCGGCCCGGACGTCAACGCCTCGGCAAATGCGGTGATTCCGGCCGGCGATGGCGGTTACATATTCGCCGGTTCCATCGCAGCCCGGGGCGGGGATGACTCGGATGCCTGGGTGGTCCGTGTGAACGAGACGGGCGACGAGGTCTGGAGCTGGATCTTCGGCGGGATCGGGAGCGAGACGGCAAACGCCGTCATCCGGCTTCCCGGCGGGGATTATGTCATTGCCGGCAGCACGGAGTCGTCGGGGGCGGGGATGGCCGATGTCTGGGTGATCCGGCTCGACGAGTCGGGCAGCGAGGTCTGGAACAGGACGTTTGGGGGCCCCGACGATGATGTCGGCCGGGCGGTGGTCACCACCCCGGACGGCAACCTGCTCGTCGCCGGCACGTTCACGGAACGGCCCGACAATGTGACGGTCGATACCGATGCTCTCCTGATCAAACTCTCGCCCGCCGGAGATATCATATGGAACTGGGTCTACGGTGATCCTGGCGTGAACGAGTCGGCTGCGGCCGTCATCGGGACTGCAGATGGCGGTTACCTCTTTGCCGGGGAGACGGGGCACCCCGGCACCGGCGATACCGACGCCTGGCTTGTCAGGACCGATGCCGATGGCGCAGTGGTCTGGAGCCGGACCTTCGGCGGTGAAAACCCCGGCGACCGGGCGTTCTCGGTCTTAGAGATAGCAGAGGATGAATACCTCTTTGTCGGAGCCTTCAACGCCACAGAGAGGGGAGGGGTGGTGAATACGGATGCCTGGGCGGTGAGGCTCGGGATCGCCCCGGCGCCGACGCCGGCACCGACACCCACGGTTGCGCCTATCAAGCCCCCGAAGGCACCGGTGCACCAGAAACCTCCGTCGGCTATCGGCCCGGCGCCGACAAAGATGCCGACCGAGAAGCCGACCGAGAAGCCGACCGAGAAGCCGACCGTGAAGCCGACCGTGAAGCCGACCGTGAAGCCGACCGAGAAACCGACCGAGAAGCCGACCGTGAAACCGACCGTGAAGCCGACCGTGAAACCGACCGAGAAACCGACCGTGAAGCCGACCGACGATCATGACGGATGGGGCAACGGCAGTGGCGCTGGAGGTGCACTGTCTGGCACGGTCTGGTATGACCTCAACGCGGACGGCAGCCGCACCGCCGGTGAGCTGGGCATACCGGGCATCAACGTGCGACTGATCGGCAAGCGGACCATGGTCGACTCCGCAGTCACCGGTCCTGACGGATCGTACCAATTCTCAACCACCCCCGTCGGCGGCTATGCCGGCGTCGAGTTCGTCCTTCCGGACGGCTACTCCTGCACCCTCCCGGGCAGTGGTAATGATGCCCGGGAGAATGCGGCGGATACGGCGTTTGCAGAGGCTGCGGAAGGCCGGCAATCCCTGGACGCAGGCCTCGTCGGGAGCTACCGAACCGAGACACCGGCAACGTCCTACGGGTGGGTCCGCGGGACGGTCTGGAGCGACAACGACCAGAACGGCATCATGGATGAGCTCCATGGCATGACAGGCGTCGAGGTTCGCCTCCTCAATGCTGGCGGCGACGTGGAGGCGTCGGCCCGCACGGGCTACCACGACCGCTACGCCTCCTTCTACCTCTTCGGTCCCCTCCTGCCCGGAGAGTACTCGCTCGCGTTCAGCCCGCCGGATGATTACGCGTTCACCATCGGCGGCAAAGACAGCAGCGCCGACCCACTGACCGGCGCAACGCCTCTCTTCACCGTCGGTGGGGGGGAGACGGTCGTCCGGGATGCAGGGTTGATCCCTGCCCCGGCCATGCCATCGACAGATGATACCGGGAACGCGACAGACAGAGAAGAGGGAGGCCAGAAGAACGTGACAGGTGATTCCCCCACCCCGGCGCCGGAGAACGTGACAGACGGTGGCGATGGGCGCGCGCCGCCCCGGGAGGTTAACCGGACAACCCCCGATCTTTTAGCGATGCCCGGGGCGGCCCGATAGCGGCGACTCCGCCCTTATTTTACTGGTGCTTCTCGACGTGCTGCCGGAGGATCGTCCCGGGCCTGTAGCGATCGGCGATCTCGAGCGCCGTCGCCCGCAGGGCCGCATGCTCGGCGATGCAGGCCTCCGGCGGAGCCGCTTTCCTGAGGATCTGCGATGTGTTCTCGGTGATCTGGATGAGCTCGGTCGCTATCAGGGCGTTGAGCCATATGAGGTCGGAGAGCATATCCTTGAGTTCGTCGTCCTGATTCATGGGTGAGGGTTGGCGGTGCTCCCCCATCAAACCGCCTCAAAGAGAAGGGTTGATTCCCCCCGCCGGGAAATACTTCAGGAATGGGTATGCAGTTTCTGGAGTTCGCCCGCATATGCGAGCGCCTGGAAGGGATACCAGGGCGCCTGGATATGATCGCGGAGGTCGCCGCCGTCCTGCCCGGCCTCGACGACGACGAACTCCCGATCTTCGTCCGGTTCGTCATGGGCCGGGTCTTTCCCGACTGGAGCACCAAAAAGCTCGGCGTGGGCCCAAACCTCCTCTACGATGCGGTGGCCTACGTCGTCGGGACGAAGCGGGAGACCGTCCGCGAGGCGATCAACGCCACCGGCGACGCCGGCCTTGCCGTCGAGGATCTCCTCGCAAAGAAAGAACAGACATCGTTCTTTGTGCAGGATCTCAACCTTATCGATGTCTACAGCGAGTTCGAGCGGATGGCGGCGATGGGGGGGCAGCGGTCGCAGAGGGAGAAGCTCCGCATAGCACAGGGCCTCTTTGGGAACGCCCGCCCCCTTGAAGGGCGGTATCTCACGCGGCTGATGCTTGAAGAGCTCCGCATAGGGATGGGTGAGGGAAACGCCCGCGATGCCATAGCGCGGGCGTTCGATATCGATGTCCGCCTGGTCGAGCATGCCCACCAGGCGATGAACGACCTTGGCAGGGTCGCTCTCCTCGCCCGGCAGGACCCCGGGGCCCTTGCCCGGGTGACGATCGAGCCGTTTCGGCCGGTGAAGATGATGCTTGCCCAGGCCGGCACCATAGCCGCTCAGATCGCCGATCACGGCGATGTCGCGGTCGAGTACAAGTATGACGGGAGCAGGTTTCAGTTCCATAAGGTCGGCAACACCTGCCGGATATACTCCCGCCGGCTCGAGGAGGTCACGGAGAGCCTCCCCGACATAGCGCGCCAGCTCATGGAGTCAACCAGCCACGACGTTATCCTGGACGGGGAGGCGGTCGCCATCCGGGACGGGGGGCCCATGCCGTTTCAGTATGTCATCCGGCGGTTCCGTCGCAAGCACGGGGTGGACGCCATGATGGAGAAGATCGAGCTCGTCCCCCGGGTCTTTGATATACTCTACCTGGATGGAGAGACCCTTATGGATCGATCGCTCGTCGAGCGGCGCACGATACTTGAGGAGGTGCTCAGTGCACACGTCGCGCCACAGTTCCGGGTCGATGATGCCGCCGCAGCGGAGGCGGTATACGCCGATGCCCTCGCTCTCGGCCACGAGGGCGTCATGGTGAAGGTCCCCGATTCGCCCTACACCCCCGGCGTCCGGGGCCGCCTCTGGGTGAAGGTGAAACCCGGCGTCGAGACCCTCGACCTTGCTGTCATCGGTGCCGAGTGGGGCGAAGGCCGGCGAGCGAAGATGTTCGGCTCGTTCCTGCTCGCGATCCAGGATCAGGGCCGACTCCTCCCCATCGGGAAGGTGGCGACCGGGATAACCGATGATGTGCTTGCCGACCTCTACGCGCTCTTCAAAGATTCGGTTATAGCCCGCTCAGGAAAGGAGGTGACGCTTGAGCCGGCGGTGGTCTTTGAGGTGGGCTACTCCGAGCTTCAGACGAGCCCGAACTACGAGAGCGGTTACGCTCTCCGGTTCCCGCGATTCGTCCGGGTGCGCGAGGATAAGAGCGTCGACGAGGTCGAGACCCTCGACTCGCTCATAGAACGCTACGGCGGTCAGAAGAATGGGCAGGGATCACTCTAAAAGTCAAAGAGCGTCTTCTGCGTCGCAATCTCGGGTATGAGCCTGCTGTGGGGGCGCCAGCGGGCAAAGCCGATGAGCCGGGAGGCGAGATCGACCGCCTCATCGAGGGTGGCGCACGATCTCCTTTCGCCCCGCACGGCGTTTCGCGCCGCCTCCCTAACGACCCAGGTTCCGAGCGGCGCCCAGTACTCGCCGGTGACATTCCGCAGAACAAGCACCCTTGCCGAGCGCCGCACGCTCTCCAGGTACTCCGCGACCGCGAGGCGGGCCGAGTAGTAAGCCCCCGCAAGGGGTGAGTAGCCCGACTTCGTCGCACCTTCGTCGTCGCGTGCGATCGTCTCGCTCTCGCCGCCCCAGAGCGACTGTTTTCCCCAGACCTCGATCATCTCAAACTTCCAGTCCCCCGGTATGAGGAGGCAGACGATATGGTTCCCGTAGAGCGCGGCCGAGAAGACCTCGATACCGGAGAGCGGAGGATACCGCGCGATCTTCTTCTTGAGCCGGGTCGATACCGTATCGTCGACCGCCGTGATCGCCCACCGCGTGGGGACGACGCGCCGCTTCTTCCCGAGGAGGCCGGCGGTGAGGAGCTGGGTGATCCGGTAGACATCGGTCCCCGATCCGTGGAGGATCTCGCAGGCGTCGGTTGCGCCGAGATCCAGGTCGGATGTCGCCCGATCGACCGCCCGATCCACCCGGGCGTTCTCGAGGACATCCATATCCCGTATGGCGCCGGTGAGCCCGACGGGGGCGATCGTCCCGTCGAATCGGAGATCGAATGAGACGGGCTTTACAAACCGCACCTCGACATCGAGCGGGGTGCTTGAGAGCGCTATCTCCTGGATGCTCGCAGTAAGCCCCTTTGCCTCCCCGGCGCCCCGGATCGTCTGGGCCCGGAGCCCGACGATATCCTCGATCCCGAGTCCTCTCGCCACCCAATCCGGCGGATGGTCGCCATCGTCGATCATCAACGGTCCCCCGGCGACCTTCGGGTAGCCGTAACTCCCCACAAAGACCGACGGCGCAGACCCCTCGTAGTGATCGGCCGGTCGAACCGGGAGTCGGGCATAAAACCGGCTCATGATAGGGCAGCGCTCAAGCCCGCAGAACCCCCTCCCCTTGCACTCGGCGCACTGCATCCTTCACCCCTCGCGGCGGTCGACGACGACCCGGACCCTTCCCGCGAGGGCAGAGAGCGTCTCTTTTACCCACTCATCCCAGGAGGCGGTCTGGAGATCCCTCGTCGCTATGACTTCTCGACCGAGATCATCGTCGCGGCCATCGATGACCTCGACAACGACCGACCCCGGAGCATACCCGGGCTTGACGATATCGTCGGCGTCGCCGTCGACCACGCCGAAGACGGGGATGCCGGCATGAGAGCATATGTGGCCGCAGACGGCGGTGGTATCGTCGCCGACGGCGATGATGCCGCAGACATCTTCACCGATATCGTCATAGAGGGTGTGGCCGCAGTGATCGATGACAGCAATCCTGCCCCCGCGGGGAGCGCGCTTGCCCTGCCGTGGCGGGGCGGTTCGGATCGGCCCGCTCTTGCACCATGCTGTGCCGATATCTAAGAGACCTGTCCGGAGGAGTTTTTCAAACCCGTGAGGCTTTCCGTCAAGACCGGAGACGGCCCGGAGGTCTTTGCCCTCGCCTGCGAGGACGACCGTCTCCGCCGTCGCTGTCCCTATGACGATACCGTTCATGAAGACCGCCTCCCCCGGTATGCAGCCGCGGATCTCCCGCATGCCTTCAGGTCGGGTGCGGCCGCTCCTGGCGTGAACAAGAGCGTACCCGATCCGGGCTGCGATCTCCTCTGCAAGATCCGCATCGGCACGGTCCCAGCAGTAGAGCGTCTCGCTCGATGTCTCGATGTGGATGAGCCCGTGGAGGCGGCCGGCGACGAGTTCGCCGAATATCCGGCCGGATTTTGGTGTCTTTCCCCGGTTGACCAGACATGAGGGCCCGGAGAGGGCTGAAAAGACAACGCTCGGCCTCTCGTCCGTGCAGGTCACCGGGAGCCCCGACTCCTCGGCGGCCGTCCGGGCCATCACCCCCGCGACGAGCACCCGCCGGGGGGCAAGGAGAGCGATCAGTTGCTCCACATCCCCGGCATCGAAGGCCTCGGGGCCATGCACAACCATGACGAGGTTCATCCTGTACTCCTTGGGTGGCACAAACTATCAGGTTACCGTCCCGACATGTTATGCTGGATAGGAAGGTAGGGCATCAGGGCGCTTGCGAGTTTTGCTATATCCATCGACTGCAGGACGACCCTTCCCGGCCCTGTCAGCGTCGCCAGGAAGAGCCCCTCTCCGCCGAAGAGGACGGTCTTCACGCCGCCGGCGACCTGGATGTTGTAGTCGACGGTGCTCTCAAACCCGACGATGAGCCCCGTCTCCACCCTGACCGCCTCGCCGGGCGCAAGGGTCATCTCCATGATGTCGCCGCAGCAGTGGAGAAAGACCATCCCCCGCCCTGAGAGGCGCTGGAGAATGAACCCCTCACCGCCGAAGGCGCCTGATCGGAGGCGTTTCGTGAACGCTACATCGATCTCGATGCCCTGTTCGGAGCAGAGGAAAGCATCTTTCTGCGCGATGAACTCGTTTTCGGCAAGAGTGAGCGCAAATATCTTTCCGGGGATGTTTCCGGCAAACGAGACGAACCCTCCGGCACCTTCCGGGGTGAACTCTGTCATGAAGAGGCTCTCGCCGGTCACCATCCGTTTCAGACCCTTGAAGAGCCCGCCCTTCATGTGAGTCGTCATCTGCATGTTTCCGCTCATATTGACCATGGCGCCGGCCTCGGCGCAGGCGCTCTCGCCGGGCGTGAGGCGGAGGGTCACAATCTGGAGATTATCACCGATGATCTCATACTGCATGTTGATGCGTGCTCTGTAATGAAAGAAGAGGTTTCTCCTTTACTCTATGGAAAAACCAGGGTATTTGCATCCATCCCTCTGCCCCGGATTATTTTACAGAGTGCATTGCGCCTCTTCCGGATCGCCGTCTATCCGCCGCCCCAATGTTTATCATCCCGGATGTATACCCACTCCGCGTGACGACCAGAGAGAGTAGAGGGGCAACAACGCCTGCCAGAGGAGCGCTCCTCACGGATGAGGATCGATTGGCCGTCCTAAAACGGCAATGCAACCGGTGTGCCGGGTGCAACGCCCCGCTCACTGCCGGTTCCACGCATTTTGACATCCGGCCGCCGGCGATCTGCGGCGGTGCCCACACATCCGGGAGCCTTGAGGCCCTCTGCCCATTCTGCCACCAGAACCTCATGCGCCGGGTCCGGGTGCACCTTGCGCCGGATGAGCTCTGTTACGTTGAGACGCTGGAC
>CAYPRO010000001.1:0-3520 GCA_964413225.1 uncultured Methanoculleus sp. | reverse complement strand
GTGCACCTTGCGGGCCATAGAAATAAGTAGTACCCGGGGTCATACCGCCGATCATGAACTGCAGAGAACGAGGTGCAGTGCAAAAAGACGAGTGGCGTTCGACGGTGATGAGGACGGCGGACGATCTTGCGGGGTGGTTTGCCCTGCCAGTGTCGCCCTTTCCCCGGGGCTGGCGTTCCGGCACGATGCGGATGCTTGATGCCGCCGTCACCCCCGGGACGGCGCCCAACGTCGCGGCTTCCCTTGCGGTGGCGATCCTCGTGATCCCCCGCATACCGAACCGTGCCCTGGCGGTGGCCGCCGGGCTCGCCGCAGGCTCGATCTTTGGGAAGTGAGGTTCAGGATATCCTTCTTCCTCGCCTCGCCGGAATAAGGCACTCCCATGTGCTCCCGATCAGATCTTCCCTCCCGGCCGCGCGAAGCCCCTCGCGGACGAGGGCGTAGTTTGTCGGGTCACGGTAGTGCATGAGCGCCCTCTGGACCTGTTTCTCCCGACCTTTTGGGACGTAAACCTCCTTGAGGGTGAAGGGGTCAAGCCCGGTGTGGTAGATGGCCGTCGATATGCTCATCGGCGTCGGCGTGAAGTCCTGAACCTGCTCGGTGTAGAGCTCGGTGTCCCGTATATACTCCGCGAGTTCGACCATATCCTCCATCCGGCACCCGGGATGGCCTGACATCAGGTAGGGAACGAGGTACTGCCGCCGGCGCTTTCCCGCCTGGAGTCCCTCGAACCGCTCCCGGAAGGCATCGAAGACCGCACGGGGTGGTTTACCCATGCAGGCCGTGACGTGCTCCGATATATGCTCGGGAGCGACTTTGAGGTGCCCGGAGACATGGCGTTCGCAGATCTCTTCCAGGTACTCCTCATCCTCCGGACCTATCAGGTCGTAACGGATGCCCGAGGCGATAAAGACCCGTTTCACCCCGGGGATATCTGATATGCGCCGGAGAAGGCGGAGCTGTTCTGCGTGGCTCCGGTCGAGGGTGGGGCAATCGATGCAGCGGCGATCCGGGCATGTGCCGGCGGTCTCCCACCGGCCGCAGTGGATGGCGTACATGTTCGCCGTAGGTCCGCCGATATCCTGGACGATGCCCGTAAACTCCGGCATATTTGCCATCCGCTCCACTTCGCGGACGATCGAGTCTACGCTCCGGCTCTGTATGATCCTTCCCTGGTGGTGGGTGAGGGCGCAGAACGAGCAGGCGCCAAAGCAGCCACGGTGGCTGACGACCGAGAACCGAACAGGTTCGAGGGCCGGGATGGGCTCGGTGTAGGAGGGATGCGCCCTCCGTGCGTAGGGGAGTTCGTATATCCGGTCGAGTTCGTCGCCTGAGAGCGGTATTGCCGGCGGGTTCTGGATGACGACGGTCTTTGGATGCGGTTGCGCCACCGGTCGGCCCCGGAAGGGATCCTGTTCGTTGTAGTGGAGGGCAAACGCGCGAGCATAGGCATATCGATCCGCCTTCACATCCGCGTAATCCGGGAGGACGACATACCCGGCATGATCCATGCTCCGCCAGATCTTTCTGTCGACCCGAAAAGCGGTGCCGGGGATATCGGTGAGGGTGCCCGCTCTCTCGCCGGCGGCGAGGCGGTCTGCGATCGTGACCACCTGGCGCTCGCCCATGCCGAAGACGAGGAGGTTGGCCGGGGCATCGGCAAGGATGGACTGCCGGACTGAATCGGACCAGTAGTCGTAGTGGGCGAACCGCCGAAGACTCGCCTCTATCCCGCCTATGACGATGGGAGTCTCCGGAAAAAGGGCGTGGATCCGGTCGGTGTAGACAAGGGTCGCCCGGTCGGGCCGAAGAAGCCTCCCCCCCGGCGAGTAGACATCCGAACTCCGGTGCTTCAGGTTCGGCGTGAAGGCGTTCACCATCGAGTCGACGTTCCCCGCCGAGACAGAGAAGAAGAGGCGAGGTTCGCCCAGGCGCCGGAAATCAGCGTCGCTACGCCAGTCGGGCTGGGCAATGACGCCGACAGAGTAACCGGCGCTCCAGAGAACCCGGCCTATGATCGCGGTCCCGAAGGAGGGGTGGTCGACGTAGGCATCGCCGGATATGAGGATTACATCGAAACGGTCAATGCCGAGCCGGCCCGCCTCCGCCATCGTCATGGGGAGGAGATCCGGCTGCCCGTTCATGGGAGTACCCTGTCAAAGACCGGCAGATCGACGCCTGTCTTTCCGTCGGGGAGCCTTCGCGATGTGATCCTGATGAACTCCGTTATGATTACCTCGACGACGATGTAGACCTCCGCCTTATCGCGGAGGCACCCGGTGAGCGACTGTATCCCCCTTCCTGTTGCGGCATGGATGTGGAGGGAGGGCCCATCCTCCCCGGGATGGATCGTCGCAAGCCCGAGGAGTTCCCAGCCTCCGAAGATCTCCTCGCGCCGCGGCACCGGCGGCAAGACTGGTTCTTTTGGCCCTGTAACCAGCGTCGCGGTTCGGACAGCGCCGAGGAAATGGACCATCCCGCTTTGTATGTTCATCGCCGCCACAAACCGTCGGATCTCCCTTATGAGATCTTCCCCATCATCGACCCTGATCGTAAAGACCCGGCCGATCTGTCCTTCTGAGTACTGCATGGACTCACTCTTCAGGATAGATCATGTCGCCGGAGATGATAAGTGCTTGACTGACCCGTGTTCCGGTCCCCATCGCAAGGTTATATCCCTTGAGAAAAGAGTGGGGGATTGACCTCATCCGTATACCGGTGAGGTCGATCATCCTTAGACTATTTCAGCTGATCAAAGAACAGCCTTTTTGAAGTTCTCGAAACCGACCCGCGCGATCGTCCCTCCCAGGCGTTCGGGGGCCTGCCCGTTCTCCCGGTAGAAGGCGATCACTCTCTTTGCCAGGGCCACGGCCTGATCCTGGGTCAGTCCACCAACGAGTTCCTGAGCTATCATTGCCGTTCCACCGCCCTTGCCGCCAACAACCGCCATGAACCCGCCATCGGTGCCGACGAATCCGAGATCTCTCATCCAGGGGTCGCTACAGCAGTTGGAACAACCGGAGACGGCCATTTTGAACTTTGCAGGCACCGGTTTACCGTAGAACTCTTTGTCAAGAGCAAATCCCAGTCCCGGGCTGTCCTGTTTGGCACGCTTGCACGACCGGGTGCCGGGGCACATCTGGATGCTCCGTATGGTCAGGCCGATGGCCTTTGAGCTGTCAGCGAACTCGGCCCATGCTGCGTCGAGATCCTCCTCGCGTATGCCAACGATGATGAATCTCTGCGTACCCGTGAGTTTCACGAACTTCGCGCCGTACTTCTCCGCTACATCTGCGACCTTCCTCAGGAATGCCGGGTCTGCGAAGCCCCCCGGAATATGGGGTGCGATCGAGAATGTCTCCAGGTCTCTCTGGACAATTGCTCCCTTTGTAGGAATGTTTGCCTTTGCCATGCTTTTAACCTACTTTGTAAGAGTTAAGCTCTTCTGCACGGTTATATCTTGTGGAGTGAACTACCCCGCTCCTCTCGGGCGGGGCTTCCTGGCTATCATCGATAATAC